>CALULN010000014.1 GCA_944321505.1 Candidatus Methanomethylophilaceae archaeon | reverse complement strand
GACAGAGGGCGTCTGCTCCGCATTCGGAAAGGAGACAACGGTCTTCCACAAGTGCGTGAACGGGCACGTCCTCTGCCCTTCCTGCGCTGAGGCATCGGTGAGGCAGGCGATCAGGGACGTGTGCCTGTCATCCGATTCCAGGGATCCCCGTCAGGTCCTCGATTCGATGCTGGCGGTGCCCCTGATATCCGCACGGCCTCTGAAGCATCATCTCGCTGTCGCATGCGCATTGGCCACAGCCTACTGCAACTCCTCGCAGAACGATCGGGATCTCCCGGCTCTCCTGGAAGAGGTCATGGAGCGCGGAGACGCCATCCCCAAGGGCTCCTGCTGGCGCCTCGGAGGCTGCGGCGCGGTGCTCTCATGCGGAGCGTTCCTCAGCGCCGTCTGCGATGTCAGGCAGATGATCCGGAAGGATGGGGCCTTGTGCATAGGCTCACGGGCTCTTGCTTCTCCGCCATCGGCGGTATAGGCGGCCCCAGATGCTGTGACCGCTCTGCAAACGTGTCCATGCGTATGACGGTGGATGCGGTGAGAGAGAGGCTGGGAGTGGATATGCAATGGTCGGACCCCTTCTGCGCCCACCATCAAGGAAACAACCTTTCCTGGGCAGCGCGTGCCCTTTCAACCCCGGGAGAGAATGACATGGATCAGGATTTCAAAGAGTTCGTGGACAGATGCTTCGAGGTATCCGCCCGCAAGGAGGACATATCCCGCGATGACATCATCAGGATGCTGGGCGTCAGCCCCGATTCCGAGGAATGCGAGTATCTTGGATCCAGGGCCAGGGAGCTTGCTGCCATCAAATCGAAGGACAAGGCGACCTTGGGCACGCCGTTCGGCGTGGATTACGTTCCCTGCGACGCATCCTGCAGGTTCTGCTCCTTCGGCACCAGATGGGGGCTGATGGAGGGGCAGAGCTACCACATCCCGGTGGAGGACATCATCTCGATGATGAAGGAGCGCATTGCCGCCGGATACACCGGATTCACCATCCGCACCACAGAGTTCTATCCAGTTGACAAGCTGTGCGAGATGGCCAGGCGCATACGCGAGGAGGTCCCCGGGGACTACAGACTGGGCGTCAACACCGGAGAGCTGACCCTGGAGGGCTGCATCAGGCTCAAGGAGGCGGGCTACAACAGCGCATACCACACCCTCCATCTGAGGGAAGGCATCGCACTCCGTTCCCTCCCGAGAGGCGTCTGCAGACCATGCGTGCGATATCGGAATCACCTCTGAACCTCACCTGCGGCGTTGATCCGATAGGCATAGAGCACACGGATGAGGAGATAGCGGACATCATCTGCACCCTCAGGAGCTTCGATCCCGCATCCATCTGCTCCATGAAGCGGGTGAACGCCAAAGGCACCCCCGTGGGGGACCTGGAAGAGGTCAGCGACAGGCGCATAGCGCAGATAGCAGCGGTGATAAGGTTCGCCAGCCATAGGAACGTGTCAGCCGTGCCGCCCTCGAAGATAGCGATGCAGTGGGGCGCCAGCGGCACATCCATCGGCACCGGAGCCAACCCGAGGGACAGCATCCACGACCCTTCGACAGTCGGCAGGTGGCGCTTTGATCACGACAAGGTGAGGCAGGACTTCCTGGACTGCGGCTACACCTTCTGATCGCCGAAGAAGGATGCCACATCTCCGACGGGGTCCCTGGTGACGGAGCAGTCCAGCTCCCGAACGTACCTGGCGGCCCGCTTGTCCATTATCACCGCCATTCCCCGGTCCTCCTCGGTCCTGATGAGGCGGCCGATGGCCTGCTTCATCTTCCTCACCGCTGGAGCGACGCTGACGTACTCCCAGCCCTTGCCGCGCCCGTACATGCGGTCGAACATGTCGGACATTGCCTTGGACTCCAAGGTTGGCGGGGGATAGGGTATGCCGACGATTATGGCGAAGCAGAGCTCGTCGCCGGGGAAGTCTATGCCCTCGGCAACGGATCCGCCCATGACGGAGAAGAACACCCCGTCCCTGCCCTTCCTGAAGGCGTCCAGGGACTGCATGGTGCGCCTCAGCTGCCTGGGCTCCTCCCAGTAGAGCTTCTTCTTCACGTACTCCTCCAGGAAGGGCCTCAGGTCGTGCATCATCCTGTAGGAAGGGAAGAACACCAGGGTGTTGCGGTCCACCGCGTTGCACATCTTGGCGATGTACCTGTGTATCCTGGACGAGATGCTGGGATCAGCGGCCATCTCCTTCTGCTGGGTGGTGACGTTCTCCATGTACACCACCTTCAGGTTCTCCTTCGGGAAAGGCGACGGGTAGATGCGGGTGACCGTGTCCTCGGGGAGCATCATGGTGCGGACGTACTGCTCCAGCGGCTGCAGCGTTCCGGACATGTGTAGGACGCCCTTGGTCTTCCTGAGGAAGGACGTGACGTCGGAGGGGCTTATGCAGGCGGCATGGAGCACCTCGCCGTCGTCGCCGGTCTTGATGGTCCTGACGTACTTCTCGTCTGGCGTCATCATCCAGCTCCTGAGGGCGACAGCCAGATCGAAGAGCTCCGAGACCCTGTTCTCTCCCCTCTCCATGAGGATCTCGGTGCGGTTGTCGCCGATGTCCTGGAGGCGGTCGATGCACATCTCCAGGCGGTGGCGGTCGATGGAGAACTTGGAGAAGAACGATCCCTCTATCACTCTGGGCTCCAGCAGGGCCTCCTTCTCCCTCAGTCCCAGCTTCGAGGTCGCCAGGGAGCGCATGAGGTTCTTCAGGTGGGTGATGAACGGCACCAGCATCACGCCGTCGCAGAGCATGGCGTCGCCTCCGCGTATCGTGGAGCACTCGTCCAGCGCCGATTGGACCAGGCGCAGCGAGATGGAGAAGCTCTCCTGCTCCCTGGCGGCATCCACCAGGTTGTGGGCCTCGTCTATGACGATGGTCAGGTTCCCGCCGTCGGAATCCAGGTTGTTGAGCAGGTTGGAGCGTATGTCCTCGGACAGTATGTGCACATACGGCGCCACGACCACATCCATCCCCTTCATCAGCAGCTTCTTCATCTCGTAGGGGCAGGTGCCGAGGCTCTCGCAGAACTCGTCCAGCTTGTCCGATTTGGGGAACTCGGACAGGCAGAAGGACTCCACCTCCGCCATGTGGTCCCTGAGTGTGTTGAAATAGGGGCAGGCACGCTTGCTCTTCTTCTCCTCGCAGAGGCTGGAGAGCACCTGCGGAGGCAGCGACTCGTACCCGCGGACGGTGCGCATGAGCAGGCAGGACTTCCCGCGTCCTGTGACGGCTATGCCTGTGACCCTCTTCAGGGATGATATCGCCTTCAGCTCCCTCATGACCTGGTCGCTCTGGGATATGGTGCGGGTGAGGTAGACCACCTTCTTGTTCCTCGGCTTGGAATGCTCCAGCGCCGCTGCCAGGGATACGATGGTCTTCCCTGTGCCGGTGCCGGATTCTATGACTATGTGCCTTCCCGCATCCATGGCTTCGCGGATGTCCGAGATGATGGACAGCTGAGACGGACGGGGCTCGTAAGGCAGGTACGGCGCCTTCATGTCCTCCTCGCTGACCGTGCGGGGTGCGGGACGGCGCTGGGCGGCGATCTCGGTGAGGCTCCTCTGCTTCGTCCTGGATTCCCCGGAGACGTAAGCGCCGCAGCTGGGGCAGCTGTCGCTGCCAGGGAACACCAGGCTGCCGCAGCGTGAGCAGAAGTTGGCCATGACACGGCCATTCAGAAGACGGATTTAAAGGGTGAGTCGGCAACGATTTAATCGGGGACCCGGTTAACCGGTCCATGGAAGCCCCCAACGGCAAGGACATCAGGTCCGTGGCCCTCAACTCAGAGGAGTTCATCCCCCAGCTCGCGACCGACAAGCTCCGCCTCCTCAGGGCGGAGATGGAGGACATCCTCGACGAGTTCGACCGCGAGTACGCCATAAGCTTCCTGGCAGGCAACTTCGCCACAAACACCCACCTCTGCGTGGTCATACTCAGGGGCAAGCACGACGACGAGATCCGCGAGATCACCGGCGACGTGATGTCCCTTGTGGAAGCGGAGATCGCCTCCAGGCGCAGGCACTGATCACCTGTCGATCCCCAGGTCCTTCATGGCGTCGCGGACCTGGGGCAGGTTGTGCTTCATCCCTTTGACCAGGTACTTCTCCCCCTCCTCTATCAGCCCGGCCTCGATGTATTTGGAGCCGAGGCCCTGGCAGAGGTTGACGAAGAGTTCCGAGTTGTCGCTCTCGCCCGATCTGAGCATCCCTTCAAGGATGTCCGCCGCTTTGGCGTGGTCCTCGATGGAACCCATGATATCCCTGCTGTGCTCCCTGACATCGCCTCTGGACACCAGGTCCAGGACCAATTGGAAGCGGTCCTCCAGGGTCCGGCGGTCGAAGAGGGACATCTCGATGACTATCGCGTCCGTGAGGTGATGCTCTGCGCTGTTGTGCAGGCCCATGCCCTCGTAGGCTTCGCCGAACAGGCTCTGGATCTCCGCCAGGCGGTTCTGGGACCAGGGGTCGTACTTTCCCTCCAGCATGTCCCTCCCCTTCTCCAGGAAGGGAAGGGCGTTCTCCCAGTAGCCCTCATCCAGGAGGTCCTCGGCGCAGTTGATGCACATCTGCACTATGTCCTTGGTCTGGAAGTAGCGGGTGCCGTGCCGGAGGATGGGGAGCTTCTCCGCTATGCGTGCGTAGTCGGACACCATCTGGGCATCATCGTCGCCGCAGCAGAGCTGTCCGCGGTTCTCGTAGGCGCGGATGAACAGGCCGAGGTCAGGGGGGTCCCCCGCATGCTCCATCTCCTCGATGAGCTCCACAGCCTCGTCGAAATCGGACATGGCGGCCACGTAGGACTCCATCATCATCAGCACGGTGCCGCGGTTGATGTACGCTTCGAGAAGGTCCTCCACAGAGTGCACAGCCTCCAGCTTGGAGATGCGGTCGTTGTAGTCCGCCAGCGCCTGCTCCAGATGGGAATCCGATATCACGCTTCGGACATCGGCCTCATCGTAGTTAACCCCGTGGATTCTGAAACACGGGGTCTTTCGGAGTGTTTTATATCAACGCAGATGCATACGTCGGGCATGCGGAAGAGTCAGGTCCTGCTTTTCGGAGGTGTGGGCGTTTTCTTCACATTCATGATGCTGATCCTGCCGTACCTGATAATCGGCATGAGCAGGGACGGGCCCAAGGACACCATGTTCTACGTTCTGCCCATCGCCGTCATGGTGATACTCATCGTCATCATCGCCGTCCTGTACCACAAGGCCGAGCCTGACATCTCCCTGACCCCCCAGAATATGACGCCGCCGCCCATCATCACCGATAACTCGGATGGAGGCCCCATGACCCGCGGATATTGCCCCGAGTGCGGGAAGTTCATCGGCATGGGCATGCCTCCCTACTGCCCCTGGTGCGGTGCGAAGCTGTCCGGAAGGCCCTGAATTGTTCATCGGGATTCAGTACGTATTAATACCAAACCCCGATGAACGCGTATGGCGAAGAAGCGCGTCCTTGCGATACACGACGTCTCCTGCTTCGGCAGATGCTCTCTGACGGTTGCCCTGCCCATAATATCGGCGACCGGAGTCGAATGCACTGTCATACCCACCGCCGTGCTCTCCACCCACACCGGGGGGTTCACAGGCTACACCTTCAGGGACATGACCGACGACATCGAACCCATCGTGGACCACTGGGAGAGCCTGGGTCTCGGATTCGACGCCATATACACCGGATACCTGGGCTCCGCCAGGCAGATCGACATCGTCAAGGATGTCGTCCGTCGCTTCGGGAAGGACGCGATGTTCATCGCCGATCCGGCCATGGCAGACAACGGGAAGATGTACCCTCTCTTCGACATGGAGTTCGCAGAGAGGATGGGGTCCCTCTGCGCCATGGCTGATATCGTCGTTCCCAACATCACCGAAGCATGCTTCATGCTGGGCAGGGAGTACAAGGAGGGCCCCTACACCCCCGAGTACATACTGGACCTGATGAAGGCCCTGGCTGAGAAGGGATCGAAGAAGGTGGTCCTCACCGGCGTCTACTTCGAGGAGGGCAAGCTCGGCGCAGCGACCTATGATTCGGAGACCTCCAAGACCAGCTACACCTTCCGCGATGTCATACCCGGCTACTACCACGGCACCGGCGACGTCTATGCTTCGGCTCTCGTTGCGGCGGTGATGAACGGCCGCTCTCTCGAGGATGCGGCATCCATCGCCGTGGACTTCACCGTCGGCAGCATCCTCCGGACCCGCGCTTCCGGAGCGGACATCAGGTTCGGAGTGGATTTCGAGGAGGGCCTGTTCGACCTGACCAAGGAGATCACATGCCGGAATTGAGGTTCGTCGGCCCGGAGGAGCTGGCGGGTGTGGCCTCCCTGGCATCATCCATTTGGCACGAGTACTTCCCCATCATCCTCTCCGATGACCAGATCGACTACATGGTGGACAGGTTCCAGTCCCTTCCGGCCATGACCGAGCAGGTTACGGAGAAGGGATACCGCTACGCCTTCATCGAGGACGACGGGCATGTCATCGGATACACCGGCGTCTGCCCCCGCGGAGACCGTCTGTTCCTCAGCAAGCTCTACCTCAGGAAGGAGCACAGAGGCAGAGGGCTGGGTTCCGCTTCCCTCCAGGCGGTCTTCTCCTACGCTCGTGACAACGGATTCAGATCGGTGTGCCTCACCGTCAACAAGTACAACGAAAAGGCAATCTCCGCCTACCGTCGCAACGGCATGGAGGTCATCCACAGCATCTGCACCGACATCGGCGACGGATTCGTCATGGACGACTACGTCATGGAGAAGGTGCTCTGATGCTCATCCCGTCCACGCCTCGCGAGGTCGGTGAGCGCGGCTGGGACGGATTGGACATCATCCTGGTATCCGGCGACACGTACATAGACAGCCCCTACAACGGCTCCGCTCTCATCGGCCGCTGGCTGATCGCCAACGGGTTCCGCGTGGGGATGATCGCCCAGCCGCGCATCGACACTGGCGAGGACATCCTCTCACTCGGGACTCCGGAGCTCTTCTGGAGCGTATCCGCCGGGTGCGTCGACTCCATGGTGGCGAACTACACACCCACCGGGAAGTTCCGCAAGGATGACGATTTCACCCCCGGCGGCGTCAACAACCGCCGTCCGGACCGGGCGTGCATAGCCTACACCAACCTCATAAAACGCTACGCCAAAGGGAAACCCATCGTCCTGGGCGGAGTGGAGGCCAGCCTGAGGAGGGTGACCCATTACGACTGCTGGTCCGATTCCCTCCGTCGCAGCATCCTCCTAGATTCCAAGGCCGACATCATCACCTACGGGATGGCGGAGGCCTCCAACCTGGAGCTCGCCCGTCGTATGCGTGACGGCATGGACTGGAAGGACGTGAGGGGAATCTGCTACATGACCTCCGTGGCCCCCGAAGGATACGCTGTCCTGCCTTCCCACGAGGAGTGCCTGGAGGACAGGCACGCCTTCATCCGCATGTTCCGCCAGTTCTACCGCCTCAGCGACACCGTAGGCGGGAAAGGCTTCGTCCAGCCCGTGGGCGGGAGGTTTCTGGTGCAGAACCCTCCGCAGCCGCTTCCTACGCCGGAGGTCCTCGACTCATACTACGAGACCGGGTTCGAGAACAGGGTCCACCCGCATTACGCTCAGAAGGGTTTCGTGAAGGCGATGGACACCATCAGCAACTCCGTAACCACCCACAGGGGATGCTACGGCGAATGCGGTTTCTGCTCCATCGCGCTGATGCAGGGGAGGACCGTTGTATCCAGGACGGAGGATTCCATCATCAGGGAGGTGGAGGCCATGGCCTCTGCCCCGGGTTTCGACGGCATAATCCGGGATGTGGGCGGCCCCACCGCCAACATGTACGGCTTCGAATGCGCCAAGAAGCAGCGCACCGGGCCGTGTCCCGACAAGAGGTGCATGTACCCGAAGCTCTGCCCGTACATGCCCGTGGATCACAGCAGGCTGATCGGCCTCCTGGACCGCATCTCGCATGTCGGAGGCGTAAGGAAGGTCTTCGTGGCTTCCGGCATCCGCTACGACCTCATCAACCACGATGCGGCACACGGAGAGGAGTATCTTCGTTGCCTTGTCCGTGACGGCCACGTGTCCGGTCAGATGAAGGTGGCTCCCGAGCATGTGAGCGGGGATGTGCTGAGGCACATGTTCAAACCCGGGAAGGATGAGCTCCTGAGGTTCAAAGGCACCTTCGACCGCATCGTCTCGGAGGAGGGGAGGAAGCTGTTCCTCACCTACTACCTCATGGCCGCCCACCCGGGATGCACCGAGAGGCACATGGATGAACTGCTGCGCTTCTGCCACGATGAGCTGAAGACCATCCCGGAGCAGGTGCAGATCTTCACACCCACTCCGTCTTCGCCGTCTACGATGACCTATTACACCCGCAGGGACTGGGAGGATTCCACGGATGTGAAGGCGGAGCATTCGATGCAGATGAAGCAGCGGCAGAAGGACGTCATCCTGGGAAGGAAGAACGCCCGTTCTGCCGGTAAAGAGAAGGATAGCGCTGTCCGCAGCGTCCGCAGGCCTGCAGACCGCGGAAGGCGCCAAGCCAGCGGCGGCAGTGGGCGTCGTTCAGGACGTTAGACCTCATTTTCAGCATCCTACGCACAGTAGGCTCCCGTGAGGCCCATGCCACTCGCTCGCCGACACACTCAATCCTTTCCGGCCCTGCTGCGGATAATCCCGTACAATGCGATGAGGAAGAACAGGCAGGTCGCGGCGGCAACATAAATCAGGCACCCGGCGGCATCGAACGAGAAGCTGCCCAGCGAGAGGTCGAATCCCATGTCGGACCTGAATCCTGATACGGTTTCGGCAGGAGCACCTCCGAACACAGAATCTAGAGCATCGCCCGCAAGGCAGTTGCGGAACAGCGCCGCCATATGGCTTGCCGGCACCAGTGTCCCGACGGTCTGCATCGCGGAGGGCATGGTCCCCATGGGCATGTAGATCCCGCACAGGAACCCTATGAGCACGCTCACCACGGTGAAGAACCCGGAGAAGGCGCCCGTGCTCCTGAGGAAAGAGGTCATCGCGTAGATGATGATCGATCCAGAGAGCGCCGAGGGGACCGTCAGCACAGCAGCCTCCGCCAAACCTGCCGAAGACAGGGGGCACCCGGTGGCATAGAGGTATACGCCGCAGACGGCCAGAGCGAGGCAGCTCATGATGAGGCCCACGGTGAAGGTGCTGACGATGTACCCTCCGGCTATCTGCCAAGGGGCCATGGGCGTCACCAGCACATCGCGTATCCTGCCATCCGCACGGTCCTCGACCATGGTCTGCAACGATCCAGCGGCTGTCGTCACCGGCACGATCGCCAGGATCCCCGAGAGCACCCATGCGTCGATCAGCGACGGCATTCCCTCGGTCCCCGGATATGCGTCGATGAGCATGTTGCGCAGGAACAGCAGATAGATCATAACGACGATGAACACCGCCATCAGCGAGAACAGGACCGATGACCTGTCCCGGAAGTAGCAGAGGACGTTCCTCTTCGCCAGACAGAGCATCCCGTTCATCGCATATCCTCCCCCGTTATCCTAATGAACGCATCATCCAGAGTGCCGCTGCGGACCTCCAGCGAATCCATGGAGTCGCCTAGGAGTGCGATGATGGGTACGGCGTCGACCGTGGATGCCAGCATTATATCTATGGTGTCCGCCCTCACAGCGTATGGTATCCTGTGTTCATCCAAGAGGCCTTTGGACCGTTCCATGTCCCTGGGGACGAAGGACATGCTGTCGGAGCAGTACCTCTCCCGTAGCATGGCCGGGGTGCCGTGGGCCACGATAGAACCCCGGTTGATGATGACAACGTCGTCGGCGCCTGCGGCCTCCTCCATGTAATGGGTGGTGAGCATCACCGTGATCCCGTGATTTGCATTCAGGTCGGTCACTGTGTCCCATATGTGCTTTCTGGTCTGGGGATCAAGACCGGATGTCGGTTCATCCAGGAGCAGCAGCCTGGGTCCGTGGACCAGCGCTCTGGCGATATCGGCTCTGCGCCTCTGGCCCCCGGACAGCTTCCCGTAAGGCCTGTCGGCGAACCCGTCGCATCCGGTGACCTCCAGGGCGTGCTCAAGGGCTGCATCCAGCTCTGCACCGGAGAGCCCGTAGAACCCTCCTCTCACACCAACGTTCTCGCGCACGGTGAGTCTGGCATCCATCACGGAGTCCTGGAAGACGATGCCGATGTCCCTTCTGACGGACGGGTCGGAGGAATCCTTGCCGAATATCCTCACCTCGCCTGCGTCCTGTTTCAGCAATGAGCAGACGATCGAGATGGTGGTGGATTTCCCGGCGCCATTGGGGCCGAGGAAAGCGAAGAAGCTGCCTTCGGGGACATCGAAGGAGATGCCTTTCACTGCCTCAACGCCTTCGAACGATTTCCTCAGATCACGCACGGACACGGCGTTCATGAACGGTCATCTCCGCTCCGATATAATACCGATGGGCGGTCGGGACCGAATGCATCCATGGAACCGCATCGTCGTTAAGTACCGCCTCATAGATTCCGTTGCATGTTCGCAGACGCCTGCGAGAAGATGACCAGGTGCACCCGTCCGATAATATCGTCCGCTTTGACCGTCGGAGGCACCCTCAATTCCACGATCGGTTCCTTCGTCGTCATCAACCGTGAGGGATGGGCCCTCACCGCGGCGCACATCGTGGAGCCCGCACGCAGGTTCAGAGCCGATTCGGAGCAGATGCGCATTGCCGAGGAGGCAGGCGAATCACCGGATCCATCCCTCCTGAGGGCGCAATCCTTCTGGTGGTCCTGGGACGGCGTGACCCAGGAGTCCATGCACGTATACCCGGATGTAGACCTGGCCGTCGTCAAGCTCTCCGGATTCCGCCCCGAGATGATCCAGGAGTATCCCGTCTTCAAGGATCCCACCAAGATGCGCATAGGCATGAGCATCTGCAGGATAGGCTTCCCCTTCGTCAGGGCAGTCACCTCATACGATTCGGAATCCGGACGCTTCCTGATAAACAAAGGCGTCCTCCCGGTGCCGTTCTTCCCCAACGACGGCATCTTCACACGCACCCTCAACGGCCCTTCGAAGGAGGGGAGGGAGTACGACGCCCTGTTCGTCGAGACATCCTCTCCCGGCCTCAGAGGCCAGTCCGGCGGCCCCGTCTTCGACAGGAAGGGCTACATCGCCGCCATACAGACCACCACCGCCCACATGGACATGGGCTTCGATTCAGTCCACGCCCAGGACGGCACCGTGGTGGCCAAGCAGTTCCTGAACGTTGGGATAGGCGTCCATGTCAAGACGGTGATGCAGATACTGGACCGTCTGGGCATCAGATACAAATCCGAAGCAGACGATGACGGTTACAGGATAGTCAGCTGAGGCGATGATATGAAGAACTTCGTTATCGACGGTCAGACCTTCGTGGGCCCCTACGTCCTCGGACAGGACCCCATCCCGGCGGTTCCCGGCTTGGCTCTCGTGTGCACCGAGGCCGGAGAGGGAGTCAAGATCATGAGCATCGAGGAGTCCTCCGACCTCAGAGCAGAGATCGAGGACAGCGACAGGGTGTCCCTTTGGAAGGAGAAGGCATGGAAGTCCATCGTTGATGTGTACATAATGGAGACGGACATGCCGGAGGAGAAGAGGCAGAGCCTCCAGGAATCCCTTGTCTACAAGCGCAGGGACTCCCTCAACTGCCAGAAGCCCAAGGTCATCGAAGACGACTGGTGAGAGATGACACTCTTCACCGAGCACCCCTACAGCCGCGTGATGGTCTTCATAGACTACCGCAACCTGGCGGATTCGGTCACCGAGCCGGAGCTCACTCGTCTGGACGTCTTCCGTCTCACCCAGGTTCTCGTCTCTGACAGGGACCTCGTTGCGGCTTATATCTTCGATGCCACGTTCAAGCACCCTTCCAAGGATGATCCGAACGTTAGGCTGCATGATTCCCTGGCCAAGCAGGGGTTCCGCGTCATGTCCCGCAACACCCTGGTGAGGACGGACAGCGGAGACGGGTACGTGCAGAAGGAGGTGGACGTGGCCATGTCGGTGGAGATGGTTAAGCACGCCCTCATGAACCACTACGACACAGCCATAGTCGTCAGCGGAGACAGGGACTTCATTCCCGCCATAGAGGCTATACAGTCGTTCGGGAAGAGGGTGGAGGTGGCATCGTTCTCCGCCAGCATCAGCGAGGAGTGCAAGAAGGCAAGCGACGTCTACTACACCCTCGACGATCTTCCCTTCCTGAGCCTTTCCGAGCTGTCGGAGGAGGATGACGATGAGTGAGAGGTACTACGACTGGCAGAAGGCGATCCTCTCGGAGATGCCGTCACTGGCCGATGAGGACGTCTCGGACAAGCTGCCGGAGCGTGCCATCGTCAGATTCGTATCCGACGAGAACGGGCGTCCGATCTCCAGGAGCTACAAGAAGGTGCTCATCGTCGATAAATTCACAAAGAATAAGGTATCCCCCGGGGACGCATGGCTGTGCACCCTGGCGGAGCAGAGCAGCTGCATAGTCGCGTATCCCGATCAGAAGATCACCACCGAGATGCTCGCAGGATTGGACAAGAGGCTCTTCGATTCGCTTGTTGACGAGATCTGGGAGCACCATAGGGAGCTCTTCGAGCAGCGCCTCGACTCCAGGACCAGGCAGGAGTTCCTGGAGAAAGCGCGTTCCGAGTCGGAGAGTCAGTATAAATCAGCCATCGAGGACAGGGATGCCAGGATAGAAGAGCTGGAATCGGAACTGGGCAGGGCCAGGTTCATGGTGGAGAAGCTGTCCGCTGCCCCCGCGGCCAAAGAGGAGCCTGTTCAGGGTTCGGAGTCCGAGAGACCCTCAGTCCCTGCAATCCCCCGGGAATACTTCTCCCCTGCCCCCGGTCTCCCGGAGACCGCCAACCGCATAAGCATCGACAGGCCCGTCTCCGGTGCCGTCTACGACGTGTATCGGCCCACCGCCAACGTCCTAATGAGCCCTTCCTTCACCGACCGGACGTACTTCATCCACATCAGCCGGAATGGGCATTACCTGATAGTCAGGCCTCATGACTTCGGCAACATAACCTGCACGGACGGGATTATCCGCATAAAGGGACTGGGATCCCTCGCTCCTTTCCAGGGACCGTGTCAGTTGGATGCCAGGTACAGCCAGAGATATGCCGGATTGCTCATCCGTCTGGATTCGGCGATCCTCGAAGAGGGAACGGAAGAAGTGGATGATGCCCCTGTCGGACAGGGGTTTTGAGTTTCAGAGGCCGTCCGCCCAGCTCTTCAGATCCGCCGCGGATGTGCTGTCATAGAATCTGGCGATCGGCTTCCACTTGACATCCGAAGGGCACAGTCTCTCCAGTTTGGGCTGAGTCTCGCAGGCTTCGCTTCCTCCGGAGGTGAAGAAGGGGATGACCGTCTTTCCGGATAGGTCGCAGGATTCCAGGAATGTGGCGATTATCCTGGGTGCCTCGTACCACCACATGGGGAATCCGAGGTAGATGTTGTCATAAGCGGATACATCGGGCTTCTCCGCAAGCTCGGGCCTGATATTCGCGTCACGGGACTCAACGGAAGTGCGGCTGTCGCCGTCATACCAATCGAGGTCGGCTGCGGTGTAGGGCACCTTGGGTTTTATCTCGTAGATGTCTGCTCCGATGGCCTCAGCCAGGTTCTTGGCTACTTTAGCGGTGACGCCGCTGCAGGAGAAGTATGCTACTATCGAGTTGCCTTCCATGTTATCATCCTCTGTAATCAAATCGCGGATCAGAATATAAATCGGAATCTTCAACTATCGATGCTTTATGCATGTCTCAAGTCCGGCTGATTCACTGATATGTCGGTTCTTGATATTTTGGGATTAATTAAGCTGATTACTTAATCATTCTAATTAATCATCTATTGAGTTTTTTGATGTATGATGTCTGCCGTATTGACTGAAAAGCGGCTACGTATCGCTACTTGGTTTGGATCGAAGACATTGAAGGATGTGAGCGCATCTGATCCGCTATTGATCTCAGAAAACTTGAATTAATAATGTGATTGCTTAACCACATTATCAAATATCAAGGAATGGGAATGTGTATCGTTTCAGGCATCAACCCAATGTTCTTCGAGTAGATCCAGGATTTGAGTGAAAGTATGGATTTTTCATTTTTTACTATGAATCACAAGATTCGTGGATTTTTAATTTAAATAATGTAATCAGCTTAATTTATCATTGGATTCGAAAATCTTTGAATGAATGTAAAATAAATGTTCAATTCAAAGAATGTTTAATTAACAGTACTAAATATTGTTGATATTTCATTGATATCCTATTCATTCGGCAACAATTCAATAAATTAAGCTGGATACTTAATCATAACAATCAATTTCATACCTAGTGAATTTTAATCGGAATTTTCAGAAATCCATCACAATTTCATTGATTTTGCCTCAATTCCGTTCGTGACGGACTCCCGAATATCAACTTAAGATTGGTGAAAAACGATGAAAAGGGTGGCAAAAACGATTGAAAAAAGCGGGAACTTTGTTATGACCGATGGACATTGCGGAATTGTAATGGATCCCTCCAGATTTTCATAAAAACCATGATGACCGGTCTGAAATTTTGAAATTCTTACACAATCATGATTAATTAATGTGATAGCTTATTCAAATTGATTAATTCAGAATTATTGAAAAATCTCTACAACATGTCAGATTCGAGAAAAAAAATTGCGAACAGGCATGATATTGATATCTGTTGCAAAAATGTTCGTTTTTAGATCGTTTCAATGAGTCATCTATTAGTACGTGAAAAATGAAGCTAATTGTTTAACTAACATTATTTATCTCACTATTCCTAGAAGAAATAACGATGAAAAGAATATCGTCAGTTGAGAACGATGGCTGCGACGGCTGTGCCTATGAAGAGCAATACGACGACGATGGCGACGAGCTGGATGCTCCTCTGCTTCTGCTTCTGATTCACGCCGGTCAATCGATACAGATGATATAAAGAATCCGTCTTACTCCGGAACTCTGATCACCTTACGGTGCTTTGGATTCCGGACCTTCGCCGCCATCATCTCCTGGACCTGATTGAACCTCTTGGGGGATATGGCGACCTCGTGGTCTCCTTTCCACATCCTCTCCTCCCAATGAAGGTATCCCGCGTAGATCGGGTTGTGCAGAACGGTCCTGAGATTGAATTTGTTCCAAGGATTCCCTTTGCGTGTGAGGGTGTCCTGGCAGTTGAGGCGGTAGGCGATGGCATCCATGGTCCAACCGCTCAGATAGAGGTCGTAGATCTCCCGCACCGTGTCCAGCTCGTCGTCCACGGATACAAGGCAGGAATCCTCGTCGAAGCGGTATCCGAAGGGCGCATTGAAGCCCAGGAGCCCCGCTCCTTCTTCCGCTTTCTGTCGCATCCCCATGTAGGTGCGTTCGCCGATCTGCTCGCTCTCCAGCTGAGCGATCCTCTGTATCATGTCCATGACGAACCTGCCCACGGCAGTGGAGGTGTCTATCCTGTCGTAGGCGGAGACGAACTGCTTTCCGTGACGCTGCAGGTCGTCCATCATGTCCATGAAGTTGCGGCTGTTCCTGTGGATCCTGTCCATCTTCATGACGACGAGGACATCCCAATTGCTCTGTTCCTCGGGAGAAAACATGCGGGAGTATGCGGGTCTGCGGGTGTTCCTCCCGGAATACCCGTCATCCACATACTCCTCTGCTACCGTCAAATCGTTTATCTCGCAGTAGGCGCGCATGACCTCGAGCTGCGCGCCGAGGGAGTACCCCTCCTCGGCCTGCTCATCGGTGGAGACTCTGGCGTACAGGGCCGCTCTGGACCCGATCTCGACCATCAGACCTGTATGCGGCCGTTGACCTTCTCGTAGGTCTCCAGCTCGATTATGGCGCCGTGGTCGCCCGGGCGCATGATGCCGTCCCACCTGACGTATCCTGCGTACAGCGGGTTGTGGAGGATCCCGTATATGGTGGATTTGTACCACTTCCCTCCGTTCTTGGAGGGCACGCCCGCGTTGTTCAGATCATTGGCGATCTTGTCCATGCTGTTGCCCTGTATGTACAAGCTGTAGATCGCCCTGACCGTGTAGACTTCGTTCTCATCGATGCTGAGTTTGCCGCGTTTCCTAGTGTATCCGAACGGCAGTCCGGAACCCAGCAGCCCGGTTCCCATCCTGGCTTTCCTTTCCATGCCCTGCTTCACCCTTTCGCCGATCTGTTCGCTCTCCAACTGGGCGATGCGCTCCATCACGTCGCGGACGAACCGCCCCATTGCAGTGCTGGTGTCGAACTTCTCCTGGACTGAGCAGAACTCCTTGCCCTTCCGATCGAGGTCCTCCATCATCTTGGCGAAGTTCACGCTGTTCCTGTGGATCCTGTCCAGTTTGTAGACCAGGAGCACATCCCAGGAGTCGGATTCCGACATCATCCTCTGGTATTGGGGACGTTTGGTGCTGCGACCGGATTCCCCTTCTTCGCAGTACACCGCAGAGACAGTCCAACCCTCGAGCTTGCAGTAAGCCTTCAGCTTGGAAATCTGTGCATCCAGAGAGAAACCCTCAGTGGCCTGTTCGTCGGTGGATACCCTGACATACAGTGCCGCCCGAAGATTCCCCTTCTGCTCCATCCCACTAGGATTATTCCGCTTTCCCATATTTATTATTGTCTGACCTTTGTCTGACGGTAAAAATTAACCAATCTAACGTTATTAATTTGTGAAATTCGGATACAAATCAATGAGGAAGCTTAACAAACGTGTCCGCATTGAATTGTGAGGATCCGGCATGGGATCGGTTGCCTGTTCTATGGAAGAGTATTTCATGCATAATTAATAATTTCAATAAAGCTACCTACTTAATTAATTAAATTCAATCCTAAGAAGCAGAATCGGGCTGCGAAAAAACGGGATACGTCGATGTATCCAATGAATCATCGAGAATCAAGGGTGGGGTTGCGAGGGGCTTGCGCCCCTCTTGAGTGGTTTGCGATCACATCATGCCGCCGATGCCGGACATGCCGGGTCCGCCCATGGACGGGTCGGCCATGGGGTTCATCGGGGGCGCTCTGCGGGAGGCGATGACATCATCGATCCTCAGGATCATGTTGGCGACCTCGGCAGCGGAGTTGACTGCCTGGACCTTGACCCTCAGGGGCTCGACGACGTTCTTGTCCAGCATGTTGACGGCTTCGCCACAGGTGAGGCAGAGGCCGAAGTACTTGCCGTCCTTCTCCTTCTCGTGGGCGCTCTTGAGCTTGATGATGGCGTCGATGGAGTCGATACCGGCGTTCTCGGCGATGGTCCAGGGGATGATCTCCATGGCCTTGGCGAAAGCGTCGATGGCCAGCTGCTCCCTTCCGCCCACGGAGGATGCGTACTGGGCCAACCTGAGCTCGACCTCGATCTCGGGTGCACCGGCACCGGCGACGACCTTGCCATCCTCGATGGCGACGCCGACGACGCGGATGGCGTCGGTCATGGCCCTCTCGACCTCGTCCGCGACATGCTCGGTGCCTGCGCGGATGATGATGGAGACGGCCTTGGGGTTCTTGCAGCCGGTGATGAAGGTCATGGAGTCGGTTCCGACCTCCTTCTCCTCGACGGATGCGGCGGTTCCGAGATCGGAAGCCTTCAGCTCGGTGAAGTTGCCAACCAGGGTTGCTCCGGTGGCCTTGGCGATGGCCTCCATGTCGGACTGCTTGAGGCGCCTGCAGCAGTAGATGCCGCTCTTGGCCATGTAGTGCTGGACAAGGTCGTCGACTCCCTTCTGGCAGAAGACGACGTTGGCGCCGGCCTCCTTGACCTTCTCGACCATGGACTTCAGGTGCGCGTCCTCCTGGTCCAGGAAGGACTGCATAGTGGTGGGGTCGGTGATGCTGATGTGTGCGTCGACCTCGGTCTTCTTGTTCTCCATTGCGGCGGTCAGCAGGGCGATCTTGGCGTCCTTGATGACCTTGGGCATCCTGGGGTGGACCCTCTGCTTGTCGATGACAAGGCCCTCGATCATGTAGGTGTCGCTGATGACTCCGCCCATCTTCTTCTCGATCTTGATGTTGTCGGTGTCGACCTTGCCGTTCTCCTCGACGGCCCTGCAGGCCTTGACGACGATGTCGGAGAGGTGCTCGCCCTCGCCGCCGACGGACTTGCCGGTCATGGCGGTCTCGGAGACCTTCTTCAGGAGGTCGTCGTTGTTGGAGTCGATGGCGATGTCGTTGAGTATCTCGACGGCCTTGGCTGCGGCCATCTTGAATCCGTTGGTGATGACGGTGGGGTGGACGTTGGCGTCGATGAGAGACTCGGACTGCTTCAGCAGCTCTCCGGCCAGGACGACGGCGGTGGTGGTGCCGTCTCCGCACTCGCTGTCCTGGGTCTTGGCGACCTCGACCACCATCTTGGCGGCGGGGTGCTGGACATCGATCTCCTTCAGGATGGTGACACCGTCGTTGGTGACGATAACGTCCCCGATGGTGTCCACGAGCATCTTGTCCATTCCCTTGGGTCCGAGGGTGGACCTGACGGCGTCAGCGACAGCCTTCGCGGCTGCGATGTTGTTGAACTGGGCCTCCTTGTCCTTGCTCCTCTCGGTGCCCTCCTTGAGGACTATAATCGGCTGGTTGTTTCCGGATCCATACATGGTATGATACTCCTTTTACTAAGCCAGGTAATTTAGTTCTTCTATATAAACATGACTTTTATACAACCGGACGGCTTCCTCTTAATACATAAAAGGAACGTCACGGCGCGTTGATGGAGAGCTTCATGCAGAGCACGTCGTAGAGCTCCCCGGTGTCTTGGGAGGAGCCGAGGTTGAAGACGGTTACGCCGCCGCCCGCCTTGTGGACGACGATGCATTCAGCCACGCCTTTGTGGACCGCTAGCTTGTAGTCGCCGAAAGCATCGTTGCGGAAATCCCCCGAGAGGATCTCATGGGACGAGTATCCCATGACGCGGGTGCCGTAGTCCATCCCGGTCTCAAGACTGACGGAGGTGATGGAATCATAGGCTATAGTCTCGCCGTACATCGACGCGTCGATGCGTATGCCATCGTCCTCGAGGTATGCATCCGCATGTCCGGACATCATGGCGAATGCGACTATCGACGCGGCGATGACAACTGTGACCGCGACGAGCCCGTAGATCAGGCGCTTGTTGGAGAGGTGGGATCTCCGATGCTTCTCGGCCGCATCCGCTGACGCGGCAGGTATGGAGGTCGCCGCATCCGTCCCGGAGACAAGAGAGGAATACATCCGGTATGTGGTCTCTGAGTCGCCGAGGTTGAACACCAGCGTCTTCTTGCCGTCGTACCTAACGATGATGAAGGACGGCACCTTGGTGTCCCCGGCGAATATGTACCCTCCGAACTCCTCGTTCGAGAAGTCACCGTATCCTCTGGTCATTCCTCCGTAGCCGAAGAGGCGGATGCCGGGATCGAAGGTCTGCCTCAGCTCCACGGCATCGATGCGTGACAGCGGGATCCTCGCATCGACGAACATCGCCTTCACATGCAGTTTCCCGTCGGCGAACTCGGCTGAAATCGTCCTGCCTCCGACAATGGGGATGAGGATGACGGCGAAGGAGATCAGGAACAGAGTGATGAACACCCAGAAGCCGATGATCTCCAGGATGAGGAGGGCCACAGCAGCGACGAGGATGGCCATGGATGCCAGGAAACCTGCGGCGAACCTCTCCGTACCGTTCATCGGTTCGGGAGTTTTTTCGGATGTGATAACCCTTCTGCAGTCAGCGGAGATGAAGGGTTTCCGAATCGTTGCGGGGACGGTCAGGGAACGCATCGGAGACGACGATGCCCCTCTCCTCAAGGCACCTCCTCACAGTGGAGACAGCCTTCTCGGATGCTCCTATGCCCATGCGGGATAGCCTGTCCTGAAGAATCGGACGGAGGTTCAGTCTGTCTATCACGGCTTTCCTGACCCCGGTGGAGCAGATAAGTTCGGCGAGCTCCCGCTCCCTGCCCTCGAGAGAGGACATCACCGGACCCACCAGGGCGTACACGTCAAGGCCGGCATCGCACAGGGTGCGCATCGCTTCGAGGCGCCGGGCAGGGAGCGGTGCGCCAGGCTCGGTGCGCTTGGATACGGAATCGTCCGGGGTGGTCACTGTGATCCCTATGGTGTGGGGCATCGAGGCGATGATGTCTGCGTCCCTGGTCACCAGGTCCGATTTAGTGTGGATATGGACGCCCATCCCGGACCCGGAGATGACCTGGAGGCACGATAACGTCAGCTCGAACCTTGCCTCTGCGCCCTGGTACGGATCGGTGACAGTGCCTATGCCTATGACGCCGGTGAGCCCCTGGATCTCCTTGGAAAGGCGGTCGGCGATGTTGGCCCTCACCCTCACCACCCTCCATGAATCCCAGTCGGAATGGGTCACCTCGGGCGCGTAGCAGTACCTGCATCCGTGCTCGCATCCGCCGTAGGGATTGAGGGCGAAGTCGATGCCCGGCAGGCCGGAGGGATGCAGTGCCCTCCTGCATTCGGCCACCTCGAAGCGCCCGTCCCACCTGTCGCGGTTCAGGAAGTCAGAGAGCGACATAGTCGTCGATCCTCCTCTGCACCGTGAAGTCCCTCAGGATGCCCGAATGGGCGATCCATGTCCTCCGCTTGATGTCCATGATGCCTTCTATGTGGTCGAAGGCCTTGGACAGGGTCTCCGCTTTGAATGGAGCGGTCTTCAGGGCTGCGCGGACGTTCTCCCTCACGTTCCAGACGCCCACGGGCATGATGTACCCGGGATGCGCTTCTCTGAGTATCACAACACCCGCAGTGCGCTTCTCCTCCTTCAGCAGCTCGTTCACCGCCATGCGGGAGGCGTAGTAGCATCCGCCGATGGAGGCGTACTCGCTGCGCCCTTCGTAGAACTCGTGGTCGGATATGATCTCCACCTGCCTGCCCATGGGGTTCCAGGTGCTGTTGGGGTACCATGCCTCTATGAGCTCGAACCTCCAGGTCGTGGGGAGCATGAGTATGCACCACCTGTTGTCCAGCTGCTCCCAGCTGTACACCCTGAACTCCCCGATGGTGTCGTTGAGCTTCGTCGTCTGCAGGAGGTGCTTACCTATGATGTCGTCGACGGCGGTGATGCTCCACCTGGTGGGAACGAACCTGCGGTTGCGGTCGATGCCCATGGTCGCCACCGAGAAGGCCTTCTGTATCTCCGAGATCAGCGTGCCGTTCTCGTATGCGTTCACGACGGCGTCCTTCGCCCTCATGTCGGTGTCGTAGAAGCTGCGCTCCAGGTACCTCTGGAACCTCCCGCTGCCGGCCTTCATGCCCTCCATCCTGGCGCTGGGTCCGAAGGGCTGCACCTCGTCGTCGAGGACCAGCCTGCCTTTGGGCTTCTCGGTGAAGCTGGCCTCCACGTCGACAGGCTTCTCGGTGAGTGCCAGCTCCTGTACGCCATCCACTATCCTGCCGGCCTTCCTGAAGTCCCTGGCATCGATCCTGTACTTGCCGCGGACAAGTCTGAAGCGCATATCGGTGATGTCGTCGATGGATTTCCCCATCCACATCTCGGGGGTGTCGAGTATCGTCGTATCCCCGAACTCGGGGGGCAGGAGGGGGCCTATGTCCACTTTCGGATAGCCGTACCGGCCCACGAACACCGCAGGAGGGCTGCTGCCACGTATGTCCCTGAAGTCGATCTTCGGTGCGGTGCGGCTCTGGGAGTAGAACTTCACCATGAGGGGGCATCTGTCCTTCCCGCAGAGCATCTTGCTCCCTTTGCATACCACGCACAGCCCCGATCCGGAACCCGATCCGGTAGCGGTGACCATGGAATCGAAGAAGGATCCGGTCATACGCTCTGTCCGGCGATGAGTGCGGCGGTGGCGCCGGCGCCGATACCGTTGTCCACGTTCACCACCGTCAGTCCGGGAGAGCAGGACTGGAGCATGCACATCAGCGCCGCCTCGCCGTTGCCTCCGTATCCGTAGCCGGTGGACACAGGGACCCCTATCACGGGGACGGGGGAGAGGGAGGAGACGACCGTTGGAAGCGCCCCCTCCATGCCCGCGCAGACCACAATGGATGCGACGTCAGCGGCAATCATGTCCTTCATGGGCTCCAGCACCCTGTGCATCCCGGCGATGCCCACGTCGTACCTGACTATGCATCCGCGGCCCATGCACTCGGCCATCACCTGGGCCTCCCTTGCTATGGGGATGTCCGAGGTGCCTGCGGTGATGATGCCGACGGGCCTTCCGGAGGGCTCCGGGATCCGGCCGATGACGGCTATGCCGCAGTCCCTCGATATGACGGCGTCCGGAACCGCCGACTGCACCGCATCCAGCCTCTCTCCGTCGGCTTTGGAGACGATCAGGATGCCGTCGTTATGCATCTTTGCGATCCTGGCCACGGTCTCGGGGGTCTTGGATCTGGCGTAGACGACCTCCGGTATCCCCTTCCTGAGCCCTCTGGACGTATCGAAGACCACGTCTGAGCCTATCGATTCAAGGTAGTCGAGGCGGAGCATGCGCTCGGCTTCGGAGAGGGAGACCTTCCCGTCTCTGAATCCCTCCAGGATGTCGCGGACGGTCATGGTTGGTCCATCCCTTGCGGATATGTATATCTACTTCTCGGGCCGGGACCGGTTAAATAGGCTCTCATCGTTTCCTGAGCATGGACAATTCGCTCTCGATCGTCAAGAACCGCCTGAAGAGCCTGGGGAAGGTTGCCGTGTGCTTTTCCGGAGGGATGGACAGCACCGCCCTCCTCAGCCTCGCCAAGGAGGCTCTGGGGGACGGCGTCACCGCTGTGATGGTGGACGTTCCGATGCTGAGCGAGAGGAGCCGTGACATCGCGCTCATCGTCTCCTCCAGACTGGACTGCAGGCTGGTCACCGCGAAGCTGGAATGGCAGGATCTGGAGGGGATACTGGAGAACGGCGCAGACCGCTGCTACATATGCAAGAGAGCGATGTACAAGGCGGTCAGGAAGGTGGCGGAGGACCACGGAATCCGCTGGATCCTCAACGGCGACACTGCGGACGACGACCCCTCCACAAGGCCCGGCATGCGTGCCGCAGAGGAAGCGGGTGTTCTGTCCCCCCTCAGGGACGCCGGGGTGTCCAGGGCACGGGTGAAGGAGTACGTGGATTCCCTGGAGCTCCCCCTGGATCTCGTCAAGGAGACCTGCATGCTCATGAGGTTCCCCCTAGGCGTCCCTGTCACGGAGGAGGACCTGGAGACCGTTGAGGACATCGAGTACGGCATCCGCAGCATAGCGGAGGTGAAGCAGCTGAGGGTCCGCATGGACGGATCCAGGCATCTCCGCCTCCAGACCTCGGCAGAGGAGATGCAGAAGCTCCACGACTGCGAGGAGGACCTCAGGTACTACCTTGACTCCATCGGGTACACCTACGAGGTCATGCGCGACCCCTACGCCGGATGATCAGTGCACGTGGATGTGCCCGCCCATGGCGTTGATCAGCAGGATGCTGATCAGGGCCACAGCCACACCCAGCAGGAGTATGAAGAACGAGCGGAGCTCGTTGTCCTTCCTGTGGAAGGCCTCCGGCACCATGTTGCAGAAGGTGACGAACATGAACGTCCCTGCGGCGAAGGCCATGGGGAGTCCGGTGACGTCGCCCACCGACAGCGCATCGAATATCACGTAGAGGGCGATGCCCACGAACGGCGTGATCAGGGAGAAGGATGTCAGGTACATCCACCTGGATCTCTTGTCGCTCTCCGTAAGCAGCAGCGACGAGGAAAGGGAGAACAGCACCACGAACTTGTGGAGGCACATGCCGAGGAGCGCGACGAGGCCCACCTCCTGGCCCCCCAGGAGGGCGGTGGCCAGCATCAGGCCGTCGCAGGCGGCATGGACGGAGAGGCCGATGAAGGACGAGATGGAATACATGGAGTGCTTGTGGTCGTCCTCGTGGCATTCGCAGGGGCAGGATGCCATGTGGAGGTGCTTGATGAGGCAGTCCACGAAGGCTATGACCAGGAAACCAGCCAGCATCGCCAGGGCTATGCTGGTGAACGCGCGAGACTCGTGGTTGACGGAGATCTCCCAGGCCTCGGGTATCAGCATGAAGAACAGCAGACCCAGGAATATGCCCGCGCTCAGGGTGATGAGCATGTGGGTCTGACGGTCGTCCAGCTTCCTGAACTGGGGGAGGCAGGCTCCGCCGATGGATACGGCGAACAGCACGACCGAGTATATGGCGAACACCGTGAGGCTGTCCATGACTTCCGATTCAATCGCTTCGGTTATTAAAGATTTGTCAGAATGTTATTAACCATGTTGCCGAGGCTGTCCGCGTCTTAATAACCGGGATGTGCAACAATCTATACCAGCTCGCCAATCACCGTCCATGGATGCCAAGACCAACCCCATGAGGCACCTGGACAGGCTGGGGATACCTTACACGGTTCACGAGTACAGCGGTGTGGTGGCCGGGATGGATGTGGCTTCCGCATTGGGCGAGGATTCCCGCCAGGTCTGCAAGACCCTGGTCACCGAGGGAAAAACAGGCAGGCTGCATGTGTTCATCGTCTCCGTCGACAGGGAGCTGGATCTGAAGAAGGCGGCCGCCGCGGTTGGGGAGAAGTCCGTGTCCATGCTGCCATCCAAGGAACTGCTGCCGAGGACGGGATACGTCCACGGAGGGTGCTCCCCTCTCTGCCTGAAGAGGGATGCCACCGTCGTTCTGGACTCCGAACCCGCTTCCAACGAGCGCATCTATGTAAGCGCCGGGAAGGTGGGCCTCCAGATCGAGATGAGAACGGAGGACCTGCTCCGCGCCGCGGATATCGCCGTTGCTGACGTGTCGAGGTGAGATCATGAGCATCGTCTACACGTACGGAAGCGGACTGTACCTCAACATCACCAACAGATGCCCCTGCAGCTGCGTGTTCTGTGTGCGCTCCAAGACTGACGCCCTCGGGGATGCGGATTCCCTCTGGCTCTCGGGAGAGCCCTCGGTGGAGGAGCTTGTTGCGGAGCTTGAGAGGAAGGGTGCAGGGTCCTATCGCGAGGTGGTCTTCTGCGGTTACGGGGAACCCACCGAGAGGCTGGACGTGATCAAGGAGCTCTCCCCTATCATCCGCGGACGCTGGGGATGCAGGATCCGCCTGGACACCAACGGCATGGGGTCCCTGATAAACGGCAGGGATATAGTGCCGGAGCTGGCCGATGCCATAGATGCCGTATCGATCTCGCTGAATGCTCCGGATGAGCCCTCCTATCTCGATATTACCCGCTGCAGGTTCGGCGAGGGGTGCTACGAAGCTCTCCTGGGGTTCATCAGGGAATGCAGGGACCGCATCGGCGATGTCACCGTGTCCGTGGTCTCCGGATACATAACGCAGGCCCAGGAGTACCGCTGCATGGAGATGGCATCCGAGATGGGCGTCAGGTTCCGCTCCAGATGAGCTTCCGGACCATTACACGGGGGGTTCCCTCCCGCCTGCTTTTTCTATCCTTCCGCTTTCCGGGTCATGATGGACATCCGCAAGGACATAAGGGAGCTGATGGACCTGTGCATCGGATGCGGGAGATGCACCGAAGCCTGCCCGTCGAATGCGCACGGGGGCTGCGACCCCATGGACGTGATGCTCGGAGGCGATTCGTGGGAGGGGTGCATAGGCTGCGGGTCATGCACCGACGTCTGCGGGGTCACTGATCCAAAGAAGGTGATGATGTACACCACCGCCGTCAGGACCCCCGTCCCCATCCCCGGATGCTTCCGCGAGACAGGATACAACCTCCCGGCCGGGGAGTACCCTTACGGAGAGCCCGAATACAGGGGATCCGGACTGTCCCTGATGCCGGGGTGCATCGTCAACGCGGGATACAGGTATCTTGAGAACGCCGCCGTCTCAGCCCTCGGTCACCTGGGTATGCCCGTCTCCCGCTATGAGAGCGGGTGCTGCGTCTATCCTGTCCCCTACCGCGTCATGACAGAAGGCGAAAGGGACGGCTTGAAGAAGGATATGCTGAAGGGATACGGCAGGATAGTCACGCTCTGCGGAGGCTGCAGCCACGAGCTCACGGAGTCCGGCGGCGACGCGGAGCATATCGTATGGCTGCTGCACAGGAACCTGGACCGCCTTCCCGACGGCGGATTGGAGGGTCTGAAGGTGGCCATACAGCCGGGCTGCAGGATGCGCCCCATCATCCGGATGTACAGGGAGATCTGCGAGCGTCTGGGCGCTGAGGTCATGGATATCGAGCCCGGATGCTGCGGCAAAGGGACCAAGGTCCGCGATGCCCTGATGAGCGAGCGTCAGAAGAGCATGGATGGTGCCGATGCCGTAATCGTCGGCTGTCCCGCCTGCTTCATGTGGTACGACACCTGGGAGGGCGGCATCCCCGTGATGCACATCGCAGAAGCTGTTGCGGTGGCCGCAGGGGACAGGAGGTCCCTTGGATGCCACCGCATAGTCCCGGAGATCCCGTGACAGTCACTCGTCTGCGAATCTGATGGCGACGTCCCTTCTGACACCCATGTCGCTGGCCACCTCCACCGCCTTGATGATGGCGCAGGGCACCGGGCATGCGGCGTGGGGGAGCTCCTCCGAAGCCCAGCCGTAAACGTCGGATTCCCTCATGGATGCCTCGATCTCGGTGTAGGGATTCACCGGTTTGAACTTCCAGGACATCCTGAGGACATAGGGGCAGTCGCTCTCCACATCGAGGTCCACCATGGCCTCGTCGTTCTGCTTCGCGGTGATGCGGGTCCTCATCTTGCAGACCCCGGCATCCACGTCTACGACGCATCCGTCCATGGAGACGCATCGCAGTGGGGTTGAATATTGTATCGGTGCTCAGGAGCGCAATGACGAGGGATCGACTCCGAAGGCCTTCATGACCTCCAGCAGGGCGTTGTTTATGTTGGTGTAGAACGGGGTCTTGAAACCGGGGATAGACACTTTCTTGATGGCGGACATCTCGTGGAGGATGTCCCTGTAGCCGGTCCCCTTGAGCATGGCATGGTCGTCCATCACGTTGGTGATGTGGGAATGCATGGTCACCGCCAGGAACTGGAGGAAGACCCTTCCGAATAGGTTCTGGTCGGTGTACAGCTTCAGAGCGGTGCGGTCGCGGCGGTTGCGGATGTTCTCGAACCTGGCTTCCATCCCGTCCTTGCGCAGGTAGTATCCGAAGGCCCTCAGCGGGTCCTTCACGGTGTTGGATATCAGCACGAAGAAGCCTGCGACGTCGTTGTACGCCATTATGGCCTCTCCGTTCTGCACAACCGATCTGCCTCCCGGCGTCTCGGTGATGATGAAGTACTTGTCGTAGTAGTCCCGGTGCTCGGGGACGTACACCCCTTTCTCCAGCTCCAGTCTGCACTCCTCCAGCAGACCCAGGAACAGGCTGAACTCGTTCTCGGCGTCCTCGGTGCTGAAGTAGATGTGGACGTAGCACTTCCTTCCCTTCCAATAGTTCAGGAAGGACATGACGAAGAAGGACTTCCCCTCGATGGTGCGGTAGTTGGCCAGGTCCATTATCCTGTCCTTGACCCTGATGATGGATTCCCTGGCCAGGGGGAACTCGGGGGGAGCGCGTATCAGGAAGCGCTGGTTGGTGCGGGTGAGGCTGTCGAAGTTGTCGCTGCTGCAGAAGTCCTTGTCCAGGACATGGGTGATGCGGGGGAGGTCCAGCCAGCGGTACTCGCTCTCCCTCCTCCTGATGTCGGTGAGGTCCCTGGGAGAGCGGGGGATGACGGAGTACGCCAGCGGCATGTCGTCCTTCATGCTCAAGACCATGTTGATGTTAACCGTAGGGCTGACGGTCATGTCAGGGAGGTCGTTGAAGCTGATGCGCTCAGACCTGGAGGAATACGAGGATACGGACTCGGTGCTGAGGATGTAGAAGTCCGACCCGTGGAACTCGTCCCTCCAGTCGCGGTAGAACGCGAACAGTGTGTTCTCATCTATGCTCGAGAGCAGCCTCTCCACATCCTTCTCCTCGATGGGCTTCCCGTAAGGGGTCTGGTGGTCCATGGACCAGTACCTGATGCCCTGGAGCACCGAATGGCCCTCCAGCAGGTAGAAGGCGCAGCTGAGGGCCAGCCTCCAGTCGTCGGGCAGAGCGGATCTGAGAGCGTTCCGCAGGCCGATCCTCTCTGCGATCTGCTCAAGGAAGAATGTGGTGCCCACTGTGGACACCACAGCATAATCCTTCTCCTTCTTGCCCCTGTTGGGCACGATGTCCCCCGTCTCCGGGTCAAGATGGCCGAGGCACTTCCTCTTGCATACGCACTTCTTCTTGACGGGATCCCATTTGGATTCGTTGAGGTAGGCGTACACCTTGCCCGTGTCCTTGTTCTTCAGATAGACGATGGAAGACATCCATATGTATAACAAAAGTCCTTATACATAAGCCTTGCATCGTTATACATATGGCATCTGCGGAACACCCCTGCTATTCGCCGCCGTGCTGAACGTTTCACTGCTATCAAGCCTGTAAACACAGCTTTATCAGGCGGATACGGGCCTGTATCTTCGCATGCCCGTTCATAGAGCATCGATGTTGATAATAAAAACCGTTAAATACGATTATAACAGCCGACTGACCGTTCCACACGGAACGCTATAAGCGCATAACGCCGTTTACGGTTCAGGAGCGGACATGATCGATCCCCGGAAAGTGGACTACGGATTCATCCTCAGGCGCTACGACATCGAGTCGGAATCGCAGATGCGCCCCGAGACCGTAGCCGCCAGGATGTTGCCTCAGGACCCTCTGCTGGGAGAGGTAGCATCATCGGTCATGTTCATGAGGCTCAGGGACGTGGGCCCCGCCGTCTCCAGGGCGCTCCAGATGGGAGTGAAGCCCCTTGACATCATCAACAAAGGACTTGTGGCCGGCATGGACGCCGTGGGCTACCTCTACAAGGAGCACGTCTACTACCTGCCGGAGGTCATGATGGCCGCCAAGACCATGGAGTCCGGCATTTCCCTTGCGGAGAAGCACATCCCCGGAGGGCGCGTCACCAAGGGGATGGTGGTCATGCATGCCGCGGAAGGGGACCCCCACGACATAGGCAAGAACATCGCCGCCGTCATGCTCAGATCCGCAGGATACGAAGTGGTGGACCTGGGGAAGGACGTGCCGGTCGACGAGGTGGTCCGCATAGTCCTGGACAGGAAGCCGCTGATGGTGACCGGGACGGCGCTCATGACGACGACCATGCCCGCATTCCCCGCTGCTGCGGAGAAGCTGCACGCAGCGGGATTGGACATACCGTACATGGCCGCCGGCGGGGCCGTGAACCGCGAATACGCGGAATCCTTCGACGGCGGCATCTATTCGAGGAAGGCGCCTCAGACGCCTCCGATAGCGGACATGGTCCTCAAAGGGAAGGGCTGGCGGGAGATCAGAGAGGAATGGGACGACATCACCGGAGGGATCTGAATGCCCAGGTTCGCCCGCATGGCCTACCAGAAAGCCGATGACATGGTCTTCGGCAGCTCCAGGAAGCCCCTTTCCTACGGCCTTGGAATCAAAGTCGGGACCGGCAGGGTGATCCCCGAAGCCAAGTACGCTCCCCGTCCCGGAGTCACGCAGTCCCCCGACCGCCTGAAGAGGGAGTTCGTGGACTACATGTCCAAGGACATAATCCACCGGGCGGTGAATCTGGGCTTCCCCGACCTCCAGCTGGAGACGGAGTGGATATCCCACATGGGAGCCGACCAGCGCACCTCCGGCGACATAGTGTCCATGCAGAAGGAACTCATCGAGGGATGCCATGCGGAATACGGCATCAACCTGGCTGTGCGCCAGACCATCCCCGACCTCAGGGAATGCGAGCTCGGCCTGAGGCCCGGAAGGGACAGCATACGCAGCCATCCGGAGCAGCTGTTCGAATCCGCCGAGACCGCATGCTCCCAGGGGGCAGACGTCCTGTCCGTGGAGACCCTCGGAGGCAAGGAGATCTGCGACTACGCCGTCACACAGGGGGATATAGTGGGCTTCCTCTTCGGCATGGGCTGCCTCGGCTCCATCGATGCTGAATACGTCTGGGACGAGTTCGTCGGCATCTGCCGCAGGAACCGCACCGTTCCCGGCGGCGACACCGCCTGCTCAGGAGCGAACACCGTCATGTTCATGTCCGGCGGGTATCTCGACAACGACGTCCAGAAGACCTTCTCCGCCCTGTGCAGGTGCATTTCGGCGGCCAGGTCGCTGGTGCCTTTCGAATGCGGCGCCACCGGGCCCGGCAAGGACTGCGCCTATGAGGGAATCATAGTCAAGGCCATCACCGGCCTCCCCATCTCCCAAGAGGGTAAGAACGCTGGCTGCGCCCACTTCGACCTGATGGGCAACGTGATGGCCCAGTGCTGCGACCTGTGGTCCGACGAATCGGTGGAGTACCATCCGGATTTCGGAGGGTCATCCGTTGCCTGCTGGGCAGGTTCACTGGGGTACGAGTGCTCCCTGATGAACACCGCCACCGCATCCGGCAACGGGAAGGTGCTCAGGGACCTCTACATGCTCTCCGACCGGGTCAGGAGCCCGGAATCTTACATTCTCTCCTACGACAATGCCTGGGCGGTGGGGAAGGCCATCGTGGACAACAGGAAGGACCACTACCTCCGCGCCAGGGCGGCGGCAATCGCCGGCGCGAACATCATACTCGAAGGATACAGGAGCGGCGAGCTGGGGCTGTCCAGGAGGCAGCTGGAGAAGCTCTACCGCATGATCAGGGACCTGGAGTCCCTGCCGGACGATTCGGACGCTTTCATGGAGTCCTGCCTAAGGCGGTACTCCACGGAGGTCTCCAAGTTCGATCCGGCGAACTACGGACTGTGAAGGAGAACAGGATATGGCATACGGAATTTCGATGGACATAGGGACAAGCGGGACCAGGGCGCATGCGGTTGACCTCGCCGACGGGAAGATCGTCTCGACGGCGATGACCACCTGCCACCCCCTGCCCGGTGCGAACATCATGGACCATCTCACCTTCTGCATAAGGGTGGGCAGCGGACTCGCCCACGACATCCTGATGGACACCGTCAACAAGGTCATCAGGAGCCTGGGCGTGGACCTCAAGCAGGTTGAGAGAGTGGCGATTTGCGGCAACCCCATCCAGCTCTCGCTGTTCCAGGGGATCCCCGTTGACGACTTGGCATTCGCGGGCGAGAACGCCCACAAGGCCAGGAACATCCAGGCCCAGAAGCGCAACGCCGGCGTGTTCGACGCCGCCGCCGTCGGCATGGACGTGAAGGACGGAACAGAGCTACTGGTTCCTCCCGCGATCAGGCACGAGATCGGTGCCGACGCTCTGGCCATGATGTACAAGAGCGGGTTCCTGGACCAGAAGGAGAACTGCATGGTCACCGACTACGGCACCAATGCGGAGATGGCCCTGAAGGTGGGAGACGACATCTACACCGGCTCCGCCGCCGCAGGACCCGCGATGGAGGGGCAGTCCATCCTCCACGGGATGCTGGCCGCCCCCGGGGCGATCTCCGACCTGGAGTACAACTTCAGGTGGAGATGCAAGGTCCTGGACGACGACATGGTTGCATGCGACGGCGACGAGTACGACTTCGGCCTGGAGATGTGCACCGACGAGGGACCCATGCACGGCAAAGCCAAAGGCATCACCGGAACCGGCGTTGTGGCCGCCGTCGCCGCCGCAATGAGCTCCAGGCTCTGGAAGAAGGGAAAACTCACCACCTCCGACGGCAAGCTGCACATGCAGGACGGCATATTCGTCGACTCCAAGGACATCTCCGAGGCCTGCAAGGCCATCGGCGCCATGCGCGCAGGGCACTTCGCCCTGGTGGAGCATGCCGGCATAAGCTTCGACAACCTGGACATCATGTACATGGCCGGAGCCTCCGGGACCTACGTCGACGCTGTGAAGGCCAGGGAGATCGGTCTGCTGCCGCCCACCTGCTCCAGGATCTACCAGATAGGGAACACCTCTCTGTCCATGGCCACCGACCTGCTGCGCAACCCCGAGCTCCTGGACGAGCTCCAGGGCATCGCCGACATGATCCGCGCCAACCACATCATGTTCGCTTCGGACAAGGTGTTCGAGAAGATCTACATACAGGAGCTGGCCTACTGGGACGAGGGCATGACCATGGAGATGTACAACTCCAACCTTGCCCTCGACGGCATACAGCCCCTGCCGAAACCCAGGGGCCACCCTACGGTCCACCGCATCGTGGAGAGGGACATCCCCGACCTGGGAGAGCGCGGACTGGTCATGCTTGACGACATCGGCACCAGGCTGGTGGGATCCTTCGACGGATGCACATCCTGCGGCAGATGCGTCAGGGAATGCCCCGAGAAAGCCCTCTCCATGCCATCCGACGGAAGCTTCAGCATCGAGACCAAGAAGTGCCTCGGAACGGCCTGCTACAGGTGCCAGCTCCACTGCCCGGAGAAGGTGTTCAAGTACGACCTGCTGACCATGGAGTGATACGGAGGGATTCGTAACGGACATACACGTGCTGGGAGGGTTTCTGGGTAGTGGGAAGACCACCATCATCATCCGCATGGCTGAGCACTACATCGGCAAAGGACGGAAGGTGGCGGTTCTGGTCAACGAGATCGGCGAGATCGGAGTGGATGGGAGCACCATCCGCTCCGGCGGGCTGGAGACCGTGGAGCTGGAGCAGGGATGCATCTGCTGCTCTCTGGCCGGCTCCCTCCAGTCCACCATGAAGGAGATCGAGGCGCAGATAGACCCCGATGTCCTCCTCATCGAACCCACCGGTCTGGCTCTTCCCGGGAAGGTGATGGAGCTCATCCGCGGAACCGTCGACGAGGACAGGGAGAACATCATCGGCATCATCGATGCCCACAGGTTCGACACCCTCATCGAGAGGAAGGAGGACTTCCTGAAGGCGCAGCTGTCCAGGTCCGACTTCTTCCTGATAAACAAGGTGGATGCCGTGGACTTCGAGAGGGTTTTCGAGGTTTCGTCCTGGCTGAGGGCCCTCAGCCCGGGAACGCCGGTCTTCATGGTATCCGGCAAGACAGGGGAGGGGCTGGAGGAGGCGTTCTCACAGTGCCTCTTCCCCTGAACCTTGAAATACCGCCTCGCAGGTGAGCGGTCGTGGCCAAATTCAAGTGCCCCGGATCCTGCAACAACGAGACTCCTCAGCTGGAGATCCGCGTATGCCCGGAATGCGGCAACGAGATCGAGCTCTTCTCCATCGACCTCAAGGCGGCATGCGACAGATGCGGATTCGTAGTCTACAACGACATCCAGTCCTGCATCCAGTGGTGCCAGCACGCAGAGGAGTGCATCGGCCACGAGCTGTACAGGAGGCTCGTGGCCGAAAGGTGATCACAGTATCGGGATCACCGCATAGTACGCCACGAAATACACGGCGAAGATCAGGGCTATGAAGATCATGCCCTTGTTGAGCTGCTCCCTCCTGCCGGTGACCAGCATGCCTATGACGTAGGCGATGGCACCGAAGCCGATGCCGTTGCTGATGGAGTAGGACAGCGTCATTATCGCGATGACCAGGAACGCCGTCGTCGCGATGACGGGGTCCTTCCAGTCGATGTCCTTCACGGAGGCCAGCATGCACACCCCCACGAACACCAGTGCACCTACGATGCAGGGGAATGTGATGACTTCGAATATCGGGAAGAAGAACATCGCCAGGAGGAACAGGAGACCGACGATTACCGGCATCAGCCCGGTGCGGCCGCCGGCCTCGATGCCTGTCTGGGACTCTATGAAGGAAGTGACCGTGGAGGTACCCAGCACAGCACCGGTTATGGTCGCTCCGGAGTCTACCATCAGCGCCTTTCCGGCCTCTTTGCTGAACCCTCCCTCCTTGACCATTCCGGCGCGCTCGCCGATGCTAAGGAGGGTGCCGGCGGAATCGAACATGTCCACCATGAACAGAGCGAACACCGCGATGATGAACGACGGGATCATGGCGTTCTCGAACATCTCGAAATCGGTGAAGACGTAGGCGAAGTACTCGAAATTGGGGGTGCTCAGGACCTCCTTGGGCAACTCGATGACACCAATTATCATGCCGACAACAGCTGTAAGCAGGATGCCTCCGATGACCGCACCCCACCATTTGCGGAAATAGAGGATGAAGGTGACGATTATGCAGAACAGCCCAAGGGCGATCTCAAGGTCACCCAGAGGTCCGAAGGCAGGAGTGCCTGTGGCGAAATTGATGACCCCTGCATCGATGAGACCCACCGTGGCGATGAACAGCCCGATACCCGCTGTGATGGCGAGACGGAAGGAAACCGGGATGGCATCAAGCATCTTTGACCTGAGTCCGGTCAGGGAGACGATCAGGAAGAGGATACCGGAGATCAGAACCGCCATCAGAGCCTGGGCCCACGTGAAGCCCATGGCACCCATGATGGTGAAGGAGACGAACGCGTTGATCCCCATACCCGGAGCCATAGCAACCGGGAACTTCGCGAGAAGCCCGGAAGCGATGCAGGCGATGACTGTGGAGAGGGCGGTTGCGGTGAACAGGGCGTCGGTGTTCAGGGTCCCGCTTGTGTTGATGATCGCTGGGTTGGAGACAAGGATGTACAGCATCGCCAGGAAGATGATCACTCCGCCCTTGACCTCGGTGCGGATGTTGGAGCCCTTCTCGGTGATGCCGAAGTACCGGTCCAGTGCGGCGACGATATCGGCCATACGACCGAATCGTAAACAGGGCTAAAAAGGAGGATGCCGCCTAGTCAGGCGGTATGAAAAGAATATGAAGGGGCCGCTCAGGGAGCGGCGGTTTTGGGTGCCTTCGGTTTGATCAACAGCGAAGCCGCAACGGTGACGGCGAGGACACCGAGGATCACTCCGAGGGACATGACGACGTCCACGTGGTAGAAGTTCGAGACCAGCATCTTGAATCCCACGAACAGCAGGATGGCGGCCAGGCCGTACTTCATGTACCTGAGGGACTCCAGAGAGCCGTGTATGGCGAAGTACAGGGATCTGAGACCCATGATGGCGAAGATGTTGGACGTGTAGACCAGGAACGTCTCCTGAGTGATGGACAGGCATGCGGGGACGGAGTCGATGGCGAACATGATGTCCGTCAGCTCGATGGCCAGCACGCAGACCAGAAGGGGAGTGGCTATCCTCTTGCCGTTCTCGATGGTGAAGAACTTCCCTCCATCCAGGTCTGAGGAAACGTTCATGTGCTTCGAGAGCCACTCGGCGACGGGGGCCTTGGATTCGTCCTTCTTCTGGAACGCGGTCTTGAAGGCCAGGAACACCAGGAGGATCCCGAAGATGTACATCATCCAGTCGATCCTGTTGAGCAGCTCGGAGCCCACGAATATGAAGATGGCGCGGAACACGATGGCGCCGATGATGCCGTAGAACAGAGCCTTGTGCTGCATCTCATCCTTGATCCCGAACATCGAGAACAGCAGGATGAACACGAAGAGGTTGTCGACGGACATCGCCTCCTCCACCACGTATGCGGCGTAGAACTCCATGGCATGGTCTGCGCCATGCTGCAGGTACACGTACACGCCGAAGGCGAGGGCGATGGACACCCATATGGCGGTCTGGAGCAGAGCGCTGCGGACCGGGATGTGCTCGTTCTTCCTGTGTATCACGAAAAGGTCCAGGAACAGCAGTATGGCGACGATGGCGAAGAACACCATCCACTCGATCATGCTGACTTCCATGGTCGGCCATATGCAGGCCCTATATAAATCTGCGTGGGGAAACGGGATGCTGGCTCGCATTGGATATGGATTCAGATAAAGGTGTGTTAACGCCGTTAAGAAGATATTAATACGAGGTGATTATTACCAGAAGAATAGGGAATCTCTGACGGTTCCCGGAGGAACTGACATGAAGAAATGGAGATGCTTGGTTTGCGGAGAGATCGTCGTGGGAGACAGGCCCCCCGCGCAGTGCCCTGTGTGCAAGGCGCCCGCCGAGAAGTTCGTCGAGGTCATCGACGACGAGGTCACCTGGGCTTCCGAGCACAAGGTCGGCATCATCGACGGCGTCCCCGCTGAGATCGTCGAGGGCCTCAGGGCCAACTTCAACGGAGAGTGCACCGAGGTCGGTATGTATCTCGCAATGGCAAGGGTCGCACACCGCGAGGGATACCCCGAGATCGGCCTGTACTGGGAGAAGGCCGCCTACGAGGAGGCCGAGCACGCTGCCAAGTTCGCGGAGATGCTGGGCGAGGTCCTCACCGACAGCACCAAGAAGAACCTCGAGATGAGGGTCGCTGCCGAGAACGGCGCCACCGCCGGAAAGACCGAGCTCGCCAAGATGGCGAAGGCGGCCAACCTGGACGCCATCCACGACACCGTCCACGAGATGGCGAGGGACGAGGCCAGGCACGGCAAGGCGTTCGCCGGTCTCCTGAAGAGATACTTCGGAGAGTGAAACCATTCCCGGGGCTCCGGCCCCGGATCACCTTATTCAACGGTACTTCTGAAGCAGCCTTCTCACCGTTCCGGACACCAGGTCCTGCACCGTATCCGGCTCGCGGATGCAGCCCGCCAGTTCCATGGCGCGCATCTTCTTGGGCGATGTGACCGTATATGGGTGTAGCCCGAACAGCATGGGCAGGAACGATGCGGTGAATCCTTTCAGATCGACGTCGGATATGTCCGGGGCCGCCTTCCTGACGCATTCGGAGAGTGCCAGCACTGAATCGCAATAGGTGAGCTTGAACTCCGCCAGACGCTGGACCCTGGTGTTCTCCTCCATGTCGCTGAGGTTCTGAGAGAGGAGCCTGAGCATGATGCCCCTGTCAGCCAATGACGCAGCGAGACGGTCGGCGAAGATGTCGACGTCCAGTTCCTCGGATGCGATTGAGCGCAGATCGGCTATCCAAGCCCGGTACTCCCGTTCCAGTAGGCAGAGGAAGATCTCCTCTTTCGATGAGAAGTAGTTGTACACCGAGGTGCGGGTCAGAGATGTGCGCTCGCTGATGGACCTGATGGTGATGTCCTTGAACCCAACGGTATGATACAGAGCCCTGCAGGCTTCGATGATCTCGTCTTCGCTGGTCTTTATGGAATCAGGCCCTGTCATTCGCATCCTCATGCGGCCGAAACCGACAGGCAGGAATCCCGCAGACGGTATTTAACCGCCTGCGGGAGAACCAAATGGTTTGTAGGGATGTCAGTGGTTCCTCCCCTTTAGATAGAAGACAATGCCTACGACCGCCAGTAGAGCGACGATGCCTGCAACCAACCACATCCACGGGAATCCGTCGGAGGGAGGATCACCCGAGGAACTGTCAGTGTACGTGAATGTCACATTGCCGTTGACAGCGTCGTCAGGCATCCTGTAGCCGGAATCCGACACTATGTCGATTGTATGCATCGATTCGTCATTGAATGAGATGGAGCCTTCCCTGAACGTGGTCCCGGGATGCTGTACGGTGATGCTGCGCAGACCGTCGCAATTGTGGAAGGCATCGCCGTAGACGATAACCGGCAGATCCGGAAGAACAATATCGATTATCTTCCCGGTGAATGCACAGCCGGATATGGACACCGTCGCTTGCGGAACCGTGAATGATTCCAGCCCCGATGGCACGGCGATGAGCTGAGGCACCCCTTCCAAGCCTGAAGCCTCCTTTTTCATAATCGCTCCGTTCTCCGCAGCGAAATTCTCGTTCCCGTCCTCTACACGGAACTCCATGAGATTCGATGCCTCTTCGAAAGCCAGATCGTAGATGAAAGTGATGTCTGCGGGCAGTGTGTACACAGAATCGGTCTTGACCGCGGGATACTTGATCAGAGAGGCGCTGCTGCCGGAACTGTACAGTACGCCCGCTTCAGAATGATAGTTCGGATTCCCTTCGGCAACGGTGATGGACGAGAGTGACGTGCATCCGTCGAAAACCCACGAACCGATGTCATTGACAGTCGACGGAATCCGCACAGTCGAGAGAGCGGTGCATCCGTTGAATGCGTAATCGCCGATGGTCAGAACGCCTTCTCCGATTTTGAGATCTGTCAGATGGGTGTTGCCTCTGAAGGATTTACCGCCGATGGCGGTGACGGTATCCGGAACAAGGAAGGATGCACCCCTCTTCTGAGCAGGATAGACAATGAGAGTCGAAGGCTTGCCTTCTGCATCGCAGGAGTATAGGACGTCATCGATGGCAACAGACCTGTTCCCCGCGGTTGTGGAGATGGTCTCAAGGGACGTACATCCGTCGAAGGCACCCTGAGCTACCTCCGCACCCCCGGGGATGGTTATGCTGCGCAGTTCAGTCAGATTGCTGAAAGCACCGGGTCCGATTGATGCCACACCTTCGGGAACTGCGATCTCAGAACCGATGACCGCAGGGGTACATAGAATTAGCCTGACAAGGTCGCCATTGTCGTTCAAGGAGTATACTATCCCGTCAACCACTTTCAAATGAGTGCAGCCATCATCGATTGTGATGTCGGAAAGCGACGTGCATCCGTAGAAAGAGGACGATTCCAACGACGATGCCGATGGGCCGAGCGATACGGAAACAAGAGCTGTGCAGCCGGAGAACGCGGCACGGGATATGCTGGTGACGGAAGGAAGTTCGATGCCCTCCAGGGATGTGCAGCCCAGGAACGAGTATTCGCGGATGAACCTGGCCCCGGGCATATTCACATCTTTCAGAGATGAGCAACCGTCGAACATGTACATATCCACATCACGCAGTGAATCAGGAAGATAGACCGATTCGAGGGAGGCACAGTCCTGGAAGACGCCGGTAGACATCGAGGACAGTTCGGTACCGGACAGGTCCGCGGAAATGAGGGACGGGCATTCTTCGAATACATACTGCCCCATCGATACGAGTGAGCTGGGGAATACGACTTCTTCCAACGACGGGCATCCTGTGAAAGCGCCCGTCTCCAGATAGCGTATCCCATCGGACAGTGTGATGCTGCGGAGATTCTCCGCATACATGAAGGCGTAATTGTAGATCTCCGTCACCTCGGTTCCGCCTACCTGGGTCGGCGTCACATATTCGGTAGGAGCCGAAGCGGCCGGATATCTGTAAAGGGACTCTCCGAAGAAGAGGACTCCGTCATAGACGGTGTACGGGCTGTCGGATGAGACCTCGATCTCTGAGAGATTGTTGCAGCCGTAGAGTGTCAGGCTGGTGATCTCAGCTCTCCCGAGATCGATACTCTCAAGGGTGCTGTTCTCGTAGAAGCACTCGCTCTCGATTGAGGTGACGGTGTCGGACATGATGACGCTGCGCGGACCGCCATCGCCGAAGAAAGAGTACTCCTGGATTGTGACCACACTGTCGGGGACGACGTAAGAGTCCACGGTGCGCCCCATGGGGTAATAGACGAGAGTGGACATGTCATTCGAGAACAAGACACCATCATGGGACACGTAAGCGGTGTTGTCTGCGGACACCTGCACATCACGGAGCGTCGATGTGCGACCGAGATTGTAAGTAGTGATGTTCGTTACGGCCGACGGGATCGTCAGCGATTCGCAGTATTGGAACCCTCCGAGATCGAGACCTGTTACCATGTAGGTCTTCCCGTCATGCGTGACCGCGGTTGGTATGGCGACATCTCCTCCGTGCAGCGATTGTTCGGCATATGCAGTGTCGCCAGTGATACGGTAGATGAAACCGCCTTCGTTGATGACCGCGGCCTCACTGTCATCCGAGCCTGCCGGAACGATAAACAGAACCGCAGTCAATACCAGTGCCAGAAGGACACCTGTGATCCCCGTCCATGCCCTGCTCATGGTTGATGAACCAAGGTATGAATTTTTAAGGATTGTTAATACAGAATCAAAAGGTCATGATATTGTCGGAAGAAAGCGTTCGCACAGATTTTGACGCCTTGTGCAAGCTGCCCTTAACCTTCAATAGATGATCGCGGGCATTGACTCCTCAGGGCTGATTCACCGTACGGAAGGGAAACAAACAACATGAGAACCCGGTAAGAGGAAGGGAGTCCGCCGCTCATCCGATTACGGATGAGGGCGGGCTTCCCGCGATTATGCGGAGCGCTCGGAGGTCTCCTTCAGCACCTTGGCCACGAAATCCTCGGTGTCCATGGAGCCCAGGTCGCCGCCGTCGCGGCTCCTGACGGCGATGTTGCCGTTCTCGGTCTCCTTCTCGCCGATGACCAGCATGTAAGGGACCTTCTCCAGCTGCGCCTCGCGGATCTTGTAGCCGATCTTCTCGTCGCGGTTGTCGATCTCGACGCGGATCCCGGCGGACCTGAGCCTGGAGTATACGGAGTTGGCGTAGTCCCTGGACTTCTCGGACACGGAGAGCACCTTCACCTGCACCGGCGACAGCCAGACGGGGAACCTTCCGGCGTAGTGCTCGATGAGGATACCGATGAACCTCTCGATGGAGCCGAAGACCACGCGGTGGATCATGATGGGGCGGTGCCTCTCGTTGTCGGCTCCGATGTACCCGAGGTCAAACCTCTGGGGCAGCTGGAAGTCCAGCTGGATGGTGCCGCACTGCCAGGTCCTGCCCAGTGTGTCCTTCAGGTGGAAGTCGATCTTGGGGCCGTAGAAGGCACCGTCGCCCTCGTTGACGGTGTACTCGAGGCCCAGCTCGTCCAATGCAGTCCTGAGGCCGTCGGTGGCCGCCTCCCAGTCCTCGTCGCTGCCCATGCTGTCCTCGGGACGGGTGGAGAGCTCCACCTTGTAGGAGAACCCGAACTTCGAATAGAACTCGTCGATGAGGCTGGCCACGCCCTTGATCTCCTGGGTGATCTGCTCAGGGGTCATGAAGATGTGGGAATCGTCCTGGGTGAAGCACCTGACCCTCATGAGGCCGTGGAGGGTCCCCGACTTCTCGTGCCTGTGGACCACTCCCAGCTCCGCGATCCTCATGGGGAGGTCGCGGTAGGAGCGGGCCTCGCTGCCGAAGACCAGCACGCATCCGGGGCAGTTCATGGGCTTGATGCAGTAGTCCTCGCCGTCGATGACGGTGGTGTACATGTTGTCCTTGTAGTGGTCCCAGTGTCCGGAGGTCTCCCACAGCTTCCTGCTGAGGATCATGGGGGTGGAGATCTCAAGGTAGTTCTCCCTGGTGTGGACCTCCCTCCAGTACTGCAGGAGGGTGTTCTTCAGCACCATGCCCTTGGGGAGGAAGAACGGGAACCCGGGCCCCTCCTCCATCATGGTGAAGATGCCCAGCTCCTTGCCCAGGCGGCGGTGGTCCCTCTTCTTCGCCTCCTCGATCATGGCGAGATGGGCCTCCAGGTCCTCCTTGTTGGAGAAGGCGGTGCCGTAGATCCTGGAGAGCATCTTGTTCTTCTCGTCGCCTCTCCAGTAGGCTCCGGCCAGAGAGGTCAGCTTGAAGGCCTTGACGGCTTTCGTGTAAAGTGCGTGGGGTCCGGCGCAGAGGTCGGTGAACTCCCCCTGCCTGTAGAAGCTGATGGGCTCCCCTTCGGGAAGCTCCTCCACCAGCTCGACCTTGTAGTCCTCGCCTTTGGACCTGAGGAGCTCCAGGGCCTCGTCCCTGGGGAGGGTGAAGGTCTCCAGCTTGAGGTTCTCCTTGACGATCTTCTTCATCTCGGCCTCGATGGAAGGGAGGTCCTCGGGGGTGAATCCGCCATCCTTGTCGAAATCGTAGTAGAATCCGTCGTCGATAGCGGGGCCTATGGCGAGCTTGGTCCCGGGGTAGAGCCTCTGAACGGCCTGCGCCAGGATGTGCGAGGCGGTGTGCCTGATGACCCTGAGCTCGTCATCGCATTCTTCAACCCTTCCGTCACTGTACAATGCCTTCATCCGAATCAGTCCTTCGCACACGGTTACAACCCGCGTGTCTGTTTTTATGCCGCGCCGATTGCCTACCGCCTATATAACACCGTTCCGGCCGTCCTCTCCGAATATTAATAAGACCGACCCGCATCCACCGGAACAGCCAGACGGCACATGGCATGGCTGGCACCGGAAGGTGGCGGATGGACGGCGGCATCGAGGACGGAGGGCTCATCCACGAGCTGATCTCACTGCGCGACAGGCTGCGCGAGGAGGGCAGGTCCAGGAACGGCCGCACGCCCAACGTCTGCTCCGACGAGGCATGCAGGGAGATGGTCAGGCTGAGACCCGCCAAACCGTCCGATTTCTCCGTCATCCCCGGATTGGGCAGATCCTTCGGGGAGAACTACGCAACACGCTTCCTCGAGATCCTGAACGAAGGGTCGGTCGACGGTTCCGGAGTGGAGATGTGCCGTTCCGTGGAGTTCGCCCTCCAGGAGCTGGAGAAGAAGCTGGTCAACATCAGCCGCAGCAACCGCCTCCTGTTCATGCAGAGGGTCCGCAATCCCAAAGAGGTCTTCGATCTACACCTCCTGTCCCATCAGGCGGACGTGCTGTCCCCCCTCTTCGACCGCGGGGCCTGCGTCACCATAGCCGTCCCGAAGATGAGGTCCGCAGAAGGAAAGCCGACGGAGTACCACCGCATGCTCTCCCAGCTCCAGCGCAACATAGCCAGGGAAATCAGGGAGAGGGGACGCAACGACCTCTACGTCGCATACCCGTTCGCCGAGGGGCGCCTTCCGGGGGAGAGGTTCGACATCAAGGCGCCGCTGGCCCTGTTCCCGGTGGAGATGGTCAGGGATGCCAGATCCGTGAGCCTCAGGTTCGACCCCGACAGGGACATCGTCTTCAACAACACCCTCGTCCTGGGGTACTTCAAGCTCTGCCGCATCAACCGCCCGCTCCCGGAGAACGTCATCGCAGAAGCCGACAGGGGTTCGTTCATCGAGAACGTGCTGAGGTTCTACGAGGCCGTGGGCCTTCGCATCGAGGACGACGGAGGTCCCGAGATCCAGCGGTTCGAGGGCTACCGCGACGGGACGTTCCCACTCTACGGCGAGGGGGAGCTGCGGCTCAGGCGCAACGCGGTCATCGGGAGGTTCCCCACATACTCCAGCTCCATACAGAAGGATTTCATCGATATCATAGACAGCGGCAAGGTCAGCCCGTTGGTGGAGGGCCTGCTGACCGGCTCGGGCAATCCCGAGATGCACACCGCAGATGTCTCCGAGAGGGATCTGAGGTACATCTCGGACCTAAACTCCGCCCAGGAGGAGGTGCTGGATGCTATGCGTCACTCCGACCGCCTAGTCATCCAGGGTCCGCCCGGAACCGGCAAGAGCCAGACGATAACGAATCTCATCGCCGGCTTCGCCGACGCCGGCAGATCCGTCCTCGTCGTATCGGAGAAGAAAGCGGCCCTGGACGTCGTATACTCCAGGCTGGGGGAGCTCTCCAGGTACGCGATGCTTATCGACGACGTCAGCAGCAAGGACCTCTTCTACAGCCAGCTCGAGGCGATGACTGAAGCCGCCATTCCCACGGATGCCCCATCCATGAGCCCTGCGGAAGCATCATCGCGCATAGACGGCATCTTCTCCTACCTGGACAGCCTCACCCGTGCGGTCCACGAACCGTGCTCGTTCGGACTGGACCCGTACTCCATGTACATCCAGGCCGGGAATGCCGACTCATCCGGATCCCCTTTCGCCGATTCGTTCCCGCAGCGCCTGCTGGATGTTGGATATGCTGAGATCGTGAGGGCCAGAGACCGGTTCCGCAGATCGTCAGCCATATCGGACATGGACGACTGCATGGAGATGCGCAGGATGCACCCGTGGATGGCGGATATGCGCACCGACCTCAGCACAGACGACATCGAGGAAGCGGCCGGGGACCTCGCCTCTCTGAAAGCGGAGCTCGGAGCCTGGAGATCTTCAGGATTCTTCTCCAAGATGCTCAACCGCAGCAGGATGAAGGAACGCGTCGAGGAGGTCATGTCCAAGTACTGGACATACTACCGCTGCGGCGATCCTGCGGCTACGTACCTGGAGATCGACGACTACCTCTCCGGACTCAGGAACTATGACGACTTCGCCTCACTCAACGCCGTCTACGAGTCCATGGGGGACGGCGAGAGGATGTTCTACGAGACCATACGCCATGCGGCGGACGATGGTGCGATCTCTCCGAACCTCGCTTCGGATGCACTGTACCGCCACATAATCAATCAGCAGATCAGGCGTTTCGAGACCGAGAACCGCCGCCTGTTCCGCGAGATATCCTCATTCGAGGAGACCAGGAAGGACCTGAACGAAGCTTTCGCCATGAAGCAGAAAGCGGTCAGAGAGGAGACGCACCGCCGTCTCGCGGGCTGCCTCTCCTCCATCACCGGATCCAAGCGCTATCCGGAGATGCGCAAGGTCCTGGAGATGAAGCGCAGATGGTCCGTGAACAAGTTCGTCGGCAGATTCGATTTCGAGCTGTTCAAAGGGATCAGAATCTGGCTGCTGACGCCGGATGTCGTGTCCGAGATCATTCCCCTTCAGACGGGGCTTTTCGACCTGGTGGTCTTCGACGAGGCATCGCAGATGTTCGTCGAGAAGGGCATACCTTCCCTGTTGAGAGCCAAGAAGGCAGTCATCGCCGGAGACCACCGCCAGCTCCGCCCTTCGAGGCTAGGCATGGGCAGGATCGGCATGGACGAGGACGACATGGCCGCCGAGGGCATCGTCACCGCCGACATGGAGACCGAGAGCCTCCTGGACATGGCCCGTCCCACCTACCCCGGCATCATGCTCAGATACCATTACAGGTCGAGGTACGAGGAGCTCATAGCTTTCTCCAACCACGCGTTCTACGGCGGAGGCCTGATGGTCGCTCCCGATCTGGAGAGCGATCCGGACCCGCCCATAAAGGTCCATCTGATCGAGAACGGCATCTGGAAGGACCGCTGCAACCTGCCGGAAGCCCGCAGGGTGGTCTCGCTGGTGGAGGAGATCCTGCACAGCAGGCAGAACAGGGAGACCGTGGGCGTCATCACATTCAACAGCGCCCAGATGGATCTGATCGAGTCCTTGCTGGAGGAGAGGTGCGCTCAGGACCCCGGATTCGCCGGGATCTACGCCGCTGAGGTCTCGAGAACGGAGAGGGGCGAGGACCTCGGCCTCTTCGTCAAGAACATCGAGAACGTCCAGGGGGACGAGAGGGACATCATCGTGTTCTCCATCGGCTACGCCAGAGACGACAGCGGGAAGCTGGTCCGCAACTTCGGCTGGCTCAATCAGAGAGGGGGCGAGAACAGGCTCAATGTGGCCATCAGCAGGGCAAAGACCGCCGTCCACATCGTCACCTCATTCCGCCCATCGGAGCTGTATGTTGACGATATGAAGAACGAGGGTCCGCGGCTGCTGAAGAGGTACCTGCAGTACTGCTTCGCCGTAAGCTCCGGTTCAAGAACGGAGGCGGGCGCCATCCTCCGGTCACTCAGCGGGGGCGCCGTCCCGGAAAACGCCCGCATGTCCGACGACGGCTTCGCGGACTCCGTGTACGAATCCCTGGTCCGCAGAGGGCTTGAGGTGGACCGGAGCATCGGTATCGGCGGATACACCCTAGATATGGCCGTCAGATCCGAGGGCAGATACGTCCTGGGTATCGAATGCGACGGCGTGCAGGATCTGGACAGGATGAGCCCGCGGGAGAGGGACTACCACCGCCGCAGGTACCTGGAAGCCATGGGATGGAAGGTCTACCGCGTGTGGCTGCCCGCCTGGCATAAGAACCCGGATGCGGAGATGGACCGTATCACGGACCTCGCCGGGCTCAGAAAGGCCTGAGGATGACGATCAGCGCGATGGCGAGATGCACCGCGGCGAGGACGTAGACCAGCTTGAACAGGGGCTTACGGGTCTTGTGCCTGAATGCCTGCATGCCGATGACCGCGCCCCAGGGAGCCGGCACAGCCGCCAGGAGAAGGGTCCTTTCGGGGATGCGGCGGTCTCCGCGGATCGCCCTCCTCTTATCCGACCCGTACATAGCCAGAGAGATGATGTTCAGGATGACGAAGAAGGCTATTATGTATGCAGAGGCTCCCATGGCCGGCAATCCACGGCGCCATACATAATCTGTTCGGCGTCCCTTCACAATGCGTAAATACATCCCCACATTGGACTGGCTATGCGGATCACAAAGGATGTCGTGAAAAGGATCGCGATCCTGGTGGTCGGCATCTTCGTGATGACCACTGGCATCTCCCTGTCGGTCAGGGCACTCATCGGAACCACCCCCATCTCATCATTCCCCTACGTCATCAGCATCGGCACGGGGCTGAGCCTGGGCACCATCACCTTCATCGTCAACGCGCTGTTCATAGTGGCCCAGTACTTCCTGCTGAAGGACAGGTTCACCAGATACCATCTGGCTCAGGTGGGTGTGATCATCGTGTTCAGCCTTTTCACCGACCTGACCATGGCGATGACAGCGGGCATCATCCCCACCGAATACTGGGAGCAGTTCGGCCTGGTTGTCCTGAGCACTGTCATACTCGGAACCGGTGTGGCTCTGGAGATGTTCTCCAGGACATCCATGGTACCTGGCGAGGGCATCGTCCTCGCCATATCGTACCGCACCAGGATGCAGTTCAGCAAGACCAAGGTGATGTTCGACGTCACCTACGTCCTGCTTGCTGCACTGGTATCCATCCTGTGGTTCGGACACCTGGACGGGGTGAGGGAGGGAACGATATTCGCAGCCATCTTCGTGGGCGTCACCGCACGCTACGTGCTGAAGGTGCTGAAGAAGGCGTTCCCAGATCCCCAGAACACCGTCAGCTGAGATCCCTGATGATGCACTTGATCATGTAGCCGGCGTTCAGCCTGAATGCCGCTTCGGGGGTGAGCTTCCGGACGTAGCCGGTGAAGTAGCGCCTGACCACCGTTTCGATGAGCTCCTTCTCGTCGGATCCGGAACGGTACATTTCCATGATCTCGCGGGCGGTCTCCTCGGTGTTCTTAAGAGCCTCGGCGGCGAAAGTGCGGACCTGGGGGCCCTGGATGACGTCGGTGTGGGGCATCAGCATGACCTCCACATCCAACCCCATGGCCTTCTTCAGGGAGTCCACAGCCATGTTGTACCCGACAAGATAGATGGGGATCATGCCGATCTCCCCTCCGTAGACGCCGAGGGTCTCGCAGGAGAGCAAAAGCTTCTCCTCCTCGCAGTAGAAGCCGATGGAGCATCTGGTGTGTCCGGGGAACTCGCAGACCCTGAGCACCATGTCGCCTGTGTCCACGGCATCGCCCTCGGCGACCGCCATATCGACATGGACCTCCCTCACCGGCACCGGCTGTGCCCGGTACATGGAGGCGGCCGCATCGTCCATGGCCTGCATGGTCTTGCGGGCGCCCTCCCTCGGGAACACCTCCGCAGCGTATACCCCGGCGACGACCTTGGCATCGGGATAGGCGTCCTTGATGTACGGTGCACCGAGGGCGTGGTCGTAGTGGGAATGCGTCAGCAGGATGAGGTCCAGCGTGCGGTCGCCCAGGGCCTTGCGGAGGTTCTCCACGGTCTGAGGGGCGCTGAAGCCGAATCCTGTGTCGCAGACGAAGGCGGAGCGGTCGGTCTCGATGAGGAAGCATTCGCCGCCCACGACACCGCCGACGTTGGTGATCCTGTAGTCCCTCTTCCTCCCCTTGATCTCCCTGCTCTCCATTATCCCAAGTTTTTCCATTTCACTCATCCCTCACTGCGAAAGAAAGAATGGTTGACACGGCAGCCAGAACCGCTCCGACGGCCATGACGCCGGTCATGCCGATGGCGAACACGTCCGGGGACAGCGAAGAGATATCGACGCCGGATGTCCCCGAAACTGCGGCGAACAGCACTGCGAAGAGCACGGTCCCCACGGTTGAACCCAGGTATCCCGCCTCGTTGGTCATCGTGGAGCCCATCTCGCGGCTCTCACCGGATACGGTCTCCACCACCCTGGACATCACGGGGCCGCCGCAGAACGCCCAGGTGAGGCCTCCGGCCACCAGGGCGCAGACCATCACCGGCATGGTATCCGCGCCGGGCAGCATCAGGAGGATGCACATCAGAGCCGTCAGCAATCCGCTGGAGACGCTGAACCACCGCCTGCCGGTGCGGTCGGACCACCTGCCGACCGGCAGTCCGAACACCAGGGTTATGGCAGCGGGGATCAGGAGGAGCATGCCACTCTCCGAGCTGGACAGCCCCATGCAGATGCTCATGAAGAAGGGCATGACATACAATGCTCCGAGGTAGACCACATTGATCAGGAAATAGACGGTGATGGTCATGTCGAAGCGGGCGCTCCTGAATATGGATATGTTGAGCAGCGGAGCGGGGGAGCGTCTCTCGTGACGTACGAACAGACCGAGCATGACGACGAAGAGCGCTATGCTAGAGAGGCATATCGGAAGCTCTTCGACGAACTCGAAGACCATCAGAAGAGCGGTGATCGTAACGAAGAGCAGCGCACCTCCCAGCCAGTCCACGTGGGCCTTCTCCTCGGGCGCCCTGTCCGTCATCAGGAGATGGATCAGAACGATCAGCACGATGCCTATGGGGATGTTGATGAGGAAGATCCAATGCCACGACAGGTACTCGACCAGGAACCCTCCGACTGAAGGGCCCAATGCGGCCCCGACGGAGTATCCGATGGTGACGCAGGCGAATGCGAAGCCCATCACCCTCGGGGAGAAGAACCGCACGCACGACATCGGGATGGCTGCCCCCATCATGGCTGCGCCTATCCCCTGCACGACCCTGGATGCCACGAGCATAAGGAACTCTTCGGACATGGCGCACAAAGCCGAACCGATGATGAAGACGGTCAGGCCGGCTATCATCACCCTTTTAACGGAGCCGTTGGCGGCTATGCGCCCGAAGAGGATGATGAGTCCGGCGACCATGGCGAAGTATATGACGGTGACCCATGAGGCGGCGGCCATATCCACGCCCATGTCCGAGGCAATTCTCGGCAGAGCGACGTTGACGATATTGCCGTCAAGGCAGTCCATCAACGCCACGACGCTGATGAGCGCCAGCAGGACCATGCTCCCGTCGTTCTTCTCCATGAAGCGGGTTAATCCCGTCGCCGTTAAGTACCCTTCGAGCAGCGATGGGGATCCAGCATTTTCGCATTATCCCGCCGACAGCAGCAATGGAACATCAATCTAATATACATTTGTGATGAAATGCATCGGATTTATGATGCTAATTAGATGTTTGTCTAATGAACACGGCAGATTGAAGGTGTTTGAATTAAATACAACCTATGCAATCGTGGTTGTGAAGGGTCGAAAACCCCGGGTGATACACATGGCTATCAAGAACGAGTATCTGAAGAACATCTACGAAGGCCTCAAGAAGCGCAACGCCCACGAGTCCGAGTTCCTCCAGGCAGTGGAGGAGGTCCTGGAGTCTCTGGAGCCCGTCGTCGAGGCGAGGCCCGAGATCCAGAAGGCCGGTATCGTCGAGAGGCGCGTCGAACCCGAGAGAATCATCTGCTTCCGCGTCTCCTGGGTGGACGACCAGGGCAAGGTCCAGGTCAACCGCGGCTACCGTGTCCAGTTCAACTCCGCCATCGGCCCCTACAAGGGCGGACTGAGGCTCCACCCCTCCGTCAACCTGTCCATCCTCAAATTCCTGGGATTCGAGCAGATATTCAAGAACAGCCTCACCACCCTCCCCATCGGAGGCGGCAAGGGCGGTTCCGACTTCGACCCCAAGGGCAAGTCCGACAACGAGATCATGCGCTTCTGCCAGTCCTTCATGACCGAGCTGGCCAAGCACATCGGACCCGACACCGACGTCCCCGCAGGTGACATCGGAGTGGGCGCCAGGGAGATCGGGTTCATGTACGGCCAGTACAAGAGGCTTCAGAACGAGTTCACCGGCGTCCTCACCGGGAAGGCCATCGTCTCCGGCGGATCCCTCGCCAGGACCGAGGCCACCGGCTACGGTCTGTGCTACTTCACCGACGAGATGCTGAAGGCCGCCGGCAAGTCCTTCGAGGGCAAGAAGGTCGTCATCTCCGGATCCGGAAACGTCGCCATCTACGCCACCCAGAAGGCCACCCAGCTGGGCGCCAAGGTCATCGCAGTCTCCGACTCCAACGGATACATCCTCGACGAGAACGGCATCGACTACCGCACCCTGCAGGAGATCAAGGAGGTCAAGAGGGACAGGATCAAGACCTATCTCAACTACGTCCCCACTGCCAAGTACTTCGAGGGCAAAGGCATCTGGACCATCCCCTGCGACATCGCACTTCCCTGCGCCACCCAGAACGAGCTGGACGAGGAGGATGCGAAGGCCCTGATCAAGAATGGATGCTTCGCCGTCGCCGAGGGAGCGAACATGCCCAGCACCCCCGGAGCCATCGCCCAGTTCCAGAAGGCGGGCGTCCTGTTCGGCCCCGCCAAGGCGGCCAACGCCGGCGGTGTCGCCACCTCCGCATTGGAGATGTGCGAGAACAGCGCCAGGCTCTCCTGGACCTTCGAAGAGGTCGATGCGAAGCTCAAGGACATCATGACCAACATCTACAAGCAGGCCTCCGAGGCCGCCAAGAAGTACGGCATGGAGGGCAACCTCGTTGCCGGTGCCAACATCGCCGGTTTCGAGAAGGTCGCCGACGCCATGCTGTGGCAGGGCGTCAGCTACTGATGTCGAAACGCCGGAGGGTCTCCCTCCGGCCATCCTTTTAAACCGATCCCTCTTCTTCCATCCATGGACCCTTCCGTCCGCGCAAGGATAATCGAAGCTCTCAGAGAGAGGTTCTCTTCCGACTCATCCGGCCACGATATCTATCACACCCTCAGAGTCGCCAGGACCGCCATGGCCATCCAGTCGACCGAAGGCGGGGATCCGGACATCATAGAGATTGCGGCGTTGCTGCACGATGCGGATGACAGGAAGCTCTTCGGCTCGGAAGACTGTCCTTTCGCAGTCTTGCTGATGGAGGACCTGGGTTTCGACGATGATGTGATCGATCGGGTCACCGCTGTCATCCGCCAGGTGTCCTTCAAAGGCGCGGATTCGGTATCGCCGGATTCCCTCGAAGGGAGGATCGTCCAGGACGCGGACCGCTTGGACGCCATCGGTGCGATCGGCATAGCCAGAGCCTTCGCCTACGGCGGCAGCAGAGGCAGGAGGATGCACGATCCGTCCGAACCCCCGAAAACAGGCATGAATGCAGAGGAGTACTTCGCCAGCAAAGGGACCACGGTCAACCACTTCCACGAGAAGCTCCTACTGCTGAAGGACATGATGAACACCGATGCCGGCCGTAGTATGGCCGAATCCCGCCATGCGTTCATGCTGGAGTTCCTGGAACGCTTCGAAGAGGAGTGGGAAGGCACGGTATAAAAAGTGGTAAACAAAAGACGGCGGATGTTCTTTCGAACGTGCAAGGGATACCGTCTTTTGTTATGCACCTCCGTACAACCTGATTGCTATATTAAAACATGCTTAAACACCACTTAAATCAACAAAAATCAATGATTTACGTGTTCAAATGTTGCACAAAATCAAAGGATAAAGAGAAATGGTTGCGTAAAATGTTTGAATGAGGTTCAATCGTCTTCTTCCCCGTCATCCTGAGGAGGGCAGCGGACCTTCACGGAGTCGGAGTGGGCGATGAGACCCTCGGCCTCCGCTATCGTGCGGATGGTAGGGGACAGGGACTCCAGCCCCTCTCTGGTGAGGATCTGCACGGTGGAGGTCTTGCGGAAGTGGGCAACGTTCAGACCGGAGGCTACCTTGGCGTTGCCGGCAGTGGGCAGGACGTGGTTGGTCCCGGATGCGTAGTCACCTGCCGCCACGGGCGTGTAGGGGCCGACGAAGATGGAACCGCCGTTCCTCACCTTGGAGAGTGTGTCGAGGGGGTCAGCGGTCTGGATGGATAGGTGCTCGGGCGCCATCTCGTTCATGATCTCGATGGCGTGGTCGAGGCTGTCGGCGATGATGTATCCGGAGTTGGCGAGTGCCTTTTCGATGATCTCGCTGCGGACCGCCTCAGTGGCACGCTTCTCGACTTCGGCGCCGACCTTCTCAGCCAGCGTCTCGCTGGGCGTGACGAGTATGGCGGCTGATGAGGGATCGTGCTCCGCCTGGGCGATGAAGTCCGCGGCGATGAACTCGGGGACCGCAGAATCGTCGGCGATGATGCCGATCTCGCTGGGCCCCGCAGGGAAGTCGATGTCCACGGTGTTGCGGAGCATCATCTTGGCAGAGGTGACGAACACGTTCCCGGGTCCGACGATCTTCTGCACGGGCTCGATGGACTCGGTTCCGAGTGCCATGGCGGCGATGGCCTGAGCGCCTCCGACGGCGTAGATCTCGTCTGCGCCGGCGATGTCCATGGCCACCAGGATGATGGGGCTGATGGGTGCGGGGGTGCAGCAGATGACCTCGTCCACACCCGCCACGCGGGCGGGGATGACTGTCATGAGGGCGGTGGAGGGGTATGCGGCCCTGCCGCCGGGGATATAGCATCCGACGCGCTCGAGAGGGGTGCTCTTGACCCCCAGGGTCACGCCGGGTTCGACCTCCCTGAGCCAAAGGTCGTCGGGGACCTGCATCTCATGGAAGCGCTGGATGTTGTAGGCCGAGTTCTCCAGCTCCTCGACCAGGACGGGGTCCACTTTCTCGTAGGCGGCCTCGATCTCCTCCCTGGAGACGGCGACCGTCTTCAGCTTCACCTTGTCGAACCTCTCGGTGAGCTCCAGCAGGGCCCTGTCGCCCTCGGTGCGGACCTTCTCGATAATCCCGGACACCGTGTCAGCGACGTCTGCCACCTTCGATGCCCTGTTCTTCTGCCAGAATCCCTCTTCCAGCTTCTGCCACATGGGCCTTCGCATCCTTTCGCCGTATAAATACAATATCTCGCACGTGCGAAAGGTCGCCCGTTAAACTATATATGGCGGGAAGCCGTCGGCGGTGGCATGCGGAAGACAGCTGCGGTGGCGCTGGTCGCGATGGCGGCATTCCTGTTCATTGCCGCGGTTCCTTCGGATGCATCCGCATCGGAGCCGCCGTCACTCGGAGATGTGTTCTCCACCGTGGAGCTGCCCGACTACTCCCTCGACACGTTCATGGAGGACTTCGGCACCGTGTTCTCACCCCAGATGGCCGGAGATGCCGTCCACTACGTGTCCGAGATGTTCACCTACCTGACCACCGACACGTTCCTGGACTCCTCGTACCAGGGCGGGTTCGGGGATTCGTACGTCAACGTGTTCCTGGCGATCTGCCTGCTCCTCATCGTCCTCTGCATTATCGGAGCGGTTGTGGCCTATCTCAGGTACCGCAACTACAGCCCGTCGGAAGAATGAGCGGTGTGTGTCGATGAACATAATAATTATCGGTGCCGGGAAGGTCGGATTCACTGTGGCGGAGGTCCTCTCCCACAACAACGACGTCATGATCGTGGAGAACGACACGCAGGTGGCCGAGAGGGTGAAATCCCTGCTCAACGTCTCCATGTTCAACGAGAACGGCTCCAACCCGAAGATCCTCAGGGAGGCCATAGAGAGGCACCGGGCCGACGTCGTCATCGCCACCACGAAACAGGACGACGTCAATCTCTTCATATGCATGCTGGCCAAGCAGATCGATCCCGATGTCAAGACGGTGGCCAGAGTGGTCGACCCGGACTACGTCCCCGGGGACAAGGGGCATTTCGAGGGCATCGACCAGATCTTCTCCCCCGAGCTCCTCAGCGCCAGCCTATTGGCCACCATCGCCACTCTGGAGAACGCCGTGGACTACGAGTCCATCGAGTCCATGGGGATGGGGCTGGCCACGTTCCTGGTCACCCGCAGCAACCCCGACATCATCGGCAAAGTGGTCATCGGCCTCGACATCCCTCCGGACGTCGGCGTGGTGGCCATCTACCGCGGCGATGAGGTCATACTGGACAACGAGACCGTGGAGATACACGAAGGGGACAGGATCTGCGTCCTGGGGACCCCCGAGGGCATAGACGCGTTCAACACCATGATGGGCTGCCCCCGCGAGGCCAACGAGTTCGTGATCCTGGGAGCCACCGTCACCGGCGCCCATACCGCCCGCCTGCTCCAGGGCAAGAAGCGCTACGTGAAGCTGATCGAGCCGGACACCGAGGTCTGCAGGCGCATGGCCAGGCAGTTCAGCAGCGTCATCGTCGTCAACGGGAGCCCCGTAGACCCCCACCTCCTGAACATGGAAAATGTAGGGAGGTCCGATGTTGTGCTTGCCCTCTCGTCCTCCGACGAGACCAACCTCCTCGCATGCCTCATGGGCAAGAAGCTGGGCGCCAGGAAAATCGTCGCCAGCTACTCCCTCACAGAATACGAGGACATCTTCGACTTCACCGGCATCCAGTCCACCTTGGGGTACCAGACGGTGGTGGCCAACGAGATCACGAAGACCCTGGTCTCCGACTCTGAGGCCATCCTGCGCATGAAGTACGACGGGGAGCTCTTCTTCAGCATCAATGTCATGGAGGAATCCAGCGTCGCATCCCAGCTGATGGGCGACGTCAAGCTGCCGTCCGGCAGCAGGGTTGCATGCATACTCCGCGGAGACAGGAGGATCTTCCCCAGGATGGATGTGCAGTACCTCCCGGGGGACAAGGTCCTGATGTTCACCTACAACGTCAAGATCTCCAAGCTGGAGAAGCTCTTCAGATCCCAGATCAACCACGGTGTGACCGATGCTCAATGAGTTCCTGCAGGACCTGTCCTCCAAGGCGCCTTTCCAATCGTTCCCCCTCCACGTGGGCGGGTACGTCCTCCTGGCCATCGGCATCGCCATGACCGTCTGCTTCGGCATCATGGGATGCCCCGACGGCACCGCCGCGGCCATCGGAGGATCGTCCGCCGCGCTGATCGTCATCGGGCTGGCCCTCCTGATGGCGTTCCGCACTCCGGATAAGGTCATCCCCCTGAAGGGGGTCGCCACGGTCTCCCTGGTGCTGCTCCTGGCCTGCGTCTCCGGCGCGATACCGTACCTCGCCTACGGCCTCGCCCCCATGGATGCGGTGTTCGAGTCCGTCAGCGGGTTCACCACCACCGGCATAACATGCATCGAGGACCTGGAATCCATGCCCGGCTCGATGCTCCTCTGGAGGTCCCTGACGGGCTGGCTCGGAGGCATCGGTTTCATCTGCGTGTTCACGCTGTTCCTTACGGTCTTCGGCCTAGGGGGCAGATACCTCTTCTCCTCCGACCTCCTCAGCGAATCCAGGATCTTCACCAACAGGATGAAGACCCTGGCGGTGAGGTTCGCCGCCCTCTACGCCGCCATAACCCTGGTGGAAGCGGTCATCCTGACCGCACTGGGTAACAGCTTCCTGGATTCGGTGTGCCTCTCCATGAGCACCGCGTCCACCACCGGGTTCGCCGTAGCCGACGACGAGGTCGTGTCCCTGGATATGGCGTCGAAGGCGGTGATCGCGGTGTTCATGGTCATCGCCTCCACCAACCTTATCACAACCTTCACCGCCGTGACCAAGAGGTCCCTGCAGCCCTTCAGAGAGGACAGCGAGCTCAGGTACATGCTCGTCTGGTTCGCGGTTGTGATCGTGCTGCTTGTCATCCTGCTGTCCCGTGCCGGATACAGCTTCGACGGCTTCGACTCGTTCTTCGACACCCTGTTCTACGCGCTCTCGGTGGCCACCACCACGGGGTTCGTGGCAGACTACGTCAACTGGCCGGAGACGGCGGTCATCTTCCTTTCGATCGTCGGCCTCATCGGGGGATGCTCGAACTCCGCGACCGGAGGGCTGAAGATCCACCGCCTGAAGCTCATAGCGCAGGTCATCCTGGGGACGGTGAGGCTCTCCACCAGCCCCAACGCCGTGTACAGCATAAAGGACCACGGGAAGGATGCGGACAGCAACGTCGTCTACTCATCCATAATCATCGCGGTGCTGTTCCTCATCATCGCGGCCATCGGGGCCGGCGCCATCTCCCTCCTGACGAACACCATGGACTTCTCCAGCTCCATAGCCCTGTCGATAGCCTCGCTGTCAACGGTCGGTTCGGGACTGTTCGAGCTCACGGCCATCGAGCTGGGCCCCTGGATCCAGCTGGTCCTCTGCCTGCTGATGTGGATAGGCAGGCTGGAGGTCATAATGGCGGTGCTCGTCCTCACGCCCGGGTTCTGGAAGGCATGGATGATGAGCGGGATAAGGCGCATCAGGAACCCATGATGCGGCAGGCGTCGATGATGCGGACCGAAGCGGGGTTGCCTGGATCCAGCTCGTTGATGCGTCCGGCGATGATCTTGGCATGGCCGTAGGAGCCTTTCTCCACATGGCACATGGCCAGGGTCTCAAGGGCCCCAAGATGGGTGCCGTCGGTGTTGACCACGCGCACTGAGTAGTTGACCGCGGCCGGCATCTTCCCGGTGAGCAGCATGATGCGGGCGAAAGCTGCCATAACATCCAGGTCCTTCTTGTCGTGCTTCATGAGGTCCTTCAAGAATTTCGCGGCACCTTTGGCGTCGCCGCCGCGGACCATGGTGGTGGCCAGGTTGACCAGCACATCGTACTCACCGCCGATGTCTGAGTACAGCGCCTCGGCCTCCCTGAGTGCGGAGGCATGCTCTCCGACGGAGCACAGGCACTCGCAGAGGAGTATCCTCGAATCGCGGTCGGAGAGACCCCTCTCCCGGATGACGGAGAGTGCGGATTCATCCTCTCCCACGGAGTGCATGCACATGGCCAGCTCGTACGGGTCCGGTTCTGGGAGAGAGCGCACAATGTCGAAGGCCTCCTCGGAGCGGCCGAGATTGCGCAAGGCCACGGCGACGGCCTGCCTTTCCGCGGGATCCTCCGGCGGATCGGAGACGACACGGTCCAGGATCCCCTGGCATTCGGACTCCAGATCGATGGATTTCAGAAGGGAGGCGCATTTGATGTGCTCCATCGGATCGTGGGGGTGCTCCGCGAGGATGGATTCCACCTTGGGGAACACGGAATCGATAGCGCCGTTCTTCACGTCCTCGGTTATGCTGTCATAGACCGATTGAGTATCCATCGGCCGTGCATCGGGGGAATCCGTACTAAATGGTTCCGCCCGTCATGTGTCGGGGTGCGGGACCCACGTCATCGACGGAGACCTTCCATAGTCGGTAAATAGGGAATCGTGCATGCACGCGCATGCGTGCATCGGACCTCCTAATGGACCTGCGGTTCTGGGTGATCCTGGCCATTGCCCTCAGCCTCCTCATGGAGCCTCTGGACATCGACTCCTCCACCCTCATCGTCATCGCGCTGATGATCCAGATGACCCTCTCCCTTGACGGTCTGACCATCAGCAGAGAGAACTTCGCGGAGCACGGAGGCGGCGCCGTGATGTCGGTGCTGCTGTGCTATGTCCTGAACACAGCCATCACCCTCCTGTTCGGGCTGATATACATCGAATCCAACCCCGACATCTGGCACGGCTGGGTCATGCTGGCATCCATGCCCTGCGCGATATCGGTTGTCACCGCCGCCATCCTCGTCAGGGGGAACGTGGGCGCAGCGGTGATGGGCGTCACCGCAACCTATGCGGCCGGCATCGTGCTGACGCCGCTCATATCGTTCATGCTGCTGGGCGATGCGGTCAACCCGCTGGAGATCCTCAGGTACATCGGCCTGTTCATCATCATACCCGTGGTGGTCTCCCGCCCCCTGAAGTACCTGCATCTCAGCCGCACCGCCAAGGTCCCCGTCATCAACATCATGATGGCGCTGATGGTGTTCTTCTCCGTCAACGCCAACCACGCCTACATCATGGACAACGTCTCCTTCGTCCTGTCCATAGCCGCCGTTGTCATAATCCGCATAGCGGTGCTCCACCTCCTCACCGGATTCGTTGTGAAGAGGATCGGCTTCGGGAGGGATACGTACACCGTCTACCTTGTGATGGGTGTCTGGAAGAACACCGGGCTGTCGGTGTCCATGGCCATGATCCTGCTGGCCCCCGAGTCGGTGATCCCCTGCTTCCTCGCCATCATATTCGAGACGCTGTGGTTCTCCGTCGTCACCCGGGACAAGGGAAGTGATAATAGCGCGGAATCCGCTTCTCCCATGCGATGAAGCTCGTCTCCGCCACAGTCACCGGCCTCTTCGGCGTGTACGACCACAGGATTGAGCTGGACCCCGATGGTGTGACGTTCGTCCATTCAACCAACGGCATGGGCAAGAGCATCTTCCTCAAGCTCATCTACGGGATCCTGAGGGGATACACCGTCGAGGTCAAAGCCGTCCCCTTCACCCGTCTGGACCTTGGATTCGATGACGGATCCATCCTAATCGTCGAGAACGGAGAGGAGCTGCTTGTTCAGATGCAGAAGAACGAGCTGGAGGAGAGGCTCGGGAGATACGACCTCGAGACCATCCTCCCCGCGGTCTACGTATCCCCGGAGAGGCTCACCGTGAAGCGCAAGGACGGACGCCTGATGTACGCCATCGACGTGTACGCCGACGAGCTGGAGGACAGGTTCCTCTCGGCGAAGGAGGAGACGGCGATCGACGTGGCAGCCACATCCCCCGGCGATGACATGTCCGATGCAGACATCGAATCCCGGCTGGCGGACCTGAAGCCCAAGACCGACTTCATGTACTCCGCAGGGCTGAGGATGAACCTGCCCGTGGGGTTGCGCATGGCCCCCTCCAGGTACGACATCCACAAATCACACGACAGCTACCTCAGGCTCACCCGCGCCGTGGAGGAGTACGTAGCCGACTGCTACGACCTGGCGGAGTCCATCGTCGTGTTCCAGGACATAGTGAACTCATTCTTCGTCAACAAGAGGCTGTCCATCTCCAACGGCAAGATGCAGATCACCCTCAACAACGGCTCCCACATCCCCCTGGAGGTCCTCTCCTCCGGGGAGAAGCACATCATCATCGTGTTCTACAGATTGCTGTTCCAGACCCCCCACGGTGCCCTGGCCATCATCGATGAGCCCGAGATATCCATACACGTGTCCTGGCAGCAGAGGCTGGGCAAGGTGCTCATGGACGTCTGCCGCCTCAGGGACCTGCAGATCGTCGCCGCCACCCACTCGCCGCAGGTGATACACGACATGTGGGACCGCTCCAACGAGCTGAGGGCTTGAATGCGCGAATACCTGACATCCTCCGATGTGGCCAACACGGTCTGCATGATGAGGTCCGCCTTCAAAGGGACGATACTGGTCGTCGAAGGCATAACGGACTTCCGCCTCTACGGCAAGTTCACGGTAGAGGACCAGGTGGAGCTGGTGATAGCCCACAGCAAGGACAAGGTCGTGGAATCCGTCCGCACCTGCCGCGAATCCAGGAACGACCGGAAGGTGATCGGGATAGCGGATGCGGATCTGGACATCCTCCGCCACGGATCCGCCGACGGACCGGTGTTCGAAACGGACACCAGGGATGCGGAGTCCATGATCGTCATGTCCGAGGCCTTCGACAGCATCCTCTGGGAGTACGGTGAGCGCGAGAGCATCAAAGCATTCGAGGAGAGGTACGGTCCGATAAGGGGCAGGGTGCTCCAGGCAGCGTATCCGATAGGTCTGCTCATGTACATCAGCAGCAGGAAGTCCCTCAACCTGTCGTTCAAGGACCTGGACTTCTACAGCTTCATCGACACCCGCTCGCTCTCCTGCGACACATCATCCCTGATACGGGAGGTGCTGTCCAACACCAAGTACCGCCGTACCGACAGCAGAGAGCTGAAGGACATGCTCTCCGACGAGTTGAAGCGGAAGCATCCCCCGGAGTCCGTGTGCAGAGGGCACGACCTGGTGGACATCCTTGTCATAGGATTCAGGGAGACCTTCGGCGCATACAACTCCAAGAACATCAGGGAAGGCGAGGTGGGGGGCGCCCTTAGGATGACCTACGACCTGCGCATGTTCGCGGAGACGGAATTATACAGGAACACAGCGGATTGGTGCAAGGCCAACGGCATGACGCTATGGAGGGAGCCATGAGGCAGCAGGAGGGCTCAGACGACCGCATCAGGTACTGGGACGAGTACGCCGTGGGATACTCATCCTATCAGCAGGGCTCCATGCCCGGCAGGATAGTGGATCGGATGCTGGAGACCGGCTATCTGAGGCCTGAGTACTCGGTGCTGGAGGTTGGTTCCGGACCGGGCACCTACTCCCTTGAACTCGCTCCCAAAGTCAGGATCCTCACCTGCATGGATTCGTCGGAGCGCATGCTCGCAAGGCTCTCCGCAGGCGCGAAGGAGAAGGGTCTGACGAACATCGAGCTGTTCCATCAGGATTGGGGGAGATACATCCCGAAGAAAGGATACGCCGCCTGCATAGCATCCCTGTGCCCGTTCCCGGACACCGATGCATCTCTCCGCAGGATGGAGGGCGCCGCCAGGGAGAGCTGCGCCACGGTATCTTGGAGGTTCCACGGAGGGGAGAGGCTCAGGACGGCCGTATGGGAATCGTTGGGGATCGAACGTCCGGTGAACCGCCAGGCCGCCGCAGTGGCGGAATGGCTGGATGACAACGGAAGGGAGCGCCTCACCGAGACCTTCACCGAGAGGGTCAGGGCCCGCATACCCGTGGACGAGGCTGTATCCAGGGAATGCACCGCGTTCCGCGCCAACGGCGTGGATGAGGACGTCTCAGACGTCGTGCGGGAGCTGATGGACCCCTATATCGAGGACGGCTACTACGTCTACGACTGGGAGAACTCCCTGACCGTGCACTGCTGGCACCCGGTCAGCCGATGACCAGGTCGTCCTTCACGGTGCCGTCGGCCTTCTCCATTATGGCCTGAATGCGGCGCTCCCCGTCCTCGAGGATGCTCCTGCACCTGTCCCTCAGGGCCACTGCCTGCTCGTAGACCTCTATGCTCCCGTTGAGGTCCAGGGTGCCGCCTTCCAGCAGCTCCACCAGCTCGTTCAGCCTGTCGAGGCTCTCCTCGAACGTCATCTCCTCAGGTCTCTTCTCATCCATCGATGCTCACCTCCTGTATCTCCGCCTTGGCGGAACCGTCCTTCATGCGCACGGTCACCGTGGTCCCCGGCGACAGCTGCACAGCCGATCCGACGGCGCGTCCGCTTCCGTCGGTTATGTAGCTGTATCCCCTCCCCAGCACGTTGGAGGGATCGTCCGAGCGCAGGCGGTCCGAGAGGGCGGACAATGCGGATGCCCTGCGCTCCATCGCCAGGGATGCGGATGCTGACACCCTGGCATCGATCGAAGCCAGCGCCTCCCGTAGCCTGGCGATGGCATCCGCCGCCCTGGACGGGTCCAGACGGGAGTCCGCCCTGGCGAATGATGACGATGCTCCGGAAACCTTCCTCGAGACCACCGATCCAGCGGCGGACCAGAGCGCTTCGACCTGAGAACGCTTCCCGGAGATCTCGCGAAGAGCGGACTCCGGACGGAGCCGGGAATCATACATCCCGAAGCGGGACCTCATCCTCTCCAGCACGGCGTTCAGCGACGAGGACATCCTCATATCCAGGGCGTCCACCCGGCGCATCTCTCCCTCGAGCTCCGGCACAGCGATGGTGGCGGCCATGGTTGGGGTCTCTGCGTACCTGTCCGCAGCGCGGTCTGTGAGGGACTTGTCGATGGCGTGTCCCACCGCTGATATGACGGGTGCCCTGGAAGCGCATACCGCCCTCACGACGATCTCCGAATTGAAAGCGGAGAGGTCGTCGGCGGAACCGCCTCCCCTACCGACGATGATCACATCCACGCCCTCCCTGTTCAGCAGCTCTATCCCCTTCACGATGGAGACGTCCGCTCCCTCCCCCTGGACCTGTGCGGGAGCCAGGAGTATGTCTGCGGGGAACCTGCGGGAGGCGGTGTCTATGATGTCCCTGATGACGGCGCCGGTGCGTGAGGTCACCACCCCTATCACCTTGGGGTACCTGGGCACCTGGCGCTTGCGCTCCGGATCGAACAGGCCCTCCTTGAGCAGCTTTGCTGTGAGCTCCTCCAGGGCCTTCTGCTGCTCCCCCTTGCCGTAGGGCGCCATCCCCAGGATGTTGAATCCCAGGCTCCCTCTGGGACTGTAGAACGACACGCTGCCGAAGGCCACAACCTTCATCCCTACAGCAGGGCGGAAGGAGAGACGCGAGGCGGCCGAACGGAAAAGCGTGCACGAAACGGCGGAATCCCTGTCCTTGAGAGTGAGGTACACATGTCCGGAGCTGGCGGTCTTGTACTCTGAGATCTCCCCCACGACCGAGATGTCGTGGAGCATGTCAGCGGAACCGAGGAGCCCTTTGACCCTCTCGTTGAACTGGCTGACGGTGATCTCCCCTGTCATCGGGCCATGAACGGATGCCGGCGATATATCGCTTTTGAACATGGGAAACCGCGATATACGAAGGGACCCTCACTCACCCCGTGGAGCTCACCGACGTCTACGATTCGGAACGGCATCTGACGGGGAAGCGGGTGCCCAGAGGAGCCTGGGGGCCCGGAGAGTACCGCCTCATAGCCCACGTATGCGTCTTCGACGGCGACCGCATGCTTGTCCAGAGGCGCTCTGCGCAGAAGGCATCCCTCCCCGGATACTGGGACGTGTCGGCGGGCGGGCAGGTCGACGCGGGAGAGGCATCCCACGAGGGGGCCTCCAGGGAGCTCTTCGAGGAGACGGGCATCCCCCATGCATTCCGCGAAGAGGATGTCCGCATCACCGTCTCCTTCGACTACGGCTTCGACGACTACTACTGCTGCGAGTACAGCGGAGAAGCGCTGGCACTCCAGGAGTCGGAGGTGTCGGAGGTCCGCTGGTGCACGTTCGGGGAGATCTGCGGGATGATCGACGACCGCAGTTTCATACAGTACCGCGAATCGTTCATCGCATCGCTGTTCTCACTCAGAGAAGGCGGAAGAGGAGGCACCGTCGCCAACGACGATGCCTTCTACTCCTTCGACAGGTACACCGAGCCTTCCAAGGCGTTCAGGGATTAGCTCCACCAGGCGCCGCCGGTGCGGTCGATGGTTTCGTGACGCTCGGGTCCCACGCTGATGATGTCCACAGGGATGTGGGTGTAGTCCTCGATGAATCCGATGTACCTGCGCATGTTCTCGGGCAGGGAGTCGAATCCCTGGCGGAGGACGTCCTCGGACTCCTCCCAGCCCTTCCATCCGGGCAGCTCGACGTACACGGGCTTGGCCCTCATGAGCTTCTTGACGGAGGCGGGGAAGTGCCTGACCTCCTCGCCGTCGATCTCGTAGGCCACGCAGACCTTGATGGTATCGTAATCGTTCAGGACGTCCAGCTTGGTGACCGCCCAGGAGGTGATGCCACAGAGCCTGGCGGCGTGCTCGGCGACCACGAGGTCCAGCCAGCCGCATCTGCGGCCCCTGCCGGTGGTGACCCCGAACTCACCGCCCTTCTTCTGCAGCTCCAGCTCCTCCTCCCCGGTGAGCTCGGTGACGAAGGGACCCTCGCCCACACGGGTGGTGTAGGCCTTCAGGCAGCCGACCACCTTCTGGATGCGGTTGGGTGCCACGCCGGATCCGGAGCAGATGCCTCCGCCGACGGTGGAGGATGATGTGACGTAGGGATAGGTGCCGTGGTCGATGTCGAGCATCACGCCCTGGGCGCCCTCGAACAGGACGTTGCCTCCCCTGTCGATGATGTCGTTGACCAGGACGGAGGTGTCGCAGATGTGGCTGCCGTACTTCTCACCCCAGCCTACAAGCCTCTCGGTGAAGGACTCCACGGTGCACTGGCACTTCTCCGCGCCCATGAGGTCCATGATGTCTTTCTTCATGGGGAGGACGTAGGATGCCTTCTCGCGGATGGTGTCGGGCTCCAGGAGGTCCCCGGCCCTGAAGCCGATCCTGGCGGCCTTGTCCTGGTAGCAGGGGCCTATGCCTTTCTTGGTGGTGCCCACGGGCTTGTTGCCGCGGTAGACCTCCTCGGCGCCGTCCAGCTTCTTGTGGTAGTTCATGATGAGATGGGCCCTGTCGGAGATGCGGAGCCCGTCTATGGAGAGGCCGGCCTCCTCTATCTGCCTGATCTCCTCCTCCATGTCCCGGAAGTTGGCGACGACACCGTTGCCGATTACCGCAAGCTTCCCCTCGCGGAGGACCCCGGAAGGGAGGAGATGGAGCTTGAACACGTTGTCGCCCACGACTATGGTGTGGCCGGCGTTGTTGCCACCCTGGAATCTGACCACGGCGTCAGCGCCCTCGGCCAGGTAGTCAGTGATCTTGCCCTTACCCTCATCGCCCCACTGGGCGCCAATGATCGCAACGGTCGGCATGTTACCGGGGTTTGCCATGACCCGATTCTATATAAACCAATCAATGGGAGGCGACGGTCTCGAGGAATGCATCACGGACCTCCTCCGGTGACAGCACGGTCTTGAATGCGGTGGGTGACATATGCGTCGGAGTCGCGGTGCCGTATTGGTTCATGACCTCCAGCAGCTTCGAGAACCTGGGGGTCTCCGTCCTGAGAGCAGAGGACAGCTCGGAGACCTCGTATAGGAAGGGCACCGAATCGAGCTCGCAGGACCAGAGGTCCAGCATCCTGCGGCAGCGGCGCTCGTCGGCCATGCCTGACGGGTCCAGAGCCTTCAGGGCATCCCTGTCGAACAGGCTCCCGGTCCACACCGGCCCGTAGACGTGGCTGCCGTCCTTCTCGGGGGAGACGGAACGCTCCAGGGTCGACGGGTCGTAGGAAAGGTATCCCAGGGTGCCGAGGCACCTGTCTGCGGCGGCGGTGCCCTCGTCCACTCTCACGTATGTGCGGAAGTAGTGGTCGGCGAAGAAGGAGATGATGGGTGTCATCCCCCTGTCGAACTTGGCCAGCTCCCTGGCGACGGTGGCCATGAGGATGCGCAGCCCCGTCTCGTGGCACATCGGCCCTCTCATGGGGCGGGACTGGTACCTGCGCTCGCACTTGGCGCGATGGGCACCGGCTAGAGGGGCGGTGTCTGTGGCTGTGATGGCGAGTATGCCCTTCCGCTTGCATCCCTGGATGGCCGAATGGAGGAACGGCACCGGGGAGCCGAAGGGATCCAGGTCGATGTAGTCGAAGACCTCCTCCGCAAGCAGTGAGTGGAGATTGCTGCGGACCGCTCTGCAGTTGGTAAGCCCGTTGATGCGGATGTTCCCTTCGATCCAGGGGATGGCGCCGGCGTTGATATCGTTGGCGGCGACCATGGTCTTGGGTGCTTCGTTGGCTATGCGGACCGCTCTGGCACCGGTGGCGGTCATGCAGTCCGCCACGGACATGTCCCTGTCCAGGGACCTGAGGAGCATCACGCTGACGTCCCTGTTGAACGCCATCTGCTCGTTGAAGAACACGGTTCCGAGGATCTTCCCGGGGCCGCCGGCGGAATGCGCGGCGGGGACCTTGAGGACCGTCGACCCCTCGGTGATCCTGACGCTGTCCATCAGATGTTCTCACCGTTCATGAGCCTCACGATCTTGTGGGGCAGGAGGTTGCGGTTGGTGGGTGTGACCTCCAGGATGCGGACATCGTCGCGGCGGCGGATGTCCTGGAGCAGGGGGTTGCGGGACTTCTTGTGGAGTGTGAGTATCATGGGCTTGTCCACATCCAGGGCGTCCCTGACGGCCTGGACGAACCTCTCGCTCTCCACCTCCATCTTCCCGACCTCGTCGATTACGATGATGTCGCAGCACTCGCACGCGTTGAGGATGGCTTCGACGGCGACGGAATCCAGCTTGGAAACGTCCACGCCGATCTTGCCCACCATTATGCGGCTCTCGTAGTCCAGATGGGCGAAGGTCTCGGTCCTTCCGGTCATCAGGTCGCGGCAGAGGAAGCCGACGCGGCGGCGCCCCTCCATGATAGGCTCGTCGATCATCCCGCCGATGGTCACCTCGCCGCTCTGCTGGAGCATCTCGATGACCTGCATAAGGGCGTAGGTCTTCCCGGCGCCCGGCAGTCCAGTAATGCCAATCTTTATGTCAGAAATCATGTGCACCCACACGCGCTAGTGATGCTGGATGGCGCTTCACCTATTTATAAAGCGGTTCTGTTTTGTACATCCGCCGCACGGCTGCTGGCAATATTCACCCATGGAATAGGGGTCAATCCGTGGCCGTCGAGGATATGTACATGAGCGGATAGCCGAGCTCGCGGTCGTAGCGCATCTCGCCGGTCATGGTCACACCGTCCAAGGACACGGTAACCGTCGCATCGATCATGTCGCCGGTGAGGGAGACGTAGCTGTACACGTCCCTGTCGGCAGGTATGACGGAGCGGTCGATGGACACCGATGCACCGACCACGTACGGCTGGGCGGAGATGCATCTGCGTATGCATTCCTCAAGACCCTCCACGGAGGAGGCGTCGAATGGGGTGCCGACGAACTGATGGTACACTGTAGCCAATTTGATGCCGGTTTCGAATGCGCATCTCTCGGAAGCCGTGCAATGGAACCTGGATGAAGCAAGCTCCTCTCTGCCGTCCATGAATGCGCCTAGATGGACGCCCTATAAGGCCGTTGCGCATGCCGGTAGCCAATCCGATTCCTTTAACTACGTGCTGTCGATGAACGCCCATGGCGGGAACGGCCGAAAGGATACGTCAGCTCAAGGCTGAGAGGAACGCTGTGATCCTGGCGCACAACTACACATCCCCCGAGGTGCAGGACATAGCGGACCTGGTCGGGGACTCCCTCGGACTGTCGATCGCCGCTTCCCGGACTGACGCCGAAGTCATCGTGTTCTGCGGCGTCAGCTTCATGGGTGAGACCGCCAAGATACTGTCTCCGGAGAAGACCGTCCTGCTGCCGGTGCCCGACGCCATATGCGACATGGCGGCCATGTGCAGCGCGGAGGACCTGATGAAGGCAAGGGAGGAGCATCCCGATTCCGTTGTGGTGGGCTACGTCAACACCACCGCGGAAGCCAAGTCCCACATGGACATCTGCTGCACGTCCGGCAACGCCCTGAAGGTCGTCTCCTCGCTGGCCGAAGACGACGAGGTGCTCTTCGTACCAGACAGGAACCTGGGCTCCTACATCTCGAAGAGGCTGCCGGACAGGAGGATGGTCCTCTGGAACGGCTGCTGCCCCATACACGACCGCATCACCGCCGATGACGTCCGCAGAGTGATCGAGGAGCATCCCGGCGCCCCTTCCATGGCCCATCCCGAATGCAGAACGGAAGTCCTGGACATGGTGGGCTTCGTCGGATCCACGGAGGATATGCTGAGGTTCTGCCGCACCTCCGATGCGGATGAGTTCGTAATCGTCACCGAGACCGGCATGAGGCACCGTTTGGAGTCCGAGCTGCCGGGGAAGAGGTTCCATTTCATCGAATCCGCTGTATGCGAGCCCATGAAGCGCATAGGGCTTGATGACATCGCCCGCTGCCTGGATGACATGTCCGGCGAGGTCACGCTCCCTGCCGATGTTATCACGGCTGCGCAGAACCCTGTCCGCAGGATGACAGAGATGAAATAGGCAGGCGGGATTCTTCGGCCGAGGGTGTGCCGGATGACGACAGACCGAGGCTGACCGATGATGAGCCCTATGAGTGCCGACGGCCCCTCACTCCATCTTCATGTTCGCGTAGCGGACGAAATCCGAGAGCTTCATGCCCTCCTCCCACCTCATGATCAGGTTCCCGCTGGGGCCCCTGCACATGCAGGGTATCCTGCGCTGCAGCAGCCCCGCAGGGCCCCGCAGGTCCTCCGGCACGGGCAGGCAGAACAGCCTCCAGGGATCCCCTTTGACGTTGCCGCCGGACTTCTTCAGACGGAAGGCATAGATGGGGAGCAGCTGGGATCTGGCACACTCGATCGCCATGTTCTCGGCCTGCTCTCCGAGGCGCGGATTGCGGCTGAAGTGCAGGACGAAGTCCCCGGAGCTCTTGACCTCTATCGGGAAAGAGAAGTCCCATCTGAGGGCGATGAGGTCGACTCCGTGGGACCCGGCGGCCCGGACGACCATGAAAGGCGTGTCGACGAGCGAGCGGTAGGCCTCCGCTTCCTGATCCGTACAGGTCTTTATGACCTTCTCGATGACTGCCGCATCCCCGGACAGGAGATGCTTCAGCTCGCGTTCGTAGAGATCCCCCTGCGCTCCCATCTTACCGATTCATCCAGTGGCTAAATGGTATATAAAGTTGGAAAGGGGAGGTGGCCGAATACGGCCGAATCCCCTCAGGGAGAGAGCCTCGAGGGGTCCCTGGGGAAGAGTATGGCCTCCCTGACGTTGGGGAGATCCAGCATCTTGACCAGCACCCTCTCGATGCCGATGCCCCATCCGCCGTGGGGAGGCATGCCGTACCTGAAGGCATCGAGGTAGAATCCGAAGTCCTCGGGGTCCAGCCCCAGCTTCTCCATCCTCTCCACCAGACGGTCGTACCTGTGCTCCCTCTGTCCGCCGGACGAGATCTCCTGACCTTTGTAGTCCAGATCGAAGGACATGCAGTACTCGGTGCCGTCCTTCTCCATGATGTAGAAGGGCTTCGCCTCCGAGGGGTACTCGGCGATGAAGTACATGTCGTAGCCCTTCTGGCTCATGATGTCTCCGACGATCTTCTCGCCCTCGGTGCCGAGGTCGTCGCCGTCCTTCAGGGGGAGGCCGGCCCCGTTCACCATGGCAAGGCATTCTGAGTAGGTGAGCACCGGGTACGGGCGCACCGGGACGGAGATCTCCTTGCCCATGACGGAGAGCCAGTGGGCCCCTTTCTCCTTCAGGCCGCGGATGACGTGGTCCATGATCTCCTCCATCATGGACATTACGTCGGCCATGCTGCCGATCCAGGACATCTCCCCGTCGAAGGAGATGAACTCGGTGACGTGGCGGTTAGTGTTGGAGTTCTCCGCCCTGAACGCCGGAGCCATCTCGAACACCCTGTCGAGACCGGTGGACATCAGCATCTGCTTGTAGAGCTGCGGGCTCTGTGCCAGATAAGCGGGCTTTCCGAAGTAGTCCACCTTGAAGAGGGTGGCTCCGCCCTCGGCTCCAGAGGCTCCGATCTTGGGGGTGCAGACCTGCACGAACCCCTTCTCCTCCATAGCCTCGGTGATGAGCCTCATCATCAGGCTCTTGAGCTCGAAGACCGCCCTGACCTCGGGCTTGCGGAGGTCCATGAACCTGTGGTTCAGACGTGTGTCCATCTCCGCGTTCACCTTGTCCACGACGCCCAGAGGCAGCGGGGTGCCGGCTTCGGACTCCAGGACGAAGGAGGAGGGGATGATCTCCACACCCAGCTCGGTCTGGTTGCTCTCCTTGACCTCGCCGGTGACGCTGACCACCGACTCCCTGGGGAGGGTGGTGAGGGTGGCGAAGAGCTCCGGGTCCACCTTCTTCTTCGGAAGGGTGATCTGAAGCGTGCCGAACCTGTCCCTGAGGATGACGAAGGAGATCCCACCGAGGTTCCTTATGTCCTGCACCCAGCCGGACACTGTGACGGTCCCGTCCCCCGCCTTGACGGTGGACGAGTCCCTGCGGTTGACTGTCATGGCCTACGCATCCCCGATTCCATATATGATTGGTGCGGTCTCTCGCGCATGCGCGGGGGCATATTATTATAAGGCGACGTCGTAGGGGGCGCCAATACCCACCTATGGGCGGTAAGAGAAATGGCAGAGAAAGTTACGATTTCAGTGATCAAGGCGGACGTCGGATCCGTTTGCGGACACACCAGGCCCCACCCCTCCATGGTCGAGAAGTGCAAGGAGATCCTGGCCGACGCTGCCAAGCAGGGAATCATCGAGGACTTCTACGTCACCCGTGTCGGAGACGACATCAACCTGTTCATGTCCCACTTCAGGGGCGAGAACAACCCCGAGGTCCACAAGCTCGGATGGGATGCCTTCACTGAGGCCACCAAGCTCGCCAAGCAGATGAAGCTCTACGGAGCCGGACAGGACATCCTCACCGATGCCTTCTCCGGCAACATCAAGGGAGCCGGACCCGGATCCGCGGAGATGTCCTTCGAGGAGAGGCCCGCCGAGCCCGTCATATTCTTCATGGCGGACAAGACCGAGCCCTCCGCCTACTCCCTGCCCCTGAGCAGGATCTATCTGGACCCCTTCACCACCACCGGCCTGGTCATCGACGCCAAGGCCAAGAAGGGATTCGACGTGGAGATCCACGACGTCCTGGACCACAAGAAGGTCGTAATGTCCTCCCCCGAGGAGACCCTCAGCATCCTCTCGCTGCTGGGCGACACCTCCAGATACGCCATCAAGAGGATCAGCAGCCGCGCCGGCATCGGCCCCGCCTGCGTCGTTTCCACCGACAAGCTGAACCTGACCGCCGGCAAGTACGTCGGCAAGGACGACCCCGTCTGCGTGTGCAGGGCCCAGAGCGGCCTGCCCTCCGTCGGCGAGTACCTCCAGGTGTTCATGAACACCATGCTGGTTGCCGGCTGGATGAGGGGTTCCCACTACGGCGCATGGTTCCCCTGCTCCCCCGAGAACTCCGACCCCACCTATTTCGACGGACCCCCGAGAATCTGCGCTCTCGGATTCCAGATGTGCAACGGAAGGTTCCAGGGACTTGAGAAGTACGGCACCGTGGGCGACCACGTGCCCATGGACTTCTTCAAGGGATCCGAGTGGGACTACGTCAGGCAGAGGGCGGTCAAGGCCAGCAAGTTCATGAGGTCCATGGGGCCCTTCATGCCCGCCATCCTCGGTCCCGAGGAGATGGAGTACACCTCCAGGCCCGCTGTCCTCAACGAGCTGAAGCAGAGGCTGGAAGACCTTGAGTGAGCTCAAGACCCCCGCGGTGGTCGTCAATTTCAAGGCGTACGCCGAAGTGGACGGCCTCCGCGCAACCTCCCTTGCGGAGATATGCGCCTCAGTCTCCGATGAGACGGGGGTATGCATCGGAGTCTGCCCTCCGGTCGCCGAGCTCGGCGCCGTGGCGCGCTCCGTCGGCATACCCGTGCTCTCTCAGAACGTGGACCCCTATGCTCCCGGCTCGGCCACAGGATGGATGACTCCGTCCATGGTGAAGGCTGCGGGAGCATGCGGCACGCTGATCAACCACTCGGAGCACCGCATCGACGACTCCGTCATCGGCCGCTGCGTATCCATGTGCGGTGACCTCGGCCTCGTGCCGATGGTCTGCGCCGAATCCGTGGAGAGAGCCGTATCCGTGGCATCGTTCTCCCCACGCTTCATCGCAGTGGAGCCTCCCGAGCTGATCGGAGGGGACATCTCCGTCACCACAGCCAACCCCCGCATCGTCAGCGACACCGTCGACGCCGTCAAGTCCGTCGACAGCCGCATATCCGTGCTCTGCGGGGCAGGTGTGAAGACCGGCAAGGATGTGGAAGCCGCTATCGGACTGGGTGCCGACGGCGTGCTCCTGGCCTCCGGCGTGGTGAAGCACAAGGACCCCAGGTCCGCTCTTCTGGATCTGGTCTCCGGGCTGTAGGCTACAGGTAGCCTCAGCCGTTAACCCCTTATCCGCGCAGACGTGCGCATGCGCGCGTTCTGCATTGTCGCACTGCTTGCTTTGCTTATCCTCTCGCCGCTGGCGTCCGCCGATACGGATGCGTACCCTGCGGACGGTTTGATACTCGACATGGTTTGCCCTACCGGGGGTTCCGAAGGATTCACCCTGAGGAACATGTCGTTCAGCGACGCTGACCTTGCGGACTACCACGTGACCGATTGGGATGGCATCATATCCTTCACAGAATCCTTCATCCTGAGTCCAGGGGAATCCATCACGGTCCTTGCCTCGGAACCCGAGCAGTGGATGCAGATCTCCGATTACGTTCTGCAAGGTGACAGGGGCATCGTCAATGACGGATTCGCCCTCAACGACAGAGGCGACGACATCCATGTGTGCAGAGCCGACGGGACCATAGTTGACAGCTTCGTATACGGCGACTGCGAACCCTGCGGACTATGGGCCGGCAAGCCATTCGGAACGATTGGGAAATGCGAGTTTGCGGTGAGGAACAAGGGCTCTTCGGAACCGTTTGACGGAGAGGAATGGAGGATACATGTCCCGGGACGTACTCAGTACCACTTCGCCCGCACATTCGAGGACTGCGAGGTGAAGCCTTTCTCCTTCCCGGAATCCGATGGGGAGCCGGTCATAGAAGCGATACAGCAGGCGGAGGACTCCGTCCTGGTGAGCATGTACGACATGGACGACAAAGTCGTCGCGTCGGCATTGAGGGATGCCTGCCTCGAAGGGCTGGATATCAGACTGCTGATCGAGGGGTCCCCCGCCGGAGGGATGGATACCGACGAACTGGGCATACTGAAGGCACTGTCCATGTCGGGCGCAGAGGTCCAGGTGATCAAGAGCACTGACTCCTACAAACGGTTCTCCTACCTCCACTCCAAATACGCGATAATCGACGATGAGACGGTCATAATCACATCAGAGAACTGGACCGAGAGCGGATTCCACAGCAACAGAGGCTGGGGAGCGGTCGTCACGGATGCGGAGTTCGCAGATTACATGACCGCTGTGTTCGAGAGCGATTCCCACGGTTCGGACATACACGACTTCGATGATCTGTACCCAACGGCTATACCGATGATCCTGGAGCCTTCGGATCCTGTGACAGCAGATGTCAGATCATACGTCGCGGATGTCACGGCGGTCCTGTCTCCGGATTACTCCAGAGAGACCCTGATGGCTTTCCTGGACTCGGCAGAGGAGAGGATATACTCCCAGCAGCTGGACGTGCAGCACTCCTGGTTATTTGATGAGGATTCCCCGCTGTCTGTGATGAAGGAGAAATCCGAACTGGGACTGGATGTGCGCCTGCAGGTGGATGTAACCTACGACAGCCCTTATGACGACGATACCGAGGACGGATACGGCATCTACACCCACTACCGGGACTACGGAGGGATCGACATGAGGTACTCCGTATGGGACGGGACTGTGCACAACAAAGGCGTCATCGTCGACGACAGGGTCTGGCTCGGATCCGTGAACTGGACGGACTCGTCCCTCGACGAGAACCGCGAGCTTGCTGTGATTATAGACTCAGAGGGAGTGGCTGATCACTACTCGGAGCTCTTCCTCTCCGATTGGGGACCGGTGTACAACGGGAATGTAAACCTGGATGTGCGCATCTCAGAATCCGACGGCCGCACACACCTGGATGCATCCGGCTCCTCCGTGCCGTTCGGCAGCGAATTCGGATGGGATCTGGACGGCGACGGTGAGAGCGAAGCAACAGGGATGACAACGGATTGGACGTTCTACGAAGCCACCGAATGCACTCTGACGGCGGTCACGCCGGAAGGGGAGGTGCACAGCATCACCTTCAAGGTCGGATCCGCTGAGGATGACAGAAGCTCCGGAGGGTTCATGGACGGCCCTCTGAAGTACATACCCGCAATCGCCCTCGTGGCAATGATAATAGCGGTGAAGCGGATTAAGACGGTCAGATGATACCCAACTACATCCGGGAGATGAGGCTGTCGGACAGGGATGAGCTGTACGCCATCGTCACGGCTTCCCTCGACGAGGAGTACCTCCCGGATGTGTTCTACGCCTTCTCCGAATCCTGGCCGGAGGGACAGTTCGTATCCTGCGACTTCTCCGGCAGGCCGCTGGGGCTGATATGCTCCGCCAGGCTGGCGGACGGAGGCATCCGCATAATGCTGTTCGCCGTATCCCCGGGTTGCCGCGGCTGCGGCATAGGGACCAAGCTGCTAGAGCGCACGCTTATGCAGGCCCGCATGGAGATGCGCAGATACGTCACCCTGGAGGTCAGGAAGGAGAACATGCGCGCACGGGCGTTCTACTCCCGCTTCGGATTCAGGGAATCGGATCCTCTCGATGGGTACTACAACGACGGAGGGGACGGGGTCAGGATGATCCTGTTCCTCAGTTGAACATCCTGTCGTCCGCCACGGTCTCGTTCTGCAGATAGTACTGCGACTTCTCCTTCTGAGCCGAGGATATGTCCTTGGACAGGCCCTTGGTGTACGAGCCGTACCTCTCCTTGATCTGGTCCTCGGCGGGGCGGGAGCGTCTGATGGCGCGGCGGATGTGGTCGGCGGTGATGAACTCCGACTCCTCCATGACGGCCATGTCGCCGGCGGCGCGGATGAGCCCGCCCAGCTCCCTGAGCCTCAGGGTGAGGGCGTTGAGCTGGCCGTCGGCCTTGGCGCGGGAGCGGCCCTCGGCGATGATGAGGTCCACCGACTCTATGGTAGCATGGGGGATGTGGCCGTCCATGACAACCTCCTGAGCGACGAACTGGGCGTACTTGGCCCTGTTCTCTGGGGTGTCGGGCATGGACACGTCCACGAGGACCTCGTATCCTCCGCCGATGATCCTCGACCTTAGGGGAGATAGGATGTTCTCCAGATCCTGTATGTTGCAGGCGGCCACCAGGATGAAGTCGCAAGGCACGTCGTCCACGCGGACGCTGGCGCCTGCGCTCTGGGGGTTCCTGCCCATGATGGGGAACTTCTTGTCCTGCATGGCGGTGAGGATGAACCTCTGCAGGGGTCCGAGGTGGGAGATCTCGTCCACGAACAGCACACCCTCGTGGGCCTCGTGTATGGCGCCTGCCACCACGCGCTCGTAGGCGGGCGTGCCCAGGCCGGCGTGGCCGCCGTAGGGGTCGTGCCTCACATCGCCAAGGAGCTCCGTCTCCGACGCTCCGGTGGCGAGGACGAAGGGCGACCTGTCCAGCTTGACGATGACCTTCTGGTTGGAGTTCTTCTCCACCTCGCGGCGCTTCTCCATGGCCTTCTGATCGAGGACCCTTATCTTGTCGCCGGCAGCCTCGAAGACCATGGTCTCCTCGGTTCCGTCGGCGAGCATGTGGGATGTGACCACCCTGTCCTTCGGTTTGGGTCCGGACATGCCGGGGATGCCCTCGAGGACGGTGGAGAACATCTCGTTGAGCTGTATCATCCCGCCCTGGGCGGTTATCTCCACTTTGGATTTCTGACAATAGGGGCAGAGGCGCTCGTCGTGGGACGAGTACTTCCCGCAGTTCTTGCACCTGTATCCGAGCTTCTCCGCCACGTTGCGGGGTGCCGACTCGGGGTCGATGAGCTTCCCGGAAGCGGAGGCGTGGTAGCTGTTCTCCCTGAGGACCTGCTCCTCCTCGATTATCTGGAGGAAGGGGCGCTCCGGGTTCTCCGGGTTGTTGGCCACCCTGATCTCGGTCTTCGGAGGTTGGAGCTGCATAGAGATCGCCCTGGCGATCATCGACTTGCCGGTCCCGGGGGGACCCACGAGCAGGAGGTGCCTGCGCTGCCTGGCCGCAATGCGGGCCAGCTCTATGGCCTCCTCCTGCCCCAGGACCCTGTCCAAGGGGTCCTTGGGGATGGCGATGTCCGCCGTGCTGGTCAGACCCTCCACGTCCGACCAGGTCCTGACTTCCCTCTGCTCAGTCATCAGTTGAGGTCTTCCTTTGTCCAGAAGGTGATCCCTGCGGGCATCTTGGTGATGTTGCCCTTCTTGACGCCCACGACCACCGGGATGTTCTTCTCGGAGGCCACGTCGATGATCCTCTGGGAGATGATGCCGTCGAAGACGATGGCGCCCACGTTCTCGGAGTCCTCGCGGAGAGTGTCCACCAGGCTCTTGACGGGGAGCTCCTTCATGATCTCGTTGTCGTTGCTGAGGACCTTGGCGTTGTGGGTGGAGCTGAGCTCCCTGAGGATGTCGCGGTAGACGGTCTGCTCGGGGGAGAGTATCTTCTCCACAGCGGGCTTCTTGGCACGGGAGGTCCTGGCGGGCTTCTCCTCGTCGGTCCTGCGGGTGCGCCTGGGCTTCTCCTCGTCGCCCTCGTCCTCGGTCCTGCGGGACCTGCGGGGCTTCTCCTCCTCTTCGGCGGCGGGCTCGTCGTCGGTGCCCCTGAGGGACCTCAGGGGCTTCTCCTCTTCCTCATCGGTCCTGCGGGACCTGCGGGGCTTCTCCTCGTCGTCGTCGGCCTTCTTCTTGAACCTCTCGGCGGCCTCGGAGTTGAACCTGGACCTGGAGTGCTCCCTGGGCTCCTCAGACCTGCGGGTGCGCCTGGGCCTCTCCTCCTCTTCGTCCTCCTCCTCAGTCCTGCGAGACCTGCGGGGCTTCTCCTCCTCTTCCGCCTTGGGGGCCTCGTCCTCGAAGCGCTCCACGGTGAAACCGTTCATCTCCATGTACTGGTCGCCGGGGATCTTGTTCCTCAGGCACTTGACCAGCTGCTTGGCGGAGAGCTCCTCCACCTCGTGGGCGCGGGGCGCGCGGGCGACGAAATCGATGTCCGCCACCTGGAAGAGCTCCCTGAGGATCAGCTCCCCTCCCCTGTCGCCGTCGACGAAAGCCGTGCAGACCTTCTCCCTAGACAGCTCCTGGACGGTCTTGGGGATGTTGGTGCCCTCCACTGCGATGGCGTTCTTGATGCCCGCCTTCAGGAGATTGATGACATCGGACCTGCCCTCGACGATGATGATGGCCTCGGAGTCCTTCACGTTGGGCCCGGCGGGGCAGTGGTCCTTGCCGTAGGAGGTGATCTCATCCACCTGGATACTCTGCCTGATGATCTCGGTGATGTCGGAGCCTGCTCCCTTGCTCTGCTTCATGAGGTCGCTGAGGAGCTCCTTGGCCCTCTCGACAACCATCTCCCTCTTGGTGACGCGGACGTCCTCGATTCCGAGCACCTTGATGGAGGCCTTGCAGGGGCCGACGCGGTCCACGGTCTCCAGTGCGGAGGCGAGGATGGCGGTCTCAACCTGGTCCAGGCTGCTGGACACCAGGATCACTCCCTCGGATTTGCCGCCCTTGGAGGTGACCTCCACCTCGATCCTGCCGATCCTTCCGGATTTCTGCAGGTCCCTCAGGTCCAGCTCGTCTCCGAGCAGCCCCTCGGTCTGTCCGAACACGGCACCGACAACGTCGGGCTTCTCCACAACGCCGTCGGCGTTGATCTTGGCTCTCACAAGGTACTTCGTCGTGTTGGGGTCTATACTGTTCACGTGATCTTCCCCTTCGGGAGAAGGCACTGACTCGCTTTGATCCAATCCCATCTACAGGCGGAGCCTGTCCGCCCACCTTCGGATTCCCATCCATGGCCACGGCGCCGCCGGCGCCTGCATCAATGGCCGCTAGGTCTGGGGTGCACATCGGGCACCCTCGTGTGATTGTGATTTGTGATTCTGTGAATCAAGGGAGACAGTACCTCTGCCCTCGGCAATCGCAATGTAAACATTCTTTATAAAGGTTGTCGGAAAGCGATCAGGGGAGCATGATGTAGTTGAGCTGTCCCTCCAGACGGAACATAGATACGAGCGAGCTGTCGCAGGTGAACATGATCGCCTGCTGGTCCCTGGCGAAGTCCATTATCGCGCGGCAGGCTCCCTGCTTGCGCCTGGCATCGAACCGAACCAGCACGTCGTCCATGACGAAGGGCAGCCTCTCGGAGCCCATCTCCTTGGCGATGGCCATCTTGACCGCCAGATAAACCTGGTCCCCCAGACCGGAGCTCCATTCGCCGTCGTACTTCTTGCCACGGCGGTCCTCGATGCTGATCTCGCTGTCCCTGGGGTCGCTGGCGAGGCGGTAGCGCCCCTCGGTCATCAGGTCCAGGTAGCGGTTGGCGGTCTTCATGACGCCCGGCTGCATGTCGGCGTAGAAGCGGTCGCTGCACTCTCCGATGATGTTGTCCGCCAGGGACAGCACCGCCCACTCCATGGAGGCCTCTCTGAGCATGGCCCGCTGGACATCGAGTCTCACCTTCAGCTCCGCCGCCGCATCGGCGTCGCGGATCTGCTTCATGCGGGTGTTGATCTCGCCGAGGCGGACGTTTATGGAGTCCACGGTCTGCTCCGCCTCCTCTCTGGACATGCCGCGGTTCGTTGCATCGGAGGATCTGACGATTATATCCGAGGTCATCCCGGCTGCGGACTCGACGGCATCGGTGAGAGCGGAGATCGAGAGGTCCAGCTCCCTGGCCTCGTCCTTCATCGAGCGCAGCCTGCGGAAGTCCTCCTCGCCGCCGAACCTGCCGTGGATCGCTTTCAGCTCGTCCTCGGCGGCGCGGCGCTTGTCCGACAGACCGTCCGATTCGGAGAACGACTGCACCGCGCTCTTGGCCAGGACGTACACGCTGTACATGTCGTCCAGGTTCTCCTCGATGGTCCCGCCCACGGTCCCCAGGCGGCTGCATACCGACATGCATCCCGCCTGCAGCTCGTCCAGCTCCGCGGAGAAGGCCTCCAGCCTGGATGCGGAGAGCTCCCTTCTGCTGGACAGCTCGGACATGGTGTCGGAGTCGGCGAACAGCCTCCTGGCCCCCTCGCGGTCGGTCTCCGGGAGGCCGTTGGAGCGCATGAGGGCGGGCCAGTCGGTGCGGTCCCTGCTGCCCAGCCTGTCACGGATCTTGGGGAGCAGGAACGGCGACGCGGCGGCGAGGGCGCCGGCAATGACCGCCACGGCACCGGGGACCGGGAGGCCCATGGCCGCCATGCCCACGCCAACTGCGGCTATGACGGCGCCTCCGGCCATGAGCATGCGGGAGTACCTGTGCTTCTGATATGCGGACAGCTCCCTTGTCCTCCTGCCCTCCACGGTGTCCCTGAGCTCCTTCCTGCCTGCGACGGCGATGAGCTCCTCCGGGGTCATGCCGTGAGAGGATGCCAATGCGTTGATGGCGGCGGTGTCCGCCTCTATGGATGCTCTGAGGTCCCTGACGGTGCCGTCCAGCATGCCTATGCGGGACCTGGCGGACCAGGCCTCCTCTATCTCCGGGGCGAGGGACATGATGTCTCCGGCGCACATCTTGCCGAAATCGGTCCTCTCCGGCTCGGCCTGCGCCTCCAGGAGCTCGTCCAATGCGGAGATGCGGGTGCGCAGCTCCGCCTCCCTGCGGACCAGCTCGTCGGTCAGCGCGTCGCTCTCGGAGAGGGCCTGGCGCCTCGCTTTCAGGTCCTCCAGGGTCTTCATGTTGTCCTTGAGGGAATCGAGCATGAACTCCCGGTTCTCCTCGTACGCCGCAGCCTGACACATGGACTTTGCCTCCGCCAGAGCTATGGAGAGCCTGTCCTTCTCGGCGCTGAGGGCGTCGAATGCGTCGTCCTCCTCGGAGGCCGCGTACACCTCCGACTCCAGCTTCTTCACCTCGCGGTACAGGTGCCCCACGATCCTGGCGTCGGTGAGCCTCTCCTTGCTCATCAGCTCGTCCATGCGGGACCTGATGGATTTGGTGACCTCGGGGACGTTCTCCCCTCCGGGGACGGTGAGGAACCTCTTCCTGAACTCCCCGTCGCTGAGCATCTTGTCGTTGGTGAGCTGATCCAGGTCCAGGGCGAACAGGGACCTGTAGGTCTCGGCGTCCATGCCCAGCTCCTGGGACGGGAGCAGCTTGCCGTCCTGCTCGGTGACCTTGCGCTGCTCCCTCTTGAGCACCCTGGTCCCTCCGTCGGACATCTCGACGGTGAGGGAACCGCAGTCGGTCTTCCTGGGGACGGGGTAGCGGGGAGCCTTCCCGGGGAAGACCGTGCTGCGTATGAACTCCATGATGGTGGTCTTGCCGGCCTCGTTGTCGCCGTAGATCAGCGTCATGTTGCTGTCGCCGAGGTCCGCGAAGAACCCGTGCACCGACCCGAATGATTCCAGGTCCACCTTGGTTATCCTCATCTCGACTCCGCCTCCCTCATCTTCTCGACCACGAACGCCACGGCGTCCTCCAGCAGCCCTCTGAGCTCCTCGGAGTCCATGGACTCGAATATGGGCCTCAGGTACGATGAGGCGCCGGTGAAGCATATGGCGTCTATGATCTCCTGCCTGCTCATGCTCTTGACCATCTCGCGTCCGTGGGAGATGACCATGGCGGTGAAGTCCCCGCTGCGGGAGCGCTCATCCAGGTCTATCTCCGGCAGGGTGGACACCTCCAGACCCGTGCATATGCACCCGGAGGCCTCCTCGAACAGCTTCCGCACATCCGAGCCGTAGAGCCTCAGCTTGGAGTTCAGGGGGCCGGTGCCGTCGGCGAAAAGGCGGACCAGTGACCCGGGACGGCAGCGGGAGGATGCGGAGGCGACGAAGGCGGGCAGGTCCATGTCCATATCGATGGTGACCCTGACATCGGTCCATTCGATGGCGCACAGGGTGATGAAATCGGTCCTGACGACCGAGCCGTCCTGGACCGTCACGAGGTATGCGCCCCTGGGGCCGGAGTCCTTGGAGCTGCGGCCCTGGATGCATCCGGGGTAGACCACATAGGGGTCGGTGGAGAGCACCATGGGCTTGTGTATGTGCCCCAGCGCCCAGTAGTCGAAGCCCTTGGACACCAGGGATTTGAGCGGCACGAGGGAGTAGGGGCTCTCCTGGGCGTCC
>CALULN010000013.1 GCA_944321505.1 Candidatus Methanomethylophilaceae archaeon | reverse complement strand
CCACTGCGCGCACCACCGTTCTTCCTAGACTGCTATTCCCCCCGTGAGGGGATCACCCCCGCGTATGCGGGGAGCACCACATGCCTGAGGGCTACATCGAGGAGGCAATGGGATCACCCCCGCGTATGCGGGGAGCACCATCCGCAGGATCTGCGCCGAGGACCCGTCAGGGGATCACCCCCGCGTATGCGGGGAGCACGCCGGTTAATCGCCAGCATGGAGCTCTCTTTCAGGATCACCCCCGCGTATGCGGGGAGCACATGTACACATCCGGATGACCCGCACCGCGCCGAGGATCACCCCCGCGTATGCGGGGAGCACCGACTCCCTCAGAGGGCAGACCGTCGCGTCGGAGGATCACCCCCGCGTATGCGGGGAGCACGCTGCCGGAGGCATCTCTCCGGTGATGGTGAGAGGATCACCCCCGCGTATGCGGGGAGCACATGTGCCACGCGAACGGCGGTGCATTGATGCTGGGATCACCCCCGCGTATGCGGGGAGCACTTGCCAACGGTCCGCACGATGCTCGGCCACCGGGGATCACCCCCGCGTATGCGGGGAGCACCGTAGGAAATATGGGTCAGGTGCGCATCAGTGTGGATCACCCCCGCGTATGCGGGGAGCACTCAGCTCCTTTATCGTCGCGTCCTTTTCTGCGAGGATCACCCCCGCGTATGCGGGGAGCACTCCGAAGAATCTGCCTTATCGTTTTCCAACGCGGGATCACCCCCGCGTATGCGGGGAGCACACGATGGCCTACAAGAGCATGGTCAAGATAGTGGGATCACCCCCGCGTATGCGGGGAGCACACTAACGTCGGATAATGAGCCAGTATAATTATAACGATTATCAATCCGCCTGAAAAAAAGTGTTCAAGAATCGGTTTGTGTTTTAGTTGATGTTTTAACCTTGGTCGGAACGCTCGGTCTCATCATGACTTTGATGCCGTCCAGATCGTACAGTTTCCATTCTGAGTTGTGTGTGCGATATTCGAATCTCTGTTCATTGTTAACACCAAATATCATTACGGCGCGACCATCTCCGCAACTGTTGACTATCCTGTCCCATAGCTCATCACGTACACGCGCACTCATTCGACCGACATACACATTGGTGCTGATCTCGAACATCCATTTCGTAAGGTCTCCTCTGAGCGACGGGGGGCAACAAGACAAGGTCACAACGATCATGCATCCTCCTGATACCCTACGCCGCTTGGTACGAGTCCTGCATCGCCCCATAGTTGCAGTTCGTTTTCTTCAGGATCTTCTTCCATCACGTCCCCAATTAGCAGTTCTCTGATATCTCTGGATATCCGGTAGAGGATCTTCCCTGAAGACACGGCATCCCTCACAGCCCTGCGGGTGGTCGAGCCGATGTTGTCTGCTCCTTTTGATGCCACCTCGAAGGCGATAGGGATCGTTATTTCCGTTTTGTATAGGTCTGCTACATCATAGACGAATGATCTCTCATGCCCCGTATGGATGAATCCTAATCCCGGCGAGCAGCCAAGTGCGGCGATGACGCTGTGAACAATCCCATACATACACGCGTTGGCTGCGGAGAGTGCTTTGTTCACATCGTCTCCGGAAGAATAGTTGTTGGGGTCATAATTCCTGCCGTTCCATTCCACATCTAACTTTTCGGAGAGCATCTTGTATGCTTTACGAATCCGTGCCCCCTCTCTTCCACGTAGTTGTTGCATGGTGAGTCTGGACACATCCTCGCCGGGAAAGCGCATCTGATACATCTTGCGAGCTACCGCGAGTCTGCTCCTTTTGTTGGAGACGGCCTTTGCCTGTGCTTCTAAGAGTAGTGATGAGTGAGTAAGGGGTCTGCCGTGCGCATAGTATCTGATGCCACGTTCACCCACCCATATGATGCTGACCCCACAGTCACCCAGTAGCTCCATGGCTCTGTGGGTAATCGTCGTACCGGGGCCAAGCATCAAAGTGGAAATTGCCGAGGATGGGATGTAGAACACCCCATCCTTGTTGCTCGCCTCCACCGCACTATCTTTTCTGCCGACTCTGCAATATTCCAGATAGACGAACGAGAGTCTGTCGCTCATCCGGGGGAGTTCAGGGAGGTCCGGTTTGTCCGCTCCAATGATGGTCATACGCGCATCACTGTCAGCAATCCGCAACCGTAAGCCTTCCCTCTTCCTATCCCTTCCTTCATCGCAGAGCTCATCTTTTCGCTATCGGTCACTTCGATCAACCCCTCGAAAGTAGCAGTATTAAGGGTTACCGTGGAGTCGCCGCGCTTGAATTTGAAGTTCTTGCGACTGCGAATATCGAACATAGGGTCTTCTCCATCCTTCACGAATTCGAATCCGTATTTCGGTGCTCTGTCGGACAGCCACTTTTTCTGTTGATTTATCGTAACGTGTGCGACGACCTTTCCGCGCTTTGGATTGTCTGGATCTTTGATGCTGTGTGCAGGATTGGCCGTGAGTCTGAACATCATCCTCTCTCCCGCTTTGATGGAATGCAGGAACTGGTCATATTCCTGTGTCTCGTGACAGGGGTGTTCGCTGTCAGGTCTGCCAAACTGATCCACGATGTGGTGCATGTCTGGCCTCCTCTGACTTTGAATTAGGATGTATGTGGCGTTACGGAGTGAATCTACTCTCCAAAGTACTCTGTCACTCTCATTGCTTCCGAAGGAATCGAACGAGGCCATCACAGCCGCGTGGATGATCTGCGGAGATTCCAGAGCACGCATGGTCTCACGCCTGTATGGATTGATTTCTACACGCGATAGATACATTTCATGCCCCCTTCATCTGAGAGAACGGGTCGTGTTCTGTGACCACCTTCCTCTGTCTGCTCCTGTCATTGGTTTTTTGCACACAGAATGGATGTACGGAGATCTTTCTGTGGGAGTACAGCCTTCTTTCCTGTGAGAAAGAGACGGGAACGTCCTTTTGATAGTAACCTTCGTTGTCCGAATCGATGAATATGTCAAGTGAGACTTCTGCAGATTCTCTTCTTGCGTACCAATCGGACGCCAGCCATTCCTCTTCAGCCAATGCCGTCATTAGGTCAGAGTCTCTAATCCCCAAAGATAGTCTGCCTGAAGGGGGACATGATCTTCTGCCGAGGAACAGAGGGTATACAGGGGATTTCAGTGCAGCATCTATTGCACTCAGCGTGTCCTTGTCACCTTCCAGACCTACAAGGAAAATCGCATCCGCAAGATACATCCTTTCTGTGATAAACTTCCTTTTTTCGATCGTCGGATGTTTGGCGGTGTGGTAGTCACGTAGGACGGTTCCTTCTTGATCTATACGAACGCCGTATCTCAGCGAAGCGAGGTCATCGATGGGTTCATCCCTTTTCCTACCCAGTGCGGCAGCAATCATGCCTATGACACCACTTTTCGTGGGTTCCTTGCCCGTTGAACGGGTGCTGAATTTACTGGATGTGCCCCAGGCCTGCAGAGGGCCTGCAAGCCTCAGCAGCAGTGTGCTCATCTTCAGATCCTCTCGGATATGTATTGGGACAGGGCGTCAAGCAATTCTTGCAGATTGGACCCCTGACCAAGGCCGTCCATCCCCTCTCCGATATGCCAAGCAGCTTCAGGTTCGGTGATGAATTCCGTTTCGACCTTGTTCTCGTATTCGACCATCTTCTTAATGGATCCCACAGAGTACCCGCCTCCATCTCTGTCTGGGAGTACGGGTTTCTCGAAAGCACCGACGAGGTTAACAGGTTGGTCGCGGCGTATAGCGACATACACTGCGTCAGGCACGGTCCTGTTAGCGAACGTGTTCTGCTTTCCGGTGGGCATGGAAAGTATGAATGATCTGACGAATTCGGCGATTGCCTTCGTAGTAGTGTCTTTGTCGTCCAGCTCCTTTGCCAGATCATGTACGGCGATGGTGGCATAGCGGTACAATGTGGATGAATTGTATTCCACGGTCCCAATCATCCCCGCGCCTGCGTTGTCCTCCGGAGCACGGTCATCTACGGCGGTGTAGTAATCATACTCATTGTCTACTCTGTGAGTAGATATGCTGTGGGCCACTTGGCAGGAGGCATCACAGTTCAAAGAAGGGTCATCTGCGACCATGCGGCCGAAAAGGGCAATCTCGACACCGCTTCCTTTGTTAAGTGCCTCCTGCACAGTCTTCTTGTCATAATCGCCATCGATAGCGAGTTTTGCAAGATTATCCGCCTGTTTGCAACTCATGAAGAACAACGCTTGGGCCTCGGGTATCTTGTCCTCACCCTTTTTCTTTGAGTCCAATTTGGTCTTTACTCCTGCCTTGTCCATGACATCAGTTGCTTTCGAGATAGCATCGTCTTCGCTGATCGAAGGATCGATTGCCATTATGCGGTTCACAATCATCATGATAATCTTCTTCGTACGAACTGCCAGTTCAGACTCATCGAATCTCGTTTTGAAATCCTGTCTGACGGCCCTCTTCCAACTTTGAGATGAGACCCTGGCGCGTCTGACTCCCCCGTATACCGCGGTCTTGGGGCTACCGGTGTCGTCTCTGTTCATACAGCTGGGCGGTACGGTCTGAATCACGTTCACATCGACATACAGTCTATCCATCTTCATTCACTCTCCTCTTTGTTTTCGTTCGAATATGCGTAGAAATCTTGACCCCATTTTAGCAGGACCTCTCTGGGGCCGTTCGGTAGTTGGTAACGGTATAGATCACTGGCAAGGCCCGGATAATTAAAGTGAAGGTTGTGCTGTCTCATCAGTTGAATTAAGCCTCTGGCGTGGTACGTCAGTTCATCGATGTTTGATGCTGTTGATATGGCATCGAATCTGCGCTTTATTCCACCTGAATCTGACAATGACATGAGCTTTCCGGCCGCTCTGGCAAATGTCACGTCTTCTTGGGAGACGGAGGTCGATTGCCCCTGCATATGTACGGCATACAATGTCAATGCAGAATGTATGGCAGACTCCGCAGGACTGGGAACGAAACCGTAGCGAGTATCATTCCCAACGAGGTTGTCCGGCAGACCTCCGATGACAATCTCCCAAGATTCGTGGGAGTCACGTATGTCTTTACCGGCACCCCTACGGAGTTTTGCCAGCATAGCTTTGGACCAGGGATCGCCGCCTTGCAGACTATTGATCTTGGATTTGGTGTATGAATACACCTGAGCAGACTCATTCATTTTTCACCCCTCCTGTCTTTTTCATAATGTCGTTTTTGAAGAAACGGTACGCGGTGAACGCATTCTTCGGTTTGTCACCGTCAATCTTTCCTATCAGTGCTTTTTCCCCAGACTGTTCAAGCATCCTCTTCCCTTCGTTCAGGAGAATCCGCCTGATTGATGCATCCCACTCGTTCATCTTCGTTTCCATATCATCGGTATCTGGATCTATGGAAGTCAGCCAGCGTCTGAAGGGTTGATCAAGTGCCTGGTATCCTGCAGAACGCGCTTTATCTGCCTGTTTTTTGACACCGTTCTCGTCCAATCCATTGATTGTCGCGACATTCCAGGCATACTTCCCTAGTGATGAGACGCAATTTTCCGTCTTTGAGATAGTCGCATCTATCCTATTATTCCAACCATCATTCATATTGGATAGGAGTTGGGTATTGATACGTAGCGAATCGTCTATGAGGTCGTCTACAAAGAAATCTTTGTCGGCATATTTCACACCGACTGCGCGTATGTTGATGTCCTTTTGTTTGATTATCCCATCATCAACGAGGTCGGACGCCCATCTGATCACTCCAGGTTCCTTGCCCTTCCCCGAAATCTGGGAGCGGACAAGGAGGGATGCATAATCCCTCCACATGGCCCTGGATGTGTCGTGACGCCTGGGGGTGAGAACGTTATCATCATTCTGTCTCCACATCGTCATCTGCTCTATCAAGGCATTTTCTTTTGGTATTACATCTCCGCCTAAGAGCAGATATCCTGTGACCTTGTCACCCTCTCTGTTGAGAAGTATCCTTCTGCATTGTAAGGTGAGAAGTTCTTGCGGACTCTCAGGGATTGGAATCTCCACTCTCTCCTTCGAACTCACTTCATCCAGCTCCCATACGGCAGGACCGTTATGCATGACACCCATCTCATTGGCTAGGACGAAGTTCAACATCAATGTCTGGAACAGATTACTGCCGGTCAACATCACCATTCCAAGTTTTCCGAGCCATCCTGCGCCGGTTGACGGCATATTCTGACCCCTTACCGAAGGTTTTGATGACGTGTCATCGAAGTAGTTGAGGTAAAGCAGCCATCTGGCAGCCTCGGAGTAACCCATATAATTCTTTGCCTCCCCGTTCACCAGACTGAACAGGCGAGGCTTGTTTCCGCTTTCTGAAAGTGTACCGTTGAGTTTGGCTGCAGTATACTGAGTCCCCTTGTCGATATTAACCTGATAGAACGGTCTCTCTGGGTGGAACAGATAGAATCTTTCCTCGTAGTCGAAAAGATACTTCTCAATTAGATCCGCATCGAATTGTCCGCGGTTCCAAAGCTGTTCCCAACGTTCGATGGCCTGATCCTTCGTTTCCAATTGAGATTCTGTACCATCGACATCTTTTCTCAGGTATACGCAGTATAGCACTGAAAGCATCAAGCGTACCAGAACGGCATCTTGTGCCGGCACATCCCCCGCAATTTCTTTGTACAAATGTGCGTCCCTGAAGGCTTCGATAAGGGACGTCTCCACAACACCCCCATCCTCCCTCATTAGGGGGATCCAGCTCTCTTTCAGAAGATTAAACTCCTTCTCAATCAACAATTCTCATCCCCTGTTCGTAGTCATATGCTATCGTGAATCCTGCAACGTCGGCACGCATGCTCTCATCCAACATCAGGATGAGTTCGCCGTTGAGCCATTCTGATTCTTTCCAAGCCTTTGGTACCATGTCGTGGTTCATGGCCGAGATAATGTCTATGGTCTTATCGATTCCAATCCTTTTCGTTATCAATCTTGGCAGAGGCACTTTGCACCCCGCAATCGTGAAAGCCGTCTTTGCATCTGGGGCCTTGTCTGAAGGAAGGACGGTACCTTCTGGAATGTCGGTGCCCGGAAGTGGTAAGATCAGGTCATCTTCAGTTTTCATGACCATCGTTACCTCCACTGATCTGTCGCCGTCACGTACGGTCGCTTGGGCCTTGTTCCCCTGGGAGTCATCAATAATTGGACAGTCGATCCATCCGATAAGGTCCCTGATGTCACCAGGTCTTGAGATTTGGAAGGCCTGTGCACGTACTCTCTTGTTCTTCATGACGGTGTCCTGTTCTGTTTTAGCTTCTGCATACGCATTTAATATCGATTCCGGAACATTCATTTCACAAGAATATGCAGCTGATACGAGCTTTGGTATGTCGTCCGGGAGTTTTATTGAATCCTGAAGCAACAATCTTGTGTTATACAGCTGGTATTTTCCGTAAACCGTCTCGGCACCTTTATCGAATGGCTCTTCTCCCGTATCAATGACATAACATTTTGCAGTCTCCAAACCATTAGGGCGTCTGTTCTCATGTCTGTGAAGGCGTCCAATGCGTTGAAGAAGCAAATCGATAGGACACAGATCCGTTAAAAGCAGATCGAAATCAAGATCCATGGATTGTTCCATGACTTGAGTGCCTACGACAATCATGGGGCTACGGTCGTGTACTTTCCTCCCGGGCCCTAACGCGTTCAGAACCTCTGATTCGCGATTACTCCGGTCTATACTTGTGAATCCAGAATGTAGAAGGCGAACGTCTGCCGTCGGGAATTCAGACCGAAGTGTTGCCGCCATATTCTGGGCGCGTTTGACTGTATTTAATATGATGCCGAAGTAGCCACCGTTGCTGATCGCTCCTTGTAATATTTCTGAGATGTCAGCATCGGTGATTCTCTTTACCTCGACAATGTTCTTCCTACCAGAGGCTGGCGGCGTCTCCAGTATCAGCTCAGATTCGTTTGAGAATGTTATCAGGGGGTATGAGCGGGCCTCGATTACACGCTCATCCACGCCCTTACTATCTATGTATGCAGCCAAAAGTTCGGCTCTCCTGATAGGTGGCAATGTGGCCGATAGGAGGATGACCGGTGTTTTGTAATTTCCTAACCACTCCAAGGTCTTGGAAAGATAACTGCCCATATAGGCATCATAGGCATGGACCTCGTCTATGATGACGACTTTACCTGCAAGACCAAAGTGTCTCATCTCCAGGTGTTTTTGTTTTAGGCCCATCATGAGTGCCTGGTCTACGGTTCCGATTACGAAATCAGACAAGATTCCTTTTCTCTTGCCTGTGAACCATTCATGGATAATGCCTCCTTCTTTACTGCCATTGCTGGAGAAGCCTACGTGCTCTAGCGCCGCGTAATCTGTGTTGAAACGTGATTTACCGTGGGCTAGGAACATGGTCAGACCCGCGGTTTGCGATTCTGATATGACATCAATCCATTTTTTCACTCTAGGGAATATTCCATCTGATGTAGCCTGTGTTGGTAGCGCTATCATGAGGCCACCCATACCGAAACGTTTTGCCAATATTTCCGCGGCCGCCAACGCTGCTTCGGTCTTACCTTCTCCCATTGGGGCTTCCACAATCATGATGCCAGGGGCCGATATGCGCGAGGCGACATCGGCAATTGCTGATTGGAATGGGCGTGGATCGTATGAGAATCTGTTTTTGAACAATGATGGGACATCTTCGTCTTCTAATTCTGGTTTCCAAACCGGTGGGAATACTGCGTTATTAAGGGCCCTTGTCGCACGTTCTTCCAATTCCATAACTGGTTTATCATCCTCAAAGCTGAGAGGGAAGATGTCAGAGTTGCTGGTGATCCAATCTGCGATGACCACGATGGATGTCAGGAGTACCTGACAACTTGCATCTATGACTGTGTCTCTGATAGATTTCGGATCCAATCCTGACGCATCCATACAGAATGATACAAGATCATCCTGGATGGACGACCATTCGCCACGACCCATGTTATCAGGGTATGCCTCCGCCAGTGTCCTCAGTTGTTTTTTGTTGGGGGGCGTTCCATGGTGGCCTCCGGCTACATCAGCTATACACCGAGGTATACCATTCCTTTCTAGAATGATCTCAGAAGCATAGGGGTGAGGTATGGCGTTGGGCTCATTCAAATCACTCCTATAATGTAGCCCCATGTCCTGTAACTTGGAACGGAAGAAGTCCGAGAGGTGCTGGTTATTGGGAATATTGCGACTTTGGAATGGAGGGATGGCCTTGCCGATATCATGGGATAGACATACAAAAGATACTAGTTTCTCAGGCTCAACATGGGAATTTGTGTTTTTGATTCCATTGGAAATGCGCTTTTTTATATTGTCTGATATCCAATGGTTCCAGAGGTACGTCCCGACACGAGCTGTGTCAAGCAAGTGTATGTAGAGAGGCGTCCACAGTCCAGATTGTGGGTCATTGGATGCTTTACCCCAGAGGTGTGCAATCTGATCCGACAATTGACCAGATTGATTCAGTAGAATACCATCCGACCCCATCATCTGGATGAACAATGATTTGGTTTAGTATTTAATACTGAACAAATAATGGGATGTCGACGACATAGTTTGGGTTCTTAGGTTGTCATTGAACACTCACAGCCCTTCCCGAAGTCCTTAGCGCATTCGTATCCAACTCGTTCCCGTCAAGCACCAACTTCCCGTTGATGAATACCTTCTCGATCCCGAAGGCCCTCTGCTGATCCGGCACACCACTCTTCACAGCATCCTCATCGAAGACGGTCACGTCGGCGAAGCATCCCCTCCTCAGGTAGCCCCTATCGCTAAGCATGAACCTGTCCGCCGTGGCCCCGGTCATCCTGCGCACGGTGTTCGGCATCGTGTCCCCCGTTCCAAGCAAAGAATCCCTCAGGAACTTGGGGAAGCAGTCGTAGATCGCCGGTTTCTGGATGCCGTTATCCTCCACCCAGGCGTCCGTCATGTACAGGCATAATGGATTCTTCTCGAACTCGCTTATGATCTCCGGGGTGGTGCAGGGCCCCAGGCTTATCCTTCCGTGGAATCCGCTTAACTCGCAGAGTTTGAGATACATATCCACGTCGCCCATCCCCTCCTCCTGAGCGATCCGATGCACCGACTTGCCCTCGAACCTCTCGTATCCCGGGCCTATGTACGCGACGACCATGTCATCGAAACCAAAACCCAACAGACGCGTAGCGGCGGCCGCCAGGATCTTCAGCCTCATCCTTACGAAAGCTGAATCCCTCTTCTCCCGGGGCATCGCTTGATACCACACAGGAAGGATCACCGTGATCACCGACAGTCCCCGCAGCTGGTTGTAGATGTCGAACATCACATCCACGCCCTCACTGCGCATGGAATTAACCAATTGCACGAATTCGTCCTTGTCCCCCAGGGACTTGCGCCCCATGAAGATGGCGTGGGAGATCTGCAGCTTGAGCTTCGTGTGTTTAGAGATCTCCACCAGCTCGTCCACCGCCCTCAGCAGATGGGACCTCCCGAGCAGGCCCTTGTATGACGTGGATATTTTGGACAAAGCGCGGGAGTGCACCGTCAGCGGCTTGCCATACTTCACACAAAGCGCAGCGACCTTCCTCAATTCGTCAAGGTCGGCGTACATCCCCGGCTCGTACATCAACCCCAGCGATAATCCCGCGGCCCCTTCCCTGAGGCCGTCCTCCATCAGACGTAGCATGTGCCCCTCCTCTTCTTCGGTAAGTTTGCCGATGTGGTTGCCGCCCACCGCCGCCCTGGCGGTGCAGTGGCCCACGATTACCGCGATGTTGCATGGCGTGTTGCCGTCTATCTCTTTCAGATATTCGCCGACGGAGCCGTAGGCTCCCGTGGAGTTTTTGAAGTTGAACAGCCCGCCGCCCATCTCGTCCAGATGTTCGTGGTTATCGAAACCTACCGCGGAGATCCCGCAGTTACCGGTCACGAATGACGTTATGCCCTGGCGGATGAACGGCTCGAAATACGGCAATGGATCGCTCTTGGTGGCGAACCAGTCGTTGTGGGAATGCGCATCTATGAACCCCGGGGCCACCGACTTGCCGGAGACATCGATCATCTCCGCGTCAGCGTCTATGTGCTCCGCCACCTCGACTATCCGGTCGCCGTCGATCAGCACATCCCCCACGAAGGGCTCTGAACCGGAGCCGTCGTAGATCCTGCCGCCCTTCAGCAGAGTCCGCACGTCTACTCCTGGACGACTTCCACCCTGACGTGCTTGCCCTTGTGCTTCGCCTTGGTCAGGTCCATGGTCATGCGGTTGGCGAAGTCCCTGTGCACCTGCACCAGGGACTCGTCATCGCCGAGCTGGATCTTCCCGATGGAGGTGTCGTGGATTCTGGCGTTGCGGATTATGAAATCAGCCAGCGAGACCTTCCCGTAGCCGTCCGCCTTGCCCAGGTTCACCTTGAAGTAAACCATGCCGAAGGGATCGGCGATCTGGTCGTAGTCGATGACCTTCTTCACGCGGTCCTTCATGCCCTCCGGCAGCTCCGGCACAGCCATCTTCTCGATGAGCATGTCCGTCCTGCGCTGGAACTCGGTGATGAGGTGCTCCTCGGAGGACGTCACGAAGGACACCGCCGTGCCTTCCTTGCCGGCCCTCCCGGTCCTGCCGATCCTGTGGATGTAGGTGTCCACCATCTCCGGCATGTCGTAGTTGATCACGTAGGTGATGTCCTCGATGTCCAGTCCCCTGGCGGCCACGTCGGTGGCGATCAGAGCGTCGATCTTGTCGGTGCGGAGGTCGTTGATGACCCTCTCCCTCTTGGTCTGGGGCAGGTCGCCGTGGATCGCCTCCACCTTGTACCCCAGCTTCTCCATGCGCTCCTCCAACATGTCCACCATCTTGATAGTCTGGCAGAAGATGATGTACTTGTCATCCGAGCCGGAATCCAGCAGTCTGCACAGTGCCCAGGACTTGTTCCTCCTGCCCACGGGGATGTAGTACTGCTTGGTCAGGTCCAGTACAACCTCGTCCTCGGAGACGGTGATCTCCTTGGGCTCCTTCATGTAATCGTAGGCCAGACGCTTGACGTTCTCCGCCATGGTGGCCGAGAACAGCAGGGTCTGCCTGTCCCTGGACATGGCCTTCAGCAGGAACTCGATGTCCTCGATGAACCCCATGTCCAGCATGCGGTCCGCCTCGTCGAGGACGAACACCTCTATGTGCGTCAGGTTCAGCGCGCCGCGGGTGACCAGGTCCCTGACCCTCCCGGGGGTGCCGGCGATGATGTCCGCGCCCTTGGAGATGGTGGAGATCTGCTTCTCGATGTCCGCCTTGCCGCCCTGTCCTCCGTAGACGGGGACGCAGACGTGGCCGGTGTACTTGGCCAGCTTGGTCATCTCCCTGTAGGCCTGCAGCGCCAGCTCCCTGGTGGGCAGCAGGATGATGGAGCGGGGCAGGTCCTGCCCGGGCTGTATCCTCCCCAGTATGATTGAGCCGAATGCGCCGGTCTTTCCGGTTCCGGTCTGGGCCTGTCCGAACATGTCGCGGCCCTCGATCCCGAGGCGTATGGTGGCGGTCTGGATGGGGGTGGGCTCCTCCCACCCCATGTCGGCCATCGCCCTCGCCACGTCCTCGGGGACGCCGATGTCAGTGAAATTCTCGATCATGTGACCAAATCCTGCCTGAGACTCGAACCCAGACATCCTTTCTTCGACACTCGTATATCCTTATCTTATAAAGGGATGCACAGTGCCCACCGGGTTCGGGGGCATCGTGCTTTTTATACGTGTAAGGCATCGAGGGGGTCACCGCGAGTGTGATGTAGGGGTTAACATCCAAGCTTCCCAAGCTTGAGCCCCGGGTTCGATTCCCGGCACTCGCACCATCCTCTTACAAAAGCTTTAAATCGCATGGCTCGATGCCAGTGCAACCACGCGAGTGTGATGTAGAGGTTATCATCCAAGCTTGCCAAGTTTGGTACCCGGGTTCAATTCCCGGCACTCGCACCTTCTCACAACCATTCTCCCTGGCCTTCTGCGGCGGTTCGGCGTGTTACTGATTCCGAGGTGGACGCATAATCCAAATCGTTATGAATCCCCCGCCCGATTGGGGCGTGTTACCATGAGCGCCACAAGTATGTCGCCTGTCTTCCTCGCCCCCGGGGGGCGCAGGGTCGCCGTCTTCGGCGGAGGCGCCGTGGCGCTGCGCAAGTGCCGCCACTTCAACGGATTCAGGATCAGGGTGGTGGCACCGTCCATACTCCCCGAGCTGAGGGAGCTGGCGGAGGAGTGCGTGGTGGCCGCCGCGGACGAGGATTCGGTGCGCCGTCACATAATCGACGCGGACATCGTCGTCGCCGCGACGGATTCCCACGAGCTGAACGATTCCATCCGGGACATCTCCATGTCGATGGGGAGGATGACCAACTCCGCCCACGGAGGCGGGGATGTCCTGATACCCTCGGTGCTCAGACGCCCGGGGTACACGGTGACGGTGTCGTCGGAGGGCAGGGTCCCGGCGTTCCCTCCCTATGTGATCAGGCAGCTGGACGCCTTCCTGGACCCGTCGTACGATGAAATGGTGGATCTGCTGGTGCATCTCAGAGGCATCATAAGGGACCGCATACCCACCCAGCCCGGCAGAGCGGAGTACCTGGCCCGCGTGCTGGATGATGAGGATGTCTGGCATATGCTTAGGTCGGGCGATCCCGAAGGGGCGCGCATCAGAGCGGAGGGCATGATACCGTGATCGTCAGCATGCACGTCACCCACACCTCCGCCGGAGGGGTGGAGGGACTGAACCGCGTGGTGGCGGAGCTGGACGGCCTGTTCGCCGAGTCCGTCGCCGACCTGCGCGGAGTGAGCGAGTACATAATAGTCAGATCCTGCAACCGCCTGGAGGTCTACACCGCCACCTGCGACAACAGGGCCACCAGGGAGGACCTGGAGAAGCTGATCCGCATGGCGGTGCCGTCGACCAACATCTCATACGTATTGGAGGACAGGGACAGCATAAGGCACCTGTTCGCCGTGGTCTGCGGACTGGACTCCCTCATCGTCGGCGAGGACCAGATACAGCACCAGGTGAGGGAGTGCTACATGAGGGCCAGGGAGGAGGGCCATGTGGGCGCCATGCTCACCAGGCTGTTCGACAAGGCCATGATCGTGGGCAAGAGGGTCCGCTCGGAGACCGCTCTGAACAAGGGGGCGGTGTCGGTGGGCTCCGCCTCCGTGGAACTGGCGGAGAAGAGGATCGGCGACCTGGGAGGGAAGAGCATCACCATCCTGGGCGCAGGCGATATGGCTTCGGTCATCGCCAAGAACCTCATCGGCAAGAACATCGGAGCGGTGTTCGTGTCCAACCGCACATACGCCAGGGCGCTGGAGCTGGCCTCCGAGCTGGGAGGCACCGCCGTGAGCATGCAGAGGATGGAGGAGGCGATGGCGGACAGCGATCTTGTCCTGGTGGCCACATCCGCTCCACACACGGTGGTGCACAGGTCCGGCGTCGAGGCGGCCATGAGTGCCAGACCGGACAGGAGGATGCTGATCATCGACGTCTCCGTCCCCAGGAACGTGGACGAGGACGTCTCGGAGGTCCCAGGGGTGGACCTGGAGACCATGGACTCCCTGATGGAGATCGCGGCGGAGAACGCCAACCGCCGCAGGAACGAGATAGTCTCCGCGGAGAGGATAATAACCCAGGAGCTGCAGAGGATGGACACGGAGGCCAAGGAGCAGATGGCCAACGACGTCATCCGCAGGATCGGAGTGAAGCTCGCGGCCATCCGCGACCGTGAGCTCCAGACCGCCATGGCGAGGGCGGGCAGCATCGATATCGACGAGCTGCTCAACGATTTCTCTAGGGCGATGGTCAGCAGGATCACCGCCGACGTCTACAACAACCTGAGGGAGGCCTCCCGCAACGGGCGCACGGACACCTGCAGCGCGGCGGTCGAGCTCTTCGGACTCGGAGATGAGTGATATGATGTTTCCAGATGTGCGCCTCAGGAGGCTGAGGCAGAGCGAGAGGATGAGGAACCTGGTTTCGGAGACCAGGCTGCACCCGGACCAGCTGATCCTGCCGCTGTTCTTCGACGCCAACATAGACAGGGTGAAGACAACGGGCTCCATGCCCGGGGTGCCCACCTACCCGCTGTCGGGGTACGAGGACATAGCCAGCGACATACAGGGTGCGGGAGTGAATTCCGTCCTCCTGTTCGGAGTGCCGTCCCACAAGGACCCTCTGGGCTCAGGAGCCTGGGAGAGGGACGGGGTGGTCCAGAAGGCGATACGCGGCTTGAAGGAGAGCTCCGACATGATCGTCATCGCCGACCTCTGCCTCTGCGAGTACACCGACCACGGCCACTGCGGCGCGCTGGGTCCCGACGGTTCGGTGAAGAACGACGAGACCATCGAGCTGTACGGTCGCACTGCGGTGTCCCAGGCGGACGCAGGAGCGGACATCATCGCCCCCAGCGGCATGATGGACGGGCAGATCGCCGCCATAAGGCAGGCGCTGGACGACGCGGGGCACAAGGATGTGCCCATCATGGCCTACAGCGCCAAGTTCCACAGCGCGTACTACGGCCCCTTCAGGGACGTGGCCTGCTCCGCCCCAGGCAAAGGCGACAGGGCCGGGTACCAGATGCCGGCGGCCAACCGCAGGGAGGCCATGCGGGAGATAGAGTTCGACATCGCCGAGGGCGCGGACATGATAATGGTGAAGCCCGCGGGCCCGTACCTGGACATCATCCGCGAGGCCAGGGACAGGTACGACCTGCCGCTGGCCGCGTACCAGGTGTCCGGGGAGTAAGCCATGATCAAGGCGGCCGCGGCTAACGGATGGATAGACGGCGAGAGGGTGATGAGGGAGTCCATGCTTGGCATCAGGCGCGCCGGGGCGGACATGATCATCACGTACTTCGCGAAGGAGATGGCGGGGCTGCTGAGATGACGGGATCCAAAGAGCTGTACGCTCAGTCCAAGGAGCTGACCCCCGGAGGGGTCTCTAGTCCGGTGAGGGCATTCGCCCCGTATCCGCTGTTCATAGAGTCCGCCCGGGGCTGCCGCATCAAGGATGCGGACGGCAGCGAGTACGTCGACCTGTGCATGGCCTACGGCCCGCTGATCTCCGGGCATGCGCATCCGGAGGTGATGGACGCCGTGAGGGACCAGCTCTCCAAAGGCACCGTCTACGGAGCGCCTTCCGAACTGGAGCTGGCTCTCATCAGGAGGATACACGAGTGCGTGCCGTCTGCGGAGATGGTCCGCCTGGCGGTCTCCGGCACGGAGGCCACCATGCACGCGGTCCGCCTGGCAAGGGGGTACACCGGGAAGGACGGCATAGTCAAGATGAACGGAGGGTTCCACGGCGCCCACGACTCCGTGCTCGTCAGCGCCGGGTCCGGGTCCGCCGGAGGCGTGCCCTCCTCCGCCGGGGTGCTCGCCGACACGGCGAAGCACACCTTCACCGCGGAGTACAATGACATAGAGTCGCTGTCGGTGCTGCTGGACAGCAGGGGCGTCATCGCCTGCGTGATCATGGAGCCCGTCATGGGCAACGTGGGCGTCGTCCCCCCGGAGCCCGGGTACCTGAGGGACGTCCGCAGGGTCACCGAGGAGCACGGCGTGGTGCTGATCTTCGACGAGGTCATCACCGGCTTCAGGCTCTCCGCCGGCGGCGCCCAGGGGCTGTACGGCGTCACCCCCGACATGACCACCATGGCCAAGATAGTGGGAGGCGGCTTCCCCGCCGGCGCCTTCGCCGGGAAGAGGGAGATCATGGAGAACGTGGCCCCCAGGGGGAAGGTCTACGCTGCCGGCACCTTCGCCGGCAACCCTGTCTCGGCGGCCGCGGGTCTGGCTCAGATCGACCTGATGACAAGGGACGACAACTACAGGAAGCTCAACATACGCACCGGCGCGCTTGCGAAGGCTTTCGGCGACATGATGGCCGACGCGGACGTGGACGGATGCGTGAACTACGCGGGATCCATGCTCTCGGTGTTCTTCGGCATACCCAGGGCCACCTGCGGGAGAGAGGCCATGATGGCCGACCGCAGCATGTTCGACCGCCTGTTCCGCTCCATGCTGAAGAAAGGCGTCTACCTCCCGCCGTCGGCGCTGGAGGTGGACTTCCTGTCGCTGGCGCACGATGACGCCTCCCTCCGTAAAGCGGAGGAGGCCTTCGGCGCGTCCATGAGGGATGTGAAGGGATGAGGATAGGCACCAGGGAGAGCAGGCTGGCAATGCGCCAGACGGAGATCTTCTGCGGCCTCATGGCCGAGCTCAATCCGGACGAGGGGTGCGAGGTCCTGGGCATGAAATCCCTGGGGGACATCGACCTGGCCTCCCCGCTGAATCAGATGGCATCCACCGGAGCCTTCGTCAGGGAGCTGGACGATGCCATGCTCGCTGGCAGGATCGACGTGTCGGTGAACTCCCTGAAGGACATCCCCACCACGGTGGCCGACGGCCTGACCGTCGGCGCGGTGCTGAAGCGCGACGCTGTTGAGGACGTCATACTGCCGTGTCCGCTGGAGGGCCTGCCGGAGGGCGCCGTCGTCGGCACGGCGTCCGTCCGCAGGGAGAGGCTGCTGAAGGAGGCCCGCCCCGACCTGGAGATCAGGACACTCAGGGGCAACATACACACCCGCCTGTCGAAGCTGGACGCCGGGGAGTACGACGCCATCGTGCTGGCGAAGGCGGGGCTGGACCGCATGGGCATAGAGCGCCCCATGCACGTGCTGGATCCGGAGAGGTTCGTCCCGGCCCCCGCCCAGGGGGCCATAGCCGTTGAGTGCAGGGCGGATGATGAAGGGACCCTCCGCATGCTGTCGAGGATCGACGACCGCGGCACCCGCAGGGCGGTGGATGCGGAGCGTAGGATAATGAGGATAATGAAAGCCGGATGCTCGGCGCCTGTGGGGATACACGCGGTGCCGGAGGACGGCATGCTGACGGTGACGGCGGTGTCCTACGGGTACACGCCGGAGCCCAGGAGGCTGAGGGCGAGGGTCCCGGCCGAACCGGCCGACGGGGACCTGGTCCCGATCGCGGAGTATCTGATAGGAGTGAGGGATTCGCTATGAGCGGGAAGGTCTATCTCGTGGGAGCCGGCCCGGGGGACCCCGGGCTGATGACGATCAGGGGCATGGAGCTGCTGAGGTCCGCGGACGTGGTCATGTACGACGCGCTGTCGAACCCGGACCTGCTGAAGGAGTGCAGGCCGGACGTGGAGCTCATCGACGCCGGCAAGCGTGGCGGGGACCACCACCTGAGGCAGTGGCAGACCAACGAGCTGCTGGTGAGGTACGCTTCCGAGGGGAGGACGGTGGTCCGCCTCAAGGGAGGCGACCCGTTCCTGTTCGGGAGGGGCGCCGAGGAGGCGGAGGAGCTGCGGAAGGCAGGCGCGGAGGTGCATGTGGTGCCCGGCGTCTCGTCGTCCATATCCGTTCCCGAGCTTGCCGGGATACCCGTGACCCACAGGGACCACACCTCCCTGGTGACCTTCGTCACCGGACACGAGAAGGAGGACAGGGCCGAGGACAGGGTCGATTGGAGGTCCCTGGTCAACGGCCACGGGACGATAGTGGTGCTCATGGGCCTGGGCAACGCCGCCAGGATATCCGCGGGACTCATCGACGGAGGCATGTCCCCCGACATGCCCGCCGCGGTGATATCCAAAGGCTCCACCCCCGAGCAGAGGGTGGAGCTCACCACCGTCTCCCGCCTCGCGGAGACCATCGCGGAGAAGGGGCTGGAGGCTCCGGGCATAATGGTCATAGGCACAGTGGCGGAGATCCGCAACGTACTGGGGGACATGGCATGACGGTCATAGGCTTCACACGCCCGGTCAACAGGCTGGACGACGCGGTCAAGGAGGCCAGGGACATGGGCTTCGACGTCATGGCCGCCCCGTCCCTGGAGATCCTCCCGGGGGAGGACGCGGAGTTCGAGAAGCTGGAGGGCTCCATAGAGGACGGCCTCACCGTGGTCTTCGGATCCGGCACTGCCGTCGAGGAGTGCTCCAAGAGGTTCGGCGACAGGCTACCGGAAATGCTCTCCGGGTGCGAAGTGGTATCCATCGGCCCCAACACCACCAAGGTGCTGGAGGGGGCGGGGATCAAGGCTTCGAAGGAGCCGGAGGACTACTCCTCCTACGGCCTGGTCGAGATGCTCAGGGACGGCGTCAGAGGGAGGAAGGTGATGGTGGTCCGTTCGGACAGCGGATCGGACGTCCTCTCCGACGGCCTTAGGGACGCCGGGGCGGAGGTCATAGACGTGGCCGCCTACCGCCTGAAGAAGGCGGGCATGGGCAACGGGCTGCTGCACATGATGCTCTCCATCAAGAGGGGGCACATGGACTGCATGGCCTTCACGTCCCCGATGTCGGCGCAGTCCTTCTTCGACGACATCCGCGATTTCTTCGAACAGGAGGACGCGGACAGATATATGAGGGACAACGTGAAGGTGGCCGCCATAGGCAGGCCGACAGCCATGAAGCTGGAGTCGCTGGGCAGGAAGCCCGACATCGTCCCGGAGAGGACCACCTTCCGCGACATGCTGGAAGCCATAAAGGCGGAGTTCGAATGAAGGAGTACGATGTGGTGGTGGCCGGCGCCGGGCCCGCCGGCAGCATGGCCGCGCTCCATGCGGCCAGAGGAGGACTGAGCGTCCTCCTGCTGGAGAAGCGGGCGGAGATCGGCGCCCCCAAGAGATGCGCCGAGGGCGTGTCCCTCAGGAGGCTCAGGGAGGTCGGCATCGAGCCTGACCGCAAATGGATCTCGTCGGAGATCATCGGCACCACCATGAGGTCCCCGGGAGGAGCGGTCCTGAAGGTGGACGAGAGCAGCGAGGACGGCGAGGTAGGGTATGTTCTGGACCGCCATCTCTTCGACAAGCACATCGCCAAGCTGGCCGCGGAGGCCGGTGCGGAGGTGAGGACCAGGGCCGCCTGCCGTGCCGTGTCCGCCGAGGACGGCCGCCCCGTTTCGGTGGCGGTCAGGGGCATCGACGGCGAGGAGGAGATCGGCCTGGGCTGCCTGGTGGCCGCCGACGGCTTCGAGAGCCAGGTCGCCAGATGGGCAGGCGTCGACACATCGCTGAGGGCCGAGGACATCGACATCTGCTGCCAGTACCTGATGTCCGGAGTGGACATAGAGCCGGGGTACTGCGAGTTCCTGTTGGGCTCCGGCACCCCCGGAGGGTACGCATGGATATTCCCCAAGGGCCCCGGCATCGCCAACGTGGGGCTGGGGATACAGGCCAGCCTGTCATCCAAGGAGAGGTGCGCCAGATACTATCTCGACCGCTTCGTCGCATCCGAGCCGAGGCTGTCCAAGGGCAGCATCCTGGAGATCTCCGGAGGGGCGGTGTCCACCTGCCCCGGTTTCGGTCCCACGGTCTACGACGGCCTCGTCTTAGTCGGTGATGCGGCCCGCATCATCAACCCCCTCACCGGAGGCGGGATCTACCACGCCCTCATGACCGGCATGCACGCCGGCCGCGTCATCGCAGGCAGCGGGAAAGCCGGAGGGTACACAGCCGAGTCCATGGCCGAGTACGAGCGCCTGTGGAAGGAGCGCATCCAGGAGGAGCTGGACACCAATTGGAAGGCGAAGGAGCGCTACGTCCGCATGGACGATGCGGAGATAGACCGCTTCATCGCCAAGGCCGCCAGCTTCGGTCTGAAGAAGGTCCGTCCGGAGGAGCTCATCAAGGTGGCAAGGACTCAGTAGAGGGCCGCTGCCGCCGTTATGAGCATGAGAAGCAGCAGGCAGACCTTCCCGCAGGTGTCCGCTCTGTCCGGATCCGACCATCCGTGCGCTATGCCGTAGACCGCGACCGCCGCAGGTAAGATCCCTGCGTAGTACACCGGGTCGCTGAACGAGCGCATGAGGCATATCGCGCATGCGACGATGTAGAACAGCGCCGCCATCAGTCCTGCGGCCTCGGGGCCAACCTTCATGGGCAGCGTGACCCTGGCGATCCTGTCCCCCTCGATGTCGGCCATGTCCTTGTAGATCTCCCTTCCGAGGGTGACCGTGAACACCATGGCCGTGAGCCAGATCACCGCCACCGGGTCTCCCCCGCTGAATCCTCCCAGGAGGACGGACATGCCGGTGATTATGGCGATGGTGACGTTCCCGATGGGGCCCAGCCTCTTGAGGAGGAGCTCGTAGAGTACCAGCAGGATGCAGGCGGCGGCGACGATGGCCGCGCTGGCGCCTCCCAGGAGCAGTATCGATACGGCGGCCGAGACCAGCATCAGGCCGATGCCCACGAGCTTTGCCATCCCCGGGTCTATGGCCCCCACGGGTATGGGGCGGTCCGGATGGGCGGTGCTGTCGACGTCCCCGTCCAGGCTGTCGTTGAAGGCGTTGCCCCCGCAGACGTACAGCACCACGGCCACGGCGGTTATCACGACCTCCTGCATCCTGTCGGCGACCCCCGTCCCTGCCGCCGCCACGGCGGACAGGACGATCGCCAGTATGCCGACGGCCACGTCGCCCGGTCTGAAAATCCTGATGTAACCCGATGCGGTCAGTCACTGCCCCCTTATGCCGTGATTGCTGGACACCTTATAAATAGCCCGCACGCATCCTTCTTAACGGTGAAACCATGGAGATAACCGTTGGTAAATCCGGCACGTGGATGAACACCATGATTCTCGGTGTCATCCTTGTGATCCTCGGTGTCCTCCTTGTGGCCCTCAAGGCTGAGGCCCTCAGGTGGATTCTGATCATCGCGGGTGTGCTCCTGCTGATCTCCGGTGCCATCTCCCTCTACGGCGGACTCAAGTCCGGTCTGAAGACGGATGTGGCCATCGGAGCCGTCGCCGCTGTGCTCGGCATACTGCTCATAATCTTCCCGAACTTCTTCGAGGACGTCCTCATGATCCTCCTGGCGGTCCTGCTGATCGTCCTGGGTATCATGTCCCTGGCGAACGTCGCCCCGTCCTTCTCTCTGGACAACAACGGGAAGATCCTGACCGCGATCGTGGGTGTCATCATGATCGTCATGGGTGTCTACGCTATCCTCAACAGGCAGGATACCGCGGACCTCGTCATGATCATCATCGGTGTTCTCGTCGCAGTCTCCGGTGTCCTGAAGCTCGTCGAGGGCTATAGGGCCAAGCAGTGAGACCCGGCTCCGGCCGGGCCTCAAACCACTTACCTTTTCTGATCCTTCGAATCCCTGTATCCGATGGCTCTGCGGATGAACGCAGCCGGAACCTCGGGGTTGGAATAGTAGTAGAGATGGGGGAACCCTGCGACCACCGAGCTGGAGTCGCGGATGCATCCGTATTCTCTGCCCGATGGCTTCCTCGCCGACCAGTCCGAGCCGGGGTCGTTGCTGTCCCAGTAGTGGAACTCGTGCCCTTTCACCCTGGTGCCGGCGGGCAGCATGCCCTCGCAGGACGTGAACTCGGCGTATCCGAACCTGGTCAGCTTCCCGGTGTTCCTAACCTCTCCCCTCAGGAATCCGCACATCTCGCGCATGACGCCGTCGGTGTCCTCCACTCTCTCGTGTAGGTACATGAACCCGCCGCACTCGGCCATGCAGGGCATGCCGGACTCAAGCGCTTCGCGTATGCTCCTGCGCATGGATCCGTTGGCCTCAAGCTCTTCCCCGTGCAGTTCGGGGTACCCTCCGGAGAGCACGACGGCGTCCACATCCGGCAGCTCGGGGTCGTGGATGGGCGAGAACGGAACGATTTCGGCTCCGCATCTGCGGAGCAGGTCGATGTTGTCCTCGTAGGTGAAGCAGAACGCCTCGTCCGATGCCAGCCCTATCCTGGCTCTTCCGACCGAAGGGACCTCGGGTTCCGTGTGATCGAGATCCCCGGCATCCGATGCCATGGAGATGAGGGCGTCGATGTCCAGGGTCTGCTCCAGGATCCCCGCCAGGCGGTGCAGCTTCTCTCTGAGGCTGTCGATCTCCGACGGCAGCACCAGGCCCAGGTGCCTGCTCTCAAGCACCAGGTCCGTGACCTTCGGCACGTAGCCGACGGCCTTCACGCCCATGGCCTCCGCCTTCGGCTTCAGCGCCTCGAATACCCTCTCCGACATCCTGTTGAATATGACGCCGGAGATGGTGTTGCCGGAGTACTCCATGAATCCCTTAAGCACCGCCAGGACGGATGCGCTGGCTCCTCTGGCGTCGATGAGGAGGACGGTGGGCGTGTCCGTCATCGCCGCCACGTCCCTGGAGCTGCAGTCGCTGCTGTCGGCGGAGAGCCCGTCGTAGTACCCCATCACCCCCTCTATGACGGAGATGTCCGAACCCTCCGCCGTCCTGGCGAAGAGGTACCTCAGGACATCCGGTCCGACGAAGTAAGCGTCCAGGTTCTTCGACCTGGTGCCGATGACGCGGCTGTGGAACATGGGGTCTATGTAGTCCGGCCCGCACTTGAAGGAGGACACCTTCATGCCGCGGTCCACCAGCGCCTGCAGGATCCCGCAGGTGACCAGGGTCTTCCCCGAGCCGCTGGCGGGGGCGGCGATCATGATCCTGGGCATCATCTGCCCTTCACCACCGTGATGAACACGGGATTCTGCGCGTTGAGCAGGTGGTACCTGCCCAGCTTCCTGGTCCTGGCAACCGAGACCTGAACCGTCTCCTCCTCCGCCAGTCCCAGCTCCTTCACGCAGGCCATGACATCGGACAGGGTTTCGAGGGTGACGGAGTTCACCACCATTCGTATGTCGGGATTGAGTGCCAGCAGTCCCTCTATGATGTGTCTGAGGTTCCCGGAGGACCCTCCTATGAACGCATGGGTGGGTGCAGGCAGCCCCTCGAACGCCTCCGGCGCCGTTCCTCTGACGACCTCCAGGTTGGGGGTCCTGAATTTCCGCCTGTTGAGCTCGATCAGGCTGGCGGCCTCCTCGTCCTTCTCGATGGCGTACACCATGCCGTTGTAGGCCGCCATGGCCATCTCTATGGACACAGACCCGGTGCCCGCGCCCACATCGTAGATTATCGAATCGGCCTTGAGCCAGAGCTTCTGCACCGACAGCGTCCTGACCTCGCTCTTGGTCATGGGGGCGTCCCCTCTGAGGAACATGTCGTCGGATATGGTGTGGGTCATCCTGTCGTCCGGGGACGGGTTCTCCACCATCGCGACGCACAGGCTGCCGAATTCCTCGTCCAGCATCTCCGACGGCGTTCCGGAGATGACCCTCTCGCCTACCATGCCGAAGTCCTGGCCCACGGTGACCTTCAGGCTGTTCATGCCGTGGTCGAAGAGCTCCCTGCACATGGCGTGGACGCTCTCCCCGTCGGTGAGCAGCGTGAACACCTTGGGGTGGGTGCTGCAGATGCTGACCAGGTTGGCCCTCCTGCCGTGGGCGCTGGCCAGGAACGCGTCCTGCCAGACCGTGCCCATCCTGGCGCACAGATACGATAGGGACGATGTGCCGCATTCCACCTCCACGTCGAAACGCCCGCGGTCGATCCTCTCCAGGATCCCCTTGGCGCCGCTGTAGAAGCCCGTGTCCCCGGACAGCAGCACCGCCGCGCGGCGGTAGTCGGAGCCCTCCAGGAACGAGACGATCCTCTCGGACCTGTACTCCTCCACGGTGTCCTTCCCTGTTGTGTCCACCGAGTCCAGCATCCTCCTGGCGCCGATGACCACATCCGCTCTGCGGAGCTTCTCAGCCGCGCGCAGCGTCATGCCGTCGCTCCCGACGCCGATGCCGATCAGCACCACCGACGGCTTCGCCGCCGGCGTCTCGGCCTCCGGCACGGGGATTCCCAGCCTCTCGGACAGCATCCTCACCGCCTCATCGTAGCTGACGCCGTCGTCGTCGGGCTTTCTGACCAGGACTATCCTCGCTCCCGCCCTCCTGGCGGCGCGGACCTTCTCCTCGAACCCTCCGACGGTGCCGGAGTCCTTGGTCACCATGTACTTCGCACCGGTCTGCATCAGCGCCGCGTAGTTGGTCTCCTCCGAGAAGGGCCCCTGGCCGCAGATGAGGTTCCTGCCCTCGAAACCGAACTCGGCGCATCTCGCGACCGACGAGGCGGTGGAGAGCACCCTCGCCACCACCCTTTCTCTGTAATCGGGGATGCGGGTGTACTCATCGATCTCCTTGGCCCCGGTGGCCGCCAGGATGTTCCCTTCGGTGGTCATCAGGTAGTCCACCGCCTCGGCTACGCTGCCGACGGCGGTGACGTCGTCCGAGTATCCCAATCCGGAGCTGCCTCTTGCGATGCGTATGCATTCCGCACCGGCTGCCGCGCAGCCCTCCCTGATGTGCTTGGATACGGTGGCGGCGTAGGGATGGGTGGCATCGACGACGGTGTCGTACATCCCCTCCCTTATGACGGAAGCGATCCCCTCGGCTCCGCCGCAGGATCCCACCTGCACATCGATGTTGTCCTCTTCGCCCATGACGGTCGCTCCGTATTCGGTCGCCACCCTGACATGGACCATGATGCCGTTGGAGGCGAGCCAGCGGGCCAGCGTCCTGCCCTCAGTCGTCCCCGAGAAAACCAGTATGTCCCTCATATCAGAACCTCGGCGTGATCCTCATCGTGCCGATGGCGGCGGTCATGCCGTCCTCGGCCGTCTTCCTCCTTTTGATGGCGCATCCGCCCCATGCGGCGGAGCGCTCGCATACGTTGTCGGCTCCGGTCCTCTCCCGGACGAAATCCGACGGTGTGAAATCGCCCTCGACCTTCATCAGCTCTTCCGCTGTCAGGAAGCGGGCCGGAGCATCCAATGACTCGGCCAGCCTCAGCACGGCCTCCTCGTCCCTCTTGATGTCGATGCTGCGGACCGACCCCACGCGGCCGGGCGATATGCCCTCCTCTTCGAGGATCCTCATGACGAACCTCCGGAGCTTCTCGGGGTCGGTGCCTCTCCTGCACCCCACTCCGACGGTCACGTCCATGGGCGTCAGCAGCAGGGTGGTGTCATAGGGCCTGCATCCGTCCGCCGATATGCTGATCCCCAGGGCCCCCTCGTCGCCCATGATGAGCCCGCTCGGGAGGTCCCCTTCGAAGGGGATGTCGGAGCAGAAGCGCACGGCGTCCCCTCTGAGGAGGGCGGCGGAGACCTCTTTGGCCGCCTCCAGCGATCCTATGCGGAGGTCGTTGTCTTTGGCGAAGGTGTCGACGGCGAACACGCCGTTGATGTCCGTCGCCGTTGTGATGACCGGAACGGCTCCGATGCCTTCGGCGATCATCTCGGCCAGGCGGTTGGCGCCTCCGAGGTGCCCGGAAAGCAGAGGTATGCAGTATCTTCCGCGCTCGTCGACGCAGACCACGGCGGGGTCCCTGTCCTTGCTCCTCACGTACGGGGCGGTGTAGCGCACCGCGATCCCCGTGGCTCCGACGAACACCAGGGCATCGCATGCTTCGAAGCCCTCGCGGACCCATGCATCCACATCCTCCGTCTGCGGGATCCCGGAGCTGTCCGCTTTGGTGCGGCAGACGGCCTCCATGCCGTCTCCGAGGGTCTCGGATATCCTTTTGAGCGTGGAGCATCCGGGTCCCGAGAACGCTATGCCCTTCACCCTCATGCCCCGCCTCCCAGCTCTCTCAGCATCGAATCCGCCAGGGACGTGCGGCAGAGCTCTCCGTAGACCGACGAGTAAACTATGGCCGCCGTGCGGATCCTCCCTCCGGTGCGATGGTTCATGTGATACTCTATCCTCTCCGCCAGAAGCTCGGACACCCTGCGGATCATGCCCTTCTCCTCCAGGACCTCCAGGGCATCGTCGGTTGATATGCATTCCATGACCCTGCGGGCGTCGGATGCGTCCCCGCCGGCCATGACCGTGTATGCCGCCAGTATCTCCATCCGGCAGTCGGCGTTCCTGGAGTGGGTGTTCATGATGCCTCCGGCCAGCTTCACCATCTTGCCCAGGTTCCCGATGAGGAGGATGTCCGTCCCCAGAGCGCAGGCGCGGTCCAGCATCTCCCCGATGAAGTTGCTGCACTTCACAGCGGAATCCGCATCCAGGCCGATGGTGTCGGCGAAGTCCCTCCCGTAGTTGCCGGGGACCGCCGCCAGCACCTTGGCGCCTTCGGCGGCCCTCATGTCCATCTCCGTCTCGATGGTCCTGACGATGGCGGTCTCGCTCATGGGCTCGACTATGCCGCTGGTCCCCAGTATGGATATCCCGCCTTCGATCCCCAGGCGGGGGTTGAACGTGGATTCCGCGATCCTCCTGCCCTCTGGTACGGATATCACGACCGAGAACCCTCCCGTGTATCCGTATGCGGATGCAACGTCCTCCAACGCATCACGGATCATCGATCTCGGCACCCTGTTTATGGCGGATTCTCCCAGAGGCTGGTCCAGGCCGCGGCGGGTCACCCTGCCCACTCCCTCCCCTCCGTCTACGGAAATGTCCGACGGAGATAGGGATACGGTGGAGTACACCAGCGCTCCGTGGGTGGCGTCGATGTCGTCACCCCCGTCCTTCCTCACGGCGCAGGATGCGGAGCCACCGTTCATGACGGCATCTTCGACCGGGAGGTTCAGAACGATCCCTTTGGGCGTGGCGACCGATACCGATTGGATGCTTCTTCCGGATAGGAGCATCTCTGCGGCCGCTTTGGACGCTGCGGCGGCGCAGGTGCCGGTGGTATGACCACATCTGAGCATCCTGCTCCCTACGAGAACGTGCATTCCGTCGCCGTCCATGGCCTTCACTCTTCCAAGAGGATGAGTTGGATGAATATGCCATCTTAAAATAGTTGGGACAACATCGCGAATCGCCGCCTTCGGAGGCGGTTCGGACGGTCATCTCATGAGTGGCAAACTGCACGTGGTGGGCTTCGGCCCCGGAGGAAAGGGGGATATGACCTTCAGGGCCGCGGAGGCCATCGCCAACGCGGATCTGGTCACCGGCTACACGACGTACGTGAACATGCTGAAGGGGATCTTCCCGGACAAGGAGTACCGGGCCACCGGCATGATGAAGGAGGTTGAGAGATGCCGCATGGCCATCGAGGAGGCCGCCTCGGGCAAGGATGTCGCCATGGTCTCCAGCGGCGATTCCGGGATATACGGCATGGCGGGGATAATCTACCAGCTGGCGGAGGAGATGGGCGCGGACATAGACATCGACACCGTTCCCGGGGTCACCGCCGCATCCGCGGCCGCATCCGTCCTCGGCGCGCCGCTGATGCATGACACCGCCCTCATCAGCCTGTCCGATCTGATGACGCCCATAGACCTGATCATGAAGAGGGTGGACCGTGCCGCCGAGAGCGACATGGTCATCTGCCTCTACAACCCGAAGAGCAAGACCAGGACGGAGTACCTCGCCCGGGCCGCAGGCCTGGTGATGAACCATCGTCCTGCCGATACGCCGGTGGGCATCGTGAGGAACGCCGGCAGGGAGGGGGAGACCAGCAGGATCACCACCCTCGGCCAACTGCCGTCGGAGGATGTGGATATGTTCTGCATCGTCATCATCGGCAATTCGCAGACGTACGTGTCCGGGGACAGGATGATCACCCCCCGCGGATACGACCTGGGGTGATATGATGGCATTCGAGATAGTGAGACCCGAGGAGATCGAGAAGCGCAGCATGGAGATCATCACGTCGGAGCTGGGCGGACGCACTTGGCCGGAGCCGGAGTTCTCCATCGTCAGGAGGTGCATCCACACCTCCGCCGATTTCGACTACGCGGACAACCTGGTCTTCTCCCCCGGTGCCGCCCGCATAGGGGTGGATGCGATCCGGTCCGGAGCGGACATCGTCACCGACACCAAGATGGCCGCCGCGGGGATCAACAAGAAGAAGCTCTCCGCATACGGAGGCAGCGTCCACTGCTACATCTCCGACGACGACGTCATGGCCGAGGCCAAGGAGAGGGGATGCACCCGTGCCACGGTCTGCATGGAGAGGGGAGCGGAGGTGTCTCTGAGGAAGCCCGCCATATTCGCCATCGGGAACGCCCCCACCGCATTGATCCGCCTGGCGGAGCTCATAGACTCGGGGGAGGCCAGGCCGGCACTGGTGGTGGGAGCGCCGGTTGGGTTCGTCAACGTGGTGGAGTCCAAGGAGATCATGATGGAGAGGGACGTCCCATTCATCATACCGAAGGGCAGGAAAGGGGGCTCCAACATCGCAGCCACCATCTGCAACGCCATGATCTACTACAGGGGCTGATCCCGTTGGATTCTGTGCAGAATCGTTTAATACATCAAGTTGGATGTATCGTCCAATTCCTATCGGTAGCGGGGACCCGCGGTCTGCCCGTGAGGGCGCATTGAATCAAAGGTGAGACAAGATGCACATAATGGAAGGGTTCCTGGATCCGATATGGTGCGCTGTCTGGTTCGTCCTGGCGCTGCCTTTCGTGTTCATAGGGGCCAAGAGACTAGTCGAGCTGGTGAGGGAGCATCCGGAGCACAAGATGACGGTGGCTCTCTCCGGCGCCTTCATTGCGATGCTGTCGTCGATGAAGCTGCCGTCCATGACCGGCACCAGCTCCCATCCCACCGGGACCGGGCTCTCCAGCGTCCTGTACGGGATCTGCATAACATCGTTCCTTGCGACCATCGTCCTGATATTCCAGGCGCTCCTGCTGGCCCACGGGGGCCTCACGACCCTGGGGGCCAACATATTCTCCATGGGCGTCGCCGGGCCGTTCTTCGGCCTCCTGGTGTGGAAGGCCCTGCGGAGATACGGCATGAAGATATCGGTCAGCATATTCTTCGCCGCCCTGTTCGCGGACCTCTGCACCTATGTGGTCACCGCGCTCCAGATGACCCTGGACCACGGCCAGACCGTCAGCGCCTTCGTGAACTTCATGACCAACTACGCGCTGACCCAGATCCCGCTGGCGATCATCGAGGGCGTGCTGTTCTACATGTTCGCTGTGTACCTCCTGTCCAACAGGCCGGAGGTCTTCGACGCCGTAGAGAACCCGGGCCTGCCCGGGGCGACCGCAGAAGGGGGGCACTCCGCATGAGCAACAGGAACATCATCGTGTACGTGGCGGGCTTCGCCATAATCGCCGCTCTCGTAGTGGGTGCGCTGATCTACGCCAACGGTGCCGATTTCGGCGGAGCCGACGATGCGGCCGAGAACGTGGTCGGAGAGGTGGATCCGGGCTACGAGCCCTGGACCTCCGGCATATGGGGCAGCTTCGAGCTCCCCGGCGAGACCGAGAGCCTGCTGTTTGCATTGCAGGCGGCCATCGGAGCGGTCATCATCGGCTACTTCATCGGCCGCTACACCAAACGGTGATCCGAGGGGGCCCGGGATGTCGGAGCACGCACAGATGGATACGCTGGCATACGGCTCCCGCATGCTGTCCTGGGCCCCCCTCGGCAAACTCATGTTCATGGTGGCGGTGCTGATCGTCAACATCGCCACCGGATCCTTCCTCGTCCCGGCGGTCACGCTGGTCATAGGCATCTCGATGATGGCCTACTCCACCAACCTCAGGGTCCCGTTCTTCATCGGTCTGGCTATACTGGAGGCGGTGGCGATACTGGCCGTGGGATGCGGGTTCATCTCCATCTCCGGCAGCGGAGGCGAGGTCGTATGGGACACCCGCATCCTGTGGATCGACATCCACATGACCGCGGACAGCTTCAACGAGGCCTGGCTGGTGTTCTTCAGGAGCATAGCGGGCATAACCGTCATGATGGGCTTCGCCACGTCAACGCCGATACCTCATCTGTCCCAGGCGCTCAGGCAGATAAGGATCCCCGACGAGGTGGCCGAGATCGTTGTGCTGATCTACCGCTACGCCTTCCTGCTGATCGAGAGGATGGAGGCCATGTGGAGCGCCGCCTCCTGCAGGCTCGGGTTCTCCGGCGTGCGCAGGTCGGTGGAGACCGCCGCCTCCATAGCCGTGGGGACATTCCTGTCCTCCACCGAGATGGCGGACAAGGCGCAGATGGCGTTGGACTGCCGCAACTACCGCGGGTACTTCCCGGTACTCAACGCGCCCGCGAAGGCGGGGGTGAAGTGGGTGGCGGTGACCGCAGCCGTCGCAGCCGCGCTCTATGTGTTCGGGATGCGCACCGAGGGCATGGTGGACATGTCCCGCATCCTCCTGGGGGTGTGAGGCTGCCGCTGCTGGAGCTCCGCGACGTCACGTACCGGTACAGCCCCCGTCAGGAGAGGCCGTCCCTCGACAGAGTCTCCTTGTCCATCGAAGAGGGCGTCAGGACGGTGATACTCGGAGCCAACGGCGCCGGGAAGTCCACGCTGTTCTACCATCTCAACGGGGTGCTGAAGCCGGCAGAGGGGCAGGTGCTCTACTGCGGCTCGCCTCTGGACTACTCCAAGGAGGCGCTGAGGAGGCTTCGTTCGGAGGTGTCGGTGGTGGTCCAGAACCCGGACGAGCAGATATTCTCGTCGACGGTGGAGGAGGACGTGGCCTTCGGACCGCTGAACATGGACCTCCCCCGCGACGAGGTCGAGCGCAGGGTGGATGAGGCGCTGTACATGGTCGGCATGGATGGCTACCGCACCAGGCCCACCGTGCAGCTGTCCTACGGCCAGCGGAAGAGGGTGGCCATCGCAGGCGCCCTGGCGGTGAGGCCCAGGGTGATGATCATGGACGAGCCCACCGCCGGCCTGGATCCCCAGATGTCCCACGAGGTCCTGGAGCTGGCGGAGCAGTTGTGCAGGTCGGGGACTACCGTCATCGTCTCGACGCACGATGTCGATCTCGCATACACATGGGCGGAGAGCATACACGTGCTCCGCAACGGCAAGGCAGTGTACTCCGGGCCGCCCGAAGGGTTCTTCGGCGACAGCGGGGAGGTTTCCCTGGCGGGGCTGGCGAGGCCGAGGGTGTTCTCCGTCAACTCCGCTGTCTGCGCCGCCCGCGGCATATCCGAGTCCCCGTACCCACGGACCATGAGCCAGCTCCTCTGCAGGCTCGCCGGCGGGTCCCTGAGGGGCACCATCAGGGTGGCCACCGTCCCGGAGGACGTATCCGAGGGGACCGTTGTTGGCGTCTGCGGATACCGCACCCGCCGCGCCTTCTCCGAGGGGATGCTGAGGGCGGATTTCTTCTTCAACGCCGTGGAGTGCTGCCTGATGGAGGCCCTCACCGGCAAAGACTGCGTCCTGTTCTGCGACCCGGGGATGGAGGAATCGGTGATCGAGAGGATCCGCCGTTCGGAAGGGTTCGGGGATGCGCCGGAGGTGCTGGTATGAATCCCGTTCTGGAGCTCAGGGGCGTCTCTTTCTCGTACAAGGGCGCGGAGCGCCCTTCCCTGAAGGACGTCGACCTGGCCATCGGCCGCAAAGAGAGGACCGTCATTATGGGCGCCAACGGCGCCGGGAAGTCTACGCTGTTCCACCATCTCAACGGCATACTGAAGCCGGACAGGGGTGCCGTCCTCTTCGACGGCGAGCCCGTGTCCTACAGGCGGAAGGGCCTGCGGGCTCTGAGGTCGAAGGTCTCGCTGGTGATGCAGAACCCGGACGATCAGATCTTCGGACAGACCGTGGAGGCGGATGCCTCCTACGGGCCCCGCAACCTGGGCCTCCCGGAGGATGAGGTGGCATCCAGGGCGGAGGAGGCGCTGTCCCTGGTTGGGCTCTCCGGCATGCGGAAGCAGAGCTCTCTCAAGCTCTCCTACGGTCAGAGGAAGAGGCTTTCTCTGGCCGGGGCGCTGGCCATGCGCCCCGAGGTCCTGGTGATGGACGAGCCCACCGCAGGATTGGATCCCCAGATGGCGTCTGAGCTGATGGAGCTGGCGGAGCAGCTGCACCACTCCGGGACGACCGTGGTCATATCGACGCACGATGTGGACCTGGCCTACTCCTGGGCGGACGTGACCCACGTCCTGCGCGGAGGGGAGGTCGTGTACTCCGGGGACGCGGACGGGTTTTACGACGACCCCGTGCAGGTGTACCTCAGCGGCCTGATGCAGCCCTCCATGTTCGCCGTCAACCGGAGCCTCTGCATGATCCGCGGGATCCCCGAGGCTCCGTGTCCCAAGACCGAGAGCCAGATGGTGGCGAAGGTGACCGACCGTCCCTGCGGGGCCCTGTCCGTGATCACGGTTTCGGAAGATGCGGATCCGGAAGGGATCGCCTCGCTGATCGAGGGGTCCGCATCCGTCGGCGTGTACGGTGCCGGCGCAAGGAGGTTCGCAGGCGCGAACAGCCTGAGGGTGGACTACTACTTCGATGCCTTCGAATCCTGCATCGGGCGCTGCCTCGGGGGAGAGGACTCCCTTCTGCTGGTCGAGGACGGCTACGATGATCTTGTGCTTTCGAAGGTCCGTTCCCTCGAGCCCTTCGGGAGAGTGCCCGAAGTAAGGCGCCCGGGTCCCTGATTCTGCAGTCAGCGCGTCTGCGCAGGATGCAACGGTTTATCCCTGCATCTCCATTGAGTCCCATGGATCGCCAGGAGTTCCGGATGGACTCGGCATCGGAGGGGGTGCAATTGAGATGCGTCCGTTGGATTCCCGACGGCGAGCCCCTCTGCGCCGTCCTCATCGTCCACGGCATGATGGAGCACATCATGCGCCATTCCGTGATGGCGGAGATGCTCTGCCGCTCCGGCGCCGTCGTCTACGGCTACGACCAGTTGGGCCACGGTCTCACGGCGGACGGGGATCTCGGTCACATCGCCGACAGAGATGGCGATTCGCTGCTGGTCAGCGACTGCGAATCGGTGTTCTCGCGGATGGCATCGGAGTTCCCCGGCATCCCGCACATGGTGGTAGGACACAGCATGGGGTCCTTCGTGGCCAGGAGGCTCCTGGCCTCCGGCGTCCCCGCTGACGCGGCGGTCCTGACGGCCACCGGGGAGATCCCCGTTCTGAAGCTCCTCTTCGGGAGGATGTACGTGGGGCTGAGATGCCGTCTCAACGGCGGCAGGACCCGCAGCGCCAAACTGAACATGGCGGTCGTGGGCGGATACAGCATACGCTTCCGCACTTCCGAAGGTCACGGGGACCCCATGTGCGGGTTCCTGTTCTCTAACCGCGCGCTGTACGACCTCATGTCCCTCATACGCGGTGCGATGGCCGACGGCACCGGGAGGATGACGCACGGGACGCCCGTCCTCTTGGCCTCCGGGAAGAGGGATCCGGTGGGCGGATACGGGGAAGGAGTGGTCAGCGTAGCCTCGGTCATGGCCGATGGGGGCATGCGCCCCGAGGTGTACCTGTACACAGGCGCTGGCCATTCGCTGTTCGGTAGAGCGACTCAGGGCAGGGCGGAGGCCGACATCGTCAGGTGGGTGCTGCGTACGGCGGATTCCGTCGCCGGACAGCAAGCGATAAATACTGATGAGTAATTGAGCAATCATTCAACTAAGGAGGACGAACATGAGCGCACAGCCCGTATGCGACTGCGAGGTCATCCACGGCGAAGTGGTGGCGGACACCCGCTCCCGTATGCTGGAGGAGGACGAGTACCTCAGGCTCGCCTCGCTGTACAAGTTGTTCTCGGACAGCACCAGGGTGAGGATACTCCACGCCCTGCATCAGAACGAGATGTGCGTCTGCGACATAGCCTGCCTGCTGGGGCTGACGAAGTCGGCGGTTTCCCATCAGCTCAAGGCCCTCAGGATGGCAAATCTGGTGAAGTACCGCAGGGACGCGCAGACGGTGTACTACTCTCTGGCGGACGACCACGTGGAGAGGATCATCGACATGGGCCTGGAGCACCTGCGGGAGTGATGCGCTTTTTTATTCATCATTAGTTGAGTGATTGAGCAATTACGAAATAGAGGAGGAGACGGAAGGTGAAGAGGAGATATGTCCTGCAGGGGCTGGACTGCCCCAACTGCTCCGCGATGATAGAGAGGGAGGTGGGGCTGCTTGAGGGCGTGACCTCATCCTCAGTGAACCTTGTGAGGCAGACGCTGACGGTGGTCTTCGAGCCGTCGGCCGAACCGACCCTCACCGAGAGGGTGGAGGAGGTGGTCTTCGCCCACGAGCCCGATGTGGTGGTGCTGACGGAGGACCCTGCCGAGCATTCGCATGAGGCGGACAAAGGCAAGATAGCCCGCCTGGCGGTGGGAGCAGCACTGTTCGCGCTGGCTCTCCCGATGTTCTACATCTGGGACCTGCCTTCCTACGCTCCGCTGGCGGTGTTCGTCGCCTCCTATGCCGTGCTCGGAGCGGACGTCCTGCTGACCGCCGCCCGCAACATCTCCAAGGGCAGGGTCTTCGATGAGAATCTGCTGATGTCCGTCGCCACCATAGGGGCGTTCATCATCGGAGAGTACCCAGAGGCGGTGGCAGTGATGCTGTTCTACCAGGTGGGGGAGTACTTCCAGGACCTCGCGGTCCGCAGGTCCCGCAGGTCCATCACCGAGCTGATGGACATCCGTTCCGACAGAGCCAGGGTGATAAGGGACGGCGTACAGACAGAGATCGATCCGGCGGATGTGGCAGTCGGCGAGACGATTGTGGTCCGGCCCGGGGAGAGGATCCCCCTGGACGGCACCGTGGTGTCCGGCAGCTGCATGGCAGACACCAAAGCCATCACCGGCGAGCCGGTGCCCCGCCGCCTCTCCGAAGGCGGCGAAGCGCTGTCCGGCTGCATCTGCACCGACGGCGTGCTGGAAATCAGGGTGGACCGCCCCTACGGCGAGTCCACAGTCGCCAGAATCATCGACCTGGTGGAGAACGCCTCCGCGAAGAAGGCGAGGACCGAGAACCTGATCACGGTGTTCGCCAGGTACTACACCCCCGCCGTTGTGGGCGCCGCAGCCCTGCTGGCCCTCATCCCTCCGCTGCTGATGGGCGGTGCATGGTCCGAATGGGTGCACAGGGCGCTGGTGTTCCTGGTGGTCTCCTGCCCCTGCGCTCTGGTCATCTCGGTTCCGCTCACCTTCTTCGGCGGAATCGGAGCCGCATCCCGCCATGGGGTGCTGGTGAAGGGCGGAAGCTCCCTGGAGGCCCTCAATAGGGTGGACACCGTGGTCTTCGACAAGACCGGTACCCTTACGGAAGGTGTTTTCGAGGTCACCGACGTCATCACCGCCGGAGGCTTCGGGAGAGAGGAGGTGCTGAGGATGGCCGCTGCCGCCGAGAGCGTCTCCAACCATCCGATAGCAAGATCCATCGCATCCGCCGTGGACGGCGATATCCCTTCGCCCGCGCACGCCGAGGAGCGTGCGGGCAGGGGGGTTATCGCGGATGTGGACGGCATCAGGGTGTGCGCCGGCAGCGGACGCCTGATGGAGGAGGAAGGCATCCCCTATTCCGAGTGCGGAAAGGCGGGAACCAAGGTGTACGTCTCCGTCGGCGGGGAGTTCGCCGGATGCGTCATCATCTCCGACCGTGTGAAGGCTGACAGCAGGAAGGCCCTCACAGAGCTCATGTCCCTAGGTGTGCGCAGGACGGTCATGCTAACCGGCGATGATGAGGCGACCGCCCGCGGGGTGGCGGAGGCGGTGGGCATGACGGAGTACCGCGCCGGCCTGCTCCCGGACGGCAAGGTGGATCACCTGGAGCGCATCTGCGCCGAAGGCGGAGGAAGGGTGGCCTTCGTCGGCGACGGCATAAACGACGCCCCCGCATTGTCCAGAGCCGATGTGGGCATCGCCATGGGCGGCCTTGGCTCGGACGCCGCCATTGAGGCGGCGGACATCGTGCTGATGACCGACGAGCCTTCCGGCATCCCTGCCGCGCTGAAAGTGTCCCGGGCCACCAGAGCCATCGCTTTGGAGAACATCGCCTTCGCACTGATCGTCAAGGCTGTGTTCCTGGCCCTCGGCGCCATGGGCATGGTCGGGATGTGGGAGGCCGTCTTCGGAGACGTGGGCGTCGCATTGATCGCGGTGGCCAACGCCATGAGGGTGCTCCGCAAGTGAACCGTGGAACCAGCCCGGCGGTATCCTGGCAACCCGTAAATACGCCTCCGCGGTGACTCCGGTCATCTGAGGCGGTGGCATGGACAGGAAGTCCGTCGGGCTGGTAGGCGCGGTAGCATCGATCGTCATCCTCTATTTCGCATCCGGCTCCCCCATACCGCTGTACTCTATGTACCAAGGGGAGCTGGGCCTCACCCAGGGGCAGCTGTCCCTCACCTCGGTGTGCTATCTGATAGGGACGGTGGTGTCCCTGCTGTTCTTCCCCAGGCTCTCCGACCACCTGGGCCGCAGGCCGGTGACGGTGCTGATTCTGGCTGTGTCCTTCATCGGATGCTTCGTCTTCGCGAACCTCACCTCTCCGGAGATGCTGATGGCCGGCAGGCTCATACAGGGGATCGTCAGCGGTCTGGGGTCGAGCACGGTCGCCGCCTACATTGTCGACCTGTGCGCCGACCTGCCCAAGTGGGTGGGTCCCGCCATCACCAGCAGCGCTCCCACGCTGGGCCTGTCCACCGGCGCCTTCGTCTCCGGCGGCGTCATCCAGTACACCGGCGTCACCGCCCCCATGTACTTCACCTGCGTGATGGGGGTCATCGTCGTCATAGCGCTGACGGTGGCCTGCGGCGCCGAGACCGTGGAGAGGAAGCCCGGCCTCATGGCCTCCGTGCGCCCGAGGATCCAGATCCCCGCGTCCGCCAAGCGGATGTTCCTGGCCTCCGCCTTCATCTTCGTGGGCACCTGGGCGGTGGGCGGGTTCTCCCAAGCCTACAGCTCCACCATCGTCCAGGAGTACTTCGGCTCCCACAACGCCTTCCTCGCGGCTGCGGTGTTCACATCCCTGCTGCTGCCCAACGCTGTTGGCGGGTTCTTCGCCAAGAGGTTCGACACCCGCACCGCCCAGAGGTACGGAATGGCCGGATTCTCCGTCTTCATCGTTGTCATGTACCTGTCCCTGGCGGCAGACAACCTGGCTCTGTTCCTGATAGCGAGCATCATAGCGGGGCTGTCCCAGGGGGTGGCCTTCACCGGCAGCGTCACCGGCATCCTCGCCCAGACCGGCATCCGGGAGAGGGCCGGGGTGTTCTCCACCATCTACCTCACATCCTACGGCGGTGCCGCCGTCCCCAACCTCATCGTCGGTATGGTCTCCGGACCCTACTCGGTGCTGGAGATCCTCTCGTGGTACACCGTGCTGACGGTGGCGATGTCCGTCATGCTGATGGCTGTCACCGTCAGGAAGTACGACATCCCCTCCGGGAAGGGCGTCATGCCCGTGTGACCGCCCGCAACTGTTTTTATACAGGGGGTATGTGGCCCTCTCATGGAGAACCGGTCGGTGAAGGACTTCCTGGTGGGCGGCCTGGTGGGCATCATGTCAATGATGCCCGGGGCCAGCGGCGGGATTATCGCGGTGATCTTCGGCATCTACGAGCGTCTGATAGCCGATGTGGCAGACATCCGCGGCAAGCTTCTGAAGGACCTCCGGTTCATCGTGCCGGTGGGATTGGGCATAGTGGTGGGCCTTGTGGTCTGCGCAGTGGGCATCAACGCCCTGCTGGAGAACTGGGAGGTGCCGCTGATGTTCTTCTTCGCGGCTCTCATCGTGTTCCAGGTGCCGGACATCTACAAGCTGGGCACCGACCGCGGGAAGGAAGGCATAACCAAGGGCGCCATCATCGCAGGCATCGTCGGCTTCGCCGTGATGATCGCTCTGATCTTCGTGAACGGCTTCGACTCCGGCATATCCCTGGTGAAACTGGATGCGGTGGACATCGTCCTGCTCTTCGTCATCGGCCTGCTGCTGGCCCTGTCCAAGATCGTCCCCGGGCTCAGCGGGGCGGCCATACTGCTGGCCATCGGCCTGTACGCTCCCTTCATGAACCTCATCGGGGACCTGGATCTGTCCACCATCATGGACAGGGTGGCCGCCCTGATACCTGCGGGGATAGGCTTCGTGTTCGGGGTGCTGGCCCTGGCGAAGGTGGTGGACTACTTCCTGGAGAGGCACCGCGTGCCCTCGTACATCTGCATACTGGGCATCACAGTCGGCTCGGTGGTGACGGTGTTCGTGCAGGCGTTCGGGGCCATGGCCTCCGACATGATCCCCCTGTGCATCGTGGGCGTGGCGGCGGGCCTGGTCTGCGGGTACCTCCTGGAGAAGGTCTCCTCCCGGTACGCCGAAGAGGTCACATCGGAAGCACCTGCCTGACGGACGCGGGTTTTATCGGTGGTGCAGGACATGGCGGGACGTAGCATGACCATCAACAGCAGCCGCAACCTCTCCATGATGACCGACCTGTACGAGATGACCATGTCCAACGGGTACTTCCTGGAGGGCAGGCACGACGACAGGGTGACCTTCGACGTCTTCTTCCGCAGGATACCGGACGGAGGGGGCTTCGCCGTCTTCGCCGGCCTGGAGCAGGTGCTGGAGATCCTGGAGGGCATGTCCTTCGGCGAGGAGGACATAGCGTACCTGTCTTCTCTGAGGATGTTCGACGAGGGGTTCCTGGACTACCTTGCAGACTACCGCTTCAAGGGGGATGTCGACGCTTTCCCCGAGGGAACGGTCATGTACCCCAACGAGCCGGTCATAACCGTCACCGCTCCCATGATAGACGCCCAGCTGGCGGAGACCGCCGTGCTTGCTCAGGTGAACCACCAGTCCCTCATCGCCACCAAGGCCCGCAGGATCGTCAGGGCGGCACAGGGCAGAGGGGTATCCGACTTCGGAGCCCGCCGGGCCCATAACATGGACGCCGCCGTCTACGGCGCTAGGGCCGCATACATAGGCGGGGCGGGCGGCAGTGCCACCGTCCTTGCGGGGCAGATGTTCGGAATACCCATAAGCGGGACCATGGCCCACAGCTGGGTCATGTACCATGACTCGGAGTTCGAAGCCTTCCGCAGGTACGCGGAGACCTATCCCGACGACACCGTGCTGCTCATCGACACCTACGACGTCCTCAGGTCCGGGGCCCCCAATGCCATACGCTGCGCCAAAGAGGTGCTGGAACCCATGGGCAAGCGCCTGAAGGGCGTCCGCCTGGACTCCGGCGATCTGGCGTACCTGTCCAAGGAGGTCCGCAGGATGCTGGACGCCGCCGGGCTGCAGGACTGCAGGATCATCGCCTCCAACAGCCTGGACGAGTATTCTATAACATCGATCATCGACCAGGGCGGGCGCATAGACGCCTTCGGCGTGGGGGAGCGTCTCATCACCGCCAAGAGCGACCCCGTCCTGGGTGCTGTGTACAAGATAGCCAGCATCGAGAGGGAAGGGGTGCAGATACCCACCATCAAGGTCTCGGAGGCTGTGGAGAAGATCACCAACCCCGGCAGAAAATCCGTGTACCGGGCATACGACGGCACAGGCCATGCGGTCTGCGACATCATCGCCCTGGAATCCGAGACGGTGGATCTGTCGTCGCCCTTCAGGGTGGTGGACCCGTCCAAGCCCTGGAAGGACATCGTCCTCGAAGGGTGCACGGCCAAGAGCCTGCTGAGGCCGGTCATGAGGGACGGGAAGCGCCTGTCCGCCCCGACGCCGCTGACGGAGATCAGGGACTACGTGGAGTCGCAGCTGAGGGACGAGATCTGGCAGGAGGAGCAGAGGTTCGAGAACCCCCACATCCACCACATGGACATGACTCCCGCGTACTACGACTTCAGGATGGACCTGCTCAAGAAAGCGGGAGGTGCCCCCGGAAGGGGCGCATAAGGTTTCATTCGCCACTGCCGTGCTTGTGCTCGCGGTACAGGATGTACACTCCGACCAGCACGATGATGATGCTGATCAGGGTCCACCAGGTGTGACCCATCTCGGCACGCCCGAAGGACCAGGCCAGCATGTCCGTGCAGAACAGCATGAATCCGGCCAGTATGGCCGTGCATCCGATCAGAACATGGCTTGTCTCGTTCATGATATCACCAATCCAGTTGTATGGAGCTGCTTTCGTAGAACCAGTGGTAGTTCACAGGGAAGAGTTTGATTCCGAATATGGAAAAGTAGTCGCAGAAGCTGATTCCGAATTTATCCACACATTCGTAATGTGACTCGGATTCAGTTCTGATCGATTTGCTGAGGTGAACAGTGTTGTTCGTCAGATTCTCACGAGCCGGACTTCATAGTCCGTTGCTCAGACCGAAACAGCATCTATATCATCCTTGGTCGGAACGATCGATTTGATGACGACATTCGGTGCGGATGAATCCGTAGCCGACGGGATCATCGGATCCCTCTCCGGTTGACCCCGGATGCACCGGTGTATACGACCGCCGATGCAGGTATATACGGCCAGCCCTTCCGACACCCGGTGGCATCGTGGATCTGATGGACGTCCTCGACTTCATAGACAGCAACATCTGGAACATCGCATTCGTGCTCATAATCTGCGTGGGCCTCTACGCGACGATCCGTTTGAAAGGGCTCCAGGTGTCGTCCCTGAAGGAGATGTGCAGGGTCACGTTCCGCCGCGACTTCGAGCACCAGGAGGGGAAGCTCACCCCGTTCCAGGTTTTCTGCATGTCCATGGGGTCCCGCATCGGCGTCGGCAACATCACCGGCCCCATCATGGCCATCGTCGCCGGAGGTCCCGGAGCCATCTTCTGGATGTGGATATTCGCCGGCATCGGCATGGCCACCAGCTTCCTCGAGACCGTCATCGCCCAGATCTACAAGGTCCCCAAGGAGAACGGCGGATACCGCGGAGGCCCCGCATACACGCTCTTCCACGGGCTGGGCATGAAGCGCCTGGGGATGCTCGCCGCCTTCTTCATGATCATGATGTACCTCGTTGGATTCGTCTCCGGCGAGGTCATCAGCATGTCGGAGGCCGTCCAGGGGGCCTTCGACTACGAATGGACCCACCTGGTGTTCGCATGCATACTCACCGCCGTCACCGGGCTGATCCTCATCGGCGGGGTGTACCGTATAGCGGATCTGTCCGTGAAGATCGTGCCGTTCATGGCCATCGGGTGGTTCATCATCTGCATAGCATCCATCGTCCTCAGCGACGGTGGCGTCATAAACGCCTTCGGCATGATCTTCGAGTACGCCTTCAACCTCCCGGCCGTCCTCGGAGGAGGGTTCGGGTCCGTCATCGTGATAACCGGCATGAAGAGGGGCGTCTGGTCCAACGAAGCCGGCATCGGTACCATCACCAACCTGTCCGCCATGGCCCATGTCAAGCATCCCGTCTCCCAGGGATACACCCAGGCGCTGGGCGTCCTCATCGATACCGTGGTCAGCACCATGACCGCTCTGGTCATCCTGTCCTACGCGGACTTCGACGCCATCTACCAACAGTACCAGGCCAACGGGTCCGACTCCATCCCGCTGCTGCAGTTCATATTCACCGAGGCCATCGGCTGGGTGTCCCCGTACATGGTGGCGGTGTTCATGTTCGTCTTCGCGTTTACCTGCCTCATATCCGACGTGGTCATCGGAGAGGGCAACCTGATGCTCATAAAGGAGGGCCGCGCGGCCAACCTGGCCATGAAGGGCCTGCTGCTGGCGGTGGTGTTCCTGTCCTGCTTCTTCGCATCCGACGAGCTGACGGTGTTCATGGATATCCTGCTGGCGTCCTGTGCGTTCTTCAGCACCTTCATCATGATCCGCCTGGCCGGCAGGGGATTGGAGGCGTACAGGGACTACCGCAGGCAGAAGAAGGAAGGGATCGAAGAGCCCGTGTTCACCAAGGACTGCCTCTCCGATTCCACCGGTGTGACCGAGTGGGACTGAAGGCATACTCCCAGGGCGGCCATCTGAGCATCTGGGTCTGAGTCAGATCGGGGAATGGAGCCGATTCTGAGTCGAAGGAAATCCTGCTAGTGAGTCGAAGGAAATCCTGCTAGTGAGTCGAAGGTTTTCCACAACCGTTATTACTGATGACGGTGTGGTTGAATCATGGCTCTGACACCCGAAGGCTACAGGCCGAGGCTCATCGATGCAGAGGTGGAGGCGATGCTGGAGTCTTTCGGCGCAGTCTCCATCGAGGGTCCGCGTTGGTGCGGCAAGACCTGGACGGCAGAGAACCACTCCCGCAGCGAATTCAGAGTGGCGGATGCGGTCGGTCCGGTTCCCGGCAGGGACATCGCCGCATCGGACCCCCATGGCATCCTTATGGGTGAGGAGCCCAGGCTGATCGATGAATGGCAGGAGGTTCCGGCCATCTGGGATGCGGTCCGGTCCGAGGTCGACCGCGGTCAGGGGAAGGGCAGGTTCCTGCTGACGGGTTCGTCGATACCCCGCAGGAAGGAATATGTGCACAGCGGGACGGGGCGCATCGGACGGATCAGGATGCGCACCATGACGCTTCTGGAATCCGGGGATTCGGACGGCAGCGCCTCACTGTCCGGTATGTTCAACGGAGCGATGGAGCAGGGGAGGAGGTCGGAATCCTCCCTGGACAGTCTAATCAGGTTGGCGATCCGCGGCGGATGGCCGGGCGCCATAGTGACGAAGGGGGATCCCGGGAGGATGGCCCGCGATTACATCGAGCACGCGGCGGAGGATGCCGCCTACATGGACGGCAGGGAGCGCAGCCGGAGGAAGATGGAGATGCTGATACGCTCGCTGTCCCGCAACGAGAGCACCCTCGCCTCCAACGCGAAGGTTATGTCGGATATGAAGGAGTACGACAACGGATCCATCTCTCCCGACACATATGCGGAGTACGCCGACTGCCTGTACAGGATGCACCTCACAGACGACACCCCGGCGTTCAGTCCCAACGTGAGGTCGGATGCCCGTATCGGGAAGGCTTTGAAGCGCCATCTCACAGACGTGTCGCTGTCGATAGCCGCGCTCAGGCTGAGCCATCAGAGGCTGAAGGCCGACCTCAGCACATTCGGACTCATGTTCGAGGCTCTGTGCGAGCACGATCTGCGGATCTACTCCGAGTGCTCCGGCGGGCGCATGTTCCACTACAGGGACGGCCGCGGCAGGGAAGCGGATGCGGTCGTAGAGATGGCGGACGGCAGATGGGGCCTCTTCGAGATCAAGCTCGGCACCGGGCAGGTGGATGCCGCCGCAGAGAACCTTCTTTCTCTGTCGAGGTTCTTCACGGAGAACGGCTACCCGCCGTCGCTGCTGTGCGTGGTCTGCGGCCTGGCATCATATGCCTACAGGCGTCCCGACGGCGTGTACGTGGTGCCGTTGACATCGCTGGGGCCGTGAGCGTCCGGCATGCAGCCTTCTGTTCCGTCTGATCAGGGATGCGACCAGACCTATCGACACCAGGGCGGCCGCCAGCGCCAGCGATGCTGCGGAGGCCGTGCCGCTGCCGTAGACGGAATGCATCTCCGAGCTGAACAGCAGCAGGAACCCGTATCTCGCGAAGAAGCCGATGGCGATGTATGCGGAGCATCTCCTGACATCCAATCGCTCAATGCGATGAAGGCCCCGCAGAACGGTATGACCGGGATGATCCTGTTCAGCAGGACCGACCTCTCGTCCTTGGTAGGCAGCATCCCCGAATAGCGTTCCACCAGCCGCTTCGCCCTTCCTCCGGGCCCGGCCCTTCTGACCGCCGCATAGAGCGCCAGCGCCCCCGATGCCTCGCCGATGAAGGATGCCGTGAGGAGAAGGATCCCGAAGAGCGGGTCGGGGTGGGTCGTGTAGGCGCCGATGAAGAAGACCTCCGGCAGGGCGGGGACCATCAGCGCGTCGATGAGGAATACCAGCAGCACGCCGAGGAGCACTCCCGCATCCCCCAGCCCCGAGAGCAGGCAGGTCAGAGATTCTCCGATGGCCATGGACGATTATCTTCTGCGTTTCGATGATCGCATCCGATGTAGCGCCAGGCATCGGATGCGGGCCGGTCCGCATTCGGTCGCATCGCTTCTCCGATATAATCGGATGTGGCGGAGACTCGGAATCGCCCCTGTTTATGGGATCGGAGGGGGGGGGGGTTGAAGCAGTCGATTCTCCGCATCAGAGGGTGCCCTATTGCTGTTTATTTTCCGGATTAATCAAAGGAAAAAGCAGCACTAACTCGGAATTCTGATACATTTTGTATCAATATTCGGAGTTAATCGAAGGGAAAGGTGCCATTAAGCAATTATTGGTCTGTATCCGTCTCAGAGCCATCCCGTTGTCGGGAAACGGTACCGTCGTGCCGCCGCTTGGGTGCTATGCGCCTTTGCCGACCGCGGATGTCATGATGGGAGGGGGTGCGGTCAGCCCCTTCTGCCGTCCACCATGATCGCGATCGCCAGCAGAGCGACGATGATCGCGGCGGATGCCTTCAGGATGCTGTCGCGGCCGCCGTCATCCGGTTCAACGGCGGATGCCGTTGGCAGAACGGTGAATCCCGCGAAGACGTCGGCCACCACAGAGTTTCCACCGCTGGTCCCACGGACGCTTATCCTGTCGCTGTATGCTCCGGCAGGGAGGTCGGTCTTCGGCTGCACGGTGAAGGTCGCGGTGCCGCCTGCGGCGAGATCTTCATCGGACAGGGCCCCTACCTCGAAATGCTCTGTGGATGCCGGCTGCTCCAGGGTCACGGTGCGGTTGCCGATGTTGGTGACCGTGACCGTCAGGGCGGCAGGTGCGGACGCATATCCTTCGTCGGCGGTTCCGAAGCTCAGGACGACCGGAGATGCGGTGACGGCGAACATGGGGATGTCGGCGTCTCCTGCTTCAGCGTACGTCTGCTCCGCGTATCCGTCCGTCGGCACTGCCGTGCATGCGATCCCCAGGCACAGGGCGATGACGCAGAATAGACTGAGAATCGATTTCCTCATCGTGCGGCTCACTCCTCGGTGCCCGCATTATGCAGGTTCCAGGTACTTAACTGGATGCCCCCAGATTCCTGTCTGTCAGGCTGCCGGGGGTCGATCCGAAAGGTATGCGCCCGTCATGGTTCCGCCGGACATCGGCATGCAGAAATCTTGGATTATAATCCACGAAATCACGCAAATCATAGAAATCTTGGATTATAATCCAATAAATATCCGGACATCCATCGGCATTCATGGCCCGGGTGTACGACAGGAAAGGGAGCAGGTTCGTTGTCAGGGAGGGATACATGTCCCTGCTGGAGTCCGCCAGGGGCAGGACCGATCTCGTGAAGGTGATCACGGGAGTCCGCAGATGCGGGAAATCAACGCTGATGGACCAGTTCGAGATGCGCCTAAAGGAACAGGGCGTTCCCGAATCGGCCATACTGCATCTCGATCTCGAATCCCTGGGATGTCGCGGGATCACCGAAGGGGCCCAGGTCCTGGACATGGCGGAGTCCAGGCTCCCGCAGGGGCTGTCGTATGTGCTGATAGACGAGATTCAGCGCCTCAACGGCTGGGAGGACTGTCTGAACAGGCTCGGCGATGCCGACGGGCTGGATGTGTACGTCACCGGTTCCAACGCGTTCATCCTCTCATCGGAGCTGAGGACCTTCCTGACCGGAAGGGTGTTCGAGGTCTGTATGCTCCCTCTGTCTTTCGGGGAGTTCCTGGCCCTGAATCCTCCGGATGCGGAGCGCGATAGGCAGTCCCGTTTCATGGAGTATCTGGTCTGGGGTGGCATGCCGGCGGTCGATCCGTCGCGGGGGGAGAGGTTCAACCGCCAGCTTCTTCAGGGGATGTTCGGGGACATAATGTACAAGGACATCGCCACCAGGCTCTCGGATAAGGTCAACCTATCCAAGCTGCGCGCCACCGCTTCGTTCCTGCTCCACAACATCGGCAACCTGTCCAGCGTGCCGAAGATGGCCAGGGCCGCGGGCATCGACTACAAGACCATGTCCGCATACCTCGACGCATTCCTGGAATCGTTCGTGTTCTATCGGGTGCAGAGGTACGACATACTCGGCGGGAGGATGCTCAACAGCGCGGAGAAGTACTACGCCGTCGACACCGGCATGCGCAACGCGGTGCTGGAGAATGCCGCCGGCGATGACCTGAGCAGGCCGCTGGAGAACGTCGTGTTCCTGGAGCTCCTGAGGCGCGGGTACACGGTGTCAGTGGGCCGCTACCGGGATTCAGAGGTGGACTTTACCGCTGTGCGCGACGGGGAGACCGAGCTGTTCCAGGTGGCAGTATCCGTGATGGATGACGGCACTTTCGAGAGGGAGCGGAGGTCCCTGGCCGACATGAGGAACGGGTACCGCAAGACCATATTGTCCCTCGATGCGGTCAGACGCGACCCCGGATCCGGTATCAGGCATCTGAATGTGATCGATTGGCTATTGTCGGAATGAAGTCCGGCGACCATAATCGGGTGCCGTCAGAGCGGGAGGGCAGGGGCGTATGCCTGATGAGATGTCGGGATTACGAAGGAGTCCATCCCGACCGATAGCCAGAGGCTTATCCTCGACTGTATGGCATCCGACTCATCGATGACCCAGGGGCGATTTCCCAGACTACGGGCCTATCGGAGAGGGCTGTTAGGAATAATTTCTCGAAGATGGCCGATGGGCGGCATCTGCGCCGTATAAACGAGGGTCGGAGTCGAACCCTGTTTTCATTCCCGATTCCGGATGGCGGGCAGTGGATCCGAAGGACTCCGAAACGAAACTCGAAAGGGATAGGTGGTGGACAAGGCGAGATTCGAACTCGCGACTTCTGCCTTGCGAAGGCAGCGATCTACCGGGCTGATCTACTTGCCCAGGGAGAACCCCGGTGTCCCCTCCATCGAGACCACGGATATAAACTTTAGCAGGCCCGGGCACCCCGCCGCTCCTTCCTCTTCCGGACGATCAGCTCGGACAGGACGTCCACGAATGCGAACACCACCAGGAACACCGCGATGCACAGTATGATGCTCAGCCCCGCGGGGACGATCTGGATCATCACCGACAGCACCACGAAGTGCAGCACGTAGATCCAGGTGATGTTCCTGCTCCATCTGTACAGGGGCGACAGCACCCTGTCCCCCGCCTTCTCGGCTATCCAGTACCACAGGTCTATCCACAGGACCCCGGCGCAGGTGAGCCAGAGGGTGCCGATGATGCGGGTCTGGTAGGCCACTCCCGGAGTCCCCTCGAAGCTGAAGAACCCGGTGAGGATCCCGGCGGCGGTCAGGGGTATGATGGCTATGAGGAACCACAGGCCCACGTTGCGGTAGAAGCGGCGCTTGTCGGTGGTCCTGACCATGAACTCCGCCAGCACGTACCCTGCGACAGGGTACAGTATCCAGGAGAAGAACGGGTATCTGGACGTCGTCATGGCATCGTCGAAGACGGTGGTGCCCCAGAAGTACCCGCAGAAGATGTCCACCGCGTCGTTGCCGGTGTGCATCCCCACCAGGAACTCGTTGGCGATCATCATCACGGCGACGATGGCCAGCAGGCCGATGTTGGACACCTTCAGCCTCTGCATGACGCCCAGGAACACCATCGCCATGCCCGCGAAGATCAGTATGTCTTGCCAGAACAGGGTGATGACCATGAGCTGGTCCTGCGTCCCCTGGGGGAACTCGGGATAGAAGCTGACGAAGTCCCCGGTGAGCCAGAGGTTGACAAGCCCGGGGATGAGTTTGATCACTTCGACGCCGAAACCGGCGACGATGAGCATCAGCCCTCTGCTGATGAAGTGTTTGTAGGTGGCGGTGGTGGAGAACAGCATCACCATGCCCATGACCATCATGAAGCAGTTGGCTCCTCCGGGGAACGCGCCGGTGACGGTGGTGGCGATGAAGTCTATGATCCCCCCGCCGGACCCGCCGGACACGGGCTGGAACTGGTTCATCACATGGGCGCCCACCATCAGGAAGACGGACAGGCCGCGGACGGCGTCCAGCTCCCTCTGCCTTCCGCTGAGGGTCCTGGAGTCGGAGAACAGGCCGTCGGTGCCGTAGCCGCCGGTTGACATGACAGCCGGACCCCATTGGCTGTATTTGACCGTAGCGGGCGCCTGGGTTGAAATACGCATGAGCCGATTCGGGAGCCATGGTAAAGATCACGCCAGAGATGAAGGAGGTCTTCTCCAAGGTCAAGCCATACTACCTCGCCACCGCGTCCAGGGACGGGGTGCCCAACGTGGCGCCCATGGGCATGGTGATCCTGCAGGACGACATGGAGACCGTTTGGATCGTGGACAACTACATGTGCAAGACACTGGCCAACCTGAAGGAGAACCCCAGGGCGTCCATGGACATCTGGGACCCCGACACGCCGGAGTCCTATCAGCTGAAGTTCTCCGCTACGGTGGAGGACAGCGGCGCCGATTACGAGAAGGCGGTGGCCTTCGCCCACGCCAAGAGCGAGAAGTACCCCGCGAAGTCGCTGGTCAAGCTGAAGGTGGAGGAGGTCTACTCCGTCACCCCCGGCCCCGGTGCGGGCAGGAAGCTGCTCTAATCCTCTTCCTCTTCTCCGCGCCCAGCGCCGACCACGGCCTGGGCGCCACCCATCACCGCTCCCAGCGGCACCATGGCCAGGGACAGGAGCCCCACGTCCATGGCGTAGAATATCAGGGCGATGAAGGCGCCCACTATGGCGCCGAGGATCGCTCCCGCGACCATCCTGCCCTTCTTCACCGGGTCCAAGGTCACACCTTCCTTCCGAGGGCCTTCTCCGCCTCCGCCACCACGCGGTCCACGATCTCCGCGGCTCCGCCGGTGTAGTTGGCCGGGTCCATTGCCTGCCTGACCTCGTCGGGGGTCATGACCTCCATCAGGTCCTCCCTCTCCAGGAGCACGTCCAGGAGCTGGCGGTCCTCGTCCTCCGCGACCATGGATGAGGATCTCACGATCTCGTGGGCGTCCTGCCTGCCGATGCCCTTCTTGGTCATGGCCATCATGACGGATTCGGCCATGACAAGGCCTCTTGAGGATTCGATGTTCTTCAGCATCCTCTCCCTGTTGACGGTCAGTCCGGAGAACACCGTCTCCATCTTGGCGAACATCTCGTCCAGGAGCACGAATGCGTGCGGCAGTATGAAGCGCTCGGAGCTGGAGTTGGTGAGGTCCCTCTCGTGCCAGAGCACCTGGCTCTCGAACATGGGGGTCACCATGGACCTGACGATCCTGGCCAGTCCGCAGACGTTCTCCGACATCATGGGGTTGCGCTTCTGCGCCATGGTGGAGCTGCCCACCTGCTTCTTCACGTCGAAGGGCTCGGCGGCCTCGCCGATCTCGGACCTCTGCAGGTTCCTGACCTCGGTGCCGTACCTCTCCAGCGACGTGGCTATGTTGGCGATGAGGCAGACCGCCTCGGTGTACCTGTCCCTCCCCACGACCTGGGTGGCGGCGGGCTCGTAGGTGAGGCCGAGGTCCTCCATGACCCTCTCCTGCACCAGGAAGAAGTTCTTCCCCAGGGCGGCGCCGGTGCCCACGGCTCCCGCCATCTTGCCGGCACATGCCCTGGGCATGACCTGCTGCAGGCGCTCCCTGTGCCTGAGCATCTCGGCTATGTAGCCGGACACCTTGAACCCGAATGTTATGGGTATGGCGAACTGGGCGTGGGTCCTACCTATCTCCAGGGTGTCCCTCTCCCTCTTCGCCAGCCTGGACAGCGTGACGATGAACGAGTCCACATCCTCGGCTATGATCGTCAGCGCCGCCTTCATCTGCAGCGCGGTGGCGGTGTCGACGATGTCGTTGGAGGTGGCTCCGTAGTGGACGTATTTGCCTGCATCCCCCCTGCACTGCTCGGTCATGGCCCTGACCATGGCCATGACGTCGTGGCGGGTGTCCCTCTCGATCTCCTTGACCCTGTCGATGCTGACGACGCTCAGGTCCGCCACCCTGCCGATCTCGGCGGCGTCCTCGGCGCTGATGGTGCCGAGGGAGGCGTGGGCCCTGGCCAGCGCCGCCTCCACCTGCATCTGGTATCCGAGGCGGCTCTCCTCGGAGAAGATGTCCTTCATCTCCTTGCGGCCGTATCTGTAGTCGAGGGGGCACAGGTTGTCCGTCATGGGAATCGGCGGCTCCGATTGCTTATAATTATAAAGCATCTTCGTCGCGCGCGCCCAGGTGATGTATCGGACGCATAACTTTATATCAGATTTCGTTATTAAGACCCCGGCAACCACCCAGAACTACACTTCGGCGTATACGAACGAGTGGTTTATTATGGAAGAGTTCACGGAGGAGAGAATCGATCAGCTGGAGTCTGTAGAGGCGCCTGCGGCGGATGCCCCCGTCGAGGCCCCTGCTGCAGAGGAGACCGTCCAGGCCCCCGCCGAGCAGGCCGAGGCCCCGGCGACGGAGGCAGCGGAGGAATCCGAGGAGATGACCGAGGAGGAGGCTGCCGCAGTGTCCGAGAACCTGGAGAAGCTCGAGCAGAAGCGCAGCGTCATCAACAATGACGCCGAGAAGCACAAGCGCCTGAGGGACGACCTCAACAAGCAGACCAAGGAATGGGTCGCCAAGAGGGACGCTCTCAACGCAGAGGTGCGCAAGCTGGTCGAGGAGGCAGGAAAGCACAGGGAGGAGCGCGACGCCCTCAACCAGAAGGTCAGGGAGTCGAAGGTCTTCAGGGACGAGTGCAACCACAAGGTCACCGAGCTGACCGAGGAGTACCACGCCCTCAGGAAGGACCTCCCCCAGGGCGAGAAGGACAGGGACAGGCCCTCTATCAAGCAGCTGAGGAAGGAATTCTCCGATCTGGAGCTCAAGCAGCAGACTCAGGTCCTCAAGAAGAAGGAGGAGGAGAACCTCATCAAGAGGCTCAAGGAGATCGACGCCCAGATCAAGGAGATGGAGGGCGAGCAGGAGGTCTCCGGAGACCTGCGCGAGAAGCTCACCGCTCTGAGGGAGGCGAAGGCGGAGGCCGAGAGGTACCACAAGATGGTCTCGGAGTACGCCGAGCAGGCCCAGAAGGAGCACGACACCATGATCTCCCTGTACGAGCAGGCAGACGCCCTGAGGAAGCAGGCGGACGAGGCCCAGGCCAAGTTCATCGAGTGCAAGAAGGCCGCCGACGAGGAGCACCGCAAGCACATCGAGCAGATCAAGAGCGTCCACGAGACCGACCGTGACGTTAACGCCATCAAGAACAGGCAGAAGAACGCCAAGAAGAAGAAGGTCGACGCCGAGTCCAAGAAGGCCGCCGACGACATCTTCGCCAGGTTCAAGAACGGCGAGAAGCTCAGCACGGAGGACCTCATGGCCCTCCAGAAATCCGGCCTCCTGTGAGGCCGTCTCGGGGCGGCTGCGGCCGCCCCTTCTCTTCTTATCCCCGGTGCCGCGTCATGCTGCGGCACCGTGTCACAGGTAATCGGGCGCAGCGCACAGCCGCATCGGAGCCGGACTCAGAACGGTACGGTAAAGGGTTTGGAGCGGGCGGATGCCCGCTCACTCCCCGATGCCGATGGCGTCGGCCTCGAGCTTGCGGTAGTCGATCTTGCCCACCTTGGTCCTGGGCATGGCGGGTATGAACTCGTACTCCCTGGGCTTGGCGAACTTGGAGATGTTCTCCCTGACGTGCTCCTTGATCCTGCTCAGGGCCTCCTCCTGCGAGGGGGCGTCCTTCTCCAGGACTATGCACGCCTTGATCCTGGCGCCTCTGAGCTCGTCGGGGACGCCGATGACGCAGACGTCCTGGACGAAGGGCAGCTGGTTCAGGACGTTCTCCACCTGGCTGGGGTAGACGTTGTACCCTGAGGTGATGATGACCCTCTTGATCCTCTGTTTGAAGAATATGTACCCGTCCTCGTCCATGTACCCGATGTCGCCGGTGTGCAGCCAGGTCATACCGTCCTCGGCGTGGACCTTCTTGACGTGGGCGGTCTCCTCCGGCTCCTTGTAGTACTCCAGCATCAGGGCGGGGCCGGAAACGCAGATCTCGCCGTCCTCGCCGTAGGGCATCCTCTCCTCGGTGCCGGGTTTGACGATCTTGAAGTACAGGTTGGGCATCGGCACGCCGACGCTGCCCCTCTTCTGCTCGAACTTGGGGTTGATGGTGTTGGCGGTGACCGACTCGGTGGTCCCGAAGCCCTCCCTGACGGTGGTGCCGCAGTTGTGGGCCTTGAGGAAGGCGTCGATCCTGTCCTTGGTCTCCACGGTGAGGGTGTCCCCTCCGCAGAATATGCCCTTGAGGTAGGACAGGTCCGCCTTCTGGAGCCACTTGCTCCTGATCATGTGCTCGTACAGGGTGGGCACGCCGGCGATGAAGTTCGGCCTGTCCTTGACGATGAGCTTGGCGTAGGAGTCGGGGGTGAACCTGGGGACCAGGATCATCTTCTTCCCGACAATGAGGGGTATGTGTATGCACGCGCAGAGGCCGAAGCCGTGGAATATGGGCATGACGGCCATCATGGTGTCGCCGTCGTCCAGCACCTGGGACAGCTCTATCATGCCCAGGGCGACGCAGTTGAAGCTGTTGCTGGAGAGCACCGCACCCTTCATCCTGCCGGTGGTCCCGCCGGTGAACAGTATGACGGCGGGGGCGTCCACGTCGTTGACGCTGGGAGGGGGCTCGGGGCAGTCGTTGGATATGAAGTCCTTCCAGAGGGTGACACCCTCGGTCCCTTTGGGGATCTTGGGGTCCTTCCTGCCCACCACATGGCGGTACATGAAGCCCTTGGCGGCGGACAGGCCGTCGGCGATGGAGGAGACTATGAACTCCTGGCACATGCCGCAGTCCTTCAGCGGCGGGAAGTTGGGGTAGAACATGTCCAGGGTTATGATGATCTTGCAGTCCGCGTATCCCACCACGTACTCCAGCTCTCCCTTGGACGACAGGGGGTGGACCATCACCGCCACGGCGTCCAGCCTGTTGACGGCGTAGAAGGCGATGACCGCCTGGGGACAGTTGGGCATGCAGATCATCACGTGGTCCCCGGCGCGTATGCCCTTGGCGTACAGCCCGGCGGCGCAGCGGTCCACGGACCCCATGAACTCCCTGTAGGTGATCTTCCTGCCCATGAATTCGCAGGCGACGCCGTCCATGACGTCCTTGGCGGCGTATGCCACCATGTTGTACAGTGTGCGGTCGGGCAGTTCCATGTGCTTGCAGACGGACCCGTAGTGGTCCAGCCAGGGTGTGTACGCGGGGTCGATCATACGGTATGGCCTCGGAGTGGCCTAATGCCGTGGCCTTTATATAGTTAGGGTGACGGGACCCGATTCCCGGAGGGTGCATCCGGCCTATGGCAGTGAGGGTGACCGGATCGGCCGTTTCAACGTTGTTAATATAAGTTTCTGCTTCAGAAATCCCAGAGAATGCCTAGAAAACCGCTGTTTCTGGGGAAATGTTAAATACATCACCGGATGTAGTGGGGTGCAGGAAGAACAGACCGGTTCTGTAGAGTGCATCCCATCCCTTCTGACTGGCCGGTCTGTTCTCCATAATCACGCGTTTCTTATCGTCATCCAGCTCCCGTGGCCCGGGCACGCCGTCCATCCGCCGAACATCTCCGTGAGGCGCTTCCTGCATTCGCGGGCCTTGGCGGAGTTGGTGTTGACGCTCTCCATCAGATACGGCGCCAGGGTGTTGAACTCGGATTGGCTCTCGGAGGAGCCTCCGGGGTTGATCAGGTCGTCTCCCGTGAACACTATGCGCAGCTCCCTGCAGGCGAACACCGTGTCCCCGGGTATGTGTCCGCCGTTGCCCTCGCAGGCTTCGAACACCAGGCCGCATGCCTCGAACGACCCTATGGATTCGTACGTTCCGTCGCCGGACCTCCTGCCGACGGCCTCGATCCTGTCGGGGTCCGGGATGCGGTGGCCGGAGATGGCCTTGCTCAGCCTGTAGTACGGGGCATGCCTGGGGTCGGCCTCCCTCAGCGCCGGGCCGCCCTCATGCTGGCGGCGGATGTCGTCCGCCGCGGCACCCGACGCAAGGATCCTGTCGAAGAACGGCCACAGCCCGGTGTGGTCCACGTCCGAGTGGGTGATCGCCAGCACCCGCCTCCTTCCGCGGGCGGGGCATGCGGAGTCGACGATCCGCATCATGGCATCGGAGAAGCAGGAGAACCCGCCGTCCACGAACAGCTGCTCCTCGTCGGATTCCAGGACGTAGGTGGTGCTGCCGCAGGGCGGCTCGAACATGTGCAGCCTCCTCCCTCCGGGGAGGTCCATCGTATCCGTCACGGGGGAGAACCCTCCGTGCAGCCCTGCGGCCACGTCCTCGGCGAACCTGCGTATGTAGGCGAACGTCTTCGCAGGCTGCCCGCCCGTCGACTCGAGGTGCTGCATGGCCATGTTGGAGGCGACCAGCACCTCCCGAGCACGCACGTCGTCCAGGGACAGCATCCTCCTGATGTCGTCGGCGAAGGTGATGTAGAACACGGTGTTGTCCAGTGCCAGGTCCGTGGCGCTGTAGTCCCTGACGGTGACCTGGCAGATGCCGGAGAGCTCCTCCAGCACGGCCTTCGCCGCGGCGGTGCTCTCCAGATAGATGCCCATGGCGAAGGACTGGTAGGGGCCGCCGTCCTCTCTGGCGTTCATGTAGGATATGTTCACGCCGTGGCGGTCCAGGACCTCCAGGGCGGGGACTATCGCTCCGGGGACGTCCCTCAGCCTGAGCTCCAGCAGAAGGACCTCCTCGTCCTCGCCGGTGCGCAGGTACCCCATGCCCTCCAGGTCGGCCGTTATGGCATCCAGGTCCTCTTCGGAGCCGGCGGTCACGTCCATGAAGACGGTCCTGCTGTCCACCGTCCGGTTGTAGCTGGTCCTGGCGATGTTCCCGCCGTGGGAGGCCACCGCCCTGGCCGCCTTCAGGAACGATCCCGCCCTGTCCTCCACCCTGGTGACGAACGTCCTCCTCATCGGCTCCCCATCCGTTTCTGCCCGATAAACGTTGTCAGAGGGGCACACATGGATAGATTGAAATATGAGTATGTCGTAACACCTAATCACGAATCAGTATTACTGATTTATGCCTCCGTTACCAAGGGGGGCCCGTCCCCCCGACACTGTCACCACTGGCTCTGGTCCGCCGCATTCTCTCCCGCCAACCTATAAAATAATGGGTGCGCATCACCGACCGATAGCAATGGTTCTCGAAGGATTGGGCAAGTCCCTCAGGAACGCCCTCGGGCGCATCAGCGGCGCCACGTCGGTGGACGAGCAGCTGATAAAGGACGTGGTCAAGGACCTGCAGCGCGCCCTGTTGCAGGCGGATGTCAACGTCCAGCTGGTGCTCGGCCTCACCAAGAGGATTGAGACCCGCGCCCTGGAGGAGAAGCCCCCTGCGGGCAAGAGCCCCAAGGAGCACGTCATCGGCATCATCTACGAGGAGCTGGTGTCCCTGCTGGACAACGGCGAGGGCCTGCAGATGAAGCCCCAGGTCATCATGATGGTGGGCCTGTACGGACAGGGCAAGACCACCACCACCGGGAAGCTGGCCAATCTGTTCAACAAGAAGGGGTTCCGCGTGGGCCTCATCGCCGCCGACGTCTACAGGCCGGCAGCCTACGACCAGCTGCGCCAGCTGGGAGAGAAGGTGGGCGTGGAGGTCTACGGGGAGCCCGGGGAGAAGGACGCCCCTGCCATCGTGCGCAGGGGGATGGAGCATTTCAAGGACCGCAAGGTCATCATAATCGACACCTCCGGGCGCCACGCCCTGGAGGACGACCTCATCAAGGAGATCAAGGACATCGCCGCAGTCGCCAAGCCGGACGAGAGGTTCCTGGTGCTGGACTCCCAGGTGGGCCAGCAGGCGGGCCCCCAGGCGGAGGCGTTCCACAACGCCGTGGGCGTCACCGGCGTGGTGCTGACCAAGATGGACGGAACCGCCAAGGGAGGAGGCGCCATCAGCGCAGTCGCCAAGACCAACGCCAGGATCGTCTGCATCGGAGTGGGCGAGCACATCAGGGACCTGGAGCCCTTCAAGGCCGACAAGTTCATCTCCCGCCTCCTGGGCATGGGGGACATCAGCGCCCTGGTGGACATGGCCAAGGACGGCTACGAGGGCAGCGAGCAGGAGCTCCAGGACGTGGGCCGGAAGATGATGTCCGGCAAGTTCACCCTCAGGGACATGTACCAGCAGATGGAGGCCATGAACAAGATGGGCCCGCTGAAGAAGATCATGTCCATGATCCCGGGGATGTCCAAGATGGAGGACAAGGTGGATTTCGAGGAGTCCCAGCAGAGGCTGGCCAGATACCGCCACATCATGGACTCCATGACCCTGGAGGAGCAGGAGGACCCGTCCATAATCAAGTCGTCACGCGTCCAGCGCATCGCAGCCGGCTCGGGCACGTCCGTCCAGGACGTGAGGGAGCTGCTCAAGCAGTTCAACCAGAGCAGGAAAGCCATCAAGGGGATGATGGGCAACCGCAGGATGCGGAAGCAGATGATGAAGCAGATGGGTGTCTCGGACATGGACCTCGACTCCATGAAGGAGTGAGCATGATCAGGTTCCTCGTCATCGGCCACCGCGCACACACCACGGCCGACTTCAAGCTGGACGACATCTGCGGAGGGGCCGGACGCCTGGACATCCTGTGCAGGTGCGTGAACTCCGCCTTCTTCCTCAGCCACGACCTGAGGAAGGACGTGGAGCTGCTGCTGGTGCTGGAGGGGGGCGAGGATGCCCCCAAGACGGTGCGCTTCAGAGGTGACGAGCTGAGGTACCTGAATCCCGACGAGCGCAGCACCGCATCGCTGATACGCAACGCCCTCATGAAGAGGGTCGGCGACGAAGAGGTCAGATCGTCCCCCGGGGTCTACATCTCCCGCAGGTCGTTCGGCGACGTCATAGGGTCGCTGAAGGGGGAGTGCACCTTCGTCTACATGAGGGAAGGCGGGCAGGACGTCAGGGACTACGAGTTCCCGAAGGACCCGTGCTTCATAATGGGGGACGACAGGGACCCCGACGAGGAGGAGGAATCGGTCATCGGCTCCGTGGGCGCGGACCGCATAAGCCTGGGACCGGTGAGCCTCCATGCGAATCACTGCATGGTCATCGTGCACAACGAGATGGACAGGAGGAGAGCGGCATGAGCGAACAGGTGGAGAGGATCCCGCAGCACAGGCACTGCGCCAACTGCGGGAAGGCGTTCACCGGCGGCGGCATGTACTGCAGCGCCGGATGCGAGAAGGGCAGGACCGAGGAGCTGAGGACCAAGAAGAACAAGCTAGTCATCGTCTGGGTCGGGGCAGTCATCCTCATGATGGTCGGCATATGGCTCATGCTGAAGTGAGAGCCGCTGTGGCCGGGACGTTCAATGTCCTCCACGACGGCCACCGCGCGCTGATAGACCGCGCTCTGGAGGAGGGCGACGAGGTCATCGTCGGCATAACCTCCGACGCCATGGCCTCCGCGGAGCGCGGCGATATCCTCCCGTTCTACATGCGCCGCAAGGCGGTGGAGGACTACATCTCCTCCAAAGGCCGCACGGCGGTGTTCGAACCCATAGACGACATCTACGGTCCGCCCGGGATGCTGGACGGCGTGGATGTGCTGGTGGTCTCCGAGGAATCCCTGGACAACGGCAGGAAGGTGGCCGAGAGGGCCGAGTCGGAAGGCCGCAGCCTGAGGCTGTCGGTGGTACCCATGGTGATGTCCTCCGACGGCACCAGGATAAGCGCCACAGGTGTCATGGAGGGCAGGTACTCCAGGCACGGTGCCGCCGGACCCCGCATAGCGGTCGGCTCCGCCAACCACGTGAAGGTGGAGGCGGTCCGCGAGGTGATGGAGCGCATCTACGGCGATGCGATCATCATACCCATAGACGTGCCGTCCGGGGTGCCGGAGCAGCCCTTCGGCGACGAGACCTACCGCGGAGCGCTCAACCGCGCCAGGGCCGCCCTCGGCGACTGCGACCTGTCCGTGGGGATCGAGGCAGGGGTGTTCGAGCTCTACGGCGAGCTCATAGACATACAGCACTGCGTGGTCCTGGACCGCGACGGCAGGGTGACGGTGGGCATGGGCTCCGGATTCGCCTATCCCCCCGAGGTCGCGGAGATGGTCCGTTCGGGCATGACCGTCGGCAGGGCGATGGATGCCCTGCACGGAAGGGAGTCGGTGGGGCACTCCGAGGGCGCCATCGGCATCCTCAGCCGCGGGCTGCTCGACCGCAAAGGACTGACCCAGCAGGCGGTCCTCGCCGCCATGGTGCCGAGGCTGTGACATGAGATCCATCGTACCGGGACCGGAATCGCCGTACACCATCGACGAATGCAAGATCAGAGGGGAGGCGGACCTGGTCATCTTCCCCGAGAATGCGGAGGACATCGCGGAGGTGCTCCGCGACGCATACGGCAAGAGCATCCCCGTCACCGTCAGCGCCAACCGCACCGGCCTGTGCGGCGGCGGGGTTCCGGATGAGGGCTGGGTCATGTCCCTGGAGGGGATGCCCGGGCTCATCGGCATGGGTCAGGATGATGAAGGGTACTACGTCCGCATCGGCCCCGGCGTCTCCGTGCGCACCCTCACGGACACCATGCTGCTCAAGCGCATCGAGGGCCTGACCGATCTGACGCCGGACGCATGCGGGAGGTTCCGCAGGGACCCGCGCAGGTTCTTCTACCCCGTGGACCCCACCGAGATGGACGGCTCCGTCTGCGGCAACATCGCCACCAACGCCTCCGGGCCCAGGACCCTCAAGTACGGTCCCACCAGGGACTGGGTCAGATGGATCCGCGTGGTCCTGCCGGACGGCCGCATCATAGGCATCCGCCGCGGCGAACATCATGCGGAGGGCAGGAGGTTCGACTGCACCGTCGATGACGTGCACCTCTCATTCGATGCCCCCGGATACGATTTCAACACAGCCGTCAAGAACGCCGCCGGGCTGTACGCCGCGGACGGAATGGACCTCATAGACCTCTTCATCGGATCGGAGGGGGTCCTGGGGGTCATCGCCGAAGCGGAGGTGCGTTTGACCGAGTGGCATCCGCTCCTGTCGGTGATCGCCTTCATGCCCGACGACGATTCGGCGCTGTCCCTGATCGACGACCTGAGGGACAGCACCGTGAGCCCGGAGTTCCTGGAGTACTTCGACTGCGCATCCATCGACCTCGTACGCAGGGTGTCCGCTGGGGACCCCACGCTGCTCACTCCCCCTGAGGGGAGATGCTCCGCGGTGTTCCTGGACATGGATGCGGGCGACGGAGCCCGCATGAGAGACCTGGCGGACATCATCTCGTCTCACGGAGGGTCCCCGTCCCGCACCTGGGCGGGAAGCGATGCCGGCGACAGGAGGAGGATGTTCGAGTTCAGGCACTGCGTCCCCAAATCCATATTCGACTACGTCGCGGGCCTCAAGGAGGAGATGCCCGCCATAAACAAGATGGGCACCGACATGTCCGTGCCGCGCGAGCAGTCCCCCGGCATGATGTCCTTCTATAGGGAGAAGCTGGAGGAATCAGGGCTGGAGTACGTGATCTTCGGGCATATGGGGAACTTCCATCCCCACGTGGAGATCATCCTGAAGGACATGGCGGATCTGGAGAAGGCCAGGGAGGTCTACGACGTGTTCGCCGCTGAGGCCGTGCGCAGAGGAGGGTCCCCCAGTGCGGAGCACGGCATAGGGAAGCTGAAGAGGAGGTACATCGGGATGATGTACGGCAGCGGAGGGGAGGAGGATATCCGCAGGGTGAAGCGGTACTTCGATCCCGGATTCATACTCAACAGGGGTGACATGGTTGCATAGCATCGGCGTGTTCGTCAAACAGGTCCCCGACCCGTCCATGGTGTCGGTCTCGGAATCCGGGACGCTGCAGAGGGACGGGGTGCCCTCCATGCTGGACCCCTTCGGCAGGATGGCGCTGATGACGGCGCTGAGGTTCAGGCAGGATGCCGGCGGGAAGGTCACCGCGGTGACCATGGGGCCGGATCAGGCGGAGGAGGTGCTGCGCAGGTGCCTAGAGTTCGGTGCCGACGACGCAGTCCTCATGACCGACAGGAGGTTCGCCGGCTCCGATACTATCGCCACCTCCCGCGCGCTGGCGGCACTGGCGAAGAGGGAGGGGTTCGACATCGTCTTCTGCGGCATGCAGGCGACCGACGGCGACACCGCACAGGTCCCTCCGGAGCTGGCGGCCCTCCTGGGCTACGGGCTGTACTCCTACGTCTCCGCCATACGGGATGACGGGGGGATCGTCGCCACCCAATGCTACGAGCGCTACGAGCAGGACACGGTCATGGAGCTCCCGGCGGTGGTATCGGTCTGCCGCGCTCCCGAGGGCAGCCCTCAGCTGCCCAGTCTGGAGGACCGCATGCGCGCTTCGGCGGTCCCTGTGAGGCGTGTCGCTCTGGATGACATAGGCCTGCCGGACCGCATGGTGGGGATGAAGGGGTCGGCCACCCGGGTGGTGAAGGTCACCGCAGTCCCCGGAAGGCACGCGGACACCGTCACCGTCGACGGATCCGATCCCGATGCCGGGGCGAGGGCGGTCCTCGAGGAGGTCGGCAAATGAGCGACTGCGGCGGTTCATGCTCCACCTGCACCGACGGCGAATGCAGGGACAGGCTCCCTCCAGGGATGCTGAGGGTGTACGACCTCGACCAGGAGGTCGCTGACGGAATACTCGTATATGCAGAGGTGTACAAGGCGGACGGGAGCTGGAGGCTCCATCCCGCAGTGCCGGGCCTGGTGGGTAAGGCCGCAGAGCTGACCACCGGCAGGGTGTTCGCCGTCATCTTCGGCCCTGCAGAGCTCAAGCCGCTGTACGAGGCGCTGTTCTCCTACGGGGTGGACACCCTGTACCACATGAGGGACCCGAAAGCCGTCTACTCTCCGGAGCCCTACGCCGATGCATCGGCGGACCTGTGCCGCAGGGTGCTCCCCGCGGCGTTCCTGCTGCCTGCCACCCCTCAGGGGAGGGAGGTCGCCCCCATGATCGCGGCGAGGCTGGATGCCGGCCTCACCGCCGACTGCACATCCATCGAAGCGGACGGAAGGACGCTGATGATGACCCGTCCGGCACTGGGGGGCAACATATCCGCCACCATCGCCGCATCCGGGTTCCCGCAGATGGCCACCATCCGTCCGGGGACGTTCCCGGATCCGGTCCCCGAGGCAGGCCGCAAGGGCACCGTCGTGTCGCTGGTGCTCCGCGGAAGCGGCAGGGAGGTCAGAGAGGTGAGGGCGGTGGAGGGAACCGAGGACGTCTCCGAGGCGAAGGTGTTGATCTCGTTGGGGAACGGGGTGCGCAGGCGGGAGTCGGTGGATGCCGCATTCCGCATCGCCGCCCTCATCGGCGCCACGGTGTCCTGCTCCAGGGCGATGGCCGACCGCGGATGGCTCCCGCATTCGAGGCAGGTGGGCCAATCCGGCAAGACGGTGTCTCCGGACCTCTATATAGCGTTCGGCATATCGGGTTCGGTTCAGCACATGGCAGGCGTCCGCGCCAAGCGCATAGTCTCCGTCAACCGCGACCCGGATGCTCCCATGAACTCGTCCGCTGACAAAGCGATAATCGGCGATGCCGACGCCGTCCTCAGATCGATGCTCAGATCACTTGAGGAGGGCCTTGACGGCGGAGTAGACCTGTCCTGACGCGTCGGGTCCGGAGTGCGTTCCGGCTACGGTCTCGTCCCTGGATATCACCGCGGCGATCGGTCTCCCGCATCCGTTCAACGATGCGTATACCGAGCAGTCCGGGTCGGACAGGAGCTTGATCCTCAGGCCGAGCCTGTCCCTCAGGTCCGCAAGCCCGGCTTCGTCCGCCGGGACGGCGGCCAGGACCGGCGTGTTGCGCACCATGAGCTTCTGATAGATGGCGTCCATGGACGCCAGGAAGTCCTCCGACTCCTGCGACAGGCCGGGAACGGCGCACAGAACGTAGGTCATGCCGTAGATCAGCGAAGAGTCCAGGGGCTCGCCGTTCTCGTCCGCCAGCCTGAAGGAGGGCGCGTCCATGTCCATGCCTCAGAATATGGATCCGGAGCGGGATGCGACGAAGCCCGCCAGGTCGATCTCGAAGGCCATGACCGGGTGGTTGATCTCGAAATCCGACAGCACCTGCGGGGACACCTCTCCGAAGAATCCGACGGTCTCCCCGTCCACCACGACCTCCGCCCCCCTACCGGGGATGAAGGCCGCTATCTCAGATGGGATTATGCCGTATTCGGCGCCCAGCTCCCTGAGCAGCGCCTCCGTGTAGGACTTGATCCCGGTGAAGGAGGTCTTGGAGGCCATCACCGCCGCGGCGACGCGGATGTCCCTCTTGCCGTCCACGACGGTGTCGCCCACCTCGAACACCATCTGCGGGAGGTCCCTGCGCTTGTTGCGGCGGAGGATCCTCAGCAGGCTCGGTGTGAGGTACGACCTGAGGCAGGTGTGGTCCTCGGTGATGGGGTTGAGCACCTTCACCACATCCCTCTCAGGCAGTCCGGAGAGGGCGAACTCGTCCTTCTCGCAGCTGAGGGTAAGGGTGGTGACCTCGGTGAATCCCATGCCTGTCATCACGTCCCTGATGGATTCAGCCACCAGGGTGGAGGGCTTGAGGGATCCGATGGTCTGGGTGAGCCTGTGCTTCCCGACGCCGAACCTCTCGAACCCGTAGCCGGTGGCCACGTCCTCGTAGAGGTCCACGTCGTGCATCACGTCCAGCCTCGTGGACGGCACCTCCACGTGCACGTCGTCTCCCTCCGCCAGGGCGTCCAGCCCCATGCGCCTGAGGGCCGCGACGGTGTCCTCGGGGGACAGGTCCGCGCCGAGGAAGCGGGAGCAGGCGGATGCCGATATGGTCCAGCTGGAGGGCGAGAGGTCCGGGGACAGGAACTCCCTGCCGCCGTCGTGCATGGTGACGGTCCCTATGGACCCTCCCCTCTCGGCCAGGGATGTGACTATGATGTCCAGCGCGCCCTTCACCATCTTCTCGTCGTATCCGGTGACGTCGATGAACAGGTTGCGGGTGGACTCCGTGACGGCGGTCAGGGCGCCGTTGATGATGGGCGGGAATGAGAGGACGTTCCCGTCGGCGTCGGTGATGACGGGGTATCTGTCGTATCCGTCCAGGAGGTGTCTGTACCCGACGCCCTTCTCGTGCTTCTGCAGGATCTCCTCCAGGTCCCACTCCTCATCCTTGGCCAGGGGCACGAACCTGATGCTGCGGGGGTCCACCGCCTTGTAGGTGAATGGCGGGCGGACCTTGTCCAGGTCGTGGATGCCGATGGCCAGCTTGGACCTCTTCCTGCCGATGGTTATGTGCAGCTTCTCCTGCATCTCCATGATGGACCTGAGGAAGGTGTCGTCGATGGTGACGTCGAACACCGCGCCGCAGAGGAACACCGGCCTGACGTCCTTGACGCTGTCATCCACGTAGACGTCGATGTCCGTGTCCTCCGCTTCGTACTCCATCATCCCGGGCTCGATGTCCAGGAAGGCCCTCATCGCTCTGGCCAGCCCTTCGACGCTGTAGAGGTCCGGACGGTCGGGGAAGAACTCCACGGACATCTCCTCGACCTCCCCCTCGGTGTCGTGCATATCCGCACCGATCATGGGTATCCTCTCCAGGAGGCGGTCCCGGGGGACCTCCTCGCCGATGAGGGAGCAGAGGTCGCTGTAGTCGAAGTTGATGACAGGCATGCGTGCGCGTACGCGCGTAACGTATTAAGCGATTGTGCCAAGCGGGCTTCGGAGGAGGGCCTGCGGTTCTCAGCGCCCCAGCTGGCTGTGGGCCTTCCCCAGATGGCCGGCCGCCTGTGCGCCGATGGTGGAGAGCTCCCCCGCCAGCACCGTGACGGCGACGACCTCCGCCAGCTTCCTGGCCTTGCCCTCTCCGCCGCATCCTATGAGGTTCAGCGCCTCGGCCTGCGCGGGCAGCCTGGTGCCACCTCCCACGGTGCCCACCTCCACGGCGGGCATCCTGACCGCCATGTACAGGTCCTCTCCGTCCACTTCGCAGGTGGTCAGGGTCAGGCTCCCCTCCACCACCTGTGCGGGGTCCTGTCCGGTGGCTATGTACACGGCCGCCACCATGTTGGCGGCATGGGCGTTGCAGCCCATGCTGCCGGCCATGGCGCTGCCGATGAGGTTCTTGCGGGTGTTCACCTCCGCCATCAGCGCGGCGGTGCAGTGGAGCTTCTCCTCCACCAGGGCTTTGGGGATCCTCACCTCCGCGACGACGGTCTTACCCCTGCCGCGGATGGCGTTTATGGAAGCGGGCTTCTTGTCCGTGCACATGTTCCCGGAGACGGACACCAGCACGGCGCCGGTGTTCTGGCATATCAGCCTGCAGACCGCCTCGGAGGCTATGGTGCACATGTTCATGCCCATGGCGTCGCCGGTGCGGTAGGACATCCTGAGATGGAGGTCCCTGCCGGCGGGGAAGGTCTCGATCTCCATCAGCTGGCCGTGGGATGTGGTCTTGGACACCTCGGCGTCGATGGCCTCGGTGTTCTCGGAGATCCAGTCGATGACCCTCTGGGCGTGGTCTACGCCGTCCACCCTCAGCACGGGGGCGCGGGTCATGGCATCCGACAGAACCTTCGCCCTGGCGCCTCCGGCGGCGGTTATGACGGACATCCCTCTGGACACCGATGCGACGAGGGCGCCCTCGGTGGTGGCCATGGGGACGAGGAACGACCCTTTGGCGTGGTCGCCGTCGATCAGCACCGGCCCGGCGTACCCGAGGGGGACCTGGATCACGCCGATCATGTTCTCCACGTTGGTGGCGGCGGCCTTCGGGTCGAAGGGGTACGAGGCGACGGCCTCGAGGCTGGCACCTGTGTAAGCCTCCGCCGCTCTGCGGCGCTCCTCAACGTCTGCCCTCTCCTTCCCGCGGTTCCTGAGTGCCGCCTCGATGTCCATGCCGTCGCCGAACGCGTTGCGGGTTGATTAATATTCACACGGAGTCCAGCATGGACAGGAGCTCCCCGATGCCGCGTGCGATCCTGCCCCGCAGCGGAGAGGACAGCATGACGTTGTCCCCTCCGTGCTCGGAGACCCTGGTGTCCGTCTTCAGACCCAGCACCGTCTTCCCGCGGGCGTAGGCGTATCCCAGCTCGAAGCATGCGCCCTCGTCGGGGACCCTGCCGTCCATCACCATCAGCAGAACCTCGCAGGCGTCTATGGCACCGATGTCCGCACCGAAGACCGCATCCTCCGCAGCCGGCCTCTCCGGGGAGTCAGCGGGGGGCAGGGACGCGGCATGCTCCTGAGGGAGGAAGACCGAGTGGCCCCGCTTCCTCACCGCCTCTGCCACCGATGCGTTGAATGCCCTCTCCCCCTCCGAGAACAGAGGGGCGGCGAAGTAGACCGAAACCATGGACGTCCATCCGCCAACGGATTAATATCGGTGACGGGATGGGAGGTCCATGTCCGACCCGGGATACGAGGCCAGGAGGAAGGCGGAGAATCAGCGCTCCAGCGGCAACCTGGAGGGGGCCGTGGCCACCCTGACCTCGAGGCTGGAGGCCGAACCCCTGGACCACAGGTCCAGGATGCTGCTGGCCAACATACTCATAATGGACATGGGCAGGGCGGACGACGGCCTCCGCCATCTGGATGCCATCGTCGCGTCGGATCCGGACTTCGACGACGCCAGGAAGGCCCTGGTGACGGTGCTGAAGTCCCGCAAGAAGTACAACGCCGAGACCGCTGAGCACTTCGCGTACCTCCTCGCCAAGCACCCGGACGACTCCGATCTCCTCCACAGCTACGGCAAGTTCTGCAGGGAGCAGCTGCTCAACTTCGCCAAGGCGGAGGAGTGCTTCCTCAGATGCGTGGCCCTGCGCCCGGATTCGGAGATGTACCGCCTGAGCCTCGCCAGCCTGCTGATAAATGATCTGCGCAACTACGACGAGGGCAGGATCCAGCTGATGAAGGCCGACGAGATCAACCCCGGCAACCCCAAGACCGCCGCCGCGCTGAAGAGACTGTCCAAGAGGAAGTACTCCGGCGACAAGGGCCCCCGCAGAGGGTTCCTGGAGAGGTTCGCCCGCTGACCCTTCCGCAGGCCGGTGCAACACCATAATATACGCGGGGGCGCCTAGGGAGCCTCGGAGCTTTTACGATGCCTACACTCAAAGGATCAAAGACCGAGAAGAACCTCCTGGAGGCATTCTCCGGAGAGAGCCAGGCCAGGAACAAGTACACCTACTACGCCTCCGCGGCGAAGAAGGAGGGCTACGAGCAGATCGCGGCCATATTCACCGAGACCGCCGACAACGAGAAGGAGCACGCCAAGCTCTGGTTCAAGGCGCTCCACGGCGGGTCCGTCCCCGACACCGTCACCAACCTCAAGGACGCCGCCAGCGGCGAGAACTACGAGTGGACCTCCATGTACGCCACCTTCGCCAAGGAGGCCAGGGAGGAGGGCTTCGACGAGATCGCCGACATGTTCGAGGGCGTGGGCGCCATCGAGAAGGAGCACGAGGAGAGGTACCTGGCGCTCCTGAAGAACATCGAGGACGGCATCGTCTTCAAGAAGGACAAGGTCGCGGTGTGGAAGTGCAGGAACTGCGGGCATATCCACGTGGCCGAGGAGGCCCCCGAGGTCTGCCCGGTCTGCAAGCACCCCAAGGCCTACTTCGAGCTCAGGGCCGTCAACTGGTGAGCCCTGCCGCCCGGGGCCATCCCCCGGGCGATACCCTTTTCATCACCCCGTCCATGCAAGGCCATGGAAGAGGATTTCTCCAACGTCAAGGCCGCCGAGGCGTACCGCACGCCTGAGGACCGCTGCAGGATAAACAACCTGATCTGCAGTGACGGCGACTGCCGCCGCTGCAACTTCGTGGTGGACGGCTCCCTCATGATAAGCCTGGAGCAGGTCTGCGCCCGCATGGAGCGCATAATGCACCTGATGGGCGACGAGCCGGACCACGAGTGCGGTTGCGGCTGCCACTGCGGCGAATGATCACCTGAGCCTGACGGTCTCCAGGTTCAGCGGGGCCTTCGTCTCGATGCGGTACTTCTGATAGACCGACGAGGCGAAGTCCGTGCACTTCCTGTCCTCTCCGTGGCAGACTATGAGTTTGGAGGGCTTGGGCTCAAGGGACGATATGTAGCGCATCAGCTGCTTGCGGTCGGAGTGGCCGGAGAATCCCTCCACCGTCTCCACGTGCATCCTGATGTCCAGCGTCATCTCCTTACCTCCCCTGCGGAGGGTCATCTCCTTCCTTCCCCTCTGGATCTGCCTTCCGGCGGATCCCTCGGACTGGTATCCCACGAAGAGCAGCCAGTTCCTCTCGTCGTCCGCCCATTCGCGGAAGTACTCCATGACCGGTCCGCCGGTCATCATGCCGCTTGTGGCCAGCACGATGCAGGGGTCGGGGGAGTGGCAGATCTCCTCGCGCATGTCCGCGGTCTCCACCCTCTTGAATATGGGGGAGAGGAACGGGTTCTCGTTCTGCTGGAATATCTGGGTCTTCAGCTGGCTGTTGAGGTACTCCGGGTAGGCGGTGTGGATGGCGGTGGCCTCCCAGATCATCCCGTCCAGATAGACGGGTATCTTCGGCATGGCGCCGGTGCGCATCATCTCCTCGATGACCAGCATGACCTCCTGGGACCTCCCCACGGCGAAGACAGGTATCAGCACCTTCCCGCCGGTGCCGGCGGCCTGGGCCAGGATCTCGGCCATCTCCTTGGAGGCGTCCGCACGGCTGGGCTGGACGTCGTTCCTGCCGCCGTAGGTGGACTCGATGACCATGGACTCCAGCCTGATGAAGCGGGTGTTGGCAGGGTTGAAGAGCCAGCTCTTCTCGTACTTGGTGTCGCCGGTGAAGGCTACGTTGTGGAACCCGTTGCCGATGTTGAAATGCGCTATCGACGACCCCAGGATGTGGCCGGCGTTGTAGAACGTCAGCCTGACGTCGGGGGAGATGTCGGTGGTCTTCTCGTAGGCGATGGGTATCACGTGGAGTATCTCGCTCCTGACGTGGGACGCCTCGAAGGGCGCCTTCTTCGCCTCGCCGTACATGAGCTTGATGGAGTCCAGCTGCAGCAGCGCCATCAGGTCCCTGGTGGGCGGGGTGCAGTAGACCGGGCCGTCGTATCCGAACTTGAAGAGGACGGGCAGCAGGCCGCAGTGGTCCATGTGCGCGTGGGTGATGACCACGGCGTCGATGCCGTCCAGGGGCTGGAGCTCCGGCATGTTGAAGTATGGTGTGGCGTCGGACCCGGGATCCAGGCCGCAGTCGATGAGGATCCTGCTCTCCTTGGTCTGGAGCAGCATGCATGACCTGCCCACCTGGCGGAACCCGCCGAGGGCGGTCATCCTGACGAACTGCTCCCCTCCCTCCAGGGTGGGCCTGGCGATCTTCCTGCCGATGCGCTCCAGGATGCGGGCCCTCTCCTCGCGGCTGTACCTGAGGTACCCCCTGACGTCGGAGATGGTCTTGGAGGGTATGGGCGGCGAGCGGACGGGCTTCACGTTCCATCCGCACTCCTTCTTGATGTCGTTGAGGAGCTGCCCTCCCTTGCCGACGATGGCCCCGGGGTTGATGGCCTCGATGGTCACCACTCCGGTGTCGAAGTCGAAGAACAGGTCGGTGATCTCCGCCTCCTCTGGGACCTTGGCGCGGATCTTCTCCTCCACCACGTCGGATTCGGACAGGGACTCGGGGTCGGGACGGATGTCCACCCTCTTCCTCAGCTCGGTGGCGAGGGTCCTGGTGATGGCGGCGTTCTCCGAGAACTTGTCGAAGTCCTTGGTGTATATCACGACGGTCGGGCCCTCGAAGGCTATGGACGAGATGTCCAGGTCCGAGGGGACTATGCGGCGCACCTCTTCGCGGAGGTTGTTGAACAGCCTGTCGGTATTCATGACGAATCAACTTTGAATTGGATGGACGGAACGGGTTTGGAGAAGGGATCACTGGGGGTAGGTGAACCCCAGCTCCGCGACTCTGGTGCGGACCTCCTCGTTGGGCAGCTCGGTGTACCCGTCGGAGTCGATCCACGCGATTATCATGCCGTCTCCGGAGGCGGAGTCCCTCCTGATGGCGGAGTTCAGCGCGGTGATGGCCAGGGCGATGCCCTCGTCCTTGGTCATGCCGTCCTTGTAGCCCGCCTCCAGCGCTCCCAGCGCGAAGACCGATCCGGAGCCCACGGAGACCACGTTGTCCTCGATGTAGCCGCCGGCGCCGTCGATGCTGAAGACGTGGCCGCCGGTGGAGTCGTGCCCTCCGACGATGAGGCCCAGGTAGAAGCCCTGGCGGATGACGTTGGCGACGAGGGTCGCCGCTGCGCTGACGGACATGGGGGACCCCTTCTTGATGGAGTACAGGGCGATCTCGCTCTGCATGTACCTCACCATGAGCTGCGCGTCGCCGACCACGCCGGCGATGGTCATGCCGATGTTGTCGGAGAGGGGGTACACCTTGCGGACTCCCTTGTGGGCGACCATGTTGCCCATCGTAGCTCTCTGGTCGGAGGCCATGATGACTCCGTCCCTGCACTTGATGCCTATGGTGGTTGTCCCTGTCTTAAGCGCTTCGTCAGCCATTCTTCACACCTTCCAGAATCGGGCTAAAAGGCATACGGTTCAGGACCGCTGCTGTTGACCCGCCGATACTTTCCTTGCTTATATAGTTTGCAGGAAAAGAGGGTCCCGGGCAGAGCCCGGTAAGGGGTTTCAGAAGGAGAGCCTGGAGCAGACCAGGAGGATGGCCATGGCGGCCGAGAGCACGATGGACGCTCTGTACACAACCTCGGTGGATCCGAACCTGTCCGACAGCACCGCCGAGAACCCCGACATCATGAACGCCAACTCGCACAGGTAGACCGCCACCATGGAGAATGTCCCGGGGATGTCCGCGCCGCCGGTGAGGCCGGATATGGGGCTCAGCATCATGATGCTCATGCCCAGCACCAGGGGCGCGAACACCGCGGCGGTGCCGGTCATCATGTCGCTGAGGCTCCTGAGCCTGTTGGCGGTGGCCTTCCACACGGAGTCCCTGTCCTGGAGCTGGTGAGCCAGCGCGGTTGCCAGCCTCCCGGAGTCCCTTATGTCCCTGAGGGAGGCGGAATGCACGTCCGCCAGCATCCCGGCGATCTGCGGGGACACCGGGGACACGCACGCCTGCACGGCTCCGGCCACATCGCCCCTGCACAGCACGATCTCCCTGGAGAGGCGCTCCGCCAGGTCGCGACACTCCTTCCTCACGGCCATGGACCCGGTAAGGGCGGATTCGAAATTCTCGCCGGCAACTAGGCGGTTGCCCAGGTCGAAGAGGACGTCCTTCAGCGCGCTCTCGGTCCTCACTCTGGCCTTCTCCCTCCTGACCTCGGGGAGGACGGTGGCAAGTGCCAGCATCGATGCGGCGATGACCGCGATCACGATCGAGGCACTGTCGTCGAACCCTGCGGAACGGAGGGCCCCGCACAGAGGAACAGCCGCCAGGAAGGCGGCGGCCCTCCACCATCCCCTCCCGGAGGGCGATCCGGAGGACATGGGGTTCCTGCCGCGGATGGACACCATGACCATGCCGACGCAGACCGGCACCGCAACCAGGACAAGGAACTCCATAAGAGCGTCGCTGACGGGCAGCTCCGCCCCGAACTCCCCGCCGATCCCCAGGAGGGGGACTATGGACAGCAGGATCATGGGGACCATGATGCCCAGGGCGAACACAACCATGCAGGGGCTCTGGAGCTTGGAGCTGTACTCCTCGCCGGCCTGCCTCAGCCCGGCCAGGGCGGATTCCGTGGCCTCCCTGAGTATCCTGCTCATCTCGGCGCCGGCGGCGTCGGAGGCGGAGACCACCATGTGCATGGCCCTCCTGTAGGGGCCCAGCTCTGCGGGCATGGAGGAGAGCATCCTGTGGAAGGCCTCCCTCATGTCGGGGGCCTCCCTGCAGTCCACCGCGGTGACCAGGTCCCCGAATATCGCGGAGCTGCGGGCGGGGCCGTTCTCCGCCACGTACCTGATGGCGGCGTCCAGGGAGCCTCCGGCCGCCAGGACGGCGGACATCATGGACACGACGGAGGGGGCCTCGTTGAGCATGGGGCCGATCCTGAAGGGGCTGGCCCTCTCCCTCCATTTGAGGTAGACCGCAAGGGGGAGGGCTGCGAAGGCGGGTGCCGCCAGGCGCACGCTGTCGATCCCGATCAGCGTTGCAATGGCGGCGAAGGCCCCGGCGGAGACCAGTGCTGCCAGGATCGCGGAGGTCTTCGGGTCCATCCCTCACACCCCCGCGGTCTCGGAGACCCTTCTGCGGAAGGACTCCACGATCGCCTTCCTGTCCCTGATCCCTGAGGACAGCTGCGCGGACAGGTGGTCGTTGGCCATGACTATCCACTCCGGCCCGTAGAACCTGTCCCCGTGCCTATGGGCGAGGTCGGCCAGCAGCTGGCGCATGTCCGCGCGCATCTGTATCTCGTCCTCCAGGTCCCTGGCGTCCATGGACGAGGCGTCCATGATCCTCCTCACGGCGGGGGACATCAGCAGGCCGGCCCCGGTGATGTCGGTGAACTCGCCGGGGATACCGGAGGTGGAGACCATCTCCGTCAGGGCGCGGTTCTGCCTGTGGCCTCCCCTCTCCCTGACCATGCCCAGCGTGACGAGGAAGTCGGTGGCCATGAAGGCCTCCGGGCTGATCCCCATGTCGTGTACCACGCGCTCGTAGACGCTCCTGGCGGAGTCGCCGTGCATCGTGCCCATGATGGAGCTCCCGGCCTTGCCTGTCCTCATGCTCTGGTAGAGGGTGCGGGCCTCGTCGCCCCTGACCTCTCCCAGGACTATGGCGGATTCGCCCAGCCTCAGGGAGACCCTGAGGGCATCGTCCGCCCTGGACCTGGCGTCGCCGCTCATCCTGTCGTCGATCAGCAGGGTCTGCACCTTGTATCCCAGGCCTCTCATGGTCCTGGCGGGCAGCTCCATGGTGTCCTCGATGGTGAGTATCCTCTGGGCCAGCGGGAACTCGAACATCAGGGCGGACAGCAGGGAGCTCTTGCCTGCACCCCTGGCTCCGCACACGATGATGGACGACCTGTTGTCCACCAGGAATGACAGCAGACCCGCCGACCTGGCGGAGATGGTGCCGTTGCCGATGAGGCGGGTCAGGGTCCAGGGGGATGCGGAATGCTTCCTTATCGCAACCGAATCGCCGTTCGGGCTCATGGGGTAGCCGACAACCGTGGCCCTGGCCCTCCCGTCGTCCATGTCCGTCTCCAGGACGGGGCTGGACTCGCAGTAGGGGAGGCCGGTGTCCTTCTTCAGACGGCTGATGAGGTTCTTGATCTCCCTGTCCTCGGCGATGAGGTTGGTCCTGCAGCGGACGTGGGAGTTGAACCCCTCCACGCTGTTCATGGTGATGTGGATGCGGTTCCTGTCGCAGGGGGCGTCCACGTAGATGTCCTCGATCCTGGGGTCGGACAGGAGTATGTCGAAGATCCCCAGGCCCAGGACGTACCTGTGGACGGCGTCGCAGAGGTCGTCCATGGACCAGTTGACGTCGTCGCACTCCGGCCATGTCCTGCAGATGTGCTCCCTGGCGGAGAACAGGACGGACTGACGGTCCATCCTGCCTCCCTTCCTGCGGTACTCGGACCTGACGGCCTCCACCGCCGAGCGTATCACGTCCGTGAGCTCAGGCCCGTAGGAGTACTCCCTGGGCACCAGGTTGTACTCGAGCTCGCCGTCGTCGGCGATGCCGATGGTGACCCTGCCTCCGGGCATGTCGTAGCCCTCCAGCTCCTTCAGGCCCCTTCCGGTCCCGACGGTCCAGCAGTCGGCGAACAGAGGTTTCCTCATGCCGATCCTGCGGGTCATCTCCCCGAAGGCGGCCAGCAGCCCGACGGCATCCTGTGCGGCAGGCTCATCTCTCGCGGGAGGTGCGGGGACGGCCTTCGGCGCAGGCTCCCACGCGGGCTCCCGTGCGCCTGCGGATGCGCATATCGGCCCGGTGCGGACCTGGGTGGGCATGCTGTACCCGGGGAACGCGTCAACCCTGCCGGTCCCGGTGATGGGTCCGGCGCATATCTCCTCGGTCTCGCGGACTATCCTGACCATCAGAACCCGCCTCCGCCGTACTCCGCAATCCTGGCGGAGAGCCTGCACAGTGCGCTCCAGAGCTCCTCGGCCATCCTGGCCGAGTCGGACACGCATATCCCGCAGACCTCGTTGCTCACGGGGATCTGCGCCGTCCTCTGCCTCAGAGCCTCGATGTCGATCTCGGGGAACAGCGGCAGCTGGTCGGCCATGATGTGGGCGAAGGATTTCCGGCACATCCTGCATCTGGATCCGCGCCTGTCCGCCAGGTCCGCTGTGGCCATGGCGTAGGCGGACGCCAGGTCCCTCACCAGCTCCACGGCCTCGCCGTGGTATGCGGTGTCGGTGGCGGACCTGATGAGTATCGAGTCGATCTCACCCGTCGATCTCACCACGCTGCAGATGCAGGCGGCGCAGCGCCCGTCGGATATGCATGCGGGGCCGCCGCATGGCCTGCAGTCGATCGTCAGCCTGCCTCCGTCGGCGGTGACGGAGGGCCCATTCTTCTTCCCGGCTCTCTTTCCGAATGCCATGGATATAGGACGCGCGACGCGCTCGGTTATAAGGCGGGAGCTACGGTTAGAGGGTTAGCTCTCCTTGCCGCGCGCGGACAACCCCTTATATAGCGGTCTGCGATGGGAACCGCATGGAGATACTCGCGCCCGCCGGATCGCCGGAATCATTGGTGGCGGCGGTGAAGGGGGGCGCCGATGCCGTGTACCTCGCAGGCAAGGACTTCGGCGCCAGGGCATCCGCCAAGAACTTCTCGGACCCGGAGCTGGAGGGAGCCGTCGCCTACGCCCACGCCAACGGCGTCAGGGTGCACGTGACCGTGAACACCCTGGTCAAGAACAGCGAGCTGGACGAGGCGGTGCAGTTCGTGCAGTTCGTCAAGGATGCCGGGGCCGACGCCGTCATCATCCAGGACCTGGGTCTGCTGGACTCCATACGGCACATACCCATCGCGAAGCACGCCTCCACCCAGATGCAGATCCACTCCCTCGAAGGCGCCAGATGGTGCGCCGAGAACGGCATATCGCGCGCCATACTCGCGAGGGAGCTCACTCTCGAGGAGATATCCGCCATCGCGTCGGAGTCCCCGGTGGAGCTGGAGGTGTTCGTGCAGGGGGCCATGTGCTACTGCATGTCCGGCGGCTGCCTCTTCTCATCCATGGCTGGAGGGAGGAGCGGCAACAGGGGGGAATGCGCCCAGCCCTGCAGGAAGCGGTACGAGTCCCCTTCCGGGTCGGGGTATCTTCTGAGTAACGCCGACCTCTACGCCATAGACCATCTGGGGGATCTTGAGCGGATGGGCATAGCATCGGTGAAGATCGAGGGCAGGATGAGGAGCCCGGCGTACGCGTACCTGGCCACCAGGGCCTACTCGTTGGCTTACAGGAACCCCGACGATCCGGAGCTGGCTCATACGGTGGAGCTGCTGAAGACGGTGTTCAACCGCGGGTACTGCAACGGATACCTCGACGGCGTCCGCGACCTGGTGCAGTCCACCTATCCGGACAACAGGGGGCAGTACCTGGGAAGGGTGCACATGAGGAACCGCAGGTTCTCCACAGAGGGTCTGGGTCTGGGGATCGGGGACGGCGTCTCGTTCTTCTCCGGCGAGGAGAAGGTCGGCGGGTTCAAGGTCCGCACCCTGGGGACCGAGACCGTCCCGTTCAAGATGGCGGACGGGGAGTACGACCTGTACCGCACCTACGACCCCAGGATAGACGAGGTCAAGAACCTCATCGGGCAGCCGCCCAAGCTCACAGGGGGCATCCATCGCTGTCCCTGGCACAGGGACCTCCCTGAAATCCGCAGGGAGAAGGCCGATCCGGAGCTGTCGTTCTACGTGTCCACCCTGAAGGTGCTGGAGGCGGTGCTCCCATACGCAGACAGGGTGTACTACGACGGGTCCGACTGGGAGGAGGCCGCGGGCATCGCCGGCGAAAGGCTGGTGGTCCATCTGCCGAGGATGACCCCGGAGGAGCCGGAGATCCCGGCGGGGGTGCCGGTGATGGTCCACAACCCCGGGCAGTACCGCAGGTACAACGACGGCAGGCAGGTGTACTGCAGCCACGTCTGCAACATGATGAACTCCGCATTCCCTCTGGAGTCGTATCAGACCACCCTGTCCCTGGAGCTCTCCAGAGCCGAGATCAGGGACATCTGCTCCACATACGGCGGGCGTCTGGAGTGCATGGCCTTCGGCAGGGCGGAGCTGATGTACAGCCGCGACCCCAACCTGGCGGCAGGTTCCATAACCGACGGCAGGGGGTTCGTGTTCCCGGTCTACAGGGACCGCGGAGGCTTCGTCCGCATACTGAACTCGTCGGACACCATGCTCCTTGACCGTGTGGACGAGCTGTCACGCTGGGGGATCGGCTCCCTGGGGATCGACGTCAGGAAGCGCCCGGCGGCGCTGGCACAGGCGGTTGGGAAGGCGTTCCGCACCCGCTCCGCAGAGGATGCGGCCACGGTCAGGAGGATGTGCGGCGGCACCGTCAACACCGGCCACTACCTGAGAGGGGTGTAGGCTAACCGTAGCTCCCGATTTATAACCCGCATCCGCGCGATGGTCCGCGCATGAGGCTCAACAGGAGAGCGGAAGCGGGATTCATGGAGGCGCTGGTGGCCATGATGGTGGCCACCATAGCGCTGACTGCGTTCATGGGCGTTCTCGTCCACACGGCCGCGGAGGAGCACCCTCCGGAGGTGTCCCTGTCATTCCTCGACGCATTGTCAGTCGAGGACGGAGTGATAGTCGGGATCGACGAGGATGTCCTCCGGAGGGAGTGCGGGATGATGGGGTACGGGTCCATGGCGGTGAAGGTGATCGTCAGGCTGCCCGACGGACCGGTGACGCTGAAGGCCGGGGATGTCTCCGGCGAGAACCTGGGGTTCGCATCCGGCACCATGGCGGTGCCCTGCGACGACGGCACGGCGGTCACCGCGGCATACGAGGTGGTGGTATCATCCGCATGAACCGCAGAGGTCTGGTGTCCACATTGGACGCGGTCATATTTGTGACCATACTCGCGGTTGCGGCATGCGCGGTCATCGGCGTCCCGCAGATTGCCCATGACGGGCCGGATGCCTCGGAGATCTGCGACGGCATCTTCGACGCCCGCCTGAAAGCTGAGGAGGTGGTGGAGGGAGGCGGCGGCACCGTCTACCCCATGGCCGACCTGGCCGCCATGGCGGTGAACTCCGGTGAGACATCATTCATCGAGGGCTACATGGACGGGGTGATGCGCGACGCCATCGGCGACCGCTACGGGTACCGCATAGTCCTGGACTACAACGGCATCGGAGTGACCCTAGGCACCGAGGACGGCGATCCCGTATCATCCTGCACGAGAGAGTACCATGTGACCGGCGGCGGCGTGCTGAAGGTCAGCATGGCGGTCCTGTTATGAGGGCCGGAGAAACGAAACCGTACGGGAAACCGTTTGGGGAGGGGGGCCTGCCCCCTCTCAGGCGTCGGGCCAGAGCTCGTGCGCCTGCTCCCTGAGCTTGTACTTCATGATCTTCCCGGCAGCGTTCAGCGGGAAGCCGTCCACGAAGGCCACGTACTTCGGGATCTTGTACCAGGAGATCTTCCCCTTGCAGAAGTCCATGACGTCCTGCTCGGTGAGGTCGGACCCTTCCTTCTTGATGACGAAGGCCCCGGGCTGCTCCCCGTACTTCTTGCTGGGGACGCCGATGACCTGGACGTCGCTGATGCCGGGGCAGTTGTACAGGAAGTCCTCCACCTCCTTGGGGTAGATGTTCTCCCCTCCGCGGATGATCATGTCCTTGATCCTGCCGGTGACGTAGAAGTAGCCCTCCTCGTCCATGTACCCCAGGTCCCCGCTGTGGAGGTACCCGTTGGAGTCGATGACCTTGGCGGTCTCCTCGGGCATCTTGTAGTAACCCTTCATGACGTTGAACCCCTTGCAGCAGAACTCCCCCACCTTTCCGGGCGGGCAGGGTTCGTAGGTCTCGGGGTCCAGGATCACCGTGTCCACTCCGGGGAGCTTCTTCCCCACGGAGGAGCACTTCTTCTCCAGGGAGGGCTCGTCGTAGCGGGTCTGCGTCATGCCGGGGGAGGCCTCGGTCAGCCCGTACACGATGGTGATCTCCTTCATGTTCATCTTGTCCACCACTTCCTCCATGGTCTTGATGGGGCAGGGGGAGCCGGCCATGATGCCGGTCCTCAGGGACGAGAAGTCGAATTTGCTGAACAGCTTGTGCTCCAGTATGGCGATGAACATGGTGGGCACGCCGTAGACGGAGGTGCACCTCTCGGTCTCGATGGAGGTCATGACCTTCACCGGGTCGAAGACCTCGCAGAACACCATGGTGACGCCGTGGTTGATGCAGGCCATGACCCCCAGCACACAGCCGAAGCAGTGGAACAGGGGGACGTTCAGGCAGAGCCTGTCCTCCGGCCCGTAGTTCATGTTGGCCCCCAGCCAGTAGCCGTCGTTGGCGATGTTGTAGTGGGTGAGCATCACTCCCTTGGGGAAGCCGGTGGTCCCGGAGGTGTACTGCATCATGGTGACATCGTGGACGTCCACGGAATCCTTGCGCTCCCGGTACTCGTCATCGTCGGTCTGGACCGCCAGGGAGCGGACCTCGCTCATGGAGTACATGCCCCTGTGCTTCTCCGGGCCCAGGAAGCAGACCTTCCTGAGGTACGGGTACCTCTCGCTGTGGAACGAGTCCCTGGGCTGCGTCAGCAGCTCCGGCACCAGGTTGTAGACGATCTGCACGTAGTCGGTGGTCCTGACCCCGTCGATGAGGAACAGGTAGTTCATGTCCGACTGCTTCAGGACGTAGTCCAGCTCCGCCTCCTGGTAGTTGGTGTTGATGGTGAGCAGGATCGCCCCGATCTTGGCGGTGGCGAACATGAGGGTGACCCAATCCGGGACGTTGGTGGCCCAGACGGCCACCTTGTCGCCCTTCTGGACGCCCATGGCCATGAGGCCCTTGGCCAGCTGGTCCACGGACTCGCCCCATTCCCTCCAGGAGAGCCTGAGGTCCCTGTCCACGTAGACTATGGCGTCGTTGTCCGGGTGGTTCCTGACGCATTTGTCCAGCAGGTCGCCCAGCCTCTCGTCGCTGGTGAATTCCTTCCTGGGTATGCACGGCATGCTACCGCCTCACATCGGGACGTACAGGACGGCGTAGATCTCAGCCGGGCCGTCCACGGCGCCTATGAAGTGGGGCACCACGGAGTTGTAGTACACCGAGTCCCCGGCCTCCAGCACCTCCTCCTTCTTGCCGTACCTCACCAGGACCTTTCCGGAGACGACGATGATGAACTCCTCCCCTTCGTGGGAGGACATCTCCTTCTCCTCGTCCTCGTCGATGGTGATGAACAGAGGCTCCATGTGCCTGTCGGTCTTCCCCTTGCCCAGGGGGTAGTAGTGGTAGTGGCCCTTGGCGCCGCGGTGGGACGCGGTCTCCTCCTCCACGGCCCCCCTCCTGGTGATGACGGGGTCCGGGCGGTACTGGTCGTCCATGAATGTGCCGACTCTCTGCCCCAGCGCCCTGGAAAGCTTTATGATGGTGCCGATGGGCGGGTACACGAGGTCGCACTCGATGTCCTCGAGGAAGCCGGCGTCGAGTCCTGCGTTGACTGCCAGCTGCTCGCGGGTCAGGCCGAGCTGCTCCCTGTATTTCCTTATCCTAGCTCCGAGCTTTCCTTCGGTGGTCATATCCTTACCTCCGCGGCTGAACCGCGGACCGCCCTAGGGTGGCATGGTAAAAAAAGCTTGTTGGAACACGTTGCACAAGCCAGCGGAGTCAATGGACGATCTTATCCTACCTTTCTGCAAGGTTTAAGTAGCATCCGCCAATCTGGCAGCCATGCCTTTCGCGGAGATCAACGGCATCAGGATGCATTACGAGGAGGAGGGCGAGGGAACGCCCGTGGTCCTCGTCACAGGGTTCAGCGGCAACACGGACTTCTTCAAGCAGCTCATACCCGCCGTATCCGCGGACCACAGGGTCGTCTATTTCGACAACCGCGGCGCGGGGACCACCGAGTACCCCCGTGACGGCATCAGGGCACAGGACTTCGTGGACGACATACTGGCTCTGTTCGACTACCTTGATATCGGGAGGGCGCACATGCTGGGCTGGTCCCTGGGAGGGCACATGGCCCAGGAGTTCGCACTGCAGCATCCGGAGCTGCTCAGGAGCCTGACCCTCGTGTCCGCCTACCCCTACAGGCCGGCACGCTCCAGCTACTTCATGAACGGCATCGTGGACTGCGCCCTGGAGGGCGGCAGGCCGGAGTACATCAGCATGATGACCAACGCCTTCTGCTTCACCGAGGACTTCTTCGAGGCGCAGGAGGCCAAGGGCCACAGGCTGAAGTCATTGGCCGGGCTGGACCCCAAGGGCCTCAAGGACCAGATGAACGCCCTGGACGAGTTCGACACCAGGGAGAAGGTCCATCTGATCTCGGTGCCCACGCTGTCCGTCCACGGCCTGGACGACATAATGGTGGAGCCCAGGTTCGGAGACTACATCTCCGACAGGATCCCGGGGTGCAAGGTGCTGAGGGTCCCCGGCGCCGGGCACATAATCAAGCCGGCCCTCTACGAGAAGGAGTTCCTGGCTCACATCGAGGAGAACGACTGACGCTCCTCTCTGGCCTTCTCCACCATCTCGCGGATGCGGGACTTTATGTTGGGGGTGCAGGGCCAGGTGTCGTCCATGTACTCCAGGTCCCCCATGATGTCGTGGTCCGGATTGACGATGGCCAGGTACACCCTGCTCATGAACATGGACACCATGTATGGGAAGTCGTCGCAGATCTCCGGACGGTCCTTCCATATCCTGCAGCGGTTGTCCTCCCGCAGGAAGAAGCACGGGTCCGTCCTGGTGAAGAGCCAGCGTCCGCCGTCCCTGTAGAGGTACTCGGTGGCGAAGGTGTACGGGTCGATGCCGGCGGCCTCCGCCACCCTCTCCACCTCGCTGTCCCTGACGGTTATGAAGGGCTGATGGCAGCACCTGCCGCACATCTCGCAGGGGGACGTCTCCTTGAGCTCCCTGCAGATGCCGTAGGCGAGGTCCAGGTCCCGCTCCATCTCCGGGGGGATGGAGTCCAGGCCCTCCAGTATGTATTTCCCGCGGTACAGGGCCATCGGATCACGCGAACATCAGGTAGACGCCGTAGATGAATCCGACGACGGAGAGGATCAGGCCTATGGTGGTCATGACCATGAGCCTCTGCTTCACGTTGCCCTGTATGCCGGTCAGCCTGACCAGGGACTGGGTGTATCCGCTGAGGAACATGCCCACCGCTCCGCAGATCAGCGCAACAATCCCCTGATCCAGGAAGGCGGTGGCCGTGGCGACGATGCCGAGGACGAGGGCCGCGATGGCCAGGTACACGGAGTTCACCGCCATCTTCTCGCCCTTGTACGCGATGTTGAGCTTCCAGTCGCATTCCTCGCAGAACACGCTGCCGTCCGGATTGTCGAATCCGCATTTCGGGCACTTCATGGGAACGGGCACAGGTTCATCCGATATCAACCTTGGTACAGCCGAACCTGAACATGCCCTCCAGCCTCCTCCGGGTGCCGCCGAACCTGGTGGGCTCCTCCGTCAGGCGGACGGATACCGCCTCGGCGTCCGGGAACATGCGCGAGAAACCCTCCTCGCTGCGGTAGAAGTATGCTATGCCGTTGCCTCTGATGACGGACCCGTTCTCCGAGGGCTCCCCGGTGCCCGACCGCAGGTCCCCTGCGGCGAAGGACCTCACCGAGGCGAAGGATCCCGGGGCCAGCACACGTGCCAGCTCTCTCGATGCCGCAGGCAGGTCCTCCGGAGGGATGTGCTCCATGACGTGGTGCAGCACCGCCCCGTCGAAGGAGCCGTCGGGGAACGGGAGGTCCAGCAGGGACCCCTTGACGCATTCCGCTTCGGGCACGTACCTGCGGCACGCCTCCACGGCCTCCGCCGAGAAGTCCACCGCCGTGACCCTGTAACCGGCGGCGCATAGCGCGGCGGCGGTCTTGCCGTTGCCGCAGCCCACTTCAAGGATCCTCCCTCCCTCCGGGAACGGCAGATCCCCGAGGGATGCGACCCCTCTCCATCTGCGCCCGTCGGATGCGTAGAGGCGGTCCCAACACTCCTCCTGGTCCATGCCACCCGAACCCTCTATCCGCTTATATACGCGTGAGTGGATTCCGCGGACATGGCAGAAGCGGCATGCGGGCTCGGAGGCCCGGAAGGGGAGATGAGCGAGGAGGAGAAGGCGGTCGTGGCGGAGCTGAGGAAGCTCCCGTCGGTCAGCGAGAAGTGCTGCCGCGGACTGTACCTCCTGGGCATAAGGAGCATCGAGGATCTGAAGGGCAAGGATCCCGACGCGCTGTTCGGGGAGCTCACGGTGAGGAAGGACTTCTATGCGGAACCATGCATGCAGAAGATGATCAAGATCGCCGTGGGCATGGCCAACAAGGGGTTCACCAGGTGAGCTCCTCCTTCTGTCTTTAATAATTTGAATGCATCGGCGGCACCGTAACAGGTGGAACATCCGATGTTCTGGAACGAGAAGATAGAGTGCATGCCCCGGGAGGAGCTGAGGAAGCTCCAGTACGAGAAGCTCAGGGCCCTGATCGACAACCTCTACGCCAACAACGCCTTCTACCGCAAGAGGATGGACGAGAAAGGCGTCAAGCCGGAGGACATCCGGTGTCTGGAGGACATAAGCAAGCTGCCCTTCATGTACAAGAGCGACCTGAGGGACTACTACCCCACGGGGCTGTTCACCGTTCCCAACACGGATATCGTCAGGTACCACGTGTCCTCGGGGACCACCGGCAAGCCCACCCTTGTGGGCTACACCCAGCACGACATCGGATACTGGTCCGAGGCCCTCGCCCGCTCCCTGACGTCCATCGGCATAACCAAGGACGACATCATCCAGGTGTCCTACGGCTACGGCCTGTTCACCGGCGGTCTGGGCCTCCACTACGGCGCGGAGGCCGTGGGCGCCACCGTCCTGCCCTCCGGCACCGGCGGCACCGAGAGGCAGCTGGAGCTCATGAAGGACCTGGGCGTCACGGCCATCGCCTGCACCCCCTCCTACCTCATCCACATGTCCACCATCGCCAAGAAGATGGGCGTGGACTTCCGCAGGGACACCAAGCTCAGGACCGCCATCCTCGGCGCCGAGCCCTGGACCGAGGGCATGCGCAGGCACATCGAGGAGGACATGGGCGTCAAGGCCTTCGACATCTACGGGACGTCGGAGCAGGCCGGACCCATGTTCACCGAGTGCATGGAGAGGGACGGCATCCACATCCCCGGCGACATAATGTACGTCGAGGTCATCGACCCCGAGACCGAGGAGGTGCTCCCCGCCGGGCAGAGGGGGGAGCTGGTGGTCACCATGCTGCAGAAGGAGGCCTTCCCCCTCGTCAGGTACAGGATCAAGGACCTCACCTACATCATCGACGAGCCCTGCAAGTGCGGGAGGACGTCCCCCCGCATCGGCAGGATCACCGGCAGGTCCGACGACATGCTCATCATCCGCGGGATCAATGTGTTCCCGTCGCAGGTGGAGCACACCCTTATGCAGATCCCCGAGGTGGGCGACCAGTACATGATCATCGTGGACCGCGAGGGCGCCCTCGACCACATGACCGTCCAGGTGGAGCTGAAGCCCGAGGCCTTCAGCGACAAGATGGAGGACATGATGGAGCTGAAGAGGCGCATCGAGCACGAGATGAAGAAGTACCTCAACATCGCTGTGGATGTGGACCTCAAGGAGCACGGCACGCTGCCGAGGTTCGAGGGCAAAGCAAAAAGGGTAATCGACAACAGGGTGATGTGAATGACCATAATCACGCAGCTTTCAATATTCGTCAAGAACGAGCCGGGGGCCTTCGCCTCCATATCCGGCATCCTCAAGGAATGCGGCATCAACCTCAAGGCGTTCAACATCGCCGAGTCCTCCGGTTTCGGAGTGCTGAGGGCCATCGCCGACAATCCGAAGGAGGCCTACGCCACGCTCAAGGACAGGAACATAATCGTCAAGCTCACCGACGTCATCGCGGTGCCCATGCAGGATCAGCCCGGAGGGCTGTACGAGGTGGGCAAGGTCTTCGGCGACGCCGGCATCAACATCGAGTACGCCTACGCATACGCCGGCGTCAAGGGCCCCGCCGTGTTCTTCAGGGTGGACGACCCCGCTTCCGCCATCTCCGCGCTGGAGAAGGAAGGGTTCAGGACCCTCTCCGAGTCCGACCTCTGAGGTGCGCACATGGGCAACCTGAACGTGGCGGTGCTTGGCGGCAAGGGATTCGCCGGCGAGGTGGGGAAGAAGGGCACGGTCACCGACATGACCTTCTTCGAGCTCAAGAGGGGCACGGACTCCGTCACCCTCATCGAGCCGTCCAAGTACCCCGAGAAGCTGTCCTCACTGTTCTACGCCGCCGCCATGTCTGAGTACGCCATCCTGGTGGTGGAAGCCATCGACGCGTACCTAGGCGAGACCATCGTCATGGCCGATTCCATGGGCATCTCCAAGGGATGGGTGGTGCTCCGCAACTACATCCAGCCGGAGCAGCTGGCGCCTCTGCTGGCCGGGACCTGCCTGGAGGGGTACCAGCCCCTCGAGGACGATGCCGCCGCCGTCAGGGAGATGCTGCTGGACCTGGCCTGCTCCACAGTGAAGGAGCCCGGCCAGGGGACCTGCGGCTCCTGCCCGGTGGACAGCCACTTCAACGTCAAGGGCGTCGGGACCGTGGTCCTGGGGTCGGTGATCGACGGCTGGTTCCGCAAGCACGACAAGATGAGGGTGCTGCCGCTGAACCGCGAGGTGGTGCTCAAATCCATCCAGAAGCACGATGTGGACGCCGACGACGGCGTCAGGGGCGACCATGTCGGCCTGGCCCTCAGGGGCATCGAGTCCGACGAGCTGGACCGCGGCTATGTGCTCACTACGGACCCGTCCGTCTGCATGATCCGCTCGGTGTCCGGGAAGGCGGAGCTGGTCAAGTACTGGAAGAGCCCGATCAAAGAGGGCATGGTCATGCATCTGGGCCACTGGATGCAGATGGTGCCCTGCCGCGTGAAGGCCGTCTCCGACGACGGCGACTTCCACTCCCCCACGTTAGAGCTGGAGCTGGAGTCCGACCTCATCCACAAGCCAGGCGACTCCGCCCTGATGATGTACCTCGAGGGAGGCAAGCTCAGGGTGGTCGGAAGGATCCCCCTCGGGTGATCCCATGGCGGACATGGAGCAGGAGCTCAGGAGGCTCTACGGCTACCCGGATGACATGACGTACGACCGTTACGCCGCCTCCCGCAGGGCCGAGGCGGAGAAGCTGGTCTCCGAGGGGAGGGCCGCCGATGCGGCGGAGATCCTCAGGGGCCTGGCGGACAGCATCAAGGGCGACAGGGAGGCCTGCGAGTCCCTCGGCAGGATGTACCTGGACGGGACGCTGCCCAAGGACCCTTGGAAGTCGATGCTCTACTACACCGCCGCCATGTCCCCGGAGGGCGACCGCAGGAGCGCAGAGCTCTGGAGCCGTCTGGGGGATTTCCGCGGCATGCTGCTCCGCTCCCGTCCTCTGGGCGTCCTGCGCCTCAACGGCGACGATGCCGAGAGCGCCTGCTGCGGCAGGATGCTCGATGCGCTGATCGCAGGCTCGGTGTCCCTGGCGGATGTGCCCGAAGGGGCGGAGCCGGAGTTCTCCATGACGATGACGGCGCAGGAGTTCAAGGCACTGAAGCTGAAGGGGCACGAGGTGATGCCCACTCCCGGAGGCGTCAGCGTCATGGACCTGAAGGCCTGCCCCTACTGCGGGGCGAGGCTGACCGTCGGCGAGCGGTCCTCCGAGTGGCGCGGTTTCATCGACACCCTTTGACCGTTGACATCCATGTCAACCGCTTCCCGGCGTTGCCGGGAAGCCAACTCTTATAAACGTGTCCGCGATAGGGCGGACTACCGTGCTAATTGCTGGCACGGAGCACACCGGAGTGATGAAATGGCCTTCTGGAACGAGGAGATTGAGACTATGCCCGTGGAGGATCTCAAGGCTATGCAGCTGAGGCTGCTGCAGGACCTGGTGAAGAGGACCTACCGGGACTCCGAGTTCTACAGGAAGAGGATGGACGAGAAAGGCGTCAAGCCTGAGGACATCAGGACGCTGGACGACATCCGCAAGCTCCCCTTCATGAAGAAGACCGACCTGAGGGACCATTACCCCGACGGACTGTTCGTCAGGCCTTACGACGACCTCGTCAGAGTGCATGTCTCATCCGGCACCACCGGCAAGCCCACCGTGGTCGGGTACACCCAGAAGGACCTGGACAACTGGTCCGAGTCCCTGGCCCGCGGCATGACCTCCTTCGGGATGACCCGCAAGGACATGCTGGAGAACAGCCACGGATACGGCCTGTTCACCGGCGGGCTGGGAGTGCACGCGGCGGGCGAGAGGATCGGTGCCACAGTGCTGCCCACCGGCACCGGCAACACCAACCGCCAGATCGACCTTATGTGCGACCTGCCGGTGACCGTCATGGCCGGCACGCCGTCGTACCTCTTTCATATTGCTGATGTCTGCGACCAGAGGGGAGTGGACATCCGCAGGGACACCAAGGTCCGCAAGGCCATCGCCGGCGGTGAGCCCTGGTCCGAATCCATGAGGAAGAAGCTGGAGGACCGCACCGGCATCAAGGCCTACAACTGCTACGGGGCCAGCGAGTTCAGCGGACCCATGTTCCTGGAGTGCGAAGAGCAGGCAGGGGTGCACATATGGGCGGACCTGTGTCTGATCGAGATCCTGGACGACAACGACGAGCCCGTGAAGGACGGGGAGCGGGGCGCCATAGTGGTCACCATGCTCCAGAAGGAGGCCTTCCCGCTGATCAGGTACAGGATCGGGGACATCTCCTCTCTGGAGTGGGGGGTCTGCAAGTGCGGCAGGACCCACCCCAGGCTGCAGAGGCTGTCCGGAAGGACCGACGACATGCTGGTGGTCCGCGGGATCAACGTGTTCCCGTCGCAGATCGAGGCGGTCATCGGTGAGATGCCGTTCCTCAGCCCGTTCTACCATCTCACATTGGACAACAAGAACTACATGGACCGTCTGGTGGTGGAGGCCGAGCTCAACGAGGAGAGCCTCACCGAGGATATGGTGGAGCTCACCAAGATGGCCAACCAGCTGGACCGCCGCCTGAAGGAGATCCTCAACATCAAGGCCGAGGTGAAGCTGGTCCTCCCCGGCACCCTTGAGAGGTTCGAGGGGAAGTCCAAGCACGTCACCGACAACAGGAAATACGAGTGATCCCCCCGATAGATTAAATACAGCGGACGGCATCGGCCGTCCGTCGGGCTAGACCGGGATGTTTGGCGTATCCTTGTATACCGAAACCGTCAATATGCGGAGGTGACAGCAGGGGACGGTGCTGACAGAAGGTGCGGGCCCACGGAGTGACTATGAGATCCTGTCTTGCGGGGTCTGCGTTCACGTTCGGCGGCTGCCGGAGGGCAGCCGGAGTCGTGTTAACCGCGGAGACCGGGTCAGGCCCTGACGGGAGCAGCCTTACCGCGGGCTACGGACGCTCGCAGGGTAGCGGGGTCGAGGAACGAAGTGGCAAACCCGTGTCGGAAGTCTCATCAACCCCTGTGGCTCGGCACTCAATCTTTCTTGGGCCTGCAGCCGGTTATGATGTCCATGCTGAAGTCGAACAGGACCGCCTTCTCGCCGCCGGAGACCAGGGTGAGCCTGTGGCTGTCCTCCACTTTGCCGACGACCGCGCCGGCGCATCCCACTTCCGAGAATATGTCGACGATCCTCTGCGAGCACTCGGGAGGGCAGGCGAAGACGAAGCCGCATCCCTGGTAGGCGAGGATCCACTGTATGAAGTCGCTGCACCCCTCGGGGACGGGGATCCTGTCCACATCCACCCATCCGCCCATGCCGGACGTCTCCAGCATCATGCCCAGGGTGCCTATGCATCCGGGGTTGCTCATATCCTTGGCCGAATGGGCCAGATGCTCCTTCCCGACGGTGCACATGGCCGCCATCTGCGCCTGGACGATGCCGTCGTCCTTGCGGGTGGTGGTGTCCCAGACCGCGGGGAGGTTGGATGGGTAGTATCCGTCCAGGTCCATGACGAAGACGATGTCGTCGCCGGGCCTGGCGTCGCTGCTCCTTATGAGGTCGGTCTTCGGGACCGAGCCGATGATGGATATGTCGATGGCCTGGTACTGGCAGTCCGGATGGGTGTGGCCGCCGACGATGGGCACGTTGAACTTGCGGACCGCCCTCTCCATGCCCCTGAGGATCTGGGAGCAGATGCGCTCCTCCTTGATGGACATGACATCCACCATTGCCAGGGGCTTCCCGCCCATGGCCGCGATGTCGTTGACGTTGACCAGGACGGCGTAGTATCCTGCGCTGAACGGATCCGTCTTCACCAGCGACTCCATTATGCCGTCGGTGGCGAAGAGTATGTAGTCGTCGCCGAACTCGATGGCGGCGGCGTCCTCTCCCTCCGAGGCCGCCACGTTCACGAACGAGCCGGTGGGCAGGAGGCGGACGATCTCGTGGATGGCGTTCTTCCTGGTGACGCCCGGGAATGTCCTTATGGCATCTACTATCGGCAGGAGGTCCATTGTCGCGGACTATGCAATCATGTGACTTATAGTTAGCTGGGGTCACCTTGCCCTCGGGTGCTGGCTATGGTTAAATATCCGTAGTGGGGATGGGTGAGCGGGTGCCCTGTTGAGTACTGTCGCGCTGGTCCTGCTCATCCTTTTCGCGGTCTACGTGATGATATTCTACGCGGTGCGCCGCTCCCCGCGCCTGCAGGAGAGGGGAGTGGTCACATGGGGGCCGGTGATCATGCTGAGGACCCCCTGGGGCCTCAGGATGATGGACCGTCTGGCGAAGCACACCCGCTTCTGGAGGATCATGGGTCGGGTGTCGATGGCGGTGTCCTTCGCCCTGATGGCGGTCATCGCGGTCATCCTCATTATCGACCTGATATTCCTGCCCCAGGCGATGCGGTCGGACGGGCTGGGCATCGAGTACGCTCTCGCCATCCCGGGGCTGAACCCGATGCTCCCGCTGGTGTACGGGATAATCGGCCTGGTGGTGGCTATGATCATGCATGAGCTGGCTCATGGCATCCAGAGCCGGGCCAACGGCGTGGGTGTGGAGCACTCCGGGCTGCAGTACTGCGTCATCCCCCTGGGGGCGTTCGTGGAGCTGAACAGCGACGACATCGAGAAGGCCCCCCGCAGGGCGAGGATGGACATCTTCGCCGCCGGCATAACCACCAACTTCCTGGCGGCGGTGGCGCTCTTCGCGGTTATGTTCGCGGCGCTGTCCGCCGGCGTCACCTCGGAGTACTCCGACATGCCGGCGGTCTATGCCGTCAGCGATGGTTCCGAAGCATACGGGTCCGGGATACCCACGTCTGCGGTCATATGCGATGTGGACGGCGAGGAGGTGACCGACTACGCATCCTTCGAGAGCATACTGCGCGAGAAGGCCTCGACCGATGTGCTCACCTGCACCGTCGGGTACGTCTACAAGGACGTGCGGTATGAAAGGGTGTTGCATCTGGGGGCCCAGGTGGAGGCTGTGGTGTCGGTGTCTCCGGCATACGCCATCGGCCTGGAGAAGGGGATGTTCGTCACCGGCATCGGGAAGGCCGGGGAGGCGATGCGGCCGGTGGCGGTGCCCTCTGACTTCACGTCATTCATGCAGACCACGTCCCCGGGAGACACCGTATCGGTGCGCTACTTCGACGGTACGGACCACCACGTGAGGGAGGCGGTGCTGTCCAGCTCCGGATCCGTGGGGTACCTTGGTATATCCACATCGCTGTCGGGATTCACCTTCACCACCCCGCACATGGTGCTTCAGGAGGGCATAAACCCTCTGAACGGCGCCGACGGCGTATCCTCCGGCGCGCTGTCCCTGCTGTCGTACATCAGCGCCCCGCTGAACGGTTTCTCTCCGGTCCCCCAGGACGTCACCTGGTGGTACGACTGCACATTCATGCCGGACGACGTGTTCTGGGTGCTGATCTACGTGATCTACTGGATCTTCTGGCTCAGTATGGTCCTGGCCATATCCAACGCCCTCCCCGGCCTGCCCTTCGACGGAGGGCACCTGTTCAGGGGAGGCGTCGACTGGGTGCTGGAGAGGGCCGGCAGGAAGACCCAGGAGGAGAGGGACCGCATAGCGGATCCCGTGTGCGCCATGGTGACCTACGCCATGCTGGGCATAATGCTGCTGGTGGTCATTGCGGTGGTATTCTGACGATGTCCGGGGAGTCCGGGACGATGATCCTCTCGGCCCATCCCAGCTTCCTCATCTTCACAGCCGGGTCCGAGCCGTCCTTAGTGCAGGGATGCCTGAAGTCGAATCCCCTGAGCTCGATCGAGCACCCTCTCTCCCTGGCTATGCATACCGCGCGGTCGCCGTCGGTGAACCCTCCGAAGTTGTGGAGCACCAGGTCCGGCCGCGACTGGGTGGTGAGGACCACCGGTCCGGTGAACTCCCTGGCGTAGCGCATCACCAGGTCGGCGTTGTCCCCGTGGGCGTGGATGTACGTCACCGCACCCCTGCGGGACATGGCTATCTGGCAGTCTATGTCTCCGTCCAGGTCTGTGACCACGTAGTCGGGAACCAGTCCGGCGGAGCACAGGGCCTCTGTCGCCGAACCGGCGGATATGACCGTCCTGCCCTCCAGATCCTCAAGGCAGGGGTGGGCGGGGCCGATGACCGCAACCGTGTCCCCGAACACAAGGTCGTCCGGGTCCACCAGATCGGCGTTGGCCATCAGCGCCTTCAGGAGCCTGGCACAGGCCTCGTCCTCGGTGCGGGAGTAGCCCATGTCGTCAAGGATCTCCCGGTACACCGGGTCCCAGTCACTGTACTTCATCTGTCTCACCGTGCAGGGAGCGGAAGTACCTGCTGAATGTGGTCTGGAGGACGGAGGATGCCACAAGGAACCCTACGCCGATGATTATCTCCAGGGTGATGAGGGGGCTGCCGATCTCGCCGTAGCCCATGAGCACCTTGATGAGGTCCAGGACGCCCTGGAGGATGAATCCGATGCCGATGACGGCGATGGTGCCCACCATGAAGCTCCTGTTGATCTTCCTCATGGAGAGGTAGGTCTTCATGACCTTGCCGCCGTCACTGAAGACCATGGACAGGATGATGGGCCACATGGCGTAGGAGCAGAACTGGACGATCAGGTAGAGGGTGTCCCCGGTCTGGATGTTCCATATGGAGTAGGCCCCCATGGCGATGCCGGTGGCCAGCAGGCCGAAGGCGATGATGCTGAATGTGATGGTGATGTCGCCGCTCTTGATGTTCTTGCCGAGGTCCTCGAATCCCTGGATGAAGCGGTCCATGATGTTGTACCCGTACATCAGCAGCATGATGCCGAGTATGAGGGAGAGGATGGGCCAGGTCTGCGTGTAGATGTAGGAGCCGTCGCCGGTGATCATGTAGGCGTACAGCCCCTCGAAGATGAATATCAGGCCGATCAGCAGGAAGAGGCCTCCCAGCGGAACCAGGAAGCGCTTCCTCTTGTCGGCGTCCCTCATCATCCTGGAGATGATGTACAGCGTGCCCTCCACCCCCGGCGCCTGCTTGACGTAGACCTTTCTGACGGAGTCCACCTGCACGCGGGAGGTGATGACGGGGTAGATGTACTCGTCCTCGGCGCCGTCTCCCACAAGGATGACCCTGTCGGGTCTGACTTTCTCCAGCACCTCGTCCAGCTGGTCGATGACGGCGTAGTCGGAGCGGTGGCCCACCTTGCGGTCGCCGCAGATGAGGGCGATCTCCGCCTCCCTGCCCTTGACGCCTCTGGAGTCCTCCATGATCTCCTTGTAGGTCTGTATGGCGGCCAGGAGGCCGTTGACGTCGGAGTCCTCGGGGTCGGCGATCCCGAGCATCATGGCGGCGTTGAGGCAGTCGTCCAGTCCGATGACCGGCGTGGGGACGTTGGCTTTCTCCCCGTAATCGTTGTCCCTGTCTACCGCCAGGACCAGAGTCTTCATCGTGACGGTGTACATCCTAGGGCGTTAATAACCTTCACGCGCGCGGGACGGCGCGCGCATATGAGCCGCGGTCCGAAAGGATAATTCGTGTACACGCATCTTCAGACCCTATGCGCATAAAGTGGCACGGGCATTCCTGCTTCGAGGTGACCACCGGGGACACAACCATAGTGATAGACCCCCACGACGGGAAGTCCCTGGGGATCAAGGTGCCGTCCGCCACGGCGGACCTCGTCCTGATGACCCACGATCATTACGATCACAACGCATCCCGCACCATCAACGGGAACTTCAAGTCGGCGCTCGCCCGCAACGGCAGGTTCGAGTTCCGCGGCATCCCGTTCTACGGGCTGTCCACGTACCATGACGATGTCAATGGAGCCAAGCGCGGGATGAACACAATGTACCGCTTCACGGCGGAGGGTATTACCCTCTGCCACTGCGGCGATCTGGGGGCCATACCGAACCATAAGGTCCTCAACGCCATCCGGGAGGTGGATTTCCTCTTCCTCCCCATCGGCGGGGTATACACAATGGAGCTCCCGGAGGTCAGGAGGTTCATCGAGGAGGTGAACCCCAGGATAATCGTGCCGATGCACTACCGGGTCGGCGGGCTGACCCTGCCGGTGGCGGACATAGACGGGTTCCTGGACATGATCCCGCCGGAGTTCGTGGAGTACGTGGGCAACTCCGTGGACATAACGAAGGACGAGCTGCCGGACAGGAAGGAGTGCTGGGTCTTCGACCGCAGCTAGTACAGCGCCAGGGCGTCCTCCAGCTTCCCCATCTCGATGGGGGTGGTGAGGTCGCCTACGAGCGCGCCTTTGGAGTTGGCCAGGGCGCAGGCGGACACGGTGCGAACGCCGTGGTTGAGGGTGGTGCGCACGGCCTCCACCTTCAGCACGTCCTTTATGAGCTCCAGGTCCTCGGAGGTGGCTCCGGGGTGGACCGCCGCACCCAGGTTGGTGGCCAGGCAGACCGCTCCGACGGTCTGGATGCCGGCGATGGTGCCGCGGACGCACTCGACGCCCAGGGCGTCGGACACGTTGCGGATCTCCTCATCGCTGAGCTCGGGGTTGACGATGGCCCCGTTGTCGTTGACAAGGATGTTGTTGCCCGCGGCGTTGAACCGGTCCTCCAGGGTGGCCACCGGCAGGACCCTGCGGATCCTGTCCAGCTCGGACTGCTCTGCCAGTCCGGAGACCACGGCCCCGTTGGAGTTGGCCGCCATCAGGGACCCGACCACGAAGGATCCGGCCACGGATGTGCGGATGCATTCCACGCCGAGGGCGAGTGAGACCTCGTCGGCGAATCCGCCGTCGAGGTCGTTGGCGATGAATGCGCAGCTCTCGCTGACCCTTGCGAAGACCCCGATGCTGGGGGTGCCGGCCTGGCGGGAGATGCGCATCATCCCGATCACTCCGCCAGGGTGACCTCGACAAGGCCGTCCTCGAACTTGACTGCCTTGACGATGATCCTGCTGGGGGGGTTCTGGATGCCCCTGGCCCAGATCTTCTCGTTGACGGAGGTGTCAATCCAGACCTTGCCCTCTTCGGCCTTCATGTGCCTCTGGACGAAGTCCCTGACCTCCTTCACGGCGCGGTTCGCCCTGCGGGTGCGGGGCGCCATCTTGGTGGCCCTGAGGGGCACGGTCATTATCCTCTCGATCTCTTCTGCCATCGGAATCACTCCTTGAGCTTGCTCATGCGCCATGACCTCCTCTTGGGGTGGCGCAGGAACTGCCTGTTAGTCCTCATCATGACCCAGGCGGGGACGCGGCGGTTCTGCTTGGTCGCCTTGTTGAGCCTGGTCTTCATTGCCGGCGGTTTGGTTGAACTCATATGATCATCTCCTCTCGATGGTTATCTCCCTGTGCTGGGGGGATACCTGCCTCAGGATGTTCCTGAGCATGTCGTCGTTGACGACGCCCTGGAGCCTACCCGACTGCGCCAGCTGGATGAGCTGCATCTCAACTGCGTTGCAGAGCTCCGGGTTGGCCACTCTAACGTTGGACAGCCTGTCCCTGGCGTCGGGCGTGAGGATCTGGCGGAGGATCATCTGCTTCTGGACCTCCATCTGCTGCCTCTGCTGCTCGGCTGCCTGCTGCTGGGCGATGGCCTGCTGCTGGCTGTTCTGCAGCTCGGCCATCCTCTTCTGTCTCAACGCTTCCAATTCAGGGTCTTCCATGCTCGTCACTCCCGATCAGGCCTTCATCTCGTCGGACACCTCTTTGGCGGCGTTGTCCAGGAGGGACATCCCGCTGGGGCTGATGGCACGGCCCTGCTTGTTCACGGAGACGAGGTAGCCCGCCTTCTCGAGCTGGATCATGCATTTTCTGGCGATGTTGCGGCTACCCTTCACTGCCTTGTTGGGCATGGAGCCCTTGTCGGCGTATCCGCCGTACTCGGCTGCGAGCTTGGAGGAGCCCATGGGGCCCTTCACGTAGATCTTCCTCAGGATGGCTGCGGACCTGGTGTACCACCAGTCCTCCTGGGTGGGGGCCTTCTCGGTGTGCCTGCCGGTCTTAGCGAACTCGGCCCATGCAGGGGGCTCGATGGCTGAGTTGCCCTTGAGCTTCTCTGCGACCTTGAGAATCAGCTTCTCCGCAGGGACGTCATAGACGGTTACCATTTTCTTACCTCTTCGGACGCATGCCGGCTGGCCGGCGTGCATCGATGCCTGCTGGTATCCTTGAAGATGTATATAAGCGTTGCTGAAAAGACACTATAATCCAATAGTTCAGAATCGAATCCCGCACGTTCGGCCCGATCGGCCCCCGTACGGCCCGCAGACGCAATGTCCGCCACGGAGGATGCATGCGCACCCTTTGTCCGTGGTCGGGATGATGATGACTTGGTATTTATACATCTCCCCGAGCCCTATTAATCGTCGGACCGCATGTGGGCTGCCGTGAGGTTCGTCGTAGCTATAACCGGCGCTTCCGGGTCCGTCTACGGGGTCAGACTGCTGAGGGAGCTCCCCGGGGAGAAGGTGCTGGTGATGTCGGAGATGGCCGAGAGGATAATCCCCCACGAGACCGGGATGCCCCTGGACGAGGTCAGGGCTCTGGCCGACGAGGTCTACGACGACGGCGACATGTTCGCGCCCATCGCATCCGGCAGCCACCGCTTCGACGCTATGATCGTCGCTCCATGCAGCGCATCGTCCCTGGGGAAGATCGCCTGCGGCCTGGCGGACACCCTCATAACGAGGGCGGCGGCCGTCGCCCTGAAGGAGTCCAGGAAACTGGTCCTCATGGTGAGGGAGACGCCGAAGAGCGCCGTGCTGCTGGAGAACGAGCTGAAGCTCGCCAGGTGCGGCGCCTGCATATTGGATGCGAATCCCGCCTTCTACTCCCGCCCGCAGACGGTGGATGACATGGTGTCCTTCGTCGTCGGCAGGTGCATGGACCAGCTGGGGCTGGAGCACTCCCTGTACCGCCGCTGGGAGTGAGGTTTTTCAATCCGCAAGCCGTGAGCATTGCGGTGCTCCCATGACGGCCGGGTTCATCCGGGCCGCCGCGCTGATTCTGCTGGCGGCCGTGACTGCCGCCCTCATCCTGGGCATGTCGGCGGATTCGGGCAGAGGACTCGATGCAGCCGATGCGGGACACGAGGGTGCACCCGATGCTTCCGGAAGCGATAAGGTCACCCTGACCTTCGGCGACGGGTTCGGCAACTTCTACGGTCCGTTCGAGGCCGACAGGAGCGAGAGGATCGTCCTGCCTACGATAGAGGACCTGGGGATCGAGCCCAGGGAAGGGGAGGATGTGAGGAAGTGGTCGTGCTCGGTCTATCCTTATGATGAATATGTGGCAGGTAGTTTGTTCACTCCTCACGATGATAGTGATAACTACATATTCATGGCGATATGGGAAAGTGTCTATTGTGTATCATATTACACACACGGATATACTCTGAGTCCGATTGAGAACCACGAAGATTACGGTTTTAATTCAGTGTATCTTCCGCAACCGCAAGTTTTAGACGGATACACATTCGATGGCTGGTATCGCGTGGATAATAGCGTAAGTTATGCTCCCGGTGGTACATTGATGTTGCCTGACCATGACGTGGAGCTTCACATCATCCTGAAGGAGAAGACGGAGTTCACGTACACCTACAGCTCCCTCGGAGAGACGGTCCTGGAGGAGACGTTCCCGCGCTTCGAGGATTCGTCCATATCCGATCAGGTGCTCCAACGGCAGCACTACACCCACACAGGGTGGCATGACACCCGCGAAGGGAAGGACTACGCCATAGGCGAGGACATCCTGGCGGTCTGTGACCTGAATCTGGAGGCGGTATGGGAGCCGGTGACGTACACAGTGACGTATACCGATAGCCTCTTCGACCGCGTCGCCGAGGTCCCGGTGGTCTACGGCACTCCCTATGAGATGCCTGGCATGGACGCTTCCGACGGCATGAAGCTCCTGCGCTGGGAGCGCACCGACGACGGCTCCCGTTCGAAGCATGCGCCCGGCGATACGCTGACTGTGGAGGGCGACATGACCATGGAATCGGTGTGGGTGCCGGAGAAGGTCACGGTGGTCTTCGAATCGGAGCATCACGAGACGGAGTCCCACCGGTTCGACGGCGGATACGTCCTCACGCTTCCGTCGGACATGGATACGGGAGGGGTGTTCACGCTCATGGGATGGAGGTCCGGCGATACGGAATACGGTCCGGGGGAGCAGGTGGAGCTGCTTGGCGATATGCTCATGGAGGCCGTGTGGAAGCGCACCAACGCCATGTCTCCCGAGATAACATCGGATCTGCTCGCTTCCGTTGAGGCATCCAGGGGCGATGAGGTCGTCCTCTCGGTGTCCCATGCGGACGTGGTGGGCGAGGTCACTGTGTCGTGGTTCCTGGACGGGGAGCCATTCGGAGACGGCCTCGTGTGCAGGCTGCCGCCGGACCTGACCTGGGAGCCCGGCGGGCATCGTGTCTGCGCGGTGCTGATAAATCATGACCCCAACGCCATAAACACGGAGTCGGTGTGCAATAGCGCGGTGTGCGAGGTGACGGTGGTCGATACGTTCTACGTGTTCGTCGACGGCGTGCCCGGACCGGTTGCGGAGTACCGCGCAGGCGACCCCGCCGTGGAGGTCGACATGTCGTCCGTCGGTCTGCCGGAGGGGACCGAGGGGCTGTCCTACACCGAGGGCGGCGATGCGGAGGTAGGATGCGAGGGGACCGTGAGCGTCTTCGTCTCCGGTTCCGGCGACACGGTGCTCTACCCTGTCACAGCCGAAGGCGTCTGCACTCTGTCCTTCTCCGACGGTTCAGAGATCGATGCCGAGCCCGGATCCTCCGTGGAGCTGCCGGAGGTCCCGGAGGGGTGTTCCGGCTGGGATCTGGGGGACGGCTTCATCCTTCCGCCGGGGTGCCACATCACCGTCGACGGCGACATGGATCTCAGCGCGGTGTGATCACTCGCACTTGGTCCATCCGCAGGACTTGCAGATGTTGCATCCGCCCTCGAAGCGGAGCTCGTCGCCGCAGACGGGGCAGGGGTTGATGACCTTGGCGGGCTGGAGCTCCTCCTTGGCGTCGGCGATCCCCAGCTCCTTCTTCATCTCCTTCTCCATCTCCATGAGGGCGTATCCCACCGCCATCGGGCAGCAGGACCCCTTGCTGGTGTCCTTCCTGGTGGCGGACCTGACGGCGTAGGAGGGGCACGCGCCGCAGCTCTTCAGCTGGTCGACGATGTCCTGTATGTCGCATCCGCTCCTGGCGGCCAGGGAGATCATCCTGGAGAGGCCGATCATGAAGTTGTTGCATCCTCCGGTGGATCCCTTGTTCAGGTAGGCCTCCATGAGGCGGCCGTTCTTGGGGTTGAAGAACGCGGTGCAGTGAAGGCTGCCGCAGCCGGTCATGAGCTTGCGCTTCTTGCCGACGACGTTGTCCTCCACCTCCTCGACGATCCCTCTCTCGCCCTCTTCGACGGCCTTCTTCTTGGCCTCTGCCTCTTTGGCCTCCTTCTCCTTACCCTGGGTGGACAGGATGCCCAGGCGCTTGCATCCGTCCCTGAAGACGGTGACCCCCTTGCATCCGATCTGCCAGGCGTACATGTACAGGCCGTACACGTCCTCCTGGGGGAACTCGAAGGGCAGGTTCACGGTGGAGCTGATGGATGCGTCGATGTGCATCTGCCATGTGCCCTGCATGTTGAGCCTCTGCTTGTAGTCCAGGTTCTGGGCGGTGACGAAGAACTCCGGCAGGTGGGTGTCGTCCTCCAGGCCGTGGGCGTCCATGTAGGCCTTGACGCAGGCTGTGTAGACCTTGTAGTACTCGTCGTGGTCGGACAGGGACGTGGTCCTGCGGGTGTAGCTGGTGGCGAAGATGGGCTCTATGCCGCCGGAGATGCCCAGCATGGTGGACAGGGTGCCGGTGGGGGCGATGGTGAGCAGCTGGGAGTTCCTGAGCCCGTACTTGGAGACGAGCTCTCTGGTCTCCTCGGTGGTGTTGTGCTGCAGGTAGGGCGACTTGATCAGGTTGTCGATGTCGCACTTGGGGAACGGCCCCTGCTCCTTGGCGAGGCGGGCGGATTCGGCGATGGCTGCGTCTGCCATGACGAAGCCGATGCGGTCGCAGACGTCCTGAGCCTCCCTGGACCCGTAGGTCAGGCCCATGGCGATGAGCATGTCGGCCAGCCCCATTATGCCGAGGCCGATCTGCCTCCAGTTGGTGACGGACTCCCTCTGCTCCTGGAGGGGATGCAGGGGGAGGCCCTCGTCCAGGACCTCGTTCAGACCTCTGACGCAGACGGCCACGGCGTCCCTGAAGTCCTCCTCGTCGAACCTCCCGTCCTTGACGAAGGCGGCCAGGTTCATGGATCCCAGGAGGCAGCTGCCTCCGGCGGGGAGGGGCTCCTCGGCGCAGGGGTTGGTGCCCGCGTACTCGTAGTCGGGGAACTCGGACAGCAGGTTCCAGCTGCTGATCCTGTCCCAGAACAGGCATCCGGGCTCGCCGAAGTCCCAGTTGGCGTAGCAGAGCCTCTGGAAGAACCCGTACGCGTCCAGGTTCTTGCGGATGACCTCGCTGGTCTCCGGGCGGGTGAAGGTCTGGGGGAACACCTTCTTCTCCTTCACGGCGTTCATGAAGTCGTCGGTGACCCTGATGGACATGTTGGCTTTGGTGACCCTCTCCAGGTCCGTCTTGACGGACATGAACTCCTCCAGGTCGGGGTGGTCGCAGGACATGGAGAGCATGAGGGCTCCGCGCCTGCCGTGCTGGCCGATGAGGCCGGTGACCAGGGAGTAGAGGTCGGTGAAGGACACTGCGCCGGAGGTGACCGACGCGGTGTTGTTGATCTTGGCTCCGCGGGGGGAGAGCTTGGATATGTCGATGCCCACGCCGCCGCCGTAGGAGGATGTCCTGGCCAGTTTCTTGGCGCATTCGAAGATGGACTCGATGTTGTCCTCCGGGGGCTCCACCACGTAGCAGTTGGAGAGGGTGACCTTGATCCCGTACTTGGACAGGCCGCGGTTGGCCAGGATCCTGCCGCCGTACAGGAACTTCTGGGAGAGCATCATCTCCCTGATCTCCGTGTTCCCCGCGGTGACGCGGTCGAGCCACTCGTCGAACGACTCGCCGTTGTAGCAGTACTTCTTGTTCCAGATATCGATACCGAGCTGGTTGTCCTCGCCTAGCCAATTCTCTATTTTCAAGTCCTCACCTGAGCCTTGGTGCTGCATGGAGTGGTCCGTATTAACCTTATGGAAGCCCCTCGGGAGAACGGTCCGCGGGGGCCTCCCCGGGGGCGCTGTGCCGGCTCCGGGAGGGTCCCTGCCCGGACCCTCCCTCGGCCGTCCGAAGGCGTTTGAGGTATAGGTGTCGCGACCGGCATCCGCATCCCGAAAGGAGGGTGGCCGGCATCGGTCCACTGCCGATGCTCATGCATTGGCGGGGAGGTATTTAATCTGTTGGATGTACCATCCAACAAGTATCCAATATAATAAGGATGCGGAATGGCCGGAGCCATCTCGCATATGTGCTGGCTATATCACTCGATGAGGATCGCCGGCCTGCCGGGGACGGCGGCCTTGGACTTGCCGGCGGGGTCGTACAGGCCCTCGGAATCGGAGTCCAGGACCTCGACCTTCGTGCTGAGGTCGTCGCCGATGAAACCGGCGGCGGAGGACAGCAGCGCGAACTCGTCGGTCTCGGCTATGGGGCGGACATTCTCCTCGGTGCTGCGCATGTGGTCTCCCGCCACCTTCCTGCACAGGTCGGACACGGCCTTGCCGCGGCTCCTCAGCTCGGGGTCGGCCATGCAGGCCTTGGTGAGGCCGGGGATGTCGAGCTTCCCCTGTCCCAGCAGGTCCGCCGCGTTGGACACCACCTTCCTCTTCCAGGCGGGGGCGGTGTAGAGGATGATCCTCTTCGGGGCGATGCCGGTGACCTTCACGATCTGCGCCGCATCGGACATGACGTACCTGATCAGGTCCTCGCCGTACTCTGCCTCGGGGCAGTCCAGCTCCGGGTCGTACTCCGCCAGCAGGGACTCGGAGGCCAGGCCCTCGAAGCCCTCGGTCTCCCACAGCTCCTCTGCGGTGTGGGGGGTGACCGGCATCATGGCCATGAACCATCTGCGGTACGCCTCCCTTAATGCGGAGCGGCATCTGCCGCCGCGCCTGGTGTACCACTTCAGGTCGTTGAACATCTCGAAGTAGGCGGTGGACGCCATCATGCGGAGATCGAACCTGTCCATGGCCTCGCGGATGGTCTTGATGTGCCCGTTGAAGCGGGACACCAGCCATCTGTCGATGCCCGTGGGCTCGGTGTCCTCGGCGAAGGCGTCCAGCTCCCCGACGAAAGCCTGGATCCTGTCCAGCCTCTGCCTGTAGGACAGGACGTTGTCCTCGTCCCACTCCACGTCCGCGAAGGGTGATGCCACATGGGCGTAGTACAGCCTGAGGGCGTCCACGCCGTAGGTGTCCGCCGCTCCGGGGATGGGCTGCGCCCCTCCCTTGGATTTGGATATCTTGTCGCCCTTGCCGGTGGCCTTGTTCTTCTTGCCGGTGACGTACCAGTTCACCATGATGCCGCGGGGCCACATCTCCTGCGGGAGGATGGCCACGTGGTTCTTCAGGAAGGCCGGGAAGTGGACGGTCATGTGCTCCTTCCCTCCTAGGTTGAGGTCCAGGGGGTACCAGTACCTGATGTCGTCGGCTATCCTGCCGAGCAGGTCCTCGGGTATGCCGGTCTCCTCGGACACGGCGGAGCGGTCGCCCTTGCCGAGGATGACGTGGTCGAAGAAGGACTCGGTCATCTGCTCCGGCCTGATCCTCCCGTCGTTGGCGTACAGCGAAATGCAGTAGTATATGGGGTACAGCGTGGAGTCGGAGATGGCCTCGATGATCCACTTGCCGTCGAAGGGGAACTCGGTCCCCAGCCAGTTGCCCAGGCGGACGCAGGCCCTCTCCCTGAACCAGCTCAGGACGCCCTGGACGTTGTTGTAGTACTCCGAGGGCATGATTCCCATGGTCCTGCAGTGCTCGGCGGTGCGTTCCGTGAGGTCCTTATCGGCGTAGTTGATGAACCACTGGTCGTCGATCCTGCGGATGAACACCCTCTTGCCGCACCTGCAGACGACCTCCTCGGTCAGGTCGTAGAACACATCGGCCTCGCCGGCGTCCAGCATGGCCTGCTTCATGCGGTCCTTGGCGATATCCACCTTCAGACCGGCGTACTCGCCGCATACAGCGTTCATGCGGCCCATGTGGTAGCCGTCCTTGTAGACCTGCTTCTTGGCCTCCACCAGCTTCGGGTCCCCGGGGGCGGTGATGCCCATGCGGTCTATGATGTCCTTGGCGGGGAACCGGCCGTACCCCTCCATGTCGATGATCGGTATGGGGACGACGGAGTCGATAAGCTCCCTGCTAAGGCCGTACTCCTCCGCCATGGCGGTGTCGGACTTCAGGGCCTCCAGGGAGATCCAGTCGTCGGGCGCGTCGGAGGGGACGGATGTGACCAGTCCGGTGCCCACGTCCGGGTCGCAGAACCTGGCGGGGAAGACGGGGATGTCCCTGTGTATCATGGGGGCGGTGCACATCCATCCGATGAGCTCCCTGCCGGGGACGGTGCCGACGGTCTCCACCCCTTCCTTCTGATGGGAGAGCTTCTCCGCTGCCTGGGGGGACACCACCCATGTCTCGCCGCCCACTCTGACCCTGACGTACTCCACGTCAGGGTTCACCCAGAAGCAGACCTGTCCGTAGACGGTCTCCGGCCTGAGGGTGGCGGCCACCAGGAACTCGTCCCCGTGCCTGAACTTCAGCAGGGTGTACTCCTGCGTCTCGGCGCTGCCGCCTTTGGATATGTCGGTCTCGGAGGCGTCCACCGCCACAGGGCCGCAGGAGGGGCAGGCCGGCGCGAAGTAGGGCTTCTGTATCAGCAGCCCCCTGTCGTGCAGCTTGCGGAACTGCCACTGTATGAACCTGGCGTAATCGGGGAAGAGGGTGCAGGTGAACCTGCGCCAGTCCGCCAGGAACCCGAACCTCTTCCAGTACTCGTTGACGTACACGTCGTTGAAGAAGCGGACCACGTCCATGGGCTCGGTGAGGTCGGCCACCTTCTCTTCGGGGCATCCGTTCCGCAGGAGGTAGTCGATGGTGCCGGGGTCCCTGCGGCGGATCTTCTCCGCCAGGGATATGGAGCCGTTGCCGGTGGCGTGGGTGCCCACCGGGAACATGACGTTGTACCCGGTCATGCGCTTGTAGCGTCCGATGGCATCGACGTAGCTGAATCCGCGCATGTGTCCGACATGGAGGTACCCCGTCACCCCGGGGTAGGCGAATATGAGCATGAACTTGGGTTTGCTCTCGTCCCTGTCGGACAGGTTCAGACCCCTGTCCGACCATCTCTTCTGCCATTTCCTCTCCATTTCGCCGTATGCGGATGCCATTTCCCAGACCTCTGGTGTTGTACCGAGCCGGGTTAGGCCGAGCTGTTTATTATATTTCGCGTCTTTATAAGGGAGGAATCGGGCGGAGGCGGAAGCGTCCCCATCCTCCGCATCCGTTGCCTGTTCCCCCTTCCGTCGGACAAAGTCCGACTTTGTAGGACAGTTATTTATAGTTGGTAGCGAATGGAGTGATTGCTCTTCGAAGGGATGGGACTCTACAGGAGCACAACAGCAGGTGAGAAGATGGACGACGAGAAGATATCCCTCAGGATAGGGAAGGAGGACCTCCGCGACATGGATGCCTTCCTTGCCGAGCATCCGGAGCTGGGAAGCCGTTCGCTTTTCATCAGGACAGCGGTCCGCGAGTACATCAGAAGGGATGCAGATGCCCTCGCGGAACAGGAGCCTGCCGGCGGCAACGTCGTGTCCGTCAGACTGACGAACGCGCAGCTCGCCGCAGTCGACTCCCTGGTCGGCACTGTCTACTTCAACCGCGAAGCGGTGATGTGGGCGCTTGTGTCGAAGCTGATCGGTGCTGAGGGGGTGGCCGAGAACGAGGCCCGCAAGGCCTTCCAGATGGCGACATCCAACATACCTCAGTGAATCAGAAGGGATGGCAGAGGCGGGGGTCTCCCCCGCCGATGCACAGTGAAACCGGTTAAGGAAAGGAGTAGCATGGACAGCAGCAATGTGGAGATCGAGCCCAGGGTGGCGGTGGTCGGGGTCGGCGGCGCCGGATGCAACGTCGTGTCCTACATCTACCGCGGGTACCCGGAGGCGGATGCGATCGCAATCAACACCGACTGCGACTCGCTTCACGCCACGCAGGCGGACAGGAAGCTCTACATCTGCAGGTCCGTGACCAAGGGCGAGGGCACCAAGGGCGACAGCCTGCTGGGACGCAGATGCGCACAGGCCCATCTGGAGGAGATCGAGACGGTCCTCTCCGGATACGACGCGGTGTTCATAGTCGCGGGCATGGGCGGAGGCACCGGGACCGGGGCCGCACCCATCGTGGCGGAGATGGCCCAGAGGATGGGCCTGATCACGCTGGCCATCCCGATAATGCCCTTCGCGTTCGAGACCGCACGCACCGATGCGGCGCACGCGGGCCTCGCAAGGCTCAGGTCCGTGTGCAACATGACCCTGCCCGTGAGCAACGAAGCCGCCTTCGGGAAGATGCCCGATGCGAGCATGATGGCGGTGTTCAGGGCGGTCAACAGGAGCATCGCGGACTACATCCGCAGGACGTCCGACAGGATGTCCGACGTGTTCGCGGAGGAGCTGGACTGCATGCTGGAGCTGGAGGACGCGCTGCCGCGCCCCGGATTCGGCGGAGGGTCCAGCGGAATGCCCATGGACCAGTCCGCGGACAACTGACGATTAATTCTCTCCCCGCGGGGGGAAACCCCCGCACAATCTTTTTCTCCGGACCGTGCGGGAACGTCCTACTCGGACATCCTGGCGTATCCCAGCTCGAAGGCCTTCACGTTTATGTCCAGGAACTTGGCGGGGACGTTGCGCTTCAGCTCCTCCAGCAGGAGGTCTCTGCCCAGGGGGAACCCTTTGACTGCTGCCACCGCGCCGATCATCACCGCGTTGGCGGCCACGGCCTTCCCGGCCTCGATGGCCAGCGAGGTGGCGTCGATGGTCTTCAGGTTCGGGGTGACCTTCCTGACGGCGGCGACGATGTCGTCCACCGGCGGGTAGGTCTCGAAGCCCGCCGCCACCATGGAGGGGAACAGCGGATCCAGGTTCATGACCACGGAGGAGTCCTTGTTGCAGAGCCTCAGGTTCCTGCAGGTCTCCGCAGGCTCGAATCCAAGCAGCAGGTCCGCGCCTCCCATGGCCTCCAGGGGGCTGGTTACGCCCTCTCCGAACCTCAGGGTGCACAGCACGCTGCCGCCCCTCTGGGCCATGCCGTGGACCTCGCTCATGGCCACGTCGTAGCCCGCATCCTTGGCGGCGTTGCCCAGGACCATGGACGCCAGCAGGACGCCCTGGCCTCCGACGCCGACTATCTGAACGGAGTACTTCATTCGACCGCCTCCTTGACGATGGCGTCCTTGGGGCAGACCGATGCGCACATGCCGCACCCGACGCACTGGGACGGGTCGGTCTCGATGGATCCGTCCGGCCTCTTGATCAGGGCCGGGCAGGCCACGGTCTTGACGCAGGTGTAGCACCTGATGCAGGCATCCTTGTCCACCCTGAGGGGCTTCTCCGGAGCGATCCTCCTCTTGCGGAGGTCGATCTGGCAGGGCGCCCTGGAAATGATAACGGACACGCCGTTGTAGTCCAGCGCCCTCTTCATGGCCTCCGACGCGGACCTCACGTCGAAGGGGTTGACGGTCTCCACGAACCCGACGCCTATGCCTCTGACGATCGACTCTATGTCGGCGCCCTCGGTCCTGATCCCGCCGAAGTCCCTGCCGGTGCCCGGGTTGGGCTGCTGGCCGGTCATGGCGGTTATGCGGTTGTCCAGGATGACCATGGTCATGTTGTGGTTGTTGAACTTCGCCGAGATCAGGGGTCCGATGCCGGAGTGGAAGAAGGTGGAGTCGCCCAGGAAGGCCACGGCCTTCTGGTCGGTGGCCTCCGCGAACCCTCCCGCCACGCCTGCGCCTCCGCCCATGCATAGGACGAAGTCGGCGATCTTGAACGGCGGCTGGGATCCGAGGGTGTAGCATCCTATGTCCGACGCGTACACCACGTCCCTCTTCCCCACCGCCTTCTTCATGGCGGCGTAGCTCCCCCTGTGGGGGCAGCCCACGCACAGGGTGGGGGGTCTGGCCGGCAGCTGTATGTCCGGTGCGGCGAGGGGTTCCGGGAACCTCTCCACATCCACCAGGGACGAGAGCTTGGTCATGGTGTCCGGGGAGAACTCCCACTCCCTGGGCAGGGTACCGTCCCTCTTGCCGTGTACGGGGACGGATATGCGGTACTGGCCCATTATCCTCAGGACTCCGTCCTCCAGGTACGGGTCCAGCTCCTCCACGATGATGACCATGCGCTTGCCCACCAGGAAGTCCGCGATCTTCCTCTCCGGCAGCGGGTGTATGAATCCGAGCTTGAGCACGGCGGCGTTCCTCACGAATTCACTGACGTAGGTGAAGCTGACGCCGGACGTTATGATGCCGATGTCCGACGAGGTGTCCCCGCAGACGTAGTTGAGGGGGGACTCCTCTGACATCTGAAGCGCCTTCTCGTTGCGCTTGAGGAGCTCGATGCGGTTGAGCCTGGCGTTGGCGGGGACGCAGACGAAGCGCCTGTCGTCCTTCTCGAAGCGGCCCTTGGCCGGGGTGTCCAGGCGGGGGCCGAAGTCCACCACCCCTCTGGCGTGGTTGACGCGGGTGGTGGTGCGGAAGAGCACGGGCATGGAGAGCTCCTCGGATATGCGGAAGGCCTCCTTCACCATCTCCTTGGCCTCGGCAGGGGTGGAGGGCTCCACCATGGGCATCAGGGAGAGGGGGGCGTAGAAGCGGTTGTCCTGCTCGTTCTGGGAGCTGTGGGCGCTGGGGTCGTCGGCGGTCATGATCACCATGCCGCCCCTGACGCCGGAGTAGGCCAGGGTCATCAGCGGGTCGGCGGCGGCGTTGAGCCCCACGTGCTTCATGAACGCGAAGGACCTGATTCCGGACACCGCCGCGGCGGCGGAGGTCTCCAAAGCAACCTTCTCGTTCACGGAGAACTCGAAGTACATCCCGGCGTCCTGCGAGATCCTCTCCAGGATGTTGCCCACCTCGGATGAGGGGGTCCCGGGGTACGTGGATGCGAACCGCACCCCCGCCTCGATGAGTCCGCGCGTGATTGCCTCGTTGCCCAGAAGCAGGGCCCTGCCCTCGTCGCACAATATGTCTGCCAAGTGAATCGCTCCTTCCCGTCGGTAAGGTATGCGATTATAAAGCATTCAGCACGCCGAGGACGGCCTCGGAGGTGTCGGCCTGGTCTCCCGAGTTGTCCACCACCGTCCATCCGTCGGAGACCGAGAGCATCCTCCGGCGGACGGTCCGCAGCCTGTCGTGGGTCTCGAACATCTCCCGCTCCTCGTCCCTCACGCAGATCCTGTCCATGGCCACGTCCTCGGGGGCGTCCACCAGTATGGCGGCGTCCGGGGAGGGGAGGAGGGTGTCCAACGCACGGTATGCCTGAAGGTATACCGAATCGGGGAGGTAGCAGACGGAGAGCGTGTAGCGGACGAACACGAAGTCGTCGTACCGGTTGCGGAAGCGGCGCATGTCCATGAGGGAGTGGACCATGTCCATGAAGTACAGCGCGGTGGCGGCGGCCATATGGGGGGCGCCCTCTCCGATGAGACACTTCCTTGAAGCCCTCCCGAGGCGGGTGTCGCGGTTGGGATGGTGCACTGTCATCACCCTCCTGCCACTCTCCCTCAGGCGGGCCTCCAGCATGCGGGCCACGGTGGTCTTGCCGACCCCGTCCATGCCGTCCACCACGTACCATGCCATGCCGGGGGCTATACGGACATGTTTAAATAATCGTCGGAGGCGCAACGGATAAAGGGCACCTGCGCATGTCATGCCCGGTGCGGGGGTAGCCAAGCACGGCCAACGGCGCAGGACTTAGGATCCTGTCTTAAGTAGTCCCCGGGTTCAAATCCCGGCTCCCGCACCTGCCCACCGAACCCAATTAATACCCTATGGCTATACTCGCTGAGGGTGCATACGATGCTGGGGTTCGGTAAGAATCAGTCGGGCAAGGATGTCTACGACATCGTGAAGGGGTATTTCGACAGCAAGGGCTATCCGTACCAGGCCGACGACGAGAACCTGATCCTGGCGTCGTCCTTCGGAGGGGACGACATGCCCATCGGCATGATCATCAACGTGAACGACAAGGCGAAGCTCCTGAGCTTCAGCGCCAGGCTCATGTTCGAGGTCCCCGAGACGGCGAAGGCGGTGATGCTGGACGAGTTCAACAACCTCAACGCCAACATCAACATCGGATGCTTCTGCCTGGTTGAGCAGAGCCCCGTCTTCAGGATGGTGCACTTCTACGGCGACGCGAAGGTGACTAAGGACCTTGTGGAGACTCTGCTCGGCATCTCGCTGCAGATCACCGACATGCACGACGGTATGCTCAAGGGCAAGCTGCCCGAGGAGTGGAAGGCATCCGACGTCCATGACAGCATAATGTACGGGTGATGCCTCATGAAGGTCTCGGTCTTCAACGGATCCCCCCGCCGCAACGGCAACACCTCCGAGCTCACCTCCTGCCTCAGGGCGGAGCTCTCATCCAGGGGGCACACCACCGAGGAGTACATGCTGGAGGGCATAGACTTCTGCGGCTGCCAGAACTGCGGCCTCTGCCAGAAGGGCCCGCTGTCGTACTGCGCCCTGGAGGACGGCATGACTCCCCTCTACGACGCGTTCGTCGACGCGGACCTCATCGTCATCGCCTCTCCGATCTACATGTGGGGCATCACCGGCCCCACCAAGGCGTTCATGGACCGCCTCCATGCCCTGAACAGGGCCTGCGACCCGTCCTTCAACAAGATCAGGGGCAAGAAGATAGCCTTCGTCACCACCATGGGGGACGAGGAGATGGTGGCCGCCAGCGCCAGCAACGCCATCCAGTTCTTCTGCGAGTACTTCGGAGCGGTGTACAAGGGCACCTTCGCGGTCCCCTTCGCCACCAAGGAGGGCGTGCACTCCGATCTCAACATGGTGAGGCTCAACGCCTTCGTGGACAGGCTGGAGGAATGACCCTCATCGACGATGTGCGCTCCGCCGCCCTGGAGGCGGGGGAGCTGATGCGCCGCGGGTTCACCGGCGTGAGGGACAAGGGCACCAAGGACAACCACGTCACCGACGCGGATGTGGCGGTGCAGGAGCTCCTCAGACGGCGTCTCGCGGTCATCCTTC
>CALULN010000012.1 GCA_944321505.1 Candidatus Methanomethylophilaceae archaeon | reverse complement strand
CTTGTGCGTCGAGGAGGACACGATGTTCACGCCCTCCCTGAGGGGGTCGTGGAACTGGCCGCCGGCGATGAGGCCGAGTACGTGGGCGCAGTCCTCCCATACGAGGCATCCGATCTCGTTGAAGGTGTCCTGCAGCTCCCTGAGGGGCGGAGGGAAGAGGAAGACCGACAAACCGAACTGGGCCACCTTCGGCCTCACCTCCTTCAGCATCTTGATGGTGCCGTCCACGTCGAGGTTCATGTCCTCGACGTTGAACGGGTACTGGACCGACTGGACGCCCCTCTGCCCGAAGGCCCCGAACTTCTGCGTGGAGATGTGCGCCCCCTGGGCGAGAGCGCAGGTGGTGATGGTGTCCCCGGGCTGTGCGAATGCGAACAGGACGGCCATGTTGGCCACGGTTCCCGAGATGGGGCGGACGTCCGCGAAATCAGCCTTGAACAGGTCCTTCGCCAGCTCGATGGCCTTCAGCTCCACATTGTCGACGTAGATGTTCCCCTGGTAGTAGCGCTTGCCGGGGAGGCCTTCCGCGTATCTGTCAGCGAAATCCGAGATCAGGAGCTCCTTGGCCAGCGGGCTCATGAGGTTCTCTGAGGCGATCATCGGGATGCATTCCTCGAACCACCTGTTGTGGGCCATGACGTTCTCTCTGATGTAGCGGGCGTCATCGTTCATGGCCGGACATGCGGTCACGGGTATAAAAACGGGGTCACCTGCGACGGGGGGACCTGCCCCTCTCCATGATGCCCTTGATGTCATCGACGGAGGTGGCATAGCGGTGGGAGTCCCTCACCATTCCCTGGAGGTACAGGGACACTATGTCGCCGGTGATGACCGCTTTGAGGGTCTTCTCGAGCACGGAACCGCCGGAGATGTGGTGCACGTACACGTCCACACCGCTGTCCTTCAGCATATCCACAGGGGTCTCCGCCATGCACCTCAGCATCTTCGAGGCGCCATCGTCCAGGAGGACGATGGGGAAGAAGTCGCCGCTCATCTTCTCGTCGGCGGTCCATCCCACCAGCTCGTTGTGGTTGAACTCAGGCATGGTGCCGCAGAAGGCCAGGACCCTGGAGTTCTCGTTGATCTGGGACTTCCATCTGAGGGATGCCGACAGCATGTTGAAGAAGCTGTAGACGACCACGGCCTTGTCGCCGCACAGCTCCGCGATCTTGCGGGCCTCGTTGTCATCGGTCTCTGTGTACTGCAGCAGATGCTGCCTCAGGGACGGTATGACCGAGGAGAGGTCCTCGTCGGAGGGGATGAAGCCCGCAGCCATGAGGACCTTGAACGTGAAGCCCACCATGAAGCCCAGGGCGCCCCTCGACTCGTAGCCTCCGGGTACGGAGATGACGGTGCAGCCGTCCTGATTGGCCATCTCCGCCAGCCTTCCGCCAGCGGTGATGCAGACGACCTGTGCGCCCTTCCTCATGGCGGAACGGTAGCTGTGGAGGGTCTCCTGGGTGTTGCCCGAGTAGGAGATGACTATGACCGTGGTGTCCCTGTCGACCCAAGCGGGCATATCGATGCCCTTCAGGACCTGCACCTGGCGGCCGCCGGCCTCGTCCATGTATTCGGAGATTATGCGGCCGGCGGTGGCGCATGTTCCCATGCCGCAGATCGCCGCCTTCCTGGTCTCCCTGACGTTGAAAATCAGGCAGTCCAGGGCGTGCCTGAGCTGGTCGGGGAGTCCGCATACCTGCCAGAACATGGGGTTGTCGGCGAGTTCGCTCTGCCTGTGGCCGGGCATGCTGCGCTCTAATGCCATCCTTTATATTAACGGTTCGGAGCCCTCCGTTACGGCGGACGGTCCGTGCTACCACATTCGCGGTAAATGACCAGCCGTTTATTAGAGCCGCATCAGATAACCTGGCGTCATGACATGCATCCTGAAGGTCCTTGAGGACGTCCGCGCAGGCCGTCCCGTCCTTGTCTACGACTTCGACGACAGAGAGAGGGAGACCGACATGACCGTCGGGTCGCAGTTCATCACCGCCGAGACGGTACGCGACATGAGGAATCATGCCGGCGGGCTACTCTGCACCACCACCCCTTACGCCGCAGCAGAGGAGCTGGGTCTGCCTTTCCTCTCCGACGTGTTCTGGGAGGCGTCCGGCAGGCACCCCCTTCTGAAGGACATGGCGCCCACCGACATACCCTACGACCGCACCAAGTCATCCTTCGGCATCACCATCAACGCACGCGACACATACACCGGCATCACCGACGCCGACCGCGCCAAGACCATCCGCCTGTATGCGGACACCGTCTTCGCCGACGCCCCCGCCGAGGAGCGCAGGCGCCTGCTGGGCGAGAGGTTCAGAGCGCCCGGCCATGTCCACCTCCTCAACACCTCGGAGCACATACTGAGGGACAGGAAGGGGCACACCGAGCTCTGCACCGCCCTGATGATGATGGCCGGCGTGAAGCCGTCGGCGACCATCTGCGAGATGCTCGGCGACGACGGAAAAGCCCGCAGCAAGGAGGAGGCCATGGCCATCGCCGAGAGGGAGGGGTACTCCTTCATCACCGGCGACCAGATCCTTGACGCCTGGAAGGTGTTCGGGGGTGAATGACACGGTCAGGGTGATGGCTTCGGGCGTCTTCGATATCCTGCACACCGGCCACATCTCGTATCTGGAGCAGGCGAAGGCCGCCGGCGACGAGCTGGTGGTCGTGGTGGCCTGCGACGAGACCGTCCGCAGGAGGAAGCACGAGCCGATCACCCCGGAGGACATGCGGCTGCGCATCATACAGGCCCTGAAGCCTGTGGACAGGGCGGTAATCGGCGGCACAGGCGACTTCTTCGAGACGCTGGAGGACATCCGTCCGGACATCATCATGCTGGGCTACGACCAGACCTTCGACGAGGGGGAGCTGGAGGCGGATCTCAGAAGGAGGGGGTTCGACACGGAGGTCAGGAGGGCCGGTCAGTGCACCGACGACCTGACCGGCACCCGCCGCATAGTCAGGAAGATCCTGGAATCCATGGGGGAGGCCCAATGAAGACCATCGGCATCGCGGACACCACCTTCGCAAGGTACGACATGGGCGCATCGGCGATAGACGAGCTCAACAGGACCGGCACCGGGTTCAGGATCGTCAGGAGCACCGTGCCCGGGTTCAAGGACCTGCCCGTGGCCTGCAAGAAGCTGATCGAGGAGCAGCACTGCGACATCTGCATCGCCCTGGCGATGCCGGGGCCGAAGGAGAAGGACAAGATGTGCGCCCATGAGGCTTCCACCGGCCTCATACAGTGCCAGCTCCTGACGAACACCCATATCCTGGAGGTCTTCGTCCACGAGGACGAGGCCAAGGATGAAGCGGAGCTCGCTTACCTCGCCGACATGAGGGCCAGGGAGCACGCCATAAACGCTTACGACCTGCTGTTCCGCCCGGAGCGCCTCACGAGGAACGCCGGGAAGGGTCTGAGGCAGGGATTCAGGGACGCAGGTCCCGTCAGACAGACGAAGTGATCGGTATGAAGCAGTACAAGCTTGGAATGGTAGCGGCGGAGTTCAACTACGAGGTCACATCCCTCATGATCGAGAGGGCCAAGGCCGAAGCTGACTTCCTCGGCGTGGAGATAGCCAGGACCATCATGGTCCCTGGGGTGTTCGAGATGCCCCTGGCCATAAAGACCCTCCTGGAGGACCCGGAGATCGACGCCGTGATCACCCTGGGCGCGGTCATCCAGGGCGAGACGAAGCACGACGAGGTCGTGGTGGCTCAGGCATCCAGGAGAATCATGGACATGTCCACCGAGTACGACAAGCCCGTGACCTTCGGCGTCACCGGACCCGGCATGACCGAGCTCCAGGCCCTGGACAGGATCGAGAAGGGCAGGGACGTCGTGGACGCAGCCGTCAAGATGCTCAAGAGGCTCGGGAAGTGACCCCTTTGCCGGGCTTAAGCCCGGCACTGCAAACCATATTAAACCCTATAGACGCTGAGCCCTCGTGGCGCCGGACAACGAACTTCTGATTGAACTCTACAGACTGAGGGCCGAACTCAAAGACCAGGGGAAGGCCGAGACAGGCAGGACCCCGCTGGTGTGCACCGACGATGCGCTGGAGGGCATCGCGGAGCTCCGCCCCAAGACCGTCTCCGATTTCGGAGCCGTGCCGGGGATCGGGTCGTCCTTCATGGAGAACTACGCACCCGCGTTCCTGGAGGTCATTGACCGCTACCGTCCGGTCTCCGAGAGCGCCGTGGCCATGGATGAGAGCGTGTCCAAGGTGATGAAGGAGCTGGAGAAGAAGCTGGTTTCCCTCAACCGCCGCAACCGCATGCTCTACCTCCCGAAAATCGTGGAGCGCTACTCGTTCGACATATCCTACCTCCCCGACCTCTACAGCCTGCTCTTCTCCGGGAAGGAGGTGGTCCTCGGCGACCCCAGGACAGGGGACCTGGAGGACGAGTCCAGATACCGCCGCGCCGTGAAGGTGATAAGGGACGCGGAGAAGGACCTCAGGGACAAGGGTCAGAACGATCTGTACGTCGCATACCCCTTCGTCAAGGGGAGGCTCTCCGGCGAGGACTTCGACGTCCGTGCGCCGCTGGCGCTGTTCCCCGTCAAGGCTGTCCGCGGAGGGGACGTCCGGCTGCGCATCGACCCGTCCAGGGACCCCGTGTACAACAGCGTCCTCATCCTGGCCCAGCAGAAGTTCACCGGCATCTCCAAGCCCCTCCCGGACTGCACCATCGACGATGCCGCGGCGGGGACGTTCATCTCGGACCTCTCCGGGTTCTACAGGGCCAACGGCCTGGAGCTGAAGGACGACCTCGGAGACGTGGACGGTTTCCGCAGCTACCTTGCCGACCAGTTCCCCAGGTACGCCATGGGGGAGCTGCACATAGAGAGGTGCGCCGTCCTCGGCAAGTTCCCCAGCTGCACCAGCGCGGTGCAGCGTGACTTCGAGACCATGCTGGAGGAGGGCATGGTCAACAGCCTGCTCAAGGACCTCCTCTCCAAAGCGGAGGACCTCGATTTCAGATCCGACGGCCCTTCGGAGCCGATGAGGATGGAGGAGCCCAAGGAGGAGGACCTGTTCTACATCAACCGCCTCGACGCCTCTCAGGAGAACGTCCTGTCGGCGCTGAGCAGGTTGGACAGCCTGGTCGTGCAGGGCCCCCCGGGTACCGGGAAGTCGCAGGTGATTACCAGCCTCATCACGGACTACGCCAGCAGGGGGAAGACCGTCATCCTCGTCTCGGAGAAGAAGACAGCCCTGGACGTGGTCTACTCCAGGCTCGGGCCGCTGTCCAAGTACGCCATGCTGGTGGACGACGTATCCAACAAGGACCTGTTCTACGGGCAGCTGAGGACGATGCTGGACTCCGCTTCCCTCACAGCTCCGTGCACCGAGGGGCTGGACGCCGTATCCATGGGCATCGACCACCGCCTCGACCGCCTCAGGGAGCTGTCGAAGGTGCTCTACACCCCCGACGACTTCGGTATCGAGCCGTACAAGCTCTACCGCATGGACACCGGCATCCGCCTCGAAGACCAGGCCTCATACAACAGGTACAAGAAGGTGGGCGAAGCCATCGTCCCTTCGCTCACTGCCGCCGACTACGCCACCCTGGAGAGGTGCAGGGACATATTCATCGACCCACGCACCGCGGCGAAACTGGACACTTTCATCGGCATAGAGAGAACCTATCCATGGCTGAGGAGGGTGCGTCAGGACATGAGCCGTCCGGAGCTCTTCGCATTCGGTGATGCCGCCAGAGACCTGGATGACAGCGTGGCGGAATGGAGGTCCAAGAACTTCCTCGCCCGCATATTCTCCAAGGGGAAGCTGAAGAAGAAGGCCAAAGCCATCCAGTCCGAGTACTTCACCGCCACGGATCCAGCCGACACCGGTCTGATGGTCACCGATCCCAAGAGCATCAGGATGGGGATATCGGACTACGACGCATACACGCAGGTGCGCCCCGCGTTCGACGCCATGACGCCCATCGAGAGGGACTACCTCTCCTCCGTCACCGCCCTCGCCGGCAGCGACCGCTACGCGGATGCCAGCACGGCCATCTTCAACAGACTGGTCTACGACCGCATGGAACGCTTCGAAGCCGCCCATAAGGACGTCATGTGCTGCATCGACGACTTCGATTCGATAGTGGATGCCATCGGCAAGGAGGTGGAGCATAAGCGGGAAATCGCCCGCAGCAGCCTGGAGAGCACCCTCTCTGCGGAGATCGCACAGATAGGCTCCGGGAAGAGGGGGCCGGAGATCAGGAGGGTGGTGGAGAGCAAACGCAGATGGAGCGTCTCCAGGTTCATCACCAAATTCAGACCGGAGATCCTGTCGCACGTGCGCATCTGGCTCATGACCCCTGAGGTCGTCTCCGAGATCCTCCCGCTGGATGCGGGCGTGGTGGACCTGGTGATCTTCGACGAGGCCTCGCAGATGTACGTGGAGAAGGGCCTCCCCGCCATCATGAGGGGGAAGAAGGTGGTGGTGGCAGGAGACCACAAGCAGCTGCGCCCCAGCAGCCTGGGCGCAGGGAGGATAGACGCCGACCTGGGCGAAGGGGACGAATCCGACACCGCCGCCCTGGAGGAGGAGAGCCTCCTGGATCTGGCCAGGTTCAGGTACCGCGATGTCATGCTGAGGTACCACTACCGCTCCAGGTACGAGGAGCTCATCGCGTTCTCCAACTACGCCTTTTACCACGGCCAGCTGTTCGTCTGCCCCAACCCTGAGCCCCCCGAGAAGCCTCCCATCGAGGTCCACATGATGAAGGACGCCAGGTGGCAGAACCGCTCCAACCTCAAGGAGGCGGAGTACACGGTGAAGCTGCTCAAGCAGATCCTGAAGGAGAGGAAGGAATCCGAGACAATAGGGATAATCACCTTCAACATAACCCAGAGGGACCTGATCGACGACACCATCGACAAGGAGTGCCGCAAGGACCCGGCCTTCGCAGCCATGGTCGACGCCGAGACCGGCCGTGTGGAGAACGGCGAGGACGTGGGCCTGTTCGTGAAGAACATCGAGACCGTCCAGGGAGACGAGAGGGACATCATCATTTTCTCCGTCGGATACGCGAAGAACGAGAGCGGCAGGCTGGTCCGCAACTTCGGATGGCTGGGGCAGGAGGGCGGCGAGAACCGCCTCAACGTCGCCGTCAGCAGGTCCAAGAAGAAGGTGCACGTGGTGATGTCCTTCGACCCCGAGGACCTGGATGTCAGCGGATCCAAGAACGACGGGCCGAAGCTGCTGAAGAGCTACCTGCAGTACTCCTGCGCCGTCAGCTCGGGCGACACCGCCGCGGCCGAATCCCTGCTGACGTCCTTCGGGGACACCGGCGCCGCAGGGGACCTCCAGTTCGACAGCGACTTCGAGAACCAGGTCTACGACGCCCTCTCGGCCAGAGGCCTGCAGGTGGACACGCAGGTCGGCGTCGGAGGATACAGGATAGACCTGGCCGTCCGCAAGGACGGAAAATACGTATTGGGCATCGAATGCGACGGCAAGCTGTACCACAGCTCCCCCTCCGCCAGGGAGAGGGACTTCCACCGCCAGAACTACCTGGAGTCCAGAGGATGGAGGATACACCGGATCTGGAGTACGAAGTGGTGGAAGAACCCTGAAGGAGAGGTCGACAGGATCTGCGCCATCGTGAACGCCCTGTGACACCTGGACAGGAAAAAGGATCCGCCCGGGGATGCCCCCGGGCAGTGAGATGTTTGTCAGAGCCTCCTGGCCACGAAAGACGCCAGCATACAGGTCGCCAACGATAGGACGATCACCGCCGCCAGGACCCTGAGGTCCAGGGTCACACCGCCGATGGTCAGCGTGTGGCCGTCGCCGTGTCCCGTTCCGCTTCCTGTCCCCCCGGGCCCCGACGGACCCGTCGGCTCTGTCGGACCCACAGGCTCGGTTGGCCCAGTGGGATCCACGGGATCCGTAGGGTCTGTAGGGCCGTTCGGTCCGACAGGAGCTTTGTCGGTGTATGTGACCACCAGCTCCGGATCCCGGAACGGCATCCGGAAGAAATCCGACGGATCGATGACTTTGCCGTTCAGCTTGAGAGTCATCCTCTTGCCTTCGATTTCGTAGCCGACGAGCTGCGTAAGCGTTCCGCCGATGGCGTCATCATCCTCAGGCACCCGAGGGCGCTGAGAGAGGATCTCCATGCCTGTGTGTTCGTACCATTCGTCGGTATCGCCGCTGCGGGGATATCCGCACAATCCGCAGGACTGGTCCTGATAGGCACGGTCTGCACAGCTTTCGGGATAGCGATGGCCGTCCTCCTGATGCCTTTCGTCGCCCGCAGGTACGTCCGCGACCCCGTCCCGAGTGGACCCAGGCGCCCGCTGATGTTCATCTCCATCGCACCCTTCGCCCTATGCACAACGGCGGCCGTAGGATGCGGGGATGCGTTCCCGCTGTGGCTGATGTGCTTGCTCTACATCATCGGGCTGTCCGCATACGCCGCGGTCGTCATCAGACTGCCATCTGTGATAGGGTCTGGATTCAAACCGACCTTCAGTGCCCTCACCTTCCCGCTGGTGATCTCAGCCGCATCCACCCGTGCGATGGCATCGGTGCTGCCATCGATGTCTCTGCCGCTGACAATCCTCTCAATGATGCAGGCGGTGCTCGCGGTAACGGTGACGCTCTATGTTCTGACGGAAACCATCCGCTTCTCGTTCGGCACCGTCCGGGATGCGCAGTGATGATGCGACGTTCAGCAGTGCTTCTGCATGAACTTCTCCAGCCTGTCGTAGGCCTCGGAGAGGATGTTGATCTTCGGAAGGGTGATGGTGCGGAAGTGCCCGGCGCCGAACTCCTCGCAGAAGCTGGAACCGTGGACCAGCAGGACCCCGGTCTCCTTCAGCACGTCGAGAACGAACTCCCTGTCGTCCTTCCAGTCGTTGCACTCGATCTTGGGGAACATGTAGAAAGCGCCGTCGATGCGGCGGACGCTGAGCCCCGGGATCTCGTTGATCCTCTTGTACGTGTAATCGGCCCTGTCCTTCAGACGGCGGTTCATGTCCACGATGTAGTCCTGGGGGCCCTGCAGCGAGGCTTTCGCGGCCCACTGGCAGGGCACATTGGGCGATATCCTAGCTCTCAGCTGCTTCATGAGGCCGGAGAAGATGTCGTCTAGTATACCCTGCTCGTCCAGGAAGTACCCGTACCCCATCCTCCATCCGGGCATGAGGTTGACCTTGGAGAATCCGTTGAGGATGATCCTCGATACATCGGGAGATACCCTGGACATGGAGAAGTAGGGCTTCCCGAAAGTGATCTTGTCGTAGATCTCGTCAGATATGACCGGCAGTCCGGCCTCCGCGGCCAGGTCGCCGATCTCGCGAACATCCCTCTCGCTGTAGACAGCGCCGGTGGGGTTGTTGGGGTTGATCATCACGATGGCTTTCGTCTTAGGGGTGATGCGCTTGCGCATCATGTCGATGTCGGGGCGCCAGTCCTCCTCCTCGATCATCCTGTAGGGGACGGGGTTCCCTCCGAAGAACTGGATGTACTGGTTGTAAGACGAGTACCCGGGACCGGGGATGAGCACCTCGTCGCCGGGCTCCACGAACGTCCCCATCAGCAGGCTGATGGCCTCGCCCACACCCTGGGTGACGAACACCTTGGAGGGATCCACCTTCGCACCGTGCTTCTCGTACTCCCTGCGGGAGATGGCCTTGCGGAACTCGATGTCCCCCTGGGAATCGCCGTATCCGTTGTCCACCCTGTCCACCGACTCCCTGAGAGCGGCCTTGAAGTACTCGGGGGTCTCGAAATCCCACTTGTTCGGATCGCCGATGTTCAGCCTGATGACGTCCTTGCCGGCGGCAGCGGCTTCGTCGGCGTATACCGCCAGTTCCCTGATGGCGTAGTTCAGCGACATGGACCTGTCCGAAGCCTTGATCTTCCCGTGCATGGAAATCACCGGCTTCGCATCGGCGATTCCGTATTTAACCAATCATACCGCATCCGATACAGTTTTCAATTGCAGGGCCATCGGAGAGCCGATGCCCGCTGTCAGACTGGGGAAGAATCACCTGAGATGGTGCGACGAATGCAACCTGCCTGTGCTGGAGAGCATGGAGTGCCCTCTGTGCGGCCGCCCCACCCGCGAGGTGGAGATCACCCCGCCCGGGGACGCCAGGCCCGCGTTCCCCCACGACATAGAGCTCATCAGGAGCGTTGCGGACAGGCAGCACGGCGAAGGGGCCGGGCTGGCCCTCATCCCCGACGGGCATCCGGTGATTCTGAACAAGGCCCCGTCGCTGGACAGGATGGACGAGATCGTGGTGGACGGCACAGCCGTGGCGTCCCTCAGATACGACATGGGGAAAGGCTGGGTGCTCATCAACCGCATGCAGAGCGCCATGCGCATCGCACCGGTGGCAACCAAGGGCATCGTCTTCTGCGAGGATGCGGCGGTGCCTTTCGTCCAGGACAGCAGGAACCTCATGGCCCCGGGGGTCACGGGCGCCACGCCCGACGTGATGCCGGGCGACGAGGTCATCGTCGCGACATCCGACCGCAGGGCGATCGCCACGGGATCCGCCCGCATGACCGCGCAGGAGATGACTGATGCCGAGCGCGGAATGGCGGTGAAGACCAAATGGGTGAAGCCGGAGGAGCTGCGCTCCTCGGACAGAGGGTACACATGGGAGCAGGTGGTAGAAGCCAACCGCACGGCCATAGAGAAGCGCAGGGACGAGGCCGTGTCGTTCATACAGAGGACCATAGCCAAGCATTCCGACAAGCCGGCGGTGGTGTCCTTCTCCGGAGGGAAGGACAGCCAGGCCGTTCTCCTGCTGACCCTCGATGCGGGCCTCAGACTGCCGGTGCTGTTCCTCAACACCGGACTGGAGTTCAGGGAGACGGAGGAGCACGTCAGAGCCACTGCGGAGAGGCACGGCCTGCGCCTCATCGAGGAGAGGGCCCCCGTCAATGCGTTCTACGGCAACCTGGTCCACTTCGGCCCCCCGGCCAAGGACTACAGGTGGTGCTGCAAGACCAACAAGCTGGGCCCCACCGTCAACGCCATCGGGAAGAACTTCCCCGGAGGCGTGCTCTCCTTCATCGGTCAGAGGAAGTACGAATCCGAGGCCAGGCACTCCAAGCCCAGGGAGTGGGTGAACCCCTGGACACCGGGACAGACCGGCGCCTCCCCGATCCAGAGCTGGAACTCCCTCCACGTGTGGATGTACCTGTTCCTGAGGAAGGAGCCTTTCAACGTCTGGTACACCAGAGGACTGGACCGCATCGGCTGCTGCCTCTGCCCCGCATCAGACCTGGCGGAGTTCGAGACCCTCAGGGAGCACTCCGAGGAGTTCCGCAGATGGGAGGAGTACCTCTCCTCGTACAGGGAGGAGAGGGGGCTTCCCCCCGAGTGGCAGATGTACGCCCTCTGGAGATGGAAGCGGGCCCCGCAGTCCATCGCCCAGGAGGTAGAGAGGGTCACCGGCAGGAAGATGTCCGATCTCACCAGGCAGAAGGTCCCGTCGGAGAAGGGGCCGCTGGCCATCAGGGTTCAGGAAGGGTACTCCCCGTGCGTCATCGGATACAGCATCGAGGCGGCCCTCTCCAGGCCCATCGACATCCAGAGGCTGAAGGGATTCCTCATAATCATCGGATCGAAGATACAGGAGGATCCCGAAGGGCAATGGGTCTCCGTCAACAACATCACCGTCTACCGCGAAGGCTCCATAATCTCCAAGGCCAACGTTGAGAAGGACGCCAGGGCCAACATCGACAAGCTCTTCGAGCTCATCATCAGGTCCGAGCAGTGCGTTGGATGCGGGCTCTGCGCCGCCAGGTGCAGGCAGGGAGCGCTGCGCATGGTGGACGGCAGGGTGGAGATAGATCCCGACGAATGCATATGGTGCCAGGACTGCCTCGGGCCGTGTCCCGCCGTCAACTTCAGGGTGACCGAGGAAGAAGAGCTCTGAGCCGTCCTGCATCATCCCCGCATGCCCGTGCGGGAACCGGGGAACCGAGACACAAGTGTTAAGAACGTCTCGGCCTTTCCTGCGAACCAGGCCACTTTTGCATAGCTCGGTAGTGCGGCTGACTTGTAATCAGCAGGTCGTGAGTTCGAATCTCACAAGTGGCTCCATTTCTCCTCACGCGGATGACGCATCACGGAGCCCGAAGAGAAGGGGCTTATGAATGGTCGCATCCTCACAATATTATATCCGACGCCTATCACGTCGCATGGATCTCGCGACGGCGAAGAACATTGTGCACAGGTACCGTTGGATCATGTTCGCAGTTCTCACCGTCGCGTACTTCTTCGTCTACTTCCACCGCATGTCCCTGAACGCCGTGGGCGGGGAGATGATAACCGACATAGGCTCCGGGTCGAAGGAGCTGCTGAGCTCGGTGTATTTCTGGACCTACGCCCTGATGCAGATCCCCAGCGGCATACTGGCTGACAGGTTCGGTCCCCGGAAGGCCACCACCGTGTTCCTGGCCATCGCCGCCATCGGCTCGTTCATAACATGCTTCGCCGACTCCTTCGCGGCATTGGCTGTGGGCAAGGTGATGATCGCCGCGGGAATGGCCGTGGTGTACATACCGCTGATGAAGATAATCTCCGTCTGGTTCGGCAAAGGCGACTTCCCCCAGCTGAACGGGATCGTCATCGCCGTCGGCAACGTGGGTGCGCTTGCCGCTGCCGGACCCCTCTACGCTCTGTCTGAAGCTGTGGGATGGAGGGATGTGTTCCTTATCCTCGGAGGCGTGACGGTCGCTCTCGCGATCCTATGCCTGGCCTTCATCCGGGACCACCCCTCCGATGCAGGGGCCGTGGGCATCGAGGAGATCCGCAGGATGGAGACTGGCGAGGTCGATGAGGACCGCACGGACGGGTCGGCGCCCGCCATGGCCGGGCTGTCCGCCGTGCTGGGGAGCGGCAGGGTGTTCTGGACGATGGCCATCGCCTACTTCCTGATCTACGGGACCATAATGGTCTTCCAGGGCACCACCTCGATCCAGTACTTCCACAGCGACGTCTACTCTTTCGCCATGGCGGCCTGGTTCGTCACGATGATCGGTGTCGGGAAAATCGTGAGCACGATGCTGATAGGGAGGCTGGCATCCCGCGGCGTTCTCCGCTCCAAGAAGAAGGTGATGATGACTGGGACCCTCCTCTACGCAGCGGTCTGGGGGATAATCTGGCTCATGGCGGGGAAAGCTGACGACCCATGGTTCTGGATGTCCGTGTGCACGATGTTCGGCTTCTTCGGTGGGTTCATGACGCTGTCCTTCTCGCAGGTGAAGGAGTGGTTCCCGATCTCCATCGCCGGCACGGCCATGTCCATGATGAATGTCAGCCTATTCCTGGGCAGTGCGGTCCTGACCGCAGTGGCCGGGATCGTCCTGCACTCAGTGTACACCCTGGAGAACTATTCGACGCTCTGGTGCCTGATGTTCGCATCCTCGGTGCTTGCGTTCCTGCTGGTCTGCCTGTCGAAGGAGAGAAAAGACGGTGACCGGATGATCGTCCCGGAGGAGTAGATGGGGGACAGCTTCCTCACTGTCGCCGGCACTTCCGAATCGGAGCTGACGATCAAATCATCCCGGTTCATCGGCGTTCTCATGCCCTGCCCCGATTCCGGGAGCATCAAGTCCCTCATCTCCGATGTGAGAGCCAGGTACCCCGATGCGAGGCACTACTGCTATGCTGCCGTGTACGGCGGACCTGTCGGAGAGACCAGGAGCAGCGACGACGGGGAGCCCTCCGGCACCGCGGGGAAACCCATCCTATCGGTTCTCAGAGGCGCCGGCCTCAGCGACTGCCTGTGCGTCGTGGTCAGGTACTTCGGAGGCACATTGCTGGGCACCGGCGGGCTCGTGCATGCGTACACGGAGGCGGCGAAGGGCGCTGTGGAGAACGCTGAGACGGTTCCGAAGACGCAGTGCACGGTCTACCGATTCACCCTCGACTACAGAACCAGATCCAATTTCGATACGGTGATGGCGGGACTGGTGGCCGAACCGCCCGTATGCGAGTACGGATAGGCTGTCGAGATGCGCTGCCTCGTCCCCTCCGGCAGAAAGGAGGAGTTCCTGGCGAAGCTCAGCGACCTCTCGGGCAGGAGGGCTGTCCCGATAGAGGAAGTGACGGAGTACGCCTAGAGGAAGTGCTCTATCTCCTTCCTCTCTGTGTACAGTGACTCCAGCTGCCTCACGTGTGATACGAACTGCGGATCGTCGAAGAACCTCGCTCCCGAAGGACAGCCGCGGATGCATGCCTGGCACTTGAAGCAGTCTCCGTGGGTGACTTCCGGATCCTTGCGATCGATGGATCCGAGCGGGCACAGGTCGGCGCATCTTCCGCAGCGGTTGCACAGCTCCGTATCGACCTTAGGACGTGCGTGGAGGAAGGAAACGGGCTTACCGTCCTCCCCCAATGGAACGTACAAGGGGGCATCAGGATCCCCCGGGACCTCCAGGGTCCTTCCGGATATACCGGCCGTGATGATACGGCATGCCTCCCCGGCGAATCCCTCCGCGTCGCGGAGGTCGTCCGCATCGGGACGCCCGGCACCCACCAGGTCTGAGTACGCGTGCCTGCTGGGATATGCGGCGGCTGCGACGGGTACGAAGCCGTTGCGCTTCAGGACGGATACGAGCTGGGCCACGCTGTCGGCGTAGCTGCGGTTCCCGTAGGAGACTATGACGATGGCCGGAGTGGAATCCCCGCGGACCTTGGAGGCCAGGTCGTCGCAAATATGCAGCGGCAGCTTGGACCGGTACGTGGGGAATCCGATGACCGCCACCTCGTCGGAGGAGAAGGCCACGATGCCCTCCCTGATGGAAGGAGATGTGAAGTCCACCACCGACATCGGAACCCCGAGGGACGCGGAGGCCGATTCGGCCGCGGCAACGGTGAGCTTGCGCGTATTGCCTGTGGCGCTGTAGTAGAGCGCCCTGACGGCGGTCGGTGCCATGGCGGAAGGAGCCCATCCGCCCTTAAGAACGGATGGGCGAAGATGTTCGTCAGAGGCTCATGCGGAGCAGGCGGTCCATGTAGCGCACCGGCTCCATCACGGGGTCCTCGAACCCGTTGAAGTCGTTGACCAGGGTCACGCCGTCCTTCCCGGCGACGACGAACCTCAGCTCCTCCGGGTGCTCCAGACCGACGCTGAAGGGCTCCACCGCGGAGAGCACCAGGGTGACGGAGTTCTCCTCCGCATAGTCCCTGACCCTGGGGAGCATGTCCCTGGCCTCATCCGGCAGCATGCCTCCGAACAGCGGGTCCAGGTCGCAGATCTCACCGGGAGCGTGGGCCCTGCGGAAGAATCCGAAGAAATAGTCCAGCTTCCAGAGGAACGGTCCGGACTCGGTGTCGAGGTCGAGAGGCTCTCCGTCCCTGGAGACCTCCACATACAGGTCGCCGTCGTCCTTCAGTGCGAAGGCGTACCCGGATGTCCCGTAAAAGGCGTTGAAGTCCTCCGAGAGACCCACCATCCGCTCGTCCATGTCGTCGGGGAGGGTGGCATCCTCCTCATCGTCGTCGCAGTCCGGGTCCATGAACCACGGATCGACCCCCACCGCTTCCAGCACCGCCTCGAAGAGGTCTCCGCCGGCGTATTCTGTCCCGGGCTCCAGGTCGAGGGCGCCCATGTCCTGGACCATGCTGAACACGGCCCCATCGCCGACCTCCACGGGTATATCCACTACCGAATCGCCCATCCACTCTATGGGTGCGCAGAGGGCGTCCCTGAGCATATCGATGGAATCCTGGTCTGGCTGCCTGATCATGTGCTTCAGGGCCTTGCGCAGGTCCTTCTCCATCCTGATCACCGCATCTGTGTACCACAGCACGAGATCCAGGAGGTCAACCAGCAGGCCGGTGCTCCTGATCGCGCAGGTGTCGCAGAACTCCCACTCGTCGACGGCTATGTCGCACACGTCCGCCATGGCGTCCTCGTCGAACAGCCCGCACTCCTCGAAGAGGGTGCCGAAGTACTCGGAGTCCAGCAGGAGGTCGATGTACTCGTCGGGGGATATGGAGCTCCCCTTGGGGATCTCCGTCCTGAGTCTGGCGACCTTGGCCCTCTTCTTCCTGCCCAGGTCGCCGCAGGTGTCCTCCATGATGTTGGCGAGCTCGATGATGGATGCCTCCAGCGCCTCGCGCTCCCTGATGTCCTCCTTGAGGAGGCCGCGGAGCTCCTCGAATATGGGGATGTCGTCGGGATCGTAGCCGTAGGAGCCGTCGTCCAGCTCCACGCCGATCCTCAGCAGGTCGTTCATGGGGATGTCGTCGCCGGAGCCGTACATGTCCGGGGCGAACCTGTCTATGACGAAGTCGCAGAACAGGGTGTGGAACTCGGTGTCCAGACAGTCGAGGCCGGTGACGTCCCCCTCAGGGCCCTTGATGTCCATGCGGACCTTGGGATAGTCGTATGACCCGGGGGACGAGTCGTCCAGTCCCGCGGACATGTCCTTCCAGGACGCAAGCGCATCCATGACGCTGTCCAGGGCATGGCGGCTGTTCCCCAGGAGGACCACCAGCCCGCCGGGATTGGAGAGGTCCTTGTTGAGCACCAGCTCCTGCTCCCCGTCGGTGCCTATGTCCCTGAATCCTTCGATTGCGAGGCTCCTGCAGTTCCTGTCGTAGATGCCTTCCGTCATTGGATGCACTCCTGACCCATGCTATTCCCGCTCCGTTTATAACGGTTCCCGATGGGAACCGACAGGCGGATAACCTGTGTGCGCTTCTGCCATCCATGGTCCGGACAGGCGCGGTTGGAAGGGACAGACCGCCATCGGAGGATGGTTTCGCCACCCTCTTGTTCGAGTCGGGGGGTGCCCCATGATCCGCGTGCCGCTCAGGATCTTGAGGATGGAGCCGGAGGAGCTGCTCACTGCCGCCGGCGGCGACCCCGGGGACCGTGACGGGATCATCCTGATGACGGTGCTCCATGCCCTGCTCCCACGGGGCGTCCCCGGCCTGCCCACGGACATGAAGGCCGCCATAAGAGACGGGATCCCGGATGCGGAAGGGTTCGCCCGCTCAGTCGCAGAAGTCACCGAACGCGGGCCGACCGACTCCGAGATCCGGTCCGTCACGGAGGCGATGAGACGCTATGGGGCGGAGGCGACCCCGGTCAGAGCGGTGGATGCCGACTACGGCACGATCCGCAAGACCTACATCGTCTGCGACTCCGGGTACAAGGGGTTCGAAGGCACCATCACCGGGAGCGGAGGCATCCTCGAGTCCGCCGGCACCGTCTACGCGGAGATAGCCCTCACCGCCGGCTCTCTCGGCGCTTGGCGCATTGCCGCAGACAGCCGCTCTGCACTCGGGAGAGTCATCAGACGCTCGTCCACCGGCGATGAGCGCCGGATGCTGTCCGAAGAGCCTGCAGTAGTCGGCAAGGGGGGCATGTTCGTCTCCCGCAGGAGGTTCGACGCGCTGAACGGTGCCGTCTCCTCCTGTCTCAGGGAACTGAGGGTCATAAAGAAGGGCGTCACCGACTCCATGCGCCTGAACACGGACCTCAGGAACAAGACGAAGAGGACGATCGAACTGGAGAACGGGTCCCGGTTCCTGGAGAGGTTCGAGGACGTGGAGATCTGCAACGAGGCCGCCCCGGAGCAGCTGGACGAGATGTACTCGTGCTTCGACGACCTCATCGCCGCAGGCCTCCTACCAATCATCCCGACGCCGATCTGCATCAGAATCAGGAAGCGCATATCCAGGTCGATGGGGGCGGTGTACTACCACGGCACCAGGACCATGGTCGTCTCCGTCGACTACACGGGGGCCTTCGTCCACGAGTACATTCACGCCTACGACTACAACTGCGGACGTCCGTCCCTGGGCGGCGGATTCCGGACGGTCCTCGCTGAATACCGCAGGCTCGTCAGAGCCGACGGCAGGATCCCCGAACGCAGGAGGGCCTACTACTCCAGACCCGAGGAGGCCTTCGCAAGATGCTTCGAGATGCACCTGCTCCGGACCACCGGTCCATCGGCCCTCCTGGAGGACAGCGCCGGGAAGCCAGGGTATCCGGGCGACCGGGCCCTCGCGGATCTGGCGGACGCGTACTTCGAAGGTCTGAGAGCCGGCTGGGTCCGGAGCGATGGCCCCCCATGCATATGGGACGATCAGGCGGGGGAGCCGGACGGCACCGCATGATCCGCAGCCGCCCCACGTCCCTTGGCCCTCCATCTGAGCAGCAGGGCAGAGTTGACGATGACCAGCACGGACCCGGCGTTGTGGACCAGGGCCCCGGTGACCGGGTCGAGGATCCCTGTCATTGCCAGGATTATGGCGATGAAGTTCAGGGTCAGCGAGAACGTGAGGTTCAGCTTGATTGTCAGCATGGTCCTGCGCGACAGCTTCGTCAGGTGCGGGAGCTCGTCTATCCTGTCATCCACCAGGACGATGTCTGCCGCATCGACGGCTATGTCGGTCCCGCCCGCACCCATTGCGATGCCGACGTGCGCCTTCCTCAGCGCCGGAGCGTCGTTAATGCCGTCGCCCACCATACAGACCTTCCCTCCGGAGTCCTGGATCCGCCCGATGGCATCCATCTTCCCCTGGGGCAGGCATTCGGCATGGACATCGTCTATACCGAGCTCTCTGGCTATGTGCTCGGCAGCGTATCCGTGATCCCCTGTCAGGAGAACCGGGCGGATGCCGTCGGAGGACATGCTACCGATGACATCGGCGGCATAGGGGCGCACGGTGTCCGAGAGGGCGATGATCCCGACCACGCCGCCGTTCACGGCGACGTAGGCCACGGTGCAGCCCTCCTTCAGATGCGCTTCCGCCATTCCCAGGGCTGCGGCGTCGAGCTCCACTCCGTTTCCCGCGAGCAGCTTCGAGTTGCCCACAAGGACATCGTCTCCGTCCACCGACGCCCTCACACCCGCACCCGGGGACATTTCGAAGCCGTCCGCATCGGGGACGGGACCGTGCGACTCCGAATAGGAGCGGACTATCGTCCTGCCGAGGGGATGCTCGGAGCGCTTCTCCGCCGACGCAGCGTGACGGAATACCTCGTCAGCGCCCATGCTTTCGGAGAGGGCCTCCACCTCCGTCACCACGGGAGTGCCGAAGGTGAGGGTGCCGGTCTTGTCGAAGGCGATATCGGTCACGGATGCCAGCCTCTCCAGCGCATCCCCCTCCTTCACAAGGAACCCGTGCTTCGTCACATTGCCGATGGCCGCCATTATGGCGGTCGGTGTGGCCAGAACCAGTGCGCAGGGGCAGAACACCACCAGGATGGTCACGGCACGGAGTATCTCCCCCGTGACCAGCCATGTCAGCGCCGAGGCTGTCAGTGCGGTGACGACGATCCATGTGGCCCAGCGGTCCGCTGTGCGGACTATCTTGGCCCTGCCGGCATCGGCAGACTGCACGAGGCGCACCATCCTCTGGATGGAACTGTCCTCGCCCACCTTCTCGGCACGCATATCGAAGGAGCCGAACATGTTGACGGTCCCGCTGGACACCTCGTCCCCGACTGCCTTGTCCACCGGCAGGGACTCGCCGGTCATGACCGCCTGGTTGATGGAGGTCTCACCGGACACTATCACCCCGTCCACCGGGACGGTCTCTCCCGGGAGGACACGGAGGACATCCCCCACTCTAACGTCCTCCGCACGGATCGTCTCCTCGACGGAACCGCTTATCCTGCGGGCGGATACCGGAGTGAGATCGACGAGCCTCTCGATGCCCGCTTTGGCCCTGGAGACGGTGAGGTCCTCGAGCAGGGACCCGAGCTGCATGATCGCTGCGATCTCTCCTGCCGCGAAGATCTCGCCGGTTGCGATGGATGCGATGAGTGCCAGGGATACGAGGACATCCGCCTTGATGTCGAAGCGGGTCACCAATCCGATGACGGCTTCGATGACTATCGGCACACCGCACAGGATCACCGCGATCCAGGAGGGATCGATGCCGAAGAGTCTGTGATCCATAAGACCCAGTACAAGTGCGACGGCCGAAACGGCGATGAACGCCGCTTCCTTCCTGATCCCGCCCCATTCCAGGAATCCTTCGATCTTCTCTACAATCAATTATACCACGGATGCCCATAGGGGTATCCGTATATTATACCTATGGGGGTATCAGTATTAACACAGTCACTTCATGTTGGCAAAACGTTCGACTGCCTTCGTGAAGTTGGCGATCGTCTTGTCCGCATCACCGTGCTCGATCCCGTCGCGCACACAGTGGTTGATATGCCCCTCGAGAACAACCTGCCCCACCCTGTGGAGCGCGGATTTGGCTGCGTTGATCTGCGCGAGGACGTCCTCGCACGGGACATCCTCATCGATCATCCTGTCGATGGCCTGCACCTGGCCTATGATCTTCTTCAGACGCCTGTGCAGATTCTCCGAATCCATGCATTGTCTCATGAAGGGCCTCCTATACCCCATAAGGTATGCTCGTAGAGTTAAAACAGTATCCGTCCGCACCCGGAACGGGAAAGGGGGGCGGAAGCCCCCTCGGTTTCAGTAGAACAGCTCGTCCCGCACCTTGAAGAAGGCCTCTTTGGCCTTGGCGAAGTTGTACGGGTAGTCGCCGCGTCCGGTGTACTTCAGGTCCTTCCTGCCGTTTCCGAACCTGAATGTCAGACTCCATGTGGGAAGGTCCGTGGAGTCGTTCCAGTCCCTGCAGTCGTAGTGGAGCCTCCACTCCTCGATGTGGAGATCCGCCAGATCGGCCCTGAACGCATCCTCCACGTCCTTGCGGACGCTGCCCTCCTTCTCAGCTTTGTGGATGCGGCTCATCACCTTGACAGAGAAATCGTCGGCCAGATCGATGTCGACGGTCTCCACTCCCGCGGAAGTGACGAGAGCGAACTCCATCCACACGGCAGTCTGGAGATTGGCGGCCCTCCTGTCGTGGACCTCCTCCAGCTGGGTCGGCTTGTACGCGCCCCTCTCCGCAAGGGCCTCCTCGGCCAACTTCAGGAACGCTCTGCATTCCGCCAGGCGGTCGGTGGGCGCGGCGAGTGCCGGCGCGGCCTTCGTTTCGAAGCTCCAGGCATCCTTCTCCGCCCAGTAGAGCTCCTCCTTCAGTCTCTTGATCACCCTCTTGTGGCGCCTGATCTCCTTCTGGACGAAGTCGACCGGAAGCCTGCTCAGTTCCTGCTTGGTGTATTTGGGCGGTATCATAGATGCCTCCTGCCCGGTGACGGGCAGCGTATGGAGATGGTTTTAACGGTAATTTAAAGGAATGCAGAAAAGGAATGGAAGGAAACCTCAGACGGCGCTTCCGACGGGCTGGCCCTCCTCCGCGGAGACCCGCCTGAGGACGATGGAGGCATGGGCCAGCATCATCAGCCCGCCGACAATCTCCATGGCCGCCATGACCCACCACAGGGAGGTCAGCGAGCCGAAAGCCACCATCGCGGCGTAGAACCCTGCGGTCATCAGCACGTTCCTGGCCAGGGAGTTCAGCATGGCGCCGGTGGCGCGGTCGATGGATTGCATGAGCGCGGAACCCACATAGACGAGGGACATCACCGGCAGGAACATGGGGAAGAACAGCAGCAGCTCCTTCATGTCGCCGTATAGATAGGAGAGGTCATCGGATACGGTGAACACCGAAGAGAGCGGGCCTGCGCAAAGAGCCAGTATGACGGACATGGCTATGGTGCAGACGAAGGACACTGCCACAGAGTACCTGAAGGCGTCGCGGATCATATCGAACCTGCGCATGCCGTACTCCGCGGCGCAGACGGCCACCATGGCGCCGCCCATGGCCTGTGCGAATATGAGGATGAAGTTGGCGATCCTCCAAGCCGTGGAGTATAGACCCACCATGTCCGTGCCGCCGCACTCTATGACGATGTAGTTCAGGAAGATGTTGAACAGGTACATGATGGAGAGCTCGAGTGCCTCGGGGGCACCGACAGAGAGTATTCCGTGCCAGACCTTCCTGTCGGGGCGGAAGTCGGGCCTGCGCATGCGGATGTACATCCCCTTCCCGCGCATGTACCAGTACGCCGCCATGAGACAGGATACCACGAAAGCAGCGACCGTGGCCCATGCGGCACCCGCGACACCCATCCCCAGACCGTATATCAGTATCGGGTCCAGGATTATGTTGACCATGGCACCCACAACCTGGATCGCCATGGAGCGCTTCGCCGCGCCTTCGCCGCGTAGCATCCCGGACATGACGCCGCTGAGTATGACGAAGAACGCCGAGATGTAGATGGGGTCCGCGTAAGCCCTGCAGTCGGCGACTGTATCTCCCGCGCCCATGGCCAGAAGCAGCGGTTCGGAGGTCAGGAGGAGCATTGGGGTCAGGATGATGCTTATCAGCGCGGTCAGCACGATACCCTGGGCCGCCGAACGGTTGGCATCCCCGTGGTTCCTCTGGCCGATGTTCCTGGCTATGGCGGCCCCCACACCGACGCCCAGCCCGTTGCCGATGCCGATGAGGATCGTGTAGATCGGATAGACTATCCCCAGGGCGCTCATGGCGGAACCGCCTAGTCCCGCCACCCAGAGGCTGTCCACGATGTTGTTGAGCTGCTGGAAGAAGAGGGCGACCCCGAGGGGGATGGCGAGAGCGATGACGCCTTTCCTCTGAGACCCGAGCAGTGTGCGCGTCCCCGCTGTTTCGTCCTCCATGAGCCCCGAATCCTAGGTCTTGTATTTACGCCTGTTTAGATGAAGATGCCCTGATGCCTCCGGGATAGGAAAGGAGGAATGGCGCCGAAGCGCCGTTTCACAGGGGCCTGATCGGCCGTCTGCCCATTATCGAGTCCATATCCAGCAGGATGTGGCCTTCGTCCTTGGCCTCGGCCTGGAACTTGGGATCGAAGCCCGATGGGGAGATGAGCACGAACCTCGTCTCCTCGCCGACCGCCGCAGAGGTCTTCTCCATGAACGTGTCGAGAGCCTGCCTGCCCATGCGCTTCTTCCTGAACCTGCATCTGACAAGCATCGGGACCTCGGCGTTCATGGTGCCGTAGGCGACGGCCGCGATGTCCGCCGCGTTGCCGTCGGAATCGTACCACACTCCGCAATCCTTGATGCGGTAGGTGTTCCTCATGAACTCCCCGCAGAACTGCACGAACCTCAGGCGGTAGTAGTCCTCCAGCAGCGGCTCCATCTCCCTGTAGGTGGCATCGACGTCTGGGTCCTTGAGGCGGTGGGCCAGCCTCCTGAGCACCATGTACCGGAACGCCTGGATGGGATCCCTTATCCTGTAACCCATCCTCTTCCTCATCCCGAACATGGTGTTGACCACCTCCACTATGCCCCGCTCCTCCATGACGTCCAGATACCTCTTGCACAATGCCTTGGTGACGCCGATGGCCCTGGCGATGTCCGTCTGTGTGTCGATGCCGTCGGCGATGCATGCGAGTATCCCGGAGTTCATCCCGTGAGGCGTCACGGTAAGCGCCCTGTCTGCAGCATCCGCCAATGGAGCGTCGGGGCCCAGGAAGCAGCGCTTGATGCAGTCCTTCAGCTTCCCGCCCTGCATCTCGATGTTGTAGGAAGGCACACCTCCCACGATCATGTAGGAGCGCAGAAGCTCACCGTCCGTGAATCCCGGATGGTACTCCGCCGTGTCCCTCAGCCTCACAGGCTTCAGCTCCATCCTGCCCGCCTCGGTGCGGTACAGAGGGCTCTGCGGATCGTCGAAGATGGCGGAAACCGCGGACGAGTCACAGCACAGGATGGTCATGACGCCATCCTTGACGTTGCGCTCCACCATGGCCTCCGTGTGGCTGAGGAACTCCTGCGAGTGCTGCAGATGCTCCAGTCCGTCGAACACGACGACGGATCCCGCCTGCGTGCACTCCTTGATGGTGTAGAACGCATCGGCGTACTCCTCGAAGGGCTCCAGGTCGTAGTCCATCCTGGCTCCGAGCACTATGGACATGTATTCCTTGATCTCGTAGTCGCTGAGGTCTCCGAAGGAGAAGACCAGCGCATCCTTGTCCGCGATGAAGGCGTCGATCAGCGCGCTCTTCCCGATTCCGGGGCGCCCGTACAGTATGCATGTCTTGCTCTCAGCGTACTTGCGCATGTCCTCGAGGTATCCGAGCTCTCTCTTCCTGCCGATGAAGTGCAATCCCATGTTGCATGCATTGCTCTGCTCGTTATTTAACGTTAGGTATACTGTACCGTAAATGAGTCGTAAATGTATCTGTTTACAGCATGCGAAGGACCGATTGAAACCTGATTCCGGCACATACGGACTGAAAAATAATCGGTGATCTCGCTCTCCGGCGTGGATATAGAGGCTTCGGCCTCAGTTCTCATCTGGATACATATGCATACAGAGTTCTATGTATACCTGATTGTAGACTATATATGGGCAAAACCGCCGGCAGCGCATGCGCCCCTTTTGATGCGCCGCTGCAAAAGCCTTAAACCGCGCCCCACTCTTCAACGGCAGGAGGCGGTCCTCTGAGGATAAGGGTCAACGAAGCGGATGAGGAGTGGAACGGAGGAAGCATCTCAGCCCTTCTGTCATCCAAGCACCTGGATCCGTCCAGGGTCGCCGTCGAGATCAACGGCATCATCATCCCTCGTTCCGCTTTCGGAACGACGGCGATAGCGGATTCCGATACCATAGAGATAGTGTGCTTCGTGGGAGGCGGATGAATGCCCGTGACGCAAGAGGATTTCACATCCGCCCTCGCAGAGCGCCTCGGAGAGGAGGCCGTGAGAAGATTGGCCGAGGCCCGCATCGGCATCGCCGGTCTCGGAGGACTGGGGTCGAACATCGCTTTGCTGCTGGCCAGATCCGGCGTCGGAGAGCTGGTGATTGCCGATTTCGACAGAGTGGACCTTACCAACATCCATCGCCAGTGCTACCCATTGGAGTGCATCGGCATGAGGAAGACCGACGCATTGGAGGCCGAGGTATCCAGGGTGAATCCCTGGTGCCGCATCGAGAAGCATGATATCCGCCTCACCCCGGACAATCTGGATGTGTTCGAAGGATGCGGCATCGTCTGCGAGGCCCTAGACTATGCCGAGGACAAGGTCATGCTGGCGGAGAACCTCGGCAGAAGGACCGTGCTCATAATGGGCAACGGCATGGCGGGCACCGGGCCCGCCGACGACATAGTCACCAAACGCATAGGGGCGGAACTGATAGTATGCGGAGACGGGACATCCGACGTGGGGAAGGACGGGAGCTTCCTATCCTCCCGGGTCGCCGTCTGCGCAGCCAAACAGGCCAACGCCGCACTGAGGATCATAATAGGAGCTGAATGAGATGACCGATGACAGGTTGACGATAGGGAAGCGCTCCTTCGGATCCAGGTTCATCCTGGGCTCCGGGAAGTACTCGCTTGACCTCATAGAGGCCGCCGTCAGGAACGCCGGAGCGGAGATCATAACCCTGGCCCTCCGCAGGGCCCAGACCGGGACAGAGAACATACTCGACCACATACCGCCGGGAGTCACCATCCTCCCCAACACATCCGGTGCGAGGAACGCCGATGAGGCCGTGCGCATAGCGAGGCTCTCCCGGGAATGCGGATGCGGGGACTTCGTGAAGGTGGAGATCATGAGGGATTCGAAATATCTCCTCCCGGACAACCAGGAGACCGTGAGGGCCACGCAGATGCTGTCCGACGAGGGATTCACGGTCCTCCCCTACATGTACCCCGACCTCAACGTTGCCAGGGACCTTGTGTCCGCAGGTGCGGCCGCGGTCATGCCGCTGGGGGCGCCCATCGGCACCAACAAGGGGCTCTGCACCAAGGAGTTCATCAGGATACTCATCGACGAGATCGACCTGCCCATAATCGTCGATGCGGGCATCGGGAGGCCGTCCCAGGCCTGCGAGGCCATGGAGATGGGATGCGCCGCGGTCATGGCAAACACCGCCGTGGCAACGGCAGGGGACATCCCGCTGATGGCCGAGGCGTTCCGCGACGCCATCTCAGCCGGCAGGAAGGCGTACCTCTCCGGATTGGGGATGGTCTCTGACAGGGCGAGGGCGTCGTCTCCCCTCACCGGGTTCCTGAGGGACTGAGATGATCGATCCTATGGTCTACCTCGACGGGATGGAGAGGACGGACACGGACCTCATGGACAGGGTCCTCTCAGCATCCTCCTCTTACCGCCCGGAGGCATTCACGGGGAGGGATGTGTCAAGAGCGCTGGACAGCTCCTCTCCGGACCTGGAGGACCTCGGGGCGCTCCTCTCCCCTGCGGCAGAGGGTCTGATAGAGGAGATGGCACAGAGGGCCATGGAGGAGACCAGGAAGCACTTCGGCAACTCCGTCAGCATGTTCACCCCCCTCTACATATCCAACTACTGCGACAACAGATGCATCTACTGCGGGTTCAACCGCGACAACGACATCCACCGGGCGAGGCTCGACTATGAGGAGATCGAGCGGGAGATGGATGCCATCGCCGCCACCGGATTGGAGGAGGTGCTGATACTCACCGGGGAGAGCAGGAGGATGTCCGACCCGGAGTACATCGGCGAGGCCTGCAGGATAGCCTCCAAGCGCTTCCGCGTGGTGGGCCTTGAGGTCTATCCCATGAACTCCTCCGACTACGCATACCTGCACCGCTGCGGAGCGGATTTCGTCACCGTCTTCCAGGAGACCTACGACCCGGAGACCTACGGTCGCATGCACCTCGGAGGATGCAAGAGGATCATGCCGTACCGCTTCAACGCCCAGGAGAGGGCCGTCCGCGGCGGTATGAGGGGAGTGGGCTTCGGCGCCCTCCTGGGACTGGGTGATTTCCGCCGCGACGCATTCGCCACCGCCATGCATGCCGGCGAGATACAGAGGAGGTACCCTCATGCCGAGATAGCGTTCTCCTGCCCCAGGCTGAGGCCGATAGTCAACGACTCCTCCGTGAACCCGGGGGATGTGCACGAGACCCAGCTGCTCCAGGTCATCTGCGCATACAGGCTGTACGCCCCCTATGCCGGGATAACGATATCCTCCAGGGAGAGGGCCGGATTCCGGGACAACGTCATCATGATAGCCGCCACCAAGATCTCCGCCGGAGTGGACGTGGGCATCGGCGGCCATTCATCATCCGAGGACAAGGGGGACGGTCAGTTCGAGATCAGCGACGGGAGGACCGTGCCGGAGATCTTCGAGGCCATCAAATCGGCAGGGCTGCAGCCGGTCATGAGCGACTACATCTACACGTGATAGCATGAACCGCAGATTCATACTCACGGCGGTCACCGATTCCAGGCTCCTCCCCGAGGGCACTACGCTGATGGAGAGGGTCCGCATGCTCTGCGATGCCGGTGTTGGCAGGATCGTCCTCAGGGAGAAGGGGATGCCTGACGACATCTATGCCGAGACGGCCGAGGAGTTCGTCCGGATCTGCAGAGAGAGGTGCGTCATCCCCGTCATCAACCACAGACCGGATGTGGCGATGGCATTGGGCGTCGATGATATCCAGATGTCCATCGATGAGATCAGGGATGATCCGTCCCTCGTTGAACGCTTCCGCAGGGTGGGCGTCTCCGTACACTCAGTGGATGAGGCGGTCGAAGCGGAGAGCCTGGGTGCGGAGTCCGTCACCGCAGGCCATATTTTCCCCACGGTCTGCAAGAAGGGCGTGCCACAGCGGGGGACCCGTTTCCTGATGGATGCTGTCGCTTCCGTGGACATACCCGTCTACGCAATAGGCGGCATCGATGCAGATGTCATCGAGAAGGTCCGCAACTGCGGAGCCTCCGGCGTCTGCCTCATGAGCGTGATGATGGGTTCCCCTGAAGGCCACATCCGCCGCCTGGCACAGATATGCTACGACATCAACCGCCCCATCTTCCTCAGGGACACGCTGAGGCTCTACGCAGTGACGGACCGCCAATGGCTGCGCCCCGGGGAGCGTTTGGCCCAGAGAGTGCTGGCCGCAGTACTCGGCGGCGTTACCGCTGTCCAGATACGCGAGAAGGGCATGCCTTCGGACCGTTTGGCAGAGGAGACCCGTGAATGCTTGATGGTCTGCAGGCAGTTCGGTGTGCCCGTCTTCGTCAACGACGACGTCTCCGCGGCTATCGAGGCCGGAGCTGACGGTGTGCATCTGGGTCAGGACGATATGCCGGCTTCGGAGGCCCGTGCGCGGTTCGACGGGATAATCGGCGTCAGCGCCTCCGCCCCCGAGGAGGCTCTGAAGGCGGAAGCGGACGGAGCCGACTACATAGGATGCGGCGCGGTGTTCCCCACATCCACGAAGTCCGATGCCGACGACATGGGCATCCCCGGACTGATGAGGATCCGCATGGAGACAGATGTACCGATCGTCGCCATCGGCGGCATCACCTCCGAGAACATCGGTGAGCTCCGGGACACCGGCATAGACGGCGTCGCTGTCGTATCTGCCATCTTCCGTCCGGAGGACTCGGAGAGCGCAGCCGAACGCCTGTCCGAATCGCTCTCGGACATCGGCCTCTAACCGGCGTCAAGACGTCCAGTATATGAACGATTGAAGCGATAACCTCCCGGAGGCTGAGGATGAACGGACTTATCGTCACCATATCCAGGCAGAACGGCAGCGGAGGAAGGGAAGTCGGAAGCAGACTGGCGGAGTTGCTCGGCGTGAAGTGCTACGACAACGAGATCATCTCGGCCACGGCGGCCGTGGCGGGGATGTCGGTGGCGGAGGTCAGGAGGAGCGAGGAGCGTCCCGCCGGAGTCTTCACCGACGTTTCCGCTCCGGAGCCCCTGTTCCAGTCCCAATCCGACGTCATAAGGGACCTGGCCGCCAGAGGGTCATGCGTGCTTGTCGGAAGGAGCGCCGACTATGTCCTGAGAGGGAGGCCGAACGTCGTCAACGTCTTCATCCACGCCCCTGTGGGTGTAAGGGTGGAGAGGTCCATGGCCCGCAACGGCTTCTCTGACAAGGTCGCCTACGAGACCGTCACCCGCAAGGACCGTGAGCGTGCCGAATACTACAAGCGCAACACCGGCCGGGTATGGGGCGAGCTGTCCAACTACCAACTCACCATCGACACCGGCATGATCGGCACCGACAACGCGGCGAAGCTGATCTACGATTACGTTTCCATGAGGGATCCGAAGCTCATCTGATCACAGGACGAAGGAGGATCCGGCGGCGAGCCTGCGGACCCTGTCCGGGGAAACGCGTTCCATCGCATCCAAAGCGTGCGGGCCGGTGCAGTGGCCTGCGACGAAGACAGTATGCGGGACCATGGCGCACAGCGCCTCGGCTTCCGGCAGATCGGATCCGTCCCCGCGGGGATCGGACAGGTGGAATCCGCCGATGACGGCATCCGGGTCGCGCCCGATGATGCTACGGGCATCCGCCACTATGTTCCTGATCCCCCTGTGGGCGCAGCCCGTGAAGAGGAACACCCGGTTGCTCTCGTACACCAGGAGGTTCCTCTCGTGCCCGAAGCTATCGGGTGAGGGTGCGCCGTTCTTCACCTCCATCAGCCTGACATTGGAGGATGGCATCGGATAGTCTGTGCACCGGCTGCGGAACATCAGGAACCCGTCTGCGGGGGAGAACCTGTCCCCCGCACAGCGGACCGCATCGGATTCCCTGACGCTGACACCTATCTCCACCGGACCGGAATCCGTCATGGAGAGACGGCTGCCGAAGAAGCCCTCGCCCGCGAACACATGGACATCATGGGAATCCAGCAGCGCGTCGAGACCGCCGGCGTGGTCGTAATGGCCGTGGGAGACGATGCAGAAGTCCGGAGAAGGATCCATGCACATCCTGGAGGCGTTGTCCAGGAACAGCCCGGACTGCCCCGTGTCGAACAGCACGCGCTTACCGCATGCCTCTATGAGGAGCGACAGCCCGTGCTCCGCCCGGAAACCGGGCAGAGCGGAGTTGTCGCAGAGGACATGTATCCGCATCAATCGCGGGTCCTGATCTCTTCGAACTCGGATTTGGGGGCTCCGCAGACGACGCAGAGGTAGCTGTCGTCCTGAGCCTCGAAGGGGAATCCGGCGTTCTTGGGGTCGTCCTCGTAGATGTATCCGCAGACCTTGCATCTGTGCTTGACTGCCATGCCGACCGCTACTCCTTCATGGTATTTAGCTCAGAGTATCATGTCCAGCTTGGACATCATGTCCTCGGGGTCCTTGGCCAGAATGCGGATGGAGCGGTCGTTCCTTCCGGTGCCCTTGTCCGTCAGGACATCCGGCACGTAGCCGGCCTTCTTCACCGTGGCCGCAGCCAGCTCCCCGGTCATCATGCCCTTGTTCCCCTTGCGGTTCATGGGGAGTATGGACATGCCGACCTCCTCCATCAGGCCGATGAGGTCGTCCGAATACGCCAGGGTCATGGCGCATCTCGTGGACGGGTCGTACTCCATGATGCCCAGGAGGACGTAGGACAGGTGCTCCGCGGTGCCGAACTTGGCCTTCCCGTTGCGGCGTATGGTGCCGTTGTGGAAGGTCATCCTGCCTTCGATGGCGGCGATGTCCTCCGGCCCTGCCGCCTTATCGGCTGCGAATGCAATGTTCATGCCCCCGTCGGGCACCAGATCCTCCGGCACCGTCTCGGAGATGTACTCGGCCGCGTCGTCCAGGCTGTCCAGCATCTCGAACCTCTTCCGGTCCCAGGAGCTCCTCACAGAGGGGTTGACCAGACGGTCGCCCTTCCCGATGGAGTACATCTCGGCTATGGACTGCTGTATCATCTCCCTGGCGGACAGGATGGCGTTCATGGTGTCCATCCCCTTGGCGATATTGGCGGTTATGAAGGACGACAGAGTGCATCCTCCGCCGTGGCCGGCCCTCTCCAGGCGCGGGTACTGCAGCTTGGTGATCTCCGATGAGAGGTAGACGTAGTCGGTGACCTTGGCACCGCTCATGTGCCCTCCCTTCAGCATTACCGTGCATGCCTCCTTGCCGATGACCTCGCAGGCATAGCGGACATCCTTCTCGTTGTCGATCCTCATCCCTGCCAGGACCTCCGCCTCATGACGGTTGGGCGTGATGACCTCGCAGATGGGGATGAGCCTCTTCCTGACGGCTCCGGCCAGGTCCTTGGATGCCAGCGAATCCCCCACGCCGGCCACCATGACCGGATCGACGACAAGGGGCATCTCGTGGTCCTCGAGGACGTCGGCGACGGCATTCACTATTCCGGCGCTGTAGAGCATGCCGGTCTTGATAGCCTTGATATCCACGTCCTTCAGGACCGCCTCCAGCTGGGAGACGACTACGTCCTCGGGGACGGGATGGATGCACTCCACCGCACGGGTGTTCTGAGCGGTGACAGCGGTGACGACGGTGCAGCAATGGACATCCAGGGCGTTCATTGCCCTGATGTCGGCCTGTATGCCGGCCCCTCCCACGGAGTCCGAGCCGGCTATCGTCAGTGCGCATCTCATGAGCCGCCGTAAGCCCTTTACATATAAAAGAGGAACATCATCTTTATAAGCGGACCCCATGATGTCGGGTCGATGAAGGCCATCAGCTACCATTTCATCTTCGCACCCGGCACGAGATACAAGGATCTGGCGCCGGTCTTCCCCGACATACTCAAGATCGTCCTCGCAGAGAACGATCACTTCCAGAACCCCGAGGATGAGGAGAACAGGGAGATGTTCATCCAGCTGAACATGGCCGACCTGGAGCAGGACAGGAAGCCGGAAGGGTACAACCGCAAGGGCAAGTACCGCCTGATCTTCCCCCTGGACCGCATGGAATTCTACCTCCGCACCTACACGGCGAAGCCCCCGGAGCTCAGACGCACCGGGGAGAAGATCGCCGAGATGCTCTCCACCGCCAACGTCAAGTACGAAGTGACGGAGAACGACAACTCCGTCTCCGAGTGATCACATAAACGGCAGGACCGTCAGCAGCGCTCCGAACGCCGTGACCGCCAGGCAGACGTTGGACAGACCGGCGTCCTCCTTCAACATCACCAGGCACGATGCGGAGCAGAGCCCCATCCCCGCCAGGCAGACGGCGTCCACGTCGCCGGACGAGATGTACATGCACTGAACCGCCAGAACGGCGGCCAGTGCTACTATCAATGACAGCAGGAACGTCCTGTGCCTGAAGGCCTCGCGGCAGCGGGCGTCCCTTATCTCTACGAAAGCGTTGCTCAGCAGTGTGCATCCAGATGATCCCATCCAATCACCTGGTTTCCACTCGCTGTGTGCGTATTTAACCGACAGCGGGGGAGGTGGCCGAATACCGCCGAATACCGATCACTCGAGGAGGGCGTCCCACGCCCCCTCGATGAGCGACGTCTCCTGACGGACGAAGTCCTCGCGGGACATGTACCCCTGGATGACCGACATGATCTGCGCATCGGTGGATGCGGGCGAGGTGCCTCCCAGGGAATCCCTGCGCTCGACGCAGCGGTCGATGGAGATGCAGTCGTAGACGTCTTCGCCGATGAGGTCCGAGAACCTCCGGAACTCCTCCACCGTCATGTCCTCCAGGCGCTTGCCCTGCTCGATGCAGTGCCTGACGGCCGCTCCCACGATACCATGGGCCTCGCGGAAGGGCACGCCCTTGACCACCAGATAATCGGCTAGGTCGGTGGCGTTGATGAACCCCTCCTCCACCGCCCTGCGCATCCTGCCGGTGTCGAACCTCATGGTGGAGATCACCGGCGACATGATGGTCAGGCACTTGGTCAGGGTGTCCATGGCGTCCATGAGCGGGCGCTTGTCCTCCTGGAGGTCGCGGTTGTATGTGAGCGGGAGCCCTTTCTGCATGACCAGCATGCTCATGAGGGCGCCGATGACCGAACCCGTCCTCCCGCGGATCAGCTCCGCGATGTCGGGGTTCTTCTTCTGGGGCATGATGGACGAGCCGGTGGTGTACCTGTCGTCCATCTCGATGAACCCGAACTCCAGAGAGGACCAGTACACCAGCTCCTCGGCCATGGAGGATAGGTGCACGGCGGTCTGCGAGGCGCAGAAGGCCAGCTCGGAGACGAAGTCCCTGTCACTGACGGAGTCCATGGAGTTCTCGGTGGGGCCAGCGAAGGCCAGCGCCTCGGCGGTCATGCGCCTGTCGATGGAGTACGTGGTCCCGGCGAGGGCGGCGGCCCCCAGGGGGCAGAGGTTCATCCTGCCGTAGGCGTCGATGAACCTCTCCGCATCCCTGGCCAGCTTGAAGGCGTGGGCCAGGTAGTGCTGCGCCACCGTCACCGGCTGCGCGTGCTGCATATGGGTGAATCCGGGCATGACCGTGGCGCCGTGATCCTGAGCGACCTTGACCAGAGTGTCGATGAGGCCGTCGATGGCTCCGACGGCCTCGAGGACAGCGTCCCTGAGGTACATCCTGAAGTCGGTGGCCACCTGGTCGTTGCGGCTCCTGCCGGTGTGCAGCTTTCCGCCGGCGGGGCCGATGAGGGCGGTGAGCCGGAACTCCACGTTGGTGTGGATGTCCTCCTCTGAGAAATCCAGCTCGAAATCGCCGCTCTCCATCTCGGCCGCTATGGTCCGCAGGCCGCCGATGATGCTGTCGGCATCGGCCTCCGGTATGATCCCGCGCTTCCTGAGCATCCTGACGTGGGCCAGAGAACCCATCACGTCGTAGAACGCCAGCGCCGAATCCACATCCAGGGAGGATGTGAAGTCCAAAGTGGACTCCGCCATCCCCTCGGCGAACCTTCCGGACCACAGGGCCTGCTGCGCCATGGTATCACTGCTTCTTATGGGCCTTGGCCGCAGTCCTGTTGGGCAGTCCCCAGCAGTAGATGAAGCCCAGAGCGGACTTGTGGTCGAACTCGTCGCCCTTGGCGTAGGTGGCGAGGCCCTCGTCGTAGAGGGAGTAGGGGGACTTCCTTCCGACGACCATGGACGATCCCTTGAAAAGCTTCACGCGGACGTTGCCGGTGACGTACTCCTGGGTGGTGTCCATGAACGCGTCCAGGGACTCCCTGAGGACTCCGAACCACAGGCCGTTGTACACAAGCTGGGAGTACCTCTGCTCGGCGGTCTTCTTGAACTCGAGGACATCCTTCTGCAGGGTGAGGAACTCCAGCGCCCTGTGGGCCTGGATGAGGACGGTGGCGGCGGGGCACTCGTAGGTCTCCCTGCTCTTGATGCCCACCAGGCGGTCCTCGACGTGGTCGATCCTGCCGACGCCGTGCCTGCAGGCAATCCTGTCCAGCTCCTCGATGAGCTCCACGCCGCCCAGCTTCTTGCCGTTGACGGCGACGGGGACGCCCTTCACGAACTCGATGTCCACGTACTCGGCCTTGTCGGGTGCGTCGGCGGGGGCGACGGTCCAGCCCCAGGCGCCTTCGGGGGGCTCCACCCATGCGTCCTCCAGGACGCCGCACTCGCAGCTCCTGCCCCAGAGGTTCTCGTCCACGGAGAAGGGGTTGTCCTTCTTGACGATGATCTCGATGTTGTGCTCCTGGGCGTACTCGATCTCCTCCTCGCGGGTCATCACCCACTCCCTCATGGGGCCGATGATGCCGATGCCGGGGTCCAGGGAGACGATACCCACGTCGAAACGGACCTGGTCGTTGCCCTTGGCGGGGCATCCGTGGGCGATGTACTTGGCACTCTCGCGCTGGGCGATCTCCACCAGGGGCTTGACGATGAGGGGCCTGGCGATGGCGGTGCTGGGGGGGTACACGTCCTCGTAGACGGCGTTGGCCTTCAGGGAGGGCCAGATGTAGTCCTCGACGAACTCCTTCTTGGCGTCCACGAACTCGGCTTTGATGGCCCCGTTCCTGAGGGCGCGGGCGACGATGTCGTCGCTGCTGGGGGGCTGGCCGACGTTGATCGCCACGGCGATGACGTCGAGGTTGTACTTGTCCTGGAGCCACTGGATGGCGACGGATGTGTCCAATCCGCCGGAATAGGCCAAAACGACCTTGTCTCTGGTACCGGATTCGTTGGATGCCATTGTTATCGGGAGCGCGTACCCGCGCACGTGTATATAACGTTGCCCAGGACCCCGAGACAGGCGGCGGTGCGCCGTGTCCGAAGGCAGACACTGTGCCGCACACCCTGCCGTTCGGACTCCGCAGGGCATTCGAAGGGCGGTGCTCCGCGTATGTCTCCACGGTGACATAGGGTCCCCGTGACATCAGATTCGATGCCACGTCGACGCTGGATACACCGAGTGTCTGAGATGAGACATCATCCTTTTATCCTGAACCGCAGTGGCGCAACGGCTACAGGTGAGCCGATGACTCGCATAGGAATCATAGGAGGGACCGGGTACACCGGCGGAGAGCTGGCCCGCATCCTCTGCACCCACCCCGGAGTCGAGATCGCATCCATGACATCCCGCCAGAACACCGGCAGGAAGGTCTCCGACGTCCACCCGTACCTCAAGGGGTACGTCGATCTCGAATTCACCGAGAGCGTCGGCGATGTGGACCTGGCTTTCGTCGCCACCCCCCACGGAGTGGCCATGAAGGAGGTCCCCGGGCTCATGGATTCGGGGATCAAATGCATAGACCTGTCCGGAGACTACAGGTTCCGCGACATCCCCACGTACGAGCTGTGGTACGGCCACAGGCACAGCGACCCGGAGCATCTCTCCAAAGCGGTGTACGGCCTCCCTGAGCTGTTCCGCGACAGGATCAAGGGCGCGGACCTGGTGGCGAACCCGGGCTGCTACGCCACCGCATCCATCCTAGCCTGCGCGCCCCTTATGAAGGCTGGTATAGCGGAGCCCGACATCGACATCGACGCCAAGAGCGGGACATCCGGAGCCGGAATGGTCCCCTCCGAACGCACGCACCACGCCCACTGCGGGGAAACCGTCATCCCCTACAGCGTCGGGACCCACCGCCACACCCCCGAGATAGAGATGGCCCTGAGGATGTTCTCCGGGGAGGAGCCCGAAGTGCTCTTCATCCCCACCCTGGTGCCCATCGTCAGGGGGATACTCTCCACCTGCTACATCCGCCTCAACCGCGACCTGCGGGAGGACGAGGTGCAGGACATCTACAGGAAGCAGTACGAAGGGGAGCGCTTCGTGCACTACGCCGACGAGCCGTCCATCAGGGACGTGGTCGCCAGCAACCACGCCCAGGTGGGCGTGAGGTCCATCGGACGCCGCGCGGTGGCGTTCGGGACCATAGACAATCTGGTCAAAGGGGCATCCGGACAGGCGGTCCAGTGCATGAACCTCATGCTGGGGTTCGACGAGGCCGCCGGGCTGGACATGCCCGGGCTGGGGGTATGAGCATGGTAGAGTTCATAGACGGGGGAGTAACCACCCCCGAGGGATTCAAGGCGGCTGGCGTCCACAGCGGTGTGAAGTACCGCTCCCTGGACCTGGGGCTCCTCCGCTCCGAGGTTCCGGCCAGCGCCTTCGTCGGATACACGAGCAACAAGGTCAAGGCCGCGCCGGTGCAGGTGATGATGAGGGAGAACTCCCCCACACTGACGGCTGTGGTCATCAACAGCGGGAACGCCAACGCCCTCACCGGGAGGAGGGGCATAGAGGACGCCATCACCATGAAGGAGACCGCCGCCGCGGAGCTCAACATCGACCCCGTGCAGGTGGGCGTCATGTCCACCGGGCTGATCGGACGCTTCATGGACATGCACAAGATCAAGTTCGGCATCAGCAAGGCGGCCGGCGAGCTCGGAGTCGGCAGGAAGTACGACAACCTGCTGGCCGAGGCGATCATGACCACGGACACCATCAAGAAGGAATGCGCCGTCCGCGTCCGCCTCAGCGACGGCACCATGGTCTACATCGGCGCCATCTCCAAGGGCAGCGGCATGATAGCGCCCCACATGAAGGTCCTCCACGGGACCACCCTGTCGCTGGTGACCACCGATGCCAAGCTCTCCCCTGCGTTCTCCGACACCTGGCAGGAGATCCTGGACGACAGCATGAACATGGTCTCCGTCGACGGGGATCAGTCCACCAATGACACCTGCATCCTGCTGGCCAACGGCATGGCTAAGGGCGCATGCGCCGACGAGGACCCTCTGTTCATCGAGGCCCTCCGCACGGTCATGACCCGCATCGCCCGCACCATCGCCATCGACGGCGAAGGCGCCACCAAGCTCATCGAGGTGAACGTCAGAGGGGCCAAGGACAAGACCGAGGCCCGCATGGCCGTCAAGAAGATCATCAACTCCCCGCTGGTGAAGTCCGCCATATTCGGATCGGACCCCAACTACGGGCGCATAATGATGGCCCTCGGTAACAGCGGCGTCGATTTCAACCTCGAAGAGGTCCGTCTGGTGATCAAGGGCGGCGAGATGGAGGTCCCCATCCTGGATGCCGGTGCGCCGGTTTTCCAAGAGGAGAGGTCCGTCGAGGCCGTCAGGATGGCCATGGACAACAAGGAGGTCGCCATCATCCTGGACCTGGCGGTCGGCGACGCCGAAGCCACCGGATGGGGATGCGACCTCACATACGACTACGTGCGCATCAACGCGGAGTACTCCACGTGAGGCGGCTCTATGGACGACGTCTACCTGCTGAAGTTCGGCGGCAACGCCATAAAGGGCCGCAGGGACCTGGCCAGGCTCTCCGGGGAGGTGGCCTCCCTGATAAAGGACGGTGCGAGGATCGTCATCGTCCACGGAGGCGGCCCGGAGATCAACGCGGAGCTGGAGCGCAACGGCATCGAACCGGTGAAGGTCGCCGGCGTCAGGGTCACCGACGACGCGACGCTGGAGATCACCGAGAAGGTCCTCAGGTCCATCAACGCCGATGTGGTGGAGGAGCTCAGAGCCGCCGGAGTGGACGCCATCGGGATACCGGGGCACATGGTCGCCGAATTCGTCCGCAGGGAACCCTACATGGCGACGGTGGACGGAAAGGAGGTCCTGGTGGACCTGAAGAACGTCGGAGAGGTCACATCCGCATCCGTAGACACCATCGGCGACCTGCTGGAGAGCGGAGTCACCCCTGTGATATACCCAATAGGAGCCGACTCGGAGGGGAGGCACCTCAACGTCAACGCGGACTCCATGGCCGCCGGCATAGCGGCCGGCATCAGATGCAGGGAGATGATCCAGATAACCGACGTCCCCGGGATACTCCTGGACGTGAACGACCCGTCCACCCTCCAGTCGTCGCTGACACTGGAGCAGGTGGACCGCCTGATCGGAGACGGAGTGATATCCGGTGGCATGATCCCCAAGGTCGATGCATGCCGCAGAGCCCTCGAGGCTGGAGTGGCCAAGGTCAGGATGGTCAACGGCAGGGACGAGAACTCCATCGTATCCGACATCATGCAGGAAGGAATCGAACACGGGACAGTGATCTCAAGGTGATGGAATGACATTCGAAGACATCAAGAGACAGGGAGAGGAGCACCTCTTCCAGAACTACGGGCGCCTGGACGTGGCGTTCGAGAGCGGCAGCGGCATGATGCTCAGAGGCGTCGACGGCAAAGAGTACCTCGACCTCGTGGGGGGCATCGCCGTATGCGCGCTGGGATACTCCCACCCGAAATGGGTGGCGGCCGTACAGGAGCAGGTGGGCAGGCTGGTCCACGTGTCGAACCTGTACCACATCAAAGAGCAGGCGGTGGCGGCGGAGAAGGTCGCGTCTGTCACCCCCGACGGGCTTGACAAGGTGCTGTTCGTAAACAGCGGTGCCGAGGCCAACGAGGCGGCCCTCAAACTTGCCGTCCGCAGCACCGGGAGAACGAGGATCCTGTCTGCTCTGAATTCATTCCACGGGCGCACCGCCGGAGCCCTGGGAGCCACCGGGCAGACGAAGTACCAAAACACCTTCGGACCGCTGATCTCACACAGCTACGACTACTTCAGGTACAACGACGAGGAGTCCCTGAAGGAGGCCATCTGCCCCGACACCGCCGCGGTCATCATCGAACCGATCCAGGGCGAGGGAGGCGTGCAGGTAGCCTATGACGGGTTCCTCAGAGCCGTCAGGGACGTCTGCTCCGACAACGGGGCCCTCATGATCGTCGATGAGGTGCAGACCGGCTTCGGACGCACCGGCAGATGGTTCGGCATACAGCACTCCGGCGTCGTCCCGGACATCGTCACCATGGCCAAGGCCCTGGGCGGTGGCGTCCCGGTGGGAGCGATAGCCACCACGGCGGAGCTGTCCAAGGTCCTCTCGCCTGGCACCCACGGGACCACCTTCGGCGGGAACCCCCTGGTCACCCGTGCTGTCTCGGCAACCATCGACATCATGAAGGAGGAGCATCTGGTGGAGAACTCCGCGAAGGTCGGCGGCGCATGGATGAGGGACCTGGCGTCCATAGACAGCCCGGAGATAACCGAAGTGCGCGGCAAGGGACTCATCATAGGCATCGAGATGAAGAGCCGGGCCGACGAGTTCCGTGCGAGATGCCTCGACGACGGCATCCTCGTGAACGTGTGCCACGGGAACACCGTCCGCCTGATACCTCCGCTGATCATATCGGAGAAGGATGCGGCGGCTCTCACCGAGGAGCTCCGCGGGTTCCTGGGCTGCTAGACATTACTGTCGCATTTCACCAAACCTTTTACTCTCTTTTGTCCAGAATAAGACATATAAATACTTAGAACGGCATCACGAGGTCATGGCAAGAAGCCCTTCGAAAGAGAGTCTCGCTGAGAAGACCCGCATGTACATCGACGCGCACCCCAGCGTTAAGGACTGCGTATCGAGGGGTCTGATAAACTACTCCTCACTGGCCAGGATGATCATGAAGGACCTGGACCTCGACAACGAGGAGGCGGTGATGATCGCATGCCGCAGGTACGCCAGCAAGCTCGGCGTCACCACGGACCACGAGATGAACATCCTCAGGATCCTTAAGAACAGCTGCCTGGAGATGAGGACGAAGACCTGCATCGTCACCGCCAAGAACGACTGGACCGTCCTCAACAAGATGGATTTCCTCTTCAAGGACCTCTGGAACGAGAACTCCATCATGCAGGTGGTCCAGTCCGCATCGGCGATCACCATCATCGCCGACAAGACGATGAAGAACCGCGTCGTGGACACCGTCGGGAAGTTCAACATCATCAAGGTCAGGGAGAACCTGGTGGAGATAGCGGTGAAGAGCCCGGAGAGGATCGTTGACACCAGCGGAGTTATAGCCTATCTCATCACCAACCTGTCCGATGCGGGCATCAACATCGAGGAGACCGTCAGCTGCCACACCGATACCATATTCATCGTCGGAGAGGCCGACATGATAAGCGCCTACTCGGTGCTCAACAAATGCATACAGAGCGCCGAGCAGATAGTGAAGGATTAGATCAGCCTGACCATGGTCAGGGACTCGCCGTTGGGGCAGTCCAGATCCTCCATCACGTCGGTGACGGACAGCTTGTCCCCGTCTCTGACGTTCCAGGGGCAGCAGAGGCGGCGGTTCTCGCAGCCCATGTTGTCGCATCTCCTGGACTCGAAGGTGATCATGCTGCCGTCAATGGCCAGTTTCTTGGGGACGGCGGCACGGAAGGGCTTCTTCTCCACCTCGACGACCCTGACCTCGGACTCATGGACCATGCACTCGTGACGGGTGTCCCTGAGACCGGTGACCTCGTAGAGGGATCCGGGTTCCAGGTTGAAGCAGACGTTCCTCAGCTTGCACTCCTTGCATTCCGTGGAGGGGCCCACAAAGTAGAACCTGTTGCCGATGCGCGCCTGCGAATCCCCTACCAACGTGACGAGAACCATCCGATCACCCTATGACACCGGTCTTCCTGGCCACCGCTTCCGCGGAGATGCGGTTGAGGCCGTTGTCTCCGAGAATCGTGAATCTGTCCTTCCTTATTTCATGTGCGGTGATGAGGGCCTCGATGATATCATCGTCGGAGAGCCCCAGACCCTCAGCTGTGGTGGGGGCGCCTATCTCGGTGAGCGCCCACTTTATGCTGGGCCAGTCGCCGCCGTGGAGGTACATCATCATGATGGAGCCGACACCACACTGCTCGCCGTGCATGGCGGTCCCCTTGCCCATGATATCCAGCGCATGGGAGAACATGTGCTCTGAACCGCTGGTGGGACGGGAGCTCCCGGCCACGGACATGGACACGCCGGATATGATTATGGGACGGAGTGCCAGCCATACGCTCTCCTCCACTCCCGGCTTGATGAGCGATGCGTTCTCCAGTATCGTGGTCGCAGCATGCAGGGACAGAGAATAAGCGGAGCTGGAGAACCTCTCCGCCTTGAGCCTGTGGGCGAAGTCCCAGTCCTTGAGGGCGGTCAGATTGGAGAGGACGTCGGCGCACCCGGATGCAAGGTGACGGTAGGGCGCCTTCATTATGACGGCGGTGTCGGCGATGACACCCATGGGAGTGACCGCATCGATGGATTTCGGACCCCTGTCCTGACGGAGGGATGCGCGTCCTGACGCTATGCCGTCGTGGGAAGCGGTCGTGGGAATGCTGATGAACGGGATGTCCAGGTTGGCGGCGACAAGCTTGGCTATGTCGATCTTCGTGCCGCCTCCGACGCCCAGGATGAACCTGGCGCCGGAGCTCCTCGAGTCGTCGATGGCCTTGTCCACATTGGCCTCGGTGGCATTGCCTGTGAAATGGACCGAGATGTCGAATCCCGCATCCTGCATCATCGCCTCCACATCCTTCCCGGCGGAGGCGTAGGTGTTGTCGCCGGTGATGATGACGCCTTCCCTGCCGAACCCCAGCTGCCTGCTGAGCGGCACCACATCCTTGAGGACGTCATGACCCACGATGACGTTCCGGGGGAACTCCATCCCCCTGACCTTGCTGAAACTGTCCTGCATGACTCCCACCGTATCCTGTTGGAAGATTATAAAAACACCACACCCATGGACTGGCTATGAGTACGCTCATCATCTGCGGCGGAGCCCCGGGGGGCCTCACCGCAGGGGTATGCGGAACGATCCGGGACAGACTGGGCGGATCGGCACCCGTCTTCTATGCCGGAGGATACGGCCACTGCACCGGCTGTGGCAGCTGCGCTTCCGGCGGATGCGTCCTGGATGACGGCATGGACGAGGTCATAGACGGGTTCCTCTCCTCCGACAGCATCGTCCTCGCCTCACCGATCAGGTTCAGCGGACCCTCGTCGATGCTCAAGACGGCGATGGACAGGTTCCAGCCGCTATGGTACAGCCGTCCGGAACAAGGTGCCAGAAGACTCTTCCTCCTGCTCACGGCAGGCTCCGACTCCCCCCGCACCGAATACACTGAGGGGATCGTCAGAGCGTTCTGCGCATCCACCGGATGCGCATACTCAGGATGCTGGCTCATACCTGGCACCGACAGGGATGACGGTGCCGCATCGGCTGATGCCGTGATCAACGACCTCGTGTCCTCGATACAATCTCCGCCGTGAGCTCTGCGGTGTCTATCACCAGGGCCTCGCGGAAGCCCATCCTCAGAAGCCTCAGGGCGGCATCTTCCGTCGATGCGCCCGTGGACACCTCCCTCCCGTCACGGCAGAACAGGACCGCCCGAGGCTCCTCCAGGAGGTCCAGCGACTCCTCCAATGCCTCTTCGGATGCCGTATGGTATGGTATGCATACCCCGTCGAAGGACCCGCACATGGCATCCAGGACATCGTCCCCCGTGCGTATGCAGGTTACCAGGAGCGAGGTCCTCCCGCGTATCCTGCGGCTCTTCACCAGGTCCGTGTTCAACTCCCTGCCGGCCAAACCATCCACATCAAGGATTGCAATGGAATCTCCGGGGCCCGTCGCTCCGTAGGCCTCCATGAGGGCCTCCTCGTAGGGCACCTGCCCGTCAATCAGCGGCCTGACGCCGTCGAACCTCAGAGCGCCGGAGACGAATCCTCCCCTCCTCCCCGAGACAGGTATCAGCGGAACGGTCATCTCAGCCTTCCAACTGGTACCTCAGGATGTCGAAGTAGCCTGCGGTGTAGTCCGAATCCATAACCGACTCGGGATCCGCACCCGGGACTATGCAGCCCTCCGTGTCCTCCACACCCATCATCTTGAACGATGCCACGTACCTGGACAGGACGCTGGCATAGGTCATGGCTCCGCCGGGGGCCCCGCATGTGAAGAGGAGATTGACCTTCCTGAGCTTCCCTACCCCCGGTGCCTTCGACCCGTCCTTCGCACCGGCCATGGGATACAGGCGGTCCATGAACACCTTGACGGGGCCTGTCTCCGCACCGAAGTAGATGGGCGAGGCTATCACGATGATGTCCGACGAACGGATCTTCTCCAATACGCCGTTCATGCCGTCCTCCATGGCGCAGCGCCCGGTTGCCTTACAGGACATGCACGCCCTGCAGCCCGAGATGCCCAGGGAGTACAGGTCGATGGTCTCGCATTCGAATCCGGCCCCTTCCGCGATGCGTGCCGCCTCCGCCAGGATCCTCGCATCGGATCCGTCCTTCCGGGGACTGCCGTTGAACAGCGTCATCCTCATGCCCCGCCCCAGGCCTTCCGACATGATATAGGATGCGGGTGCGCCACAATTAATTACTGCACAACGACATATCGGCCCAGGTGAACCCATGGCGACCTACAAGTGCTCGAAATGCGGGAAGATTGTCCAGGTTGAGTTCGACGGTGCAGGGAACCTGTCCTGCTGCGGACAGGAGATGATCCGCCTCGCCCCCAGGAGCGAGGATGCGTCCACCGAGAAGCATGTCCCTTACGTGCAGAAGGTGGAGGGCGGAGTGAAGGTCCGCATAGGGAAGGATGCCAAGCACCCCATGACCGACGACCACTACATCGTCTACATCCAGATCTGCGCGGACGGTGTGCTCATGAGGAAGTACCTGGAGCCCGGCGACGAGCCCGAGGCGTTCTTCCGCACCGATGCCAAGATCGTCAGGGCCCAGGAGCTCTGCAACGTCCACGGCCTGTGGGTCGACTGATGTACCGGCTGAGCATAGCCGCGGAGTACGGGAGCCCCGAGGAGGCGATGACCGTTTACTCCGCGGTATCCCCGGACGACGACAGCTATGTGAGCAGCACCCTCGAAGGATGCACCGTCCGCTTCGACATAACGGCGAACGATGCGGGTTCCATGAGGTCCGCCATGGACGACGTCATGTCCTGCCTGAAGGTGGCGGAAGCCGCCTCAGGCATCGTCACCGGACCCGCTGCGGACCTTGACGGCGACTCCCTTGGGGAATGAGGCCGTCTCTCCCGCAGTCAGGAGCGCGCGGCCGGTGGCCAGCAGCCTCCCGTCGGAGGACACCACCGCCACCTCCTCCATGGGGCGGATCTCCGGGTCCATGGATAGGACGAAGCGGCTGAACACGTTCCTCCCCTCGGAGACGAAGGGTGCGGCGTCATCGTCGACGACGACCCTCATCGCCGGCGCAGGTACCGCATCGAGGATCCTGGCGGCGCCTTCCGCTCTAAGGGTGTAGAGGCCGTCGCCCGCCCTCATGGACAGCACGTGCTCGCCATCGGAGATGACGTTCCTGATCTTCCCGGTCTTGCGGCTCTTGACCAGCTCCACCGGCTCCCTGAACAGCGCATCCGCGGCCTCCATCCCGAACTGATAGCGCGCCACCGCCTTGGCTCTGAGGCGGTCGGCGGAATCCCGCTCCTCCTGCGTCTCCTCCGGCCCCTCCGGGATGTCCTCGGATGATACCGTCTCGACGAACCCCATGGCCGAGATGAAATCCATGGTGAGGTCCTCCGAGACCTTTTCCGTCTCCGCATCGGATATGGAAGGGAACAAGGACTGCGCTATGGGGTAGATCTCGTCCAGCTCCGCCGGCACGGGTCCGAAGGGGGACATGACCACCGGCGTGAGCCCCATCCTCCTGGCCTCGGCGAATTTCTGCTGATAGACCCTGGAGTACGGCTTCCCCGCATCCGGGAACAGCACCGCCTTGTCGGTGGGCGGGACATAGCGGTGCATCACCCTCTCGGAGTAGCGGAGGAACTGAGGTCTGGCGCGGGACTCCGGACCGGTGTAGAACATGGCGCCCTCCCTGCTCAGCGGCTCGTAGCGCTCAAGGAAGGCGGTGTGCGCCTTCAGGCGCCTCAGCGCATCAAGGAGGGCGGGGTGGGCCCTGCACCTCATCTCGGCCAGCTCCCAGAGGCGCCCTTCGCGGATGTACCTCTTCACCATGGCCAGCTCCGATGTGATCTGATAGAGGTTGTGGCGGGCGATGGTCTTTGTGCGCTCGCCCTTCGGCAGCTTCCTCAGCGAGGAGATGTTGTGTCCTCTGCAGGCAGGGCAGTTGCAGTCCAGGGACTGCATGTCGGCGAGGCGGTACGTCCCGTCGATGAACATCATGCGGTCGTCGCGGGCGAACTTGGCATAGGATGCGGAATCGAACAGGTCGCATCCCATCAGCGCCGCCAGCGCCAGGACCATGGGGTGCCCCGCACCGAACAGATGCACGGGGCGGCTGGGGTCCAGACCCTTCTTCGAGGCGATGACCACATCCACCAGCTCCGAATAGCGGTACTGCTCCATCAGCGGCACCACTCCGCCGATGGGATGGACATCTATGTCCATCTCCGCCATCCTGCGGGCGCAGTCCTCCCTCAGGTCGTGGTACACCGAACCCTGCACCACGCCGTTGATCATCATGTCGCCCTTGAGAGAGCACGCCTCCTGCATCCTCTCCAGGGTCACCTCTATGGATTCGGCGGTGCGCTTCTTGGTCCAGTAGGGTTCGGTGAAGATGTCCAGGACCGTGCCGATGTCAGAACCGACGTCCCGCTGGAAATCCACCATCTCCTTGTTGGTGACCTCCACCTCGCCGTACATGTGGCTCTGGAAGGTCCCGGAGTCGGTCATGATGATGCCGTCGAACCCCAACAAGCTGTGGAGCCCTTCCGACAGCGCCTTCTCCCTGAGCTCCGGGGTGTTCTTGATGATGTATGAGTTGGTGATCAGCGCGCCGAACCCGAACTCCTCGCGGAGCTCCTTCGGCGGCACCGTGCATATCTTGGGATTGACCACCGGCAGCAGCGCGGGCGTCTCGATCTCCCCGGCGCGTGTAGAGAACCTGCCGATCCTGGCGAGGCCGTCCCTCCTCACTATCTCGAACATCTCACATCACCCTGTTGCGCTGAATGTCGCAGTAGACCTTCGAGATGGCGTTCTTGACGAGGACGTCGGGGATGTCCTCGATGAAGTCGCGGTTCCACTCGGAATCCGCTCTGCCGACGATGATCGGACGGGGGCCGTCGCAGCCGCAGCTGTCCTCCTCCGGCATCAGGGGAACGATGGTGAGCCCCTCGAGTATGTCCGTGATCGGCTTCCCGTTGATGTACAGCATATCTTCGTCGGACTCCACGCCCACGTATTTGGAGGAGATGTCCGCGAACTGCATCTCGAAGACCAGGTCCCTCAGGTACCTCTCGGTCTCCTGCCAATCCGGCCTCCTGGACTCGCGGTAAGTGACCGGCCTCCCGGAATGCCTGTACTCGATGTCGATCATCGCCATGGACCTTCCATAGCGGGACCGTGCTTAATATTTGGGGACGCGGAGGTGCCTCCGCAGAAGATGGCCGCGCCATCAGCATGCCCCGGGGATGAGGCTCCGCAGGCCGACACCGTTATAGGCACGACGGGGATTGGCTGACCCATGTCCTTCCTCTCGGCATCAAAGGATGAGACCAAGATGGTCATCCTCATGCGCACCGACCTGAAGCTCTCCAAAGGGAAGACCGCCGCCCAGGCCGCCCACGCCGCCGTCAGCTGCGCCTTCGCCGCCAGGAAGAAGGACCCGAAGGGATTGGACAGGTGGCTCTCCGAGGGACAGAGGAAGGTCGTGCTGAAGGTCCCCGACGAGAGGGCTCTCTTCGAGTTCAAGGCCATGGCCGACGCCGCCGGCATCGTGAACTGCGTCATCACCGATGCGGGCAGGACGGAGATCGCACCCGGCACAGTCACATGCCTCGGCATAGGTCCCGCACCGGAATCCGCCGTGGACAAGATCACCGGCGAGCTGGGTATGCTGTGATCAGCGCATCGCGATTCTCGATCTCCCGTCTATCGAGCCGGCATCGAGGTTGAAGAGGGCGTCGAACAGCCCCGTCTTGAATGTTCCGGGCCCCCCTGCCCTCTCTGCGGACAGCTCCGCCGCCACGTTGAATGCCGTTACAGCCGCCGACACCGACTCCAGGGATGCGCCGCAGGCTCCGGTATATGCGCCGACCACCGACGACACCATGCACCCGGTGCCCGAGACGCTGCCGAGGAGAGCGTGGCCGTTGGACAGGACCGCCGACCTGCCTCCGCAGGCAACGTGATCGGTCTGCCCCGTCACGGCTGCGACGCATCCGTACTCCGAAGCCAGCTTCGCGGCCGATGCCGCTGGGTCTGACGCAGACCCGGAATCCACGCCGCGGACCTCTCCGCCGACGCCGGACAGCACGCCCATCTCCCCGGCGTTGCCTTTGATGACGGCGACCTCTACCTCAGACAGGATGGTCGAAGCGACCCTGTCCCTGTACCTGCTGGCACCTGCTCCCACGGGGTCGAACACCACAGGCACGCCGTTCTCGTTGGCGGCCTTCCCGGCCGCCAGCATGGATGCGAACGTCCTCTCGTTGACGGTGCCCATGTTGATCACCAGACACGAAGACACGGCGGCGATGTCGGTGGCATCCGATTCCTGATCCGCCATCACGGGGGACCCCCCGGCGCATATCGTGATGTTGGCGCAGTCGTTGACGGTGACGTAGTTGGTGATGTGATGGACCAAAGGACGGGAACCGCGGACCCTGTCCATGTAAGTGGACGGTTGCATGCGCCCCCATGCGCACACGCGTATAAGGAACGCCCGCTAACATTTTAATAAGGGCCAGCATATGGGCGCACGTTTGCCATGGCATCGAAGAAGTCCGCTAAGAACAGAGGCAAGCCTCAGCAGAAGGCGACCAAGCCCCCTGCAGAAGAGGAGATGCCCCTCGAGATCGAGGAGGCGCCTGCTGTCGAAGTGTCCGATATGAAGACGGCGGAGAAGCGCGAGAAGGACAAGGGCAAGAAGAAGACCGGAGGCGCGATGGCCTGGATCCGCAAGGCCGACCCCATCGCCATGACCTGCTTCACCGTGTTCATCCTCGCCTTCGTCGTCGTGACCGCATCTTACATCAACACGATGTACATCGCCGAACCCCCCGCGCAGCACATGATCGTGAACGGGGACAGCGTCGAGGTGGAGTACACCGGCTCTTATTTCGCCTACTATGACAAGGACGGCGCGGTCGTCTTCGATACCAACGTCCGCGACGTCGACGAGGGCTCCTACATGAAGAGCCCCGGATACACCGACAAGGACAAGTTCGAGTATCTGGACTTCACTGTAGGCGGCGGGCAGATGCTGGAGCTCTTCGAACAGGCATTGATAGGCCATACCGAAGGGCAGACCGTCAGGGTCCAGATCCCCGCATCCCAGGGATACGGCGAGCAGGCTGCCGCGGCCTTCACCAACAACGTGCACTTCAATGCTTCAGGCTCCCTGTCCCTCGACGAGTTCAACACCGTCTTCGGCGAAGAATTCAAGGCGGATGACCAGACGAACCGTGTGTTCGTGGACTCCCCCTTCGGATTCGAGGTCTTAGCGGAATACGACGAGACCACCGGCGACGTGACCTTCACCTACCTCGGCATCGAGGACGTCACTGAGGCGAAGACCCTTGGACTGGACTCCAACGTGACCTACACCGTGAAGGCCGACGACGACGGGACCGGCTTCACCGTGGAGTACGGGTTCAACGAGGACGCCGACCGCATGTTCGAGGTCCTCGGCAGCGACTACGGTGCCGACTACGTCTACAAGCAGAACGGCAGCTACGTCTACAGGGACGTGACGGATGACGACAACGCGGAGCAGCTGGGCATGACCCTCT
>CALULN010000011.1 GCA_944321505.1 Candidatus Methanomethylophilaceae archaeon | reverse complement strand
ACTGCAGGACTTCGGGGGCGACGCCGCCGCCTTCAACCGCCGACGAGACCTTCGAGATGTGGGATCCAGCCCTCCTGACGACGCTCTGCACGGTCGTCGGGGAGCATTCGGCTATGGCCGCGGTCCTTCTGACACCCACTCCGTTGGCCTGGCATGAGACGATCAGATTGTACTGCTGTTCGGTGAGATGAGTGCGCTGATAGGCAGTGCCAGTACGATCTTTGAACACCCTTCCGCATGTGCGGCAGATGTACTTGCGGACGGTACCCGTCTTTGTCTCGTACGTCCCGTTTCCGACGATGTTCTGCTTCCCCAGCATCCCGTAGTGCGGGCATTTCTCGTTGGGACAGCTGATTTCGGTGTAGCTCTGCTTCGGCCCTCTGGCACCCATTCGTTCACCGAATCGGTATGTGCATATAAATATAAAACATCAACTAAAAAGTGTTACACTACCTTTTCTTATTTTCTATATTCAATTTACAGGACACTGTGTAGCTCCGCACCGACCCCTTCGACAGGTATGTTCTGTGCGACTGCATGCACAACAATAGAATCGCAGTACTACCTGGACCATCTGATCCGGATCATCACCGATAAGATGATGCGAGAATCCATCAACTCTACTGATTCGCCTCCGCCATAGTTTCGAATCTGACCACAACTGCCATCAGCCCCCTCATCTGCAATCGACATATGACGATTCAAAAACGTAAAAACATGCATAATGACCCTTTGAATCATCGTAAAAACGTGCATTTTTAAGCTTCGTTAATCCGTAAAAATGCACAAAATCAAGTCTTGTTAATCCGTAAAAACACACAAACAAGATATAGCCAGCCTCACATACACCATTATGCTTCGCAGAAAGGTATACAGGACCCTTATGGAATGGAAGAATCGGGGTTCCAAGAAATGCCTGCTTGTGAAGGGACAGAGGCAGGTAGGCAAAACATTCATCATCAGACGTTTCGCACAAGACAACTACGGAACGGTCATCTATGCGGACCTGTCCTCGGATACAGACTTCAGGAATGCCTTCAGAGAGAGCAGCGTGGACGGCATCGTCAACCGCATCAAACTGATCCGTGGATTAGAGGCCATTGATCCTTCGGATACACTGTTCATCTTCGATGAGATACAATCCAGCAACCGCGCCCGCAGCGCACTGAAGATGTTCACAATGGACGGGAGGTACAGCGTCATCGCTTCCGGTTCACTGCTCGGCGTGACGAACCCGGAGAAACGCAAGAAGATTCCGGCACCGTCGGAGACCGTAGCTCCGATTGTCGACGAGGAGAGCTTCGCTCAGGCACTGGAACGGGACGAGGAGGAGAACGAGTCAGTGAGCATCCTTCCGATGGGATATGAAGAGCACGTCACAATGTACTCCCTGGACTTCGAAGAGTTCCTATGGGCCCGGGGAGTGCCTAAAGACTCCATAGATGCCGTCAGATCCAGCATCCACACGCGCACCCCTATGGATGATTCGCTTCTCAAAACCATGGACAGGCACTTTCGGGACTACATGATTGTCGGGGGCATGCCGGAAGCGGTCATGGCATTCGTGGAGGGGAATGGCGACTACATGATGTCGGGCAAGGCCCTCCGTGACACGATATCCACCTGCCTATCGGATTTCAAGGAATACACATACCCGATAAAGGAAGAGAAGGTGAGGGACTGCTTCTTCTCGATACCTGTCATGCTGTCGAAATCCAACAAGAAGTTCATGTTCTCCAAGATCGAGAACAACAACGGAGATGAAAAAAGACGGGATGCTGTGGCGAAAACCACGAATCGGACGTATGACGACAGCCTGATGTGGCTGAAACAGGCAGGATATACCAATTTCTGCTTCAACCTGCGTGATATCACGCACCCGATAGAGACATCAGTGGACAGAAAGTCCTTCAAAGTCTACATGTCCGACACAGGGATGCTCAACAGCCTCCTGGGGACCGAATCCATCAGGGCCACGTACCTCTGGGAAACGGGGTACAACATGGGGGCGATTACGGAGAACGCTGTGGCGGAAGGCATCAGGAAGAGCGGCCTTCGCGTCCGCTACTACGGATGCACCGATAACAGCGACGGCAGGAGAATGGAGATCGATTTCATCTTGGAATTCGGAAGGGACATCATAGCCATCGAAGTGAAATCCGGGAGGGATAGGAGCGCCCCGTCCCTCGGCAAGGTCAGAAAAGTGTTCAACCAGGTCAACCGCAGAGCGGTGCTGTCACGGACTAACGTCTACACGGACAAGGATGGTATCGAGCACTACCCTCTGTTCGCCGCATGCTTCGCCAATGAGCTGGCGAAGGATTGGGATGGCCCCAGCTTCATAGGTTTCGACGAGTGAAGACCGATATCCGCAACAAATGCTCACACCGACGGATCTTTCAGTGTGCAGGGCATGCCTGAAAGGCACTTCCCGCAGACGGTCACCGTGAAGGTCTTCCCGTTCTCGTTGCAGTGGGCCTCGCAGGCGTCCCTGTCGAATCCACCCCCCGTTATCGCACCGACCATGCAGGCATCCATGCAGAGTCCGCATGATCCGTCGATCCTGTAGAGGCAGCGCTCCCTCAGGTCCGGTTTATCATGCTCGCAGGGCATGTCGGTGATGACGGAGAAGAACCTGCCTCCGCACCCGGAATCGGTGATCAGCATGTTGTTCATGCCGAAGTTCCCCAAGCCGGCTATGCGGGCCATATGACGCTGGGACCAGCAGCTGTAGGTGCGGTCGATGATGCGGACGAAGTCCTCGGGCACCTCCGCATCGAAGCCTTTCTCGCATATCCTATCGGCGATGTGCCTGCTGAGCTCCGCGGCCATGGTGTTGGTGAGCTTGTATGCATCGGCCCACTCCACTGTCGGAAGCTCCCCGCTGGCGTTGTTGTCCGGCACCCTGGCCTCGAATGGCATGAAGTAGGAGATCACGGTCTTGGCTCCGGGCAGATAGTCCTGCGGGATCCTGTGGGCAGGATGAGCAATGATCCTCAGCTCGGGAAACAACGGCGATTCCGCATCCGCCAGACCCACAAGCGGCTCCCTCCATACAGGATGCTTGCCGTGCTCGGCGCAATAGCGTTCGGAGAACTCTGCGATCCAACCTTTGATCTCATCCTTTAAACCGCCCATGTCCGCACCCACTGATGCCGTCAGGCTGTAATCGACTTCCTGCTATATCTGACGGCATCTGTCATGCCCGGTACACGGACACACCGCCCTTGATGGTCTCCAATACGCGGACCTGCCTCAGGTCCTCCGGAGGGCATGCCCTGGGATCCCTGTCCAGGACGATCAGATCCGCCCTGCATCCCGGTGCTATCCTTCCGATTCTATCCTCTCCGTTCTGCCCAGCCGCATCCACGGTCACGGCGCGGAGAGCGTCCTCTGTCCCGATGCGCTCCGACTCTCCACGGACGTCCCCGCCTTCGGTGATGCGGTTCACAGCGCAGTAAACCGCATCCATCGGCCACGGGTCCAGCACCGGTGTGTCCTGATGGACGGTCACCCTCATCCCCTTCTCCAGAGCGGTGCGGCACGGACTCATGCGGTCGGCGCGGTCCTTCCCGAAGAGCTCCACATACAGGTCTCCCCAGTACCAGGTGTGCGACACGAAGAACGACGGCTCCATGCCTATCGCCTTCATCCGGTCCATCAGATCCGGAGTGAGGAACTGGGAATGGACCATGACCACGCGGTGTTCCGACCCCGATTCCGAGGCGACCTCTTCCGCCGCCTCCACCAGCGCCCTGCAGGCCGCATCGCCGTTGCAGTGCACGGCCACCTGCATCCCCGCCGCGGCCGCCTCCCTCAGGTACCTGCGGAGGTCCTGCGGATCCGTGGTTGCTTCGCCGTTGTGCCCGTCCTCATAAGGTTCCGCCATCCAGGCGGTCCCTCCCTGGGGGGATCCGTCCAGAAGGACCTTCGCCCCTTTGATCTTCAGATGGCCGGACCTCTCGCCCGGAGCCATCCCAAGTCCGGAGAGCACCTCGTCGCGTCCGGCTGCATCCACGAAGCCCATGACGTCCAACCAGAACTCGGACGATCCGATCAGCGGTTTCATCAGCGGGACCATCTCCTTCTTGATGAGCGCTTCCTGTGCCGTGGTGATGCCGTTGGCGGCGAACCTGCGCTGTGCCTCGAGGAGCGCACCATATATCTCCTCCGGCCCGCCCATTGGGATCCTCTGGATGGCCGAGATGAACGGGCCCTCCTCCAGACGGTACGACCCGGACCCGAGGATGCGCATCGCAGCCGAGTTGAACAGCCCCAGGTGCCCGGACACGTGATGGAGGCACAAAGGTATGTCGGGACACGCCGAATCCAGCTCCTCCAGTGTAGGGTCCCTCCTCTCCCTGAGCCTCGACCGGTCGTAGTCGCGGGCATCCACCCATCTGCCTGCAGGCGTGCCCTCTGCCCTCTCCCTGATCACGGACAGCAGCGTGCCTATGTCCCGAGCCTCCCTCAGGGAGAGCTGGAGGAGCGACATCGCGTACGCAGTGAAATGCCCGTGGGCATCCACGAAACCCGGCATGAGGACCCTCCCCTCCAGATCGTGCACCTCCGCATCCGGGTTCTCGATGCGGAGAGCATCCGCGTCCCCGACGGCGATGATGTCTTCCCACTCCACCAGGACGGCCTCCGCATCCGGCCCGTCCATGGTGATGATCGTCCCGTTGAGGAACAGCGACTTCATGCATGGTCATCGCTGTGCGGAGGGTTTAACCGGTGCGGTTCCCGGCACCAGCCGGCCGAAGGCCGAGATGTCGTCCCGGAAGCTGTCCAACACATCACGCACGTCCGCAAGGAACCCCTCATCCGCACCGTCTGATGCGAGGGCTGGTCCGGCAGAAGCGCCTCCATCGAGAAACGCCCTGATGGCGGCCGACGCTTCCGACCTACTGGCCGTGTCAACCGAGTCCACGGAATCAGTCAGCAGCCTGACCCTGGCGGACATGGTGTTGAGCCTCGCCAGCATGACCTCGGCCGCCATGTCGCGGCGGCTGTTGATGTTCATCCTGAGCTTTGACGAGATCGTGGCGGCGGTCAACACCAATGCGGCGCCCCTGTGCCTGTCCTCCCTGCCTTCGGCGGTTCCGGCGAGGACCGCGAACTGCTCCCTGACGATACCCAGGTATCTGCCGATGAGCGCCCTGTTGCCATCGGCCATGCGGTATGGGAACACTGCTCTGTTGGCAGCATAGGTCAGGATGAGTCCGGCGAACACCATGGCGACACGCTCCGTCATCACCGCCTCGGGAGGGACGGTCAGAGAAGCTGTCAGCAAGGATGAGAGCGTCACGAACGCCATGGTGACACCGTACCTCATCGGACTGAGGACCGAGAACAGGTAATTGGCCAGCAGAAGCACCGCCGTGAGGACCGTCTCGTCCCCGGAGGCCAGCAGCAGGGCGGCTATCGCGGCCGCAATGCCTGCGACGGTGCCCAGCATACGCTCCGCGGTGCGCTCCCACGCCCCTTCGACATACGGCTGGACCATGGCTATGACCGCGAAGACCAGGGGCTTCAGGTTGTCATTCCCCGTCTGCTTCCATAGGAAGGCGCAGGCTGCGAATAAGAGGGCCATGCGGAAGGAGAACGTCATCCGGGCGGAATCGCTGCGGAGGACCTCCCTCAGGTATGCCCTCAATATGAGGCCGCGGGGCACATCCTCCGTATCATAATCCTCAGATCTCGTCGAATACCGCAGAATCCCGTCGCGCAGGGCATCCAACGCCGCACGGGTGCCGTACTCCAACTCGGAACCGCCTCCGATGATGCGGTCCACGGATTCGACCGCCTCCCTGCCGCTCCCTCCGTTCAGGAAGGCTATGATGCGGTCCATGGCCTCGGATACCCCGTCCGGAGGGATCCGTCCGTCGCATACGTCCGCGCCGATCGCCCTCAGGGCCATCACGGTGTCCATCAGCCTGCGGTCCCCGGGATGCGACACCAGGCGCCCTCTCAGACGGCCGTACAGGCGGATGTTGAGGCGCGAGCAGAGGTCGTCCAGCCTCACGGCCACCGGCTTTCCTCCCGCCATAGACGAAACGCAGCATGCGCGCACCTCCTCGCATATCGCGATCAGTTCGCGCCTGTCCCTGCCCCTCCTCCCATGCAGATTGAACGCCACGTTCAGAGCCACGACGGCACAGGCCCCCACGGCTATCGCCGCGATCCTGTCCGGCAGCCCTTCCGGACCGACAGGCACGGAGAGCATGAACGTGTATCCGAGGAGGAACGGGAAATGCATGGGCATGTTGAGGTCGCGGGTGGAGACGAAGCACACGCAGAACACGAATGCGAAGTTCACTACGGCGCCCACCGCCGGGATCCCCACCCATACGGAGACGAAGGAGCAGAGGCCCATCGAGACGAAGCAGACAAGCATCACCGCCAGGCTCAGAAGGGGACGTGCGGACATGTCACGGCCCAGCATGGTCATCGCCAGCACTGCCGCCACCACGCCGACCAGGTAGTTCTCCTGGCCGAAGACTCCTGTGAACCAGGATACGAACAGGCAGATGAGGGCGAAGACGACCGTCTTCCCTACCGCGTCCCGGACGTCCATACACCGTCATCCACCTGCGAGTATATCCAAGGGCCCCCGGTCAGGGAATCCGCTAAATCGGCGTTCCGCATCATCGTGCCGTGAGTCGGAGAACCGCGGTCACCGCGCTGATGATCCTCCTGGTGTCCTTCAACCTCCGCACGCCCATGACTTCAGTGGGCCCGGTCATGGACCTCATCCAGACGGAGTACGGCATGTCCGCCGGGATGGCGGGGCTGATAACCACGCTCCCGCTGATCATGTTCGGCGCGGCATCGCCCTTCGTCCCCGCCGTGAACCGCCGTCTCGGCTACAGCAGGACCATGTGCATCGCCATTGCGTCGATAATCGCCGGGGAGCTGCTCAGGAACCTCATGGGATCGGCAGGGCTGTTCGCGGGCACAGCCCTTATCGGCATCGGCATAGGCATCGGCAACGTGCTCCTCCCCGGCTACGTCAGGAGCAGATCGCCGGAGAGGGCGGGGATGCTGACGGGCCTGTACACAGCGGGGATGTGCGCATTCTCGGCCGTGGGCGCGGGGCTCTGCGTCCCCCTCTCCGACGGGATGGGGCTGGGATGGCGCGGCGCGCTGACCGTGTGGGTTTCCGTTGCTGTGCTGGCGCTCATCGTGTGGACTCCGGCTGCGCTGAAAGGCGGGGACACCCCTGCGGGTCGCACGAAAGGATCCGTCTCCGTCTGGAGATACGAGACGGCATGGTGGGTGACGCTGTTCATGGGCACCCAGTCCCTGGTGTTCTACACCCTGGTCACCTGGCTCCCCACCATGGTCATGGCGAAGGGGTTCGACGCCTCATTCGCGGGCAACATGGCCCTGATCTACCAGGTGGTTGCGATCCCCACCTCGCTGCTGATACCCGTCGCATGCTCGAGGGTGAGAGACCAGCGGGGCATCATCGTGCTGATATGCGCCTGGTACATCGCAGGATTCGGCATATTCCTGGCTTCCGACTCGTCTGTCGCCGTCGCCACCGCATCCGCGCTGATGGCTCTGGCGATGGGCGGAGGGATCGGTGCCTCCCTGGCCCTCATCTCCCTGAGGAGCCCCGGTCCGGCCAGGACGGACGAGCTCTCCGGCATGGCGCAGTCGGCCGGGTTCCTGATCGCCGCGGTCGGTCCGGTGCTGATCGGCGCGATACGTGATGCCTCGGGCGCTTGGTCCGCCCCCGTGTTCGCGCTTCTGGCAGCCACGGTGGTGTTCGGAGTGTTCGGATGGTTCGCCTCCAGGGACGTGACGCTGCCGGAGTGACCTCTGCGGATCGATGGGTTTCGGCGGGAACGGATATGTACCACCGAGCCCTCCGGCAACCATGCTCCTCAAAGCCCAGTCCGTGACCAAGGCCTTCGGACCCATCAAGGTACTGACAGACGCCAGCCTCCAGATCAACGAGGGGGACAGCATCGGCCTCATAGGCGTCAACGGAGCGGGGAAGAGCACATTCATGAACATCCTCCTCGGGGCGGATAAGCCGGACACCGGGGAGCTCACCAGGCAGACCGAGAGGATCGGATACCTGCCTCAGTTCGCCGAGACCGCTGATGCGGTGACCGTCAGGGACGTCCTCGGGAGGCCCTACGGCCATGTAGAGCACATACGCCGCAGGATGAGGGAGCTGGACGAGGAGATGGCCTCCGGGAACCCCGACACCGACTGGAACGCCGTCACCACCGAGTACGCCAAACTGGAGGGGCAGCTCTCCAAATCCAACCACGACGACGAGAAGACCCAGATAGACGCGCTGGAGACCGTGGGGCTGTCGGCGGACTTCATGGACCGCAGGATGGACACCCTGAGCGGCGGCGAGCGCACCAAGGTCATGCTGTCCAGGGTCGTGGTCCAAGCCAAGGACTGCGACCTCCTCTTTCTTGACGAGCCCACTTCGCATCTGGACATCGAGACGGTGGAATGGCTGGAGGACTTCCTGCTGGACAGCCGCATCGCATGCGTCGTGATCAGCCACGACAGGTACTTCCTGGACAAGATGGCCACCAGGTGCGTGGAGATATCCAACGGTAAGACCCGGGAGTACAAGGGCAACTACTCCGCCTTCATCATGAAGAAGATGCTGGACCTGGACCGGATGGAGAAGGAGTATCGCAAGTACGTCAACCAGAAGAAGAAGCAGGAGGAGATCGCCGAGCGCCTCCACAAGGACCAGTGGTTCCTGACCACCCACAAGACCAGGCAGAAACTCATCGAGAAGATGGAGGAGAAGGAGGCTCCGGAGAAGAGCCGGGAGATCACCGTCCGCATCCAGGCGGCGCCCAAGTCGGGGAAGAACGTCATCACCGGAAAGGGGCTGTCCTTCAGCCAGGGCGGGAGGGTGATCCTGTCGGATGTGGAATTGGACATCCACAAAGGCGAGAAGATCGGCATATTCGGTGCCAACGGCCAAGGGAAGAGCACTCTGATCAAAGGCATCGTCGGGGAGATCCCCGTCGAAGGGGACCTTTGGGTGGCGCCGGGGGCCAAGATAGGATACTTCTCCCAGAACCACGAGGGCCTGAACCTCGACCTGACGGCCGAGGAGCAGATACTGCAGATCATCGGCAAGGACAGGAGGGGCGAAGCGAGGAAGCTCCTGGCCCGCATGCTGCTGTTCAACGACGAAGTGGACAAACCCATGCGGCAGCTCAGCGGAGGGGAGAGGGTGCGGGTCGCCCTCACGGTGCTTCTGCTGAAGGAGACCAACCTGCTGATCCTGGACGAGCCCACCAACTATCTGGACATCCCTGCGCGTCACGCGGTGGAGGAGGCCCTGACGGAGTACGACGGCACCATAATCACGGTCACCCACGACAGGTACTTCCTGGACACCGTATGCACCAAGGTCTGCGAGGTGAAGGACGGCCATGCCGTCATGCACAGCGGAACATACTCATCCCTCAGAGGAAGGCCGAACACCACCGAGATCGTCATGGACGCCGACGAGTACCGCGTGCTGTCCCCGTTCACCAACTGGGTCACCGGTAGGAAGTTCGCCAAGGGGGACCGTGTGCTGGTGGCTCCGGCGGAGATGAAGAGCTACGAGTGGGCCATCTCCCAGGGCAAGATGAAGAAGACAGGCGGGCGCCAGCGGAAGAAGGTGGCGGTGGAGAAGCCCGAGGTCTCCGGGGAGTGAACCTACCTAACGGCTAGAGACTTTGACAGGATGAATCAGACATAGTGGGGGGACCATTGTCCTTTTCATCAGCCAACGATGTTGTGCGGTGCTCGTTCTTTGCGGAACGGCCTTGCTGGTAGGATGCCCTGTTCCATAATTCTGCCACATCAAGAGCCAGCACACATATCGTAACGGTTATCAGCCCTCACGGAGATGCCTGCGCATGGCGCTTTTCAGAAGGGATGCGAAGAAGGCCGAGGGGAACCCGATGGACATCATCGTATCGTTCCTCAGGGACTCGGGATTGGAATGTACCGAATACGACGGCATGGCCGCGATCTTCGACGACGGCAGCGGCGCATCCGTTTACGTCAGCAGGTTCGACGGGGGCGTGATGGTGCATGCCTTCGTAGCGGATCTCAACATGATCACCGGCAGCGGCTCCGTCAAGGCATGGATGGAGACGGCCTGGAGGCTGCAGGGTGTGCCGAGGCATCCGTTCGATGTTGAGAGCGACGGGGCGGTCACCCTCACCCATACCGTCTACGGCGACGTATGGGATGACAACGACGAGCTCTACTACCTGGGCAGGCTGGTTCTGGACACCTTCGCCGACCGCGCCGATATCCTGGCGGCGATCGAGGGATCGTGAGGCGGAGATTAACAACGTTATAAATATCCAGACCGATGCTCATCCATGACGAGATACGTCTGTACGATCTGCGGATACATCTACGATGAGGACGCAGGAATCCCGTCAGCGGGCATCGCTCCCGGAACCAAGTGGGAGCAGCTGCCGGATGACTGGAAGTGTCCGCTGTGCGGCGCCGCCAAGTCGGATTTCAAGCCGATGGATGACGCGCCGGCGGCAGAGCAGCCTGCGGCGCCTATCGATGACGGGGAGTACAGGGAGCTGTCCGTCGGAGAGCTCTCCGCGCTCTGCTCCAACCTGGCCAGAGGGTGCGACAAGCAGTACCTGTCCAGGGAGAGGCAGCTGTTCACCGAACTCGCCGACTACTTCAAAGCCGGCGCACCTGCCGAGCCGGAGGAGGACCCCGCCGACCTGCTGAGGCTGGTGGAATCCGACCTGAACGATGGGTACGTCTCCTCGGAATCCGTGGCCAAGGCCGACGGGGACCGCGGAGCCCAGAGGGTACTGGTCTGGGGGACCAAGGTGTCCCGCATGCTGTCCTCCATACTGGCGAGATACGAGAAGGAGGGCAGCGCCATGCTGGAGAACACGGGCGTCTGGGTCTGCACCATATGCGGGTTCGTGTACATCGGGGACGAGCCTCCCGAGAAGTGCCCGGTATGCAGCGTCCCGCCGCGTCTTTTCAGGAAGATAGAGAGGAGGGTGACGGCATGAGGAAGTTCGCCGTGAGGAATCTCAGGCTGTGCACTAAGGACTGCCTGTGCCTCTATGTCTGCCCCACCGGTGCCACCGACACCGAGGACAGCATCATCGATGTGTCGAAATGCATCGGATGCGGGGAATGCGCAGCATCCTGCCCCTCCGGCGCCATCACCATGGCGCCCTTCGAATACCCTCCGCAGCAGGCAAAGACCGAGAGGGTCGTGTCCGCCCTGAACTCCCTGGCCGCGTCCAAATGCAGGCAGGAGAGGATCGCGGCCGGCATCGCCAAGAGCACAGACGACCCGTTCCTGGCCCAGCTGATGGAGGCGGCGGAGATGTCCAACCGCCTGATGGCGGAGGACATCCTCAGAGAGGCAGGGTATATGCTGCCCCAGAGCCGCAACACCCACGATATGCTCAGGGCATTGGCTGAGAACCCCCCGTCCCCCGGTTTCCCCAAGGAGAAAGCGGAGGAGTTGCTGAAACTCATTCCCGAAAACGATTCGCCGAAGAAGGAGGAGAAGAAGATGACGAAATGGCGCTGCTCGGTCTGCGGATACATACACGAGGGGGATGAGCCCCCGGAGAAATGCCCGGTTTGCAAACAGCCCGCCTCGGTCTTCCAGAAGCTGGAGGAGCCCAAGGCCGGGAGCAGATATGCGGGAACCAAGACGGAGAAGAACCTCATGGAGGCCTTCTCCGGAGAGAGCCAGGCGAGGAACAAGTACACATACTTCGCCCAGGTGGCCCAGAGGGAGGGCTACGAGCAGCTGGCCGAGATCTTCCTGAAGACCGCCAGGAACGAGCAGGAGCACGCCAGGCTCTGGTACCAGGAGCTGGGCGGCATCGGCGGAACGGCCGAGAACCTCCTCCACGCGGCGGAGGGCGAGAACTACGAGTGGACCGACATGTACGACCGGATGGCGAAAGAAGCCGACGAAGAGGGCTTCCACGAGCTGGCCGAGAGGTTCAGGAAGGTCGGAGCCATCGAGAAGACCCACGAGGAGCGCTACAGGAAGCTCCTGGAGAACGTGGAGATGCAGAGGGTCTTCGAGAAGAGCGGACAGGCCATGTGGGAATGCCGCGTCTGCGGTCACATCGTGGTCGGTCCTAAGGCGCCGGAAGTATGTCCGGTCTGCGGCATGTCCAAGAGCTTCTTCGAGGTCCGCGCGGAGAACTACTGAGCCGTCCGGTGCATCCGGACGGGGAAACCCCTTCCCTATCTTTCAGTACTCCTCGTACTTGCGATTGTCGCCCCTGACCTTCTCCGCCGGATATCTGACGGCGTTCTTCTCCAGTTTGCGCTCCAGCGCCTCGGAGATGTCGATGCCGGTCACGTCGGCGAACCTCAGCACGAAGTACACGACGTCCGCCAGCTCGTCGCGGACATCCTCCCCTCTGCTCCCGGACATGAGGGCCGTAGCCTCCTCTTCGGACTTGAATCTGAAGATCTCCAGCAGTTCGCCTGCCTCGCTGGCTATACCTATCGCCAGATCCTTCGGGTTGTGGAAACGGGACCAGTCGCGCTCGTCGGAGAACCGCGCGGCCTCATGCTTCAAGCTGTCCACGGTGGCCCGGCTGTCGGTCACTTGCGCTCCTCGATGGGGATGTACTCCTTCTCGGACATGACGGACTGGTAGGCCGGACGGATGATCTTGCCGGAGTTCACCAGCTCCTCGATCCTGTGGGCGCACCACCCCACCACCCTGGCGGTGGCGAACAGAGGGGTGAACAGCTCCTGGGGGATACCCAGCATGCTGTAAACGAATCCGCTGTAGAAGTCCACGTTCGCACTGACGCCGGTGAAGGCGTGCCTCCTGGACTCGATGAGGCCGGGAGCCAGGTTCTCGATGGAGGCGTAGAGCTCGAAGTCGTCCTCCCTGCCCTTGGCGATGGCCAGCTCCTTGACGAAGGCCTTGAAGACCCTGGCCCTGGGATCGGATATGGAGTACACGGCGTGCCCCATCCCGTAAATGAGCCCCATGCGATCGAAGGCCTCCTTGTCCAGGATCTTGACGAGGTATTCCTTCAGCTGCTCCTCGTCGTGCGGATCGGCGACGTTCTTCTTGATGTCGGCGATCATCTCGATGACCTTGATGTTGGCGCCGCCGTGCTTCGGTCCCTTCAGGGAAGAGAGCGCGGCCGCCAGGACGGAGTATGTGTCGGACCCGGTGGATGTGACCACGCGGGTGGTGAAGGTGGAGTTGTTCCCTCCGCCGTGCTCCATGTGGAGTATGAGCGCGATGTCCAGGACCTTCGCCTCCAGCTCCGTGTAGCTGCTGTCCGGGCGGAGCATCCTCAGGATGTTCTCGGCAGTGGAGAGCTTATTGTCCGGACGGTGGATGTACATGCTGTTGTCGCAGTCGTAGTAGCTGTACGCCTGATAGCCGTAGACGGCCAGCATGGGGAAGACGCTGATGAGCTGCAGGGACTGCCTCAGCACGTTGTCGATGGAGCAGTCGGACATGTTGGGGTCGTAGGCGGCCAGTGTGAGCACGGACTTGGTGATGGAGTTCATGATGTCCTTGCTGTGCGCCTTCATGATCACGTCGCGGATGAACGTCACCGGCAGCACCCTGTACTCGCCGAGTACGCAGCGGAACTCCTCGAGCTGCTCCTTCGTGGGGAGGGATCCGAACAGGAGCAGATAGGTCGCCTCCTCGTATCCGAACCTGCGGCTCCCGCGGCCCTTGATCATCTTCACGACATCGTATCCGCGGTACCACAGCCTGCCCTCGCAGGGGGTCCGGACGCCGTCCACATTGACGAAGCCGTCGACCCTGGAGATGTTGGTCAGCCCGGTGAGCACTCCCTTGCCGTACTTGTCGCGGAGACCTTTCTTGACATCGTACTGTGTGTAGAGCTCGGCCGGGATCAGATCGTTCCTGCTGCAAATCTGGCTCTGTCTCCTGACGAACTCCTTGGTGTCAACGTTCTCCTGCACAATCTCTCCCCCCAGACAGGCCGTACGCGCCGGCCGTCGGTAATGGTTGCACAAACACCGAGGCGATTTAAACCTTTCCAGAAGCCTCCGCTTACCGTAGCATACGCATCGATTGAATGGGGTAACGGCGTTGTTTACCGCAAACCGATTCATCGTACGTCTGCGATTTCCGAAGGAAACGATACGAAACGCGAATCCGCTCAGATCCTGTATCTGAGGATCGCCGCCAGGCCCCCCAGGGCCTCCAGCTGGCGTCCGCCGTCATGCTGTCCGGAGACGACCACCACATCCCCTTTCTGGGATTCCACGTCGCGGACGACGCCGTCCAGGTCGGCATCCCTCAGCCGCGAGTCCAGGATCAGCAGGGTCTGGACGGCACCCGCGGCGGCGGCATCGGCCACCTCCTTCGACCCGTAGGTGGCGAGGCCGTCCCTGCCGATGTTCTCCATCAGCTTCTCCACGGCCTCCATCTCCACCCCGACCCTGGACTCCCTGAGCAGGTCTGCGCCCATGCCCTTCTTCATCAGCTCGTTGATGCCCTGCATCCCGCTCTGGCCGGTGTGGTACACGAAGACGCGGTTCCCGAGGCCGGCGGATTTGACGGAATCGGCCAGCTGCTCCTTCTCGAAGCCGGGGCCCAGGAGGACCAGCGGCGACCCGTTCTCGCCCATGCTCCTGAGCTTGGCGATTATGTCCGCATGGTAGGTGTCCTTGCCGTCGCCGGCGTACTGCTTGCCGGAGCGCCCGGACCTGATGGCGGCCACCTCTTTGAGGCCGAACTGCCGGAGCACCGCCACCGTGGCATCGTCCTGATCCAGGGAGACGAACACCATCCGCGGCTTGTTGGTGTCCGCCACGGCCCGCTTCAGCCTCTGGACCTGGGTCTCCTTCCAGTGGCGCTTGGATATCGTCATCCTCTCGCCGACCTCCGCCATGAGGGTGTGGTGCTGTCCGATGTCCTGAGGCCCAGACTCTATGACGCCCAGTATCCTCAGCCTGACGTCGTCCTCGGAGAACTCCACCTTTTCCACCCTGATCCCCAGGGTCATCCTGCGCTTCTCAGCCCGTTCGGCGCGGATCTTGTCCCCCGCCTTCTCCTCCCTGCGCACGGTGGACGCGGTCACCAGGTCCCCAACCTCGATGATGTTGTAGAGATGCCATATGTCATCGTCCGTCTCGAGCTGGATGCCGATGCCGCCGTCGGTCTGCCAATACCTCATCGACGGCCCCATGCCTCCCGCCGATTTGAATCTATCATACGCGCATATGGTCGCGCGAGGAGGCTCCGGCGGCGTCTCGGAGGGGTTTGTCCATTATCGGACAACTGCCCGAATCGCCTGTCATGGGGCGACGGTAGCCATTAAATAGATTCCCAGAGTAGGGAGCATCCCGATGGCACGCAACTACCTCGTTCTTGAGGACGGGACGGTCCTCGAAGGTGAGGCCTTCGGTTATGACAGCTCTGATTTCGGCGAAGTCGTCTTCAGCACCGGTATGGACGGCTACCAGGAGGCGCTCACGGACCCCTCGTTCAGGGGCCAGATCCTCATGCTCACATACCCCCTCGTCGGCAACTACGGCATATCGGACGAGGCGGACCAGTCCGACGGCGTCCACGTCAGGGGGCTGGTGGTCAGGGAGTACTGCAAGGAACCCTCGCCCATGTACGGCGGCAGGACCCTTGACGACTACATGAAGGCCCACAGGGTGCCGGGGATCTCCGGCATCGACACGAGGGAGCTGGTCATCAAGACCCGCAGCAAGGGGACCTTCAAGGGAGCCATCGTGAAGGAGGGCACGGACCTGGAGGCAACGGTCTCCAAGCTGAAGGAGATGCCCTCGCCCCTCGACGCCAATCTTGTAGCGGAGGTGTCCTGCAGGAAGCCCTACGAGGTGGGCGGAGGCAGGGACCTGACCGTCGGGCTCCTGGACTGCGGCACCAAGAAGAGCATAGTGGAGCAGCTGGCCCTCAGGTACAATGTGAAAGTGTTCCCCTACGACACCACTGCACAGGAGATTGTCGACTCCGGCGTCGACGGCGTAATGGTGTCCAACGGACCCGGCAACCCGTCCCACGAAGCCATCATGGGGACGGTGGTGAAGACCATGTCCGACCTCGCCTCGCAGAAACCCATCATGGGCATATGCTTCGGCAGCCAGATCATCGCCCTCGCATTCGGCGGGAGCACCTACAAGATGAAGTTCGGCCACCGCGGGTCCAACCAGCCGGTCAAGCTGGAGGGGAAGATGTACGTCACCTCCCAGAACCACGGGTTCGCCGTGGACGCGGATTCCCTGGACGGCACCGGGCTGGAGGTCAACCAGATCAACATCAACGACGGGACAGTGGAGGGCGTGAAGCACAGGGACCTCCCGGTGTTCACCTGCCAGTACCACCCGGAGGCCAACCCCGGGCCCCTGGACACGAGGTTCCTGTTCGACAGGTTCGGCAGGATGATGGAGGCGGAGAGATGAGGAAGGATTACAAGAAGCTCATGGTCATCGGCTCCGGGCCGATCGTCATCGGACAGGCGGCGGAGTTCGACTTCTCCGGATCCCAGGCCTGCAAGTCCCTCAGGGAGGAGGGGTACAAGACCGTCCTCGTCAACTCCAACCCGGCAACCATACAGACCGACATCGACATGGCCGACAGCGTCTACATCGAGCCCCTGCAGGCGGACATCGTCGCCAAGATCGTGGAGAAGGAGGGTGTCGACGGCATCATGGCGGGCATGGGCGGCCAGACCGCCCTCAACATATGCTCCGAGCTGGCCGAGAACGGCACCCTCGACAGGCTCGGCGTCCACCTCCTGGGCACACAGCCCGAGGCCATCGCCATGTCCGAGGACAGGGAGCTGTTCAAGGAGACCATGGAGAAGATCGGCGAGCCGGTGCCCCTCAGCAGAACGGTCACCAGTATCGACGAGGCCATCGAGGCCGCCAACGCCATCGGCAAGTACCCCGTGCTGGTGAGGCCCGCCTACACCCTCGGAGGCACCGGAGGCGGCATCGCATACAACGAGGAGGAACTCAGGGACATCTGCGGACGCGGTCTCGCCTACTCCCGCATCCACCAGGTCCTCATCGAGGAGAGTGTGCTCGGATGGAAGGAGTACGAGTACGAGGTCATGAGGGACCACAACGACAACTGCATCATCATCTGCAACATGGAGAACCTGGACGCCATGGGCATCCACACCGGGGAGAGCATCGTCTGCGCACCCTGCCTCACCCTCTCCGACCGCGACCACCAGCGCCTGAGGGACGCATCCCTGAAGATCATCAGGACCCTCAACATCGAGGGCGGTTGCAACGTCCAGTTCGCATTCAACCCCGCCAACGGCGACTACAGGGTCATCGAGGTGAACCCCCGTGTGTCCAGGTCGTCCGCGCTGGCATCCAAGGCAACCGGGTACCCCATCGCCAGGGTCTCCGCCAAGATCGCGGTGGGCTACACCCTGGACGAGATCCCCAACAAGGTCACCGGCACCACCTTCGCCGCCTTCGAGCCGGCGGTGGACTACGTCGTGCTGAAGATCCCGAGATGGCCCTTCGACAAGTTCCGCACCGTGGACAGGCACCTGGGCACCCAGATGAAGTCCACCGGCGAGATCATGGCCATCGGACGCACCTTCGAGGAGGCCATCCTCAAGGGCATCAGGTCCCTGGAGATCGGCGTCATGCACCTGGACAGGGTGGACATGACCGACGAGGAGATCCGCGAGGAGCTGGTGCACGCCACCGACAAGCGCATATTCGCCATGGCCGAGGCCCTCAGGCGCGGCATGACCCCCGAGGAGGTCTCCGATCTGGCGAAGTGGGACGTGTTCTTCGTCAGGAAGCTGAAGAACATCGTCGACATGGAGGCGAGGATATCCGCCGGCCCCCTGACCCCCGAGCTGCTGAAGGAGGCCAAGTCCATGGGGTTCGCGGACGCGGTCATCGCCAGGCTTTCCGGCACCGACGAGATGTCCGTGAGGAAGGTCAGGAAGGAGACGGGCATAACACCCGTGTACAAGATGGTCGACACCTGCGCCGGGGAGTTCGAGGCCAAGACGCCCTACTTCTACTCCACCTACGGCCGCACCAGCGAGCACCGCAGGGACCCCGAGAAGAAGAGCATCGTCATCATCGGCGGCGGACCTATCAGGATCGGGCAGGGCATCGAGTTCGACTACAGCTGCGTCCACAGCGTCATGGCGCTGCAGGACGCGGGAGTGGACGCCGTCATCATCAACAACAACCCCGAGACCGTCTCAACCGACTTCGACATCTCCGACAGACTGTACTTCGAGCCCCTCACCCTCGAGGATGTGCTCAACGTCGTAGAGGCGGAGCAGGCGGACGGGGTCATCTGCCAGTACGGCGGACAGACCAGCGTCAACCTGGCCGTAGACCTTGAGAACGCGCTCAAAGGGACCGGCACGAGGATCCTCGGCACCAGCCCCGACAACATGGACGTGGCCGAGGACAGGAGGAGGTTCTCCAAGCTCATGGACGAGCTTGGCATCAGCCAGCCCGAATCCGGCACCGGGTACTCCTTCGAGGAGGCCAAGGCCATCGCCGAGGGCATCGGATACCCCGTGCTCGTGAGGCCCTCGTACGTCCTGGGAGGCAGGGCGATGGAGATCGTCTACTCCACCGACGAGCTGAAGACCTACGTCGAGACGGCGGTGAAGGTCTCCAGGAACCACCCCATCCTGGTGGACAAGTACCTCACCAAGGCCATCGAGCTGGATGTGGACCTGCTCTGCGACGGCACCGACGTGTTCGTCGGCGGAATCATGGAGCACGTCGAGTACGCAGGCGTCCACTCCGGAGACGCCACCATGGTCCTCCCGCCCTTCACCCTCAGCCAGAAGAACATCGACGAGGTCCTGGAGATCTCACGCAAGGTGGCTCTGGCCCTCGGCATCAGGGGCCTGATGAACCTGCAGCTGGCCGTCAAGGACGACAGGATCTTCATGATCGAGGCCAACCCCAGGTCGTCCCGTACCGTGCCCTTCATATCCAAGGCCACCGGGATACCCCTGGCCAAGATCAGCACCCAGATCATGCTGGGCAAGACCCTGAAGGAGCTGGGTCTCGGTTCCGGGTACAAGACCCTGGACCACTATGCGATCAAAGCATCCGTGTTCCCGTTCCTGAAGCTGGTGGGCGTGGACTCCATCCTCACCCCGGAGATGAAATCCACCGGCGAGGTCATGGGCATCGACGACGACTTCGACACCGCATGCTACAAAGCGCTCATCGCCGCCGGCGACAAGCTCCCCACCGAGGGAGGGGTTTACATCACGGTGAACGATGAGGACAAGCCCAACATCCTGCCGGCCGCCAAGGCACTGGCCGAGATGGGCTTCACCATCTACGCCACCAAGGGCACGTCCACCTTCCTGAGGAACAACGGCCTGCAGGTCACCACCGTGTTCAAGATCAAGGAGAACAAGGGCATCGACGGACTGAGCCTCATGAGGCAGGGGAAGATCAACCTGATCATCAACACCCCGTCCCTCAGGTCCGGTGCCATCAGGGACGGGTCCACCATGCGCCGCCTGGCGGTCGAGCTGGAGATCCCGTCCATGACCACCGTGCAGGGGGCCAACATCGCCGTCGCCGCCATCAAAGTGGCCAGAGGGCGCACCGTGGGCGTCCGCAGCATGAAGGACTTCCACGTCTGAGGATCATCTCAGCGTGACGCTGCGGACCCCGGTGCAGCTCCTGAGGGCCGGCACGTACTCGGACGGCAGCCTGCCGTCCAGCACCAGCACCAGGTGCTGCTCTCCCGAGTAGCCGTGGTCCACCACCACCGCCTGCCTCACGGACACGCCGGCACGGTACACCGTGGCGGTCACCTCCGCCAGGATCCCGGGGGCCCTCGCATCCTCGGGGACGATCTCCACGGTCGTGCACCCCAGCTCCGACGAGACGTCGGACAGCAGGGCGATGGAGATCATCTTCGAGAACATGGCCTTCAGCCTGGGGTTGGAATCTATCTTCTCCAGGGTGGACCTCACCACCCTGCGGTCCACTCCCGCGGCCCTGCCGATGGCCGAGTCCGAAAGCTCGATGTCGTTGCAGTACCCGACGCCGTCGACCACCTTTATTCCGCTGGCGAGCAGCAGCGTGACCACCTTCTCCTGGGAGGGGAACCCTTTGAAGCACTTCTCGAGATACTCCATGGGACTCCGTAGATTGCAGCTGATACATATATCTATTCATTGATGCACAATTATATGCATTGATTCCGAAGTCACCAGTTAAATACGCCTACTGTGTCACCCGTTTCTGGTGGAAATGACCGACACGGACGAACTCAGAGCCATGATCGAAGAGATCGACCAGGACATCATCGAGAGCATCGCCGTACGCATGGAGATCGCTGACAAGCTGGCAGAGGCGAAGAAGCAAGAGGGCAAATCCTCCTGGGACTACCACAAGGAGGAGGAGGTCATCGCCAGGTACCACGAGCTCTGCGAGGAGGTCAGCCTCTCCAAGGAGGAGGCCGAGCAGATCGCCAGGCTCCTCCTCAAGATCTCCAAGGAGCGCCAGACCCACTACTTCGAGTGAGCGTCCGCTCCTCTTTATTCCTTTACGAATATTATTGACACAATCCTTTTTAATACTGCGAATAACTGCGGAAGGCATTCTACACTTTCCAGAGTGATACGATGGGTAAGACGAGAGTCGCAGTTCTTGGTGCAACCGGCATGATCGGACAAAGATTCGTGGAGATGCTGGAGGACCACCCGTATTTCGAGATAGAGGGGCTGTACGCCTCCGAGAGGTCCGAGGGCAAGCGCCTCAGGGACGTCCTCAAGGTCAGGGACCATGTGTTCCGGGAGGACACCCTGGATATGGAGATGAGGGTCATGGACGTCCGCGGCATAGCGGACAGGGCACGCATAGCCTTCAGCGGGATCCCATCCGACCACGCCGGACCCACCGAGACCGAGCTGGCGAAGGCCGGCGTCGGCGTCTTCACCAATGCCGGGTCCCACAGGATGGACCCGGACGTTCCCATCCTGATCCCCGAGGTCAACCCGGAGCACATGCTCTCAGTGAAGGAGCAGAGCACCTTCGCCGACGGAGGGTTCATCATAACCAACGCCAACTGCTCATCCACCGGCATCGCCGCCCCCCTGAAGGCGCTGGACGACGCCTACGGGCTGAAGGAGGTGTACGTCTCCACCTACCAGGCCCTCTCCGGGGCGGGGTACCCCGGCGTCCCCTCGCTGGACGCCGTCGGGAACGTGATCCCGTACATCGGCGGCGAGGAGGAGAAGATGGAGTCGGAGCTGGCCAAGATGCTCGGCGGATACAGGGATGGAAGATTCGTCCCCGCCGGGTTCAGGGTCTTCGCCAACTGCGCAAGGGTGCCCGTGGTGGACGGCCACCTGGAGTCCCTGGTTGTCAGGATGGATTCCGAGCCCTCGGCGGAGGACGTCATCGGCACATTAGAATCATTCAGGGGAGAGCCCCAGAGGATGGAACTCCCCTCGGCCCCGCCGCAGCCCATAATCGTCAGGAAGGAGAGCAACCGCCCCCAGCCCGCGTTCGATGTCTTCGCGGGAGGAACCGGCAGGTCCAAGGGCATGGCGGTCACCGTCGGCAGGGTGAGGAAGAAGGATGAATGCATCAAGATCTTCGCGCTGTCCCACAACACGCTGAGAGGAGGAGCCGGAGGCTCCGTCCTCAACGCCGAGATGGCGGTGAAGAAGGGTCTCATCTGAGGTGCACGGATGGCCAAGACAGTCAGCGAGATCAACGAGAGGATCAGGTCCGGGAAGGCGGTGGTCTACACCGCCGAGGAGATGGTGGACATCGTCCGTGACAAAGGAGCGGAGAAGGCGGCGGAGGAGGTCGACGTGGTCACCACCGGCACCTTCGGCGCCATGTGCTCCTCCGGCGCGTTCCTCAACTTCGGCCACAGCGACCCTCCTCTGAGGATGACCAACATCAGGGTCAACGGCGTGGAGGCATACGGCGGCCTGGCGGCGGTGGACACTTACATCGGCGCCACCCAGGTCAGCGAATCCGACCGCACCTACGGAGGCGGCTTCGTCATCGAGGACCTGATCGCCGGCAAGAGGGTGTCCCTGGAGGCCTGGGGCCCCGGCACCGACTGCTATGTGAGGAAGAACATCAAGACCTCCTTCACCCTCGACGAGATCAACGAAGCGTATCTGTTCAACCCCCGCAACTCCTATCAGAACTACGGAGTCGCCACCAACAACTCGGACCGCACCCTGCACACCTACATGGGCAAGCTGCTCCCGAGGATGAAGAACGCCAACTACAGCTCCGCAGGGGAGCTGTCCCCGCTGCTCAACGACCCGCACCTGGAGACCATAGGGGTGGGCACCAGGATCTTCCTGGGCGGAGGCGAGGGATTCGTCTCCTGGCAGGGGACCCAGTTCAACACCACCGTCCCTGAGAGGAACGGGGTGCCGGTGGGCGGCAGCAGGACGCTTGCGCTCATCGGGGACATGAAGCAGATGAGCCACAGGTTCGTCCGCGGCCTGGACATATACGGCTACGGCATATCCCTCGCCATCGGCATAGGGATACCGATACCGGTGCTGAACGCGGACATAGCCAGGCACACCGCGGTCTCCGATGCGGACATATACGCCAACCTCACGGACTACAGCGTGACGAGCAGGAGCCGCCCGACGCTGGCACAGTACACCTACGAGCAGCTCAAGAGCGGAACCATAGAGTACGACGGGCACAGCATACGCACTTCGCCCCTGTCGTCCTACCGCAACGCGCGCATAGTCGCCAACACACTGAAGGACTGGATAGAGCACGGCGAGTTCCTGCTCACCGAGCCCGTGAAGAAGCTGCCGGAGGAGAGCTCCGTCAAGACCCTGGAGATAAGGGAGTGATGAGCATGGAGAGGAAGTACAAGTTCCAATTCAACGAGCTGGAGATGCAGTCGTCCGTCACATACACGCTGGTGAGCAGGTTCGACATCGAGCCCAACATCCTGAAGGCGGAGATGGACGACAGCGGAGGCGTCCTCATCCTCAAGCTCAAAGGCGAGGAGGAGAACCTGGAGAAGGCCATCGACCACGTCAGGTCCCTGGGCATCAGCGTCATGGAGCTCAGCAAGCACATCACCAGGGACCACGACAGGTGCATAGACTGCGGGTCCTGCGTGGCGGTGTGCCCGTCCAAGGCATTCACCATCGACAGGGAGAGCTGGGAGGTGCACCTCAACTTCGAGAAGTGCGTCGCCTGCGGGTCCTGCCTCACCTCCTGCCCCACCCATGCCATAAGCCTCACCATATGACCCGGACCCACTTCGAGGTGAAGGAGACCGCCCTGACCGTAGTATGCTACGACCGCTACCTCAGAGCGGTGAGGGATGCGGTCTACGAGGCCAGGGAGCTGATCGAGTCCCGCATAGCGGAGGACCCGTTCTTCGGGATCACCTATGACCCGATCCCTCCGAGGGAGACGGACGACCCCGTCACCCGCGGGATGTGCCAGGCATCTGTATCGGCGGGCGTTGGCCCCATGGCCGCTGTAGCGGGAGCGGTCGCCCAGCATGCGGTGAAGGCGGCTGTCGGAGCCGGCTGCGGCCACATCATCGTCGACAACGGAGGGGACATCTGCCTCCGCACCTCGGAACCGGTCCGCATCGGCATCCACTCCGCCGAACCGGGGTTCTCGGACCTGGCATACCTGATCCCGCCCACCCATGGGCTGTACGGCGTATGCTCCTCCTCAGGGAGGATCGGGCCTTCGGTCTCCTTCGGCTCGGGAGGGGTGTGCACGGTGTTCTCGCCCAGCGCCGTCCTTGCCGACGCCTGCGCCACCGCTTTCGGGAATATGGTGGGCGGCTGCGGCGAGGAGGAGATGTCCTCCGCCGCCGAGAGCATCGCCTCGGTTGCCGGGGTGGACGGCTGCTCGGCCATCGGCGGCGGGAGGATGGCGATGTGCGGGAAGGTGCCGGAGATCGTCGGATGCGGAGAGGACGAATCCCTCATAACCCGCATAGAGCTCTGAACCGCCTCGGTGGCCTGCCGGACCTCCCAGGACCCAGCATGGGACCCGCTCGCGCGCGTCTTTTATAGATAATGCACATACCAGCCACCGAGGCAGGCAGATGGTACTCAAAATGGCAGTGCCCAACAAGGGAAGACTCAACGAGAGGACGGTAGAGCTGCTCCAGAAATCCGGGCTGGACCTGGGAGAGGACTGGGGCAGGAGGCTGTACATCAAAGTCAGGGACAAGGACATCGAGGTCGTCTTCGTCCGCGCCCAGGACATACCCGTCTTCGTCCGCTCAGGAGCAGTAGACATGGGGATCACCGGCCAGGACCAGGTGGCCGACGCCGACGTCGAGCTGACGGAGATGCTCCTCCTGGGATTCGGCCACTGCCGCCTGTCCGTTGCCGTGCCCGAGGAGTCGGAGGTCAGGTCGGCGGAGGACATCCCCGACGGGAGCCGCATCGCCACATCCTTCGCGGGAGCCGCCGGCAGGTACTTCGCATCCATCGGCAAGAAGGTGGAGATCGTCAACGTCACCGGAGCCGCCGAGATCATGCCCTACATGGGCGTCTCCGACTACATCGTCGACCTGGTCTCCAGCGGGTCCACCCTCAAGACCAACCGCCTCAGGGAGGTGGCCACCATCCTCACCTCCCAGGCCGTCGCCGTCGGGAACCCCGAGTCCCTGAAGGTGAAGGGGGAGGAGATGTGGGACATCATCCACGCCATGAAGAGCGTCATCGACGCCGAGAGCAAGAAGTACCTCATGGCCGACGTCCCCGCCGACAGGATGGACGACATCGAGAAGCTCTTCCCCGGCATGGCCGGACCCACCGTCATGAACATCGCCGGCAGGGACGACATGGTCGCCATACACGTGGTCATCGACGCCTCCGACGTCTACGACGACATCAACAGGCTGAAGAAGCTGGGTGCCAAGGGGATCCTCACGCTGCCCATCGACAGGCTGGTGCCGTGATGGACAGATCCGGGATGCGGTCCACCGTACGGGACCTGCAGATGTACTACAACCCGGAGCTCCACGGGGAGGTCCGCCTGGACACCAACACCAACGTCCTGGGCAGCAATCCCGCCGCGGCGGAGTTCCTCCGCAACTTCAGAGGCGACGTCAACGGATACCCCAACACCTACTCCGACGGCCTCAGGGACGCCCTTGCCGAGCTGTACGGCCTGGAGAGGGGAAACTTCGTCGTGGGCTCCGGCTCCGACGAGATGCTGGACGTCTCGTTCAAGACATTCACCGAATGGGGCGACGGATCCGTGTCGCCGGTTCCATCATACACGCTCTACGAGTACTTCATGAAGCTCAACGGCGGGAGATGCGTCGGCGTGGACCTGGACGGGGAGTTCCAGCTGGACACCGACGCCATGCTCGCCCCCGGGGCCAAGGTCATGATCATGCCCAGCCCCAACAACCCCACCGGCAACTGCTTCCGCCGGAAGGACATCGAGGAGATCCTCTCCCGCACCGACGGCATGGTCATCGTGGACGAGGCCTACGGGGAGTACGCCGAAGGCACCATGGTGGACAGGGTGGAGGAGTTCGACAACCTCATCGTCCTCAGGACCTTCTCCAAGGCCTATGCCATGGCCGGCCTCAGGGTCGGATACGCCGTCGCATCGAAGAGAACGGCGGAGATGATGAACTGCGTGAAGATCCCCTACTCCGTGAACATGGTCAGCGAAGGTGCCGCCATCGCCGCGGTCAAGGACCAGGAGTTCATCAGGAGGAGCAAGGCCATGGTGGACGGTCAACGGCCGTACCTGGACGCCGGGCTCAGGCGCCTGGGGTTCGAGACCTTCCCGTCGGATTCCAATTTCATCCTCGCAAGGTCCCCCATCGACCACGCCGAGCTGGTGGCGGGGCTGAAGGCGAAGGGGATCCTCATCAGGGACTTCGGCGCCAAGAGGCGCACCGAGAACTGCGTGAGAACCACCGTCGGCACCAGGGAGCTCAACGACCTGCTGCTGTCCAAGATAGAGGAGGTGCTGTCCGGATGCTGACCGTGTCCCTGGCAGACTACGGCGTGGGCAACCTCCATTCCCTTCGCAAGGCGCTGGAGAACTGCGGCGCCAGGGTGGTCACGGTCACCGACATGAGAGGGCTCCTGGACGCGGAGTGCATCGCGTTCCCGGGCGTGGGCGCCTTCGACCGCACCATGGAGAGGCTGGCCCCCTACAGGGACGGCATCAGGGCCAGGCTGGAGGACGGGGTCCCCGCCCTCAGCATCTGCATAGGCACCCAGATCCTGCTGGACAGGAGCGAGGAGGGATCCTCCCCCGGGATCGGCCTCATCGAGGGGGACGTCAGGAAGATACCTCTGGAGAACGTCCCGCACATGGGATGGAACACCGTCGAAGGGGACGACCCCATGTTCGAGGGCGTCCCTGACAGGCACTTCTACTTCGCCAACTCGTACCACTGCGACCCGGTCGACCGCGGATGCGTCGCCGGCACCACCGAGTACTGCGGCTACCGCTTCCCGACGCTGATCAGGAAGGGGAACCTGGTGGGATCGCAGTTCCATCCGGAGAAGAGCAGCGCATCCGGCATGGCATTCCTGAGGAACTTCATCAGATTCGCGGAGGACACTGCATGATAGTCATACCAGCGATAGACATCATGGACCACCAGGTGGTCCAGCTCGTGGGCGGTGTGCCCGGGACGGAGAAGATCAGGCTGCCGGACCCCGTCAGCGTGGCCAAGTCATGGGTTGATAAGGGCGCGAAGTACCTCCACGTGGTGGACCTGGACGCGGCCTTCGGGGAGGACGACAACCTCTCGGTCATCAGGCGCATAATCGCCGAGGCGGGCGTGCCGGTCCAGGTGGGAGGGGGCATACGCAAGGAGTCCACCATCTCGCGCCTGCTGGACGCCGGCGCCGACAGGGTCATCGTCGGCACCCGCGCCATCACCGACAGGGAGTGGTTCTCGGAGATGGCCATGTGCTTCCCCGGCCGCCTGGTCATGGCGCTGGACACCAAAGGCGGGAGGATCACCACCAACGGATGGAAGGATGTGAGCCCCATATCCGTCAAGATGATGATGGGGCTCATCCGCGACCTGCCGCTGGCCGGCGTCCTCAACACCAACGTGGATGTGGAGGGGCAGGGCAAAGGCATAGATGAGGCGTGGATCTCGGAGTTCATGTCCGTCTGCCCTCACAAGGTCATAGCCTCCGGCGGCGTGTCTTCGCTGGAGGACGCCAGGGTGCTCTCGTCCCACGGGGTGGCCGGAGCGGTGGTGGGGGTGTCGGTGTATACCGACATCATGAAACCCTGGGAATGGGATACACCCTGGGAGGCCTGAGGAAAGATGGTTTCGAGGAAGATGCCCTGCGAGCTCGTCGTGTTCGAGCTCCTCCCCACCGCCAGGGGGGCCATAGCGAAGGAGCTTGTGGAGAGCTACGGCTACACCCAGTCGGCGGTGGCCAAGATGTTCGGCATCACCTCGGCTGCCATATCCCAGTACGTGAAGGGGCTCCGCGGCGGCAACCCGTACATCGACGGCAGCGCCTACATGGACCAGTTCTACGAGCACATCCGCACCATAGCGGACAACCTGTCCAAAGGCGCGGACCTGTCCACGGAACTCTGCGGGCTCTGCTCGTTCTTCAAGAAATCCGGCATGATCGACGAGATCTACCGCAACCAGGGCGCCAAATCCACCCTGTCCCGGTGCATGGAGTGCCCCAGGAGCAACATCTAGGGGCGCATGCGGGAGTAGCTGTCGTAGAACACGTCCAGCACATCCCGCCCCCTCTTGGTGACCTTCGACCTGCGCTTCGAGACCTTCTCCACCCAGCCCTTCTCCAGCCAGTAGTCGACGAAGTTGCGCTGGTAGCGCATGACCTCCTTCTGCTCCGGCCGGTCCGTGGGCTTCTTCTCGTAGTCCCCGAACAGCCCCTTCTCGTTCAGCAGGCGCATCATAGTGGATGCGCAGGTGTCGTCCCTGCCGATCTGCTCGTCCAGGACCTTCAGCGCCAGCACCCTGACCGGGTCCGGCGACTCTATCGGGTATGCGGACACCGCCTTCGGCTCCTTGGTGGTCTTGGTCAGCCCCACCGGGCGGTCTCCGTCGTAGTAGACCTCCCTTACCTTCTCGGGAGGCACCTGGAACTCCTCCGCGCCCACGGTGAACGGGATGGCGGTGCCGGTGTTCATCATCGAGGCTATGAGAGCGGCGGCGGAGTACTCCGATGTCCCGGCGGATATGTTCACGTAGATGTCCAGGTCGTCTCCGCAGCGGTTGGCCTCGTCCTGCATGATGCACAGGACCTCCCGCATGACCTCGGAGAACTCGTAGACCGCGCAGAGATGAGGGACCACCTCGATCCTGGGATCGATATCCGATATGCACCTCACCACCTCGTCGTAGAAGTCGCGGTATACGGACCCCTCCTCGGCGTGATGGAGCAGATGCACCCTGGTTGCGTCGTAATGGGAGACGGGATCCACCACCTTCGCCACTTCGAAGGTGACGCATGAAATCAGAACCCTCTCCTTCCTCCCCGACGACAGCCAAGAACCCCCTTTGCGAGCAGTTCCCGCAATAACGTCTGTGACGATATAACTGTGTCGGGGCCGCCTTGCCCGCACGCGGGCGTTCAGTTATTATAGTGCCCTGGCGGTAATCCGCATGTTATCATGAGCGTCAGAACCTCCGAGATCCACAGGAAGACCAGGGAGACGGATATCAGCGTGTCGCTGAGCATAGACGGCTCCGGCAGCTACGACGTAAGATGCGACGACCAGTTCCTCAGGCACATGACCGAGACCCTTGCCCGCTACTCGGGCATGGACATCTCCATGGACGCCGCCGGGGACAACCCGCACCACCTGGTGGAGGATGCCGCCATCACCGTCGGCAAGGCGCTGGCCCAGGCCCTGGACGGCAGGCCGCTGGAGCGGATGGGCACAGCCGTTGTGGCCATGGACGATGCCCTGGTCATGACGTCCCTGGACATCGTGGACCGCCCCTACTGCGAGGCGGACTGCCACGACCCCCTGTACGCCCACTGGTTCAGGAGCTTCGCCATGGCCGCCGGGATCACCCTGCACATCGTGGCGATAAGGGGATTCGACGACCACCACATCATAGAGGCGTCCTTCAAATCCCTGGGCAAGGCCCTGGAGAAGGCGCTGAGGGTCAGAGGGAGGGAGCTCAGCACCAAGGACAGCGTGGAGGTGGAATGATGCTCGCCAAGAGGATAATACCGTGCCTGGATGTGAAGAACGGCAAAGTCGTCAAAGGGATCAACTTCGAGAACCTGAGGGACATCGGGTCCCCGTCGGAGCTGGCCGAGGAGTACGAGAGGCAGGGCGCCGACGAGATCACCTTCCTCGACATCACCGCGTCGCTGGAGTCCAGGCAGACCATGCTCGACGTGGTCTCCGAGACCGCCAAGAGGCTCTTCGTCCCCCTGACGGTGGGCGGAGGCATACGCACCTACTCCGACATGAGGGACGCCCTCAACGCGGGAGCGGACAAGGTCTCCGTCAACTCAGCCGCCGTCTCCAACCCGGAGATGATCACCGAGTGCTCCGAGGGATTCGGCAGCCAGTGCGTCGTGGTCGCCATCGACGCCAAGAGGACCGACGGCGGATGGAAGGTCGCCACCCACGGAGGCACCAGGCTCACCGACCTGGATGCCGTCGAGTGGGCCCAGAGGGTCCAGGACCTGGGGGCGGGGGAGATCCTGCTGACGTCCATGGACGCGGACGGCGTGAAGACCGGATACGACATCCCGCTGACCGCCGCCGTGGCGGATGCCGTGAGCATACCCGTCATCGCCTCCGGAGGATGCGGCAGCAAGGAGCACATCTACGAGGTGTTCTCCCAGACCAACGCATCCGCGGCGCTGGCGGCGTCCATATTCCACTACAGGGAATGCACAGTCGGCGATGTGAAGCAGTACCTCAGGGACAGGGGGATAAACGTCAGATGAACCTCAACTACGACGCCAACGGGCTGATCCCCGTGGTGGTCCAGGACCACGCCACCGGAGAGGTGCTGATGGTTGCCTGGGCCAACGAGGAGGCGGTGAACCTCATGATCGAGACCGGATACACCCACTTCTGGTCCCGCAGCAGGCAGAAGCTGTGGAAGAAGGGGGAGGAGTCCGGCAACGTGCAGAGGATCGTATCCATCCAGTCGGACTGCGACGACGACACCCTGCTGGTCCGCGTGGTCCAGGAGAACGGCATCGCCTGCCACACCGGGAATCCCAGCTGCTTCTTCAAGACCGTCTACGGCGACACCGGGCGCACGTCGTCCATCATCGCCGAGCTGAGGAGGGTCATCCACGACAGGATGGTCAACCCCGACGAGGGGAGCTACACCTGCAAGCTGTTCAACGACGAGACCAAGATGTGCAAGAAGGTGGTCGAGGAGGCCACCGAGTTCGTCCTGGCGATCAAGGACAGGGATGCGGACAACACCGCCTGGGAGCTGGCCGACCTGATCTACCACGCCATGGTGGCCATGGAGAAGGCGGGGGTGGACCCTGCGGACGTCTACGAGAAGCTGTCGGAGAGGAGATGATGAGAGCGGACCTCCACACCCATACCGTGTACAGCGACGGCGAGCTCATCCCCGCGGAGCTGGTCCGCAGGGCCAAGGTCCTGGGGCACGACGCCGTTGCGCTGACCGACCACGTGGACATGACCAACGTGGAATGGGTCGTCACGAACATCGTGAAGGCGGCGGAGCTCAGCGACGACTCCATAGAGGTGCTCCCCGGAGTGGAGATCACCC
>CALULN010000010.1 GCA_944321505.1 Candidatus Methanomethylophilaceae archaeon | reverse complement strand
GTACTCGGCGGCGATGCCGTCGATGCCTATACCACCGACGGGCGACGGGGTGTCCCCGAACACCTTGTGCGACAGCCCCTTGTCCAATCCGATGATCTCGAACAGTCCGGAGCCGCGGTAGGAACGGATGGTGGAGATGCCCATCTTGGACATGATCTTCATGAGACCTTTGTCGCAGGCCTTGATGTAATTGGCCTCTGCGGTGTCCGCGTCCATCTTCACCTTGCCCTTGTCCGCAAGGTCCTGCACCACCGCCAATGCCATGTAGGGGTTGACGGCGTTGGCGCCGTATCCTATCAGCAATGCGAAGTGCATCACGTTCCTGGGCTCGCCGGATTCCACGACCAGGGCGGTCATCAGACGCTTGTCGATATCCACCAGATGGCGGTGCACCGCAGCGATCGAGAGAAGCGAGGGCATGGGGACCCTGTCCCCTCCCGCCTTGCGATCCGACAACACAACGAACTCTGCACCGTCGTCAACGGCCGCCTCCGCCTCCGCGCGGACACGGTCCAACTCGTCCTCGAGATTTCCGTCCTCGGGGAAGGTTGTGTCTATGGTGACAGCCTTGAATCCGCGGTAGCGGAGGTTCCTCAGAAGGTCCAGCTCGCGGTTGGTGATCACCGGGTGCCTTGCTTTGACGACCTTGGCCAACATCGGTTCCGGGTCCAGGATGTTGTGCCTTGCCCCGCCGATGTATCCGGTTATGGACATCACCAGTTCTTCACGAATGGGATCCACCGGGGGGTTGGTGACCTGGGCGAACCTCTGTCTGAAGTAATTGAACAGATGCTGCGGTCTATCGGAGAGCAACGCCAACGGAGCATCGTAACCCGCGGAACCCACAGCCTCCTTGCCGGTGGCGATCATGGGCTCCATCACACGGGACATGTCATCATCGGTGTATCCGAACTCTGCCAGCTTCTTCTCGAAATCGGCAACCGTACGGCCCACCTGCCTTCCCGACGACAATGTCAGAAGATCGAGACGATTCCTCTCCAGCCAGTCCCTGTACGGGTACGCCGAAGCAAGGGACATCTTGATCTCAGGGTCCTGCAGGACACGGTTGACACGGGTGTCAACCATCAGCATCTTGCCCGGTTTGAGTCTCCCGGACTCCACGATCCTGTACCTGTCCGTGGGTATGACGCCGGCCTCCGACGCCATGATGAGCATGTTGTCCTCCGTGATAACATACCTGGCCGGACGCAGTCCGTTGCGGTCCAGCATACCGCCTGCCAACGTACCGTCGGTGAACAGCACCGCGGCGGGCCCGTCCCAGGGCTCCATGAGGATCGAATGATACTCATAGTATGCCTTCAGACTGTCCGGGATGGGGTTCTTGTCGTTCCAGGACTCCGGGATCAGCACCGAGAGTGCCCCGGGCATGTCCCTTCCCGACATGGTAAGGAATTCGAACACGTTGTCCAGCGAGGCGCTGTCGCTCATGCCCTCCTGGATGATCGGTCTCAACTCTGAGAGGTCCGGGAAGGCCTCGGAGGACATCATCCCCTCCCTGGCGGCCATCCACGAACGGTTGGAGCGTATGGTGTTGATCTCGCCGTTGTGGCAGAGCATCCTGAAGGGCTGCGCCAGCCTCCATGCGGGAAGCGTGTTGGTGCTGAATCTGGAATGCACCATCGCCACCGACGACTCGAAGTCGGGGGCGGAGAGATCAGGATAGTATCTGCGGAGCTGCTCCGGAGTGAGCATCCCCTTGTAGACCATGGTGCGGGTGGAGAGGCTGCAGATGTAGAAGTCCTCCTTCCCCTCCATGTCGGATGCGTTTACACGGTTGCTTACGACCTTGCGCACCCTGTAGAGTTTGCGCTCGAGCACCTCGGGGCTGTCATACGAAGTGACGAAGACCTGGACGATGCGGGGCTCCTGCTCCAGGGCCATCTCCCCGGGGACGGTGTGATCCACGGGCACCTCCCTTACCTCTATCACATGAAGTGCCCTCCGGGAGCATTCCTCCCGGAACAATGTCAAGAAGAGGTCCCCTCCCTCTTTGGGGAGGAAGACCAGTCCGGTGCCGTAGCGGCCCGCCTCGGGGACCGGTATCCCGATCCTCTCGATGAACCTGTGCGGCACCTGGACCATTATTCCCGCACCGTCGCCGGTGCGGCCGTCTCCGTTCTCCGCGCCCCTGTGAGCCATGTTCTCCAGCAGCTCGAGACCGTACTCTACGATACGGTGCTGGCGATGGCCGTCGATGGCCACCGCCATCCCCACACCGCAGGCGTCGTGCTCGTTGCCGGAGTCGTACAGCCCGACCCTCACGGGACCGCCTCAGCGGATGAAGAGGAGCTCCCTGTACTTGGGGAGCGGCCACATGTCGTCGTCCACGATCATCTCGAGGGCGTCGACGTGCTCACGGATATTCTCGAGGTAAGGCACGATCTTGTCGTGGTAGCCGATGGCCTTCTCGCGCTCGCACTCGAGCTGGTCGAGGGCGTCGCACTCCTCCTCCATCTGGACCGCCAGCTCCCTGGCCTCGCTGGTGTGCATGGCGATCTCCTTGATGATGTCGATCTCGCCTGCGGCCACCTGCTCGAACTCCTTCAGGTTGGTGAAGATGGTCTTCATCTTGGACACGTTGTCCAGCAGGATGGATTGGTACCTGGTGGCCACGGGCAGGATGTGGTTGGCGACCAGATCAGCCAGCACCCTGGCCTCGATCTCGATCTTCTTGCTGTAGGTCTCCCAGTTGATCTCGGCCCTGGCCCTCAGCTCCACCTCGGACATCACACCGGCGTCCACGTAGGCCTTGATGGTCCTGTCGCTGACGAAGGCGTCGTAGCAGAGGGGTGCGGAGGTCTCGCAGTCCAGTCCGCGCCTGGCGGCCTCGGCCTTCCACTCGTCGGAGTAGCCGTTGCCGTCGAAGCAGATGTCCTGGCAGGCGCGGTAGACCTCGCGGGTCTCGTCCAGCACCGCCTGCATGACGGGAGCGCCGGCGGCGATCCTCTTGTCGACGGCCTCCTTGAAGATGATCAGCTGGTTGGCGACCACGGTGTTCAGCACGGTGATGGCCGAAGCGCAGTTCGCGGATGAACCCACGGCCCTGAACTCGAACCTGTTGCCGGTGAAGGCGAAGGGGGAGGTCCTGTTCCTGTCGGTGTTGTCGATGAGTAGCTCGGGGATCTGGGGGATGCCCATGCTGTAGCTCTTCTTGCCCTTGATACGGACCATCCCCTCGGACTTCAGCAGGGTCTGGAAGGCTTCGGTGACCTGGGTTCCCAGGAACGAGGAGATGATCGCCGGCGGGGCCTCGTTGGCTCCCAGCCTGTGGGCGTTGGATGCGGTCATCACGGACGCCTTCAGCAGGGCGTTGTTGTCGTAGACGGCCTTCAGCACGTTGGCGGTGAACGCGAGGAACCTCAGGTTCTCCTCCTCGGTCTTGCCGGGGGACATCAGTCCGATGCCGGACTCCGTCCCGATGGACCAGTTGCAGTGCTTCCCCGAGCCGTTGATGCCTGCGAAGGGCTTCTCGTGCAGGATCACCTTGAATCCGTGCCTCTCAGCCACTGTCTTCATGATGGCCATGAGCTCCAGGTTGTGGTCGATGGCGAGGTTCGCCTGCTCGAACACGGGAGCGATCTCGAACTGGTTGGGGGCGACCTCGTTGTGCCTGGTCTTAATAGGGATGCCAAGCTTGTAGCACTCGAACTCCAGGTCCTTCATGAACTCCAACACACGGCCGGGGATGCATCCGAAATAGTGGTCCTCCAGCTGCTGGTTCCTGGCGGAGTTGTGACCCACCAGGGTCCTCTCGGCCATGATGATGTCCGGGCGCATGGCGTACAGCGCCGCATCCACCAAGAAGTACTCCTGCTCCCATCCGAGGAAGGAGAAGACACGGTCGTTCTCGATGCCGAAGTACTTCAGCACGTCCGCCGCGGCCTTGCCCACGGCGGCCTCGGACTTCAGCAGGGGGGTCTTGTAATCCAGGGCCTCTCCGGTGTAGGAGACGAAGACGGTGGGGATGCAGAGGGTGTCGTTCAGCACGAACGCCGGGGACGAGGGGTCCCATGCGGTGTAACCCCTGGCCTCGAAGGTGTTCCTCAGTCCTCCCGAGGGGAACGAGGATGCGTCAGGCTCCTGCTGGCACAGCAGCTTGCCGGTGAACTCCTCGATGCTCTCGCCCTTTCCGTAGGGGGAGGCGAAGGAATCGTGCTTCTCCGCGGTTCCGCCGGTGAGGGGCTGGAACCAGTGGGTGTAGTGGGTGGCGCCCATGTCCATGGCCCAGCGCTTCATGCCCGCGGCCACCTGTTCGGCGACCTCTCTGTCGAGGGTGACTCCCTGCTCGATCGACTCGTACACCTTCTGCCTGGTGTCCGAGGAGAGGTACTTCCTCATGTTCTTCCTGTCGAAGACGCAGCATCCGTAGTACTGGGATGTGGCGGGAGCAGGGGGCTCTACACTGACCGGGGGCCTCACGAAGGCTTCCTCCACCGCATCGAACCTGGTGTAGGACATGAACCCCGGATTCGTGAGAGCTGTTTATATACTTTGTTTCTCGGCCGTCAGCGATTCCAAAAAAATATTAGACATTCGTCTAATGAAATCCGAATGTGACAGCTCTATGCCCTACGGATGCACAGAACCGTCATGCAACCGTCCCGCCATGCCCCGTTTTTAATACGGACAGGCCATAGCCGGAGAGCATGCACTGCAAGGACGTGGCCATCCGGGAAGTGGACGCGGAGCTCACCGAGGAGGGCATCGCCGCTCTGATGAGGGACTGGACGGCCTACCGCCGCGCCGAGTACCTGGTCCTCAGGAACGGGGACGATCTCGCGGTGGTGCGGCTCATCCGCCCGGAAGGCGGGGAGCTGTTCTCCAAAGTGGAGTCGTACGAGATCGTGTCCCTCCCGGAGGACACCGTGTACGAGGAGATCCCCGATGCCGACGTCCTCAACGTCCCCACACTCGCCCGCGTGCAGATGATGCATCCCGGGAAGTCGGTGGTGGTGAAGGGCATGTTCTCCCACGTCAGCTTCGTCTGCAGCATGGAGCCCCTGAGGCTGAGGATCGTGGACAGCATCCCCCCGGAGCCCATGAAGCTGGGCGTCCTGGCCCGTCTGGCGCTCGCTTCCGGATACATCGAGAAGCCCGTCGTGATAGAGGAGCTGATCATCGACATGGCGGACCGCATACCAGAGGTGGACACCGAGGCGGTGATGTTCCCCTGCGCGGTCTCCGGACTGAAGGCGGACCGCCCCTACTACTTCCTGGACAGCGCCCCCGAGCTGAAGCATGATGTCACACTGATCGGATGCCACCTCTCGGAGAGGATCTTCAGGACGCTGTACGGCTACGCCCCGAAGCTCCTGAACGTGTGTCCAGCGGACCACATGCCGGACGACGGCGTGAAGACGCTGACGAAATGCTGCAAGGTGAAGACCGGCCACATCATCGACGGCCGCCGCGCGTCCGTCCCCTGGGGAGCGACCGTCCCGGAAGTGGTGGACGCCATCAACGACCTGTTCTCAGATCAGTGAGCGGCCGCGGTTCATGGCCTTGTGGCCGCTCTCCGCGTCACCCTTGCCGAAGTACAGCCTGGCAAGGGCGTACCAGATGTCCGGATCCTCCGGCTGCCGCTCCGCCCAGGATTTGAGATGGCGGATGGCGCCGTCTGCGTTGCCGGCTGCGGCCATCACCCTGGAGGCCGCCAGGCCGTGGGTCTCCTCGTCGAGGATGGACCTCATCTCTCTCTGACCGTTGTTCAGGATCACGTCCACGGCGTTCGACGACAGCCACGGGTACCTCTCCGTGATCATGGACCTGAACCTCTCCGCCTCCTCGGCGACGATCTCCGCATCGTCGCCTCTGAAGACGCTCCTGGGTATGTGCACCGTGGTGCTGCCGTGGTGGACGGTGACCGTCCCTGCGGGACCGGTCATCTGAAGCTCACGAAGGTCCCGCAGGCGTCCCTGCAGCCGGTGCCGAACTCCGTCATGCGGGAGATCTGCTCCCCGGTGAACACCGGGCCGTCCCTGCAGACCCTGTGCTCGTCGATCATGCATGCGCCGCAGACCCCGGCTCCGCACTTCATGTACCTCTCCAGAGACATCTGGCACCTCATGCCCTTCTCATTCAGAAGCTTGAGTAGGAAGAACAGCATGACCTCGGGGCCGCAGGCGATGACCATGTCGTACCCCTCGGTCTCCAGCACCTTGGACACCATCTGCACCGCGTTGCAGTGCTCCCCCATGCTGCCGTCGTCGGTGCAGATCCAGTGCTTCCCGCACAGCTCCTCCCCGATGGGGTCGGCGTAGGACACCTCCGCGGCGTCCCTGGCGGCGAAGACCGCATCCACCCTCTTCGCCTTCAGGACCGGGAGCAGCGGGGCGATGCCTATGCCCCCTCCCACAACCAGTATCCTCTCGGCGGACAGGTCGTAGCCGTTGCCGTATGGTCCGCGGACCCTGATCCTGTCCCCTTCTTTCAGATCACCGAGGAAGCGGGTGTCGTCGCCGATGACCTTGAACGTGATCGCCTTCTCGTCGCCGACTGAGGACAGGGACAGGGGGATCTCCTCCATCCCCGGCGCCCACACCATGACGAACTGCCCCGGGGACGCCTCGGCATCCCAGTCGAACCTGATGGTGCGGCTGTAGGCGTTGGTCTGCTCGATGCCCTTCACCGTGACGACGCTCTCAGTCATTGGCCACCCCCACCATGCTGCGGATGTCGGGATACCCGTGCTCCTCCATGAACGATTCCAGCCCGGCGTTGATGTCCGCGAAGACCTCCGGGCCCCTCGTCAGCACGCCGGTGCCCACCTGGAAGGCGGAGGCCCCGGCCATGATGTACTCCAGAGCGTCCCTGTGGTCCTCGATGCCTCCGACTCCGACGATGGGTATGCTCACCGCCTTGTGCAGGTCCCAGACGGCGCGGACCCCCACCGGTTTGATGCACCTGCCGGACAGCCCGCAGGTCTTGTTGCTCATCAGCGGCTTGGCGAACTCCGGCACGATCACCATCGCCTTCAGCGTGTTGATCGCCACGATGGCATCCGCGCCGGCGGACTCCGCAGCGGATGCGATCTGCGTGAGGATGTGGGTGTTGGGCGTCAGCTTCACCCACACCGGGACGGACACGGCATCGCTTACGGCGGACACTATGCCGGCCACCACCTTCGGGTCGGTGCCAAGCTCCATGCCGTACCCCTGCGCATGAGGACACGACAGGTTCAGCTCCACGGCGCAGGCGCCGTAGTCCTCCATCCTGTCGGCCAGCATCGCGAACTCCTCCGGGGACGCTCCGAACACTGAACCCACGATTGGCCCCTCGGAGACCGCTGTCCTCATCTCCTCGCCGAAGGCGTCTATCCCCGGGTTCGGGAGCCCCATGGCGTTGACGCATCCGCCGACGGTCTCGGTGAAGTTCGGGTTCGGATGCCCGGGCTTCGGTACCGACCCGACGGACTTCGACACCACCGCCCCGGCTCCGGAGCGGAGCATCCTGATCATCGATGCGCCGGTCTCGTCCATGATCCCGGACGCCACCATGCCCGGCCTGTCGAGGCGCACACTCCCGATGCTGACGCGCAAGCTTCCCATGCCCGGCGGATACCCGCTGGCGTTTATTAACGATGCGCACACGCAACCGTAATAACGGCGACCGCCATGGCGGTGCATGGACACCGAGAGCATCCGCAGGGACTTCCCCACGGTGAGGGACGGTAGGGGGATCTATCTGGACAACGCCTGCCAGACCCTGCGCCCGGACTGCGTCATCGACGCCGTCACGGAGTACTACCGGGAGTACCCGGCATGCGGAGGCAGGAGCGTCCACTCCATGGCCACCCGCGTGTCCATGGCCATCGACGAATCGAGAGAGGCGATGGCTTCGTTCTTCGGGTCCAAGGACCCGGACTGCTTCGTCTTCACCAAGAACTGCACGGAGGGCATGAACACCGTCGCCAGGGGCTTCGGCCTGAGGAAGGGCGACGTCGTCGTCACCGGCGGCGCGGAGCACAACTCCAACCACGTGCAGTGGCTGGCCATGCAGCAGGAGGTCGGCATCCGCAGGAGGATCGCCGGCACCGATCCGGAGGGGAGGTTCGACATGGACTCGTTCATATCCTGTCTGGACGGCGGCGTGAAGCTGGTATCCGTGGGCCACGTCAGCAACGTCACCGGATGCGCCGTCCCTCTGAAGGACATAATACAGGAGGCCCACGACAGGGGGATACCCGTCCTGGCCGACGGCGCCCAGGCGGCGCCTCACATGAAGGTGGACCTCGAGGCCCTGGATGTGGACTTCTACTGCGCATCCCTCCACAAGATGCTGGCGCCCTCCGGCGTGGGCATGATGTACGGGAGGAAGGAGATGCTGGAGCGCCTGAGGCCCCTGGAGTACGGCGGCGGAACGGTTGGTCTGACCACCTACGACTCAGTCACCATGGCTTCCCCGCCCGACAGGTTCGAGGCGGGCCTGTCCAACTACGCCGGCATCGTCGGCGTGAAGCCCGCTCTCGACTACCTGTCGAGGATAGGTATGGATGAGGTCTCAGCGCACGACACCCGCCTGCAAAGGCTGCTGCAGAAGGAGACCGAGGACATCCCCGGCCTGTCCATCGTCGGACCGGAAGACCCGGACGAGAGGGGAGGGGTGTTCTCCTTCAACATAAAAGGGCTCACCTCCCACGACATCGCCATGATGGCGGACAGCATGGCGGGCATCATGATCAGGTCGGGTATGCACTGCGCCCACCCGTTCTTCGTGTCCAGGAACATTGACGGCGCCGCCCGGGCCTCGTTCTACGTGTACAACGACGATTCCGAGATGCGCAGGTTCGCCGACTGCCTCCGCAGGATCGCCGAAGCATTCGCGTGAGAAAACGGAGAAAGGGTTTTCAGAAGACGGCGACGGACACCCCGTCGCCGGTTTTCTCGAACACCAGCACGCCGGATCTGCCTGCGGATGCTTCGCCTTCTACCTCGATGTGCAGCAGCGCGGTGTGCTCCGACCCGTCGCATGACAGGATCAGAACATACCCTGACACACGGACCTCCGCCCCTTCCGGCAGGTAGAGGGTCATGTCCATGACCATCCTGTCCGCCTCTCCGGAGGCGAAGGCGTCTATGTCCGATGCGAGGTCCTCGGCCAGCGACGCGTACCCGTCGTCGGCCCGGTCCTCGAATATGCCGAACGCCGGTCCGGCCACCACCGCCATGATCATCAGCCCGCAGGCGCAGACGGCCACCCTTGACAGCGTGAACTCCATCATGCCGCCGCCACCCTTATGCCGCCGTCGTCGGCGGAGACGCTGAGGGTCCCGTGCCCGGACACCGTCACCGTCTCGTAGAACGGAAGAAGGGGGTTCTCCATCCAGCGGATCCCCGCGATCTCTCCTCCGACCATCATGTGCATGGCGTATGCGTCGTCGCCCTCGCCTCCGAGGACGATGCTGCATCCGTCGGGGATGTCCACCTCGATGTACCTCTCCCCGCCGTATGATGTGTAGTATGCCGCCGCCACCGCGTTCCCGATTCTCGCCGCCTCGTCCTCCATCAGCGATACGTCCATGTTGCGCTCGCTGGAATCGACCGCCCCCGCCAGAATGGGCAGGGAGACAGAGAGAAGAATGGAGATTACAAGGAGTTTGATGGGAAGGTCGGTGACGGCCTTCCTGTTCAGCCTCATGCCGTCACCAGGACCTGCGTCTCCGAGCCCACGTAGTCGGGCTTGGAGACCTCGATGTTCAGGTATCCGGCGGTCAGCGGCTCGTTGATCTGAATCTTGATGGTCACCGTTCCGTCGGCGTCGGTGACCCCGTGGGGGACGCCGGTCTCGGCGGATGTGAACAGACCGCTGCTGACCTCCCTGGCTCCCAGTCCGGTGATGACGACGTCCGCACCCTCGACGGCGTATCCGTCGGAGTCGTAGACGGTGACGGTGACGCTGTAGGTGCCGTCGCCGGAGCCCAGGCCGAACAGTCCGGTGCCGGATTCGGTGGCCTCGGCCTCTATGTGCCCGATGGACTTGGGGCCTTCGATGCCGCCCATCCATCCGACCATGATCGCCAGTCCGAGGCTGGCTATGATGATTATGATCATCAGCTGCAGGGGGAGGCCCTCGATGCCTCCCCTGCGGTTCCTTCTCAACGCCTTGCATTTCCTGAAAGCTGCTATGCGCCTCATGGAGTGGGTCTCGCCTTGAGGGGGTATATGAGCGGGACGCTAACTGCAGGGGTTAGCCTCTCCCCCAACGTAAATAAGGGCCCATCTTTACGGTGGAGCATGAGCGGCGACCCCATCGTCATCGAATCACTCCGGAAAGAGTACGGCTCCTTCGTGGCCGTGGACGGGCTCAGCCTCTCGGTCCGCAGGAACAGCTTCACCGGGTTCCTGGGGCCGAACGGGGCGGGGAAGTCCACCACCCTCAAGATACTCACCAACCTGATACACGCCACATCCGGGTCCGCGTACCTGAACGGCATCGATGTGGTGAAAGACCCCAGCGGGGCCCTGGCGGCAGTGGGCACGGTGGTGGAGACCCCGGAGTTCTACCCGTACCTGACGCCCAGGGAGACCATGCGCTACATCGGCGAGATCCTCGGCATGAGGAAGGAGGCCATCGCGGCCGAGACCGACAAGATCCTGGAGCTGGTGAGGATGACGGAATGGGCGGACAAGAAGCTGGGGACCTTCTCCAAGGGCATGAGGCAGAGGGTGGCCCTGGGGCAGTCGCTGCTCAACGAGCCCAGCGTCATCATTCTTGACGAGCCCACCTCCGGCCTGGACCCCAGGGGGATGGCGGAGATCAGGGAGGTGCTGAAGAACCTCCGCGGGTACACCAACGATCTCACCATCATGATGAGCTCCCACATCCTGCACGAGGTCAGCGACCTCTGCGACAGAGTGGCCATGATCAACCACGGGAGGCTGCTGGTCCATGACGACATAGACATCGTGAAGAGCATCGCCGACTACCGCGCACTGACCCTCCGCATGCTGGACGAGCCCACCCCCCAGGTGCTGGAGAGGATCGAGGCCCTGGACAACGTGGTGGAGGCCAGGCGCAACGGCGGGAACGAATGCCTTGTGAAGCTGTCCGGAGGGGCGGCGGAGCAGGAGAAGCTGTTCAGGGACCTGCAGGGCACCGGGATCAGGGTGTTCAGCCTGTCGGAGATGGACAACTCGCTGGAGGCGGTGTACCTGGACCTCATCAAGGAGTCGAGGTGATGCCATGGCCGAGACGATCGACAGACCCAAGACATTCCGCGCGAAGAGGCGCGGAGGCATCGCACTGGAGCCGGTGACGGAATCGATCAGGCAGTCGTACGTCGTCATGAAGAACGAGATCAGGAAGTTCTTCAGCGGGAAGAGGATGCTGGTGTTCCTGGCTCTCATGGGAGCCATCCTGGCGATCCTCACTCTGGGCCCGTACCTCGTGGGAGGCAGCCTGTCCGACGACGTGGGCACCGTCACCAGCAGCTACCTGACCATGATCTCCTTCGTCGTGCTCATGGGGGCCACGCTCTTCGCGTCGATCTGCATAGTGTCCGAGTACGAGGAGAGGACCGCTCTCATCATCTTCACCAGGCCCATCAGGAAGATCTCCATATTCACCGGCAAGGCCCTGGCATCCCTGGCCGTGACCATCGGGTTCGTGGCCCTCTACTACCTGATCACCGCGCTGGTGTCGCTCATCGCCGCGGGCGGAGTGGACCCGGACCTCCCGGTGTCCTTCGGCATGGCATGCATGTACGCCTTCGCCGCCACCGGCGTGGCGATGCTGGTGAGCTGCGTGCTGAAGAAGGCCAGCACCGCCACCATCATCACCTTCGTGCTGCTGCTGGCGGTGATGCCCGCATTCTCCATGGTACTGTCCATGGCCGGCGCGGATGCGTCCTGGATGATGGACCAGGCCGGAGCGGCCATAACCAACTGCTCCGACTCCTACAGGGACATGACCAACGAAGCCATAGAGGGTCTGGCTCAGAGCCTCTCCGACCCCACCCAGTACTTCGACGTCAACCTGCTCATGGAGTCCTTGAGGGCCTGGGGATTCAGCGGCACCATCAACGACCTCGGGGCGATACTGACAGGGAGCTTCAACCTGACCGAAATAGGGTCGGTGATCTCGTCCATGCAGGTCTCCGCACCCGACATCCCCTTCGACGTCGGCGTGCTGGCCGTCTGGGGCCTGGCCTCCATGGCGGCGGGATTCGTCCTCTTCCTGAGAAGGGAGTTCTGAGGAGCCGAAAGGGTTTATGCCCCCGGCGCAAGCCGGGGCGGGCCTCTTCATCCGAGGAGTTCCCGCAGATGCCTCTCCAGGTCATCCGCCACGGCGGAGAGCCTCTTGGGGTCCCCGCCGGCGGCAGATACCGCATCCCTCATCACCATGGCGATATCCCTCATGCAGAAGAGAGCCTCGTACTCCAATTCGTCCGGACCCGGTCCGGACCCTCCGTCCCCGTCCATGTGCCGACATAGGGGTCCGGTATTTCACGGCGGGGAGCTACGGTTAGCGTAACAGCGGAAGAAGAGAGCGGGGGCCGGAGCCCCCGCATGATTCAATGCTTCAGTCTGATCAGGTTGAACTCCCTGACCCCCAGACCGATCCTCTCGGCATGATCCAGGGTGATCTCCCAGTCGGTGATGGGATGCATCCTGGAGAACAGGTCCTTGCCGCCGGTCTTGCCGTCAGCGAAGCAGCCGGGGTTCACCGGCTGTGCCAGCACAGCCTCGGCGCAGGCCTGGTCCAGAGCCACTGGGTCGTAGGACGCGAAGAATCCCACGTCCGGCACCACCGGCGAGTCGTTCCCGGCATGGCAGTCGCAGAAGGGCGTCACATCCGTCACCATGCAGATGTGGAAGTTGGGCTTCCCCAGCACGGAGGCGGCGGCGTACTCCGCCATCCTGCAGCACAGGTCCCTCACGCTGTCGCTGAACTCCGCCTCGATGGCGTCGAACCTGCAGGCGGCTATGCACATGCCGCAGCCGGTGCACCTGCCGTGATCGATGACCGCTTTCTTACCGACGATGGATATGGCACCGGAGCCGCAGTGCCCCACGCAGGTCCTGCATCCGCGGCACTTGTCCTCCACCACGTATGTCTTGCCGGAGCTGTGCTGCTCCATCTTGCCCCTGCGGGAGGCGCAGCCCATGGCCAGGTTCTTGACGGCTCCGCCGATGCCGGTCATCTCGTGCACCTTGAAATGAGACATGGAGATGATGATGTCCGCATCCACGATGGCGCGTCCGATCTTGGCGTTCTTGACATATTCGCCGTCGATGGGGACCTCCACGTCGTCGTCGCCTTTCAGACCGTCGGCGATGATGACCTGGCAGTCCGTCGCGTAAGGGGAGAAGCCGTTCCTCATGGCGGTCTCCAGGTGCTCCACGGCGTTCTTCCTCTTCCCCACGTACAGGGTGTTGCAGTCGGTGAGGAAGGGTATGCCGCCCTTCTCCCTGATGAACCTTGCCAGCACCGGCACGTAGTTGTGACGGATGTAGGAGAGGTTGCCGTGCTCCCCGAAATGGATCTTGATCGCCACGAACTTGCCCTCCATGTCGATCCTGTCCAATCCGGAGGCGCGTATGAGGGCGTCCAGCCTCTCCAGGCGGCTGCCCTCACCTCCCACGAAGAGGTCTGTGAAGTAAACGTCGGAACCCATGGCCGGACCAGTCCGTCCGCCGTTATAAAACCGACTGAACCACCCGTTCCGTAGACGGGGAGTCGGCGGACCGGCCATAGTCGCCCAGGAGACCCCGGGGGCGTCTCCGAGTCCCCCAGGCGACAAACGTCCCCGGATATCGTCATATATAAAGGATAGCTTCAAATAATGAAACCCGAATCGGACGCCTGCTGCGGCGGGCATCGTCGCAAGCCTGGTGATTGCATGTACAGTATGAGTCCTTACGCAGGCGCCCTCATCTCCGATGAGGAGTGCATGAAAAAGTACAACGATGAGAACCATTGGGGACTTATGGTTTCCATAGACCTGGGCGAGTGCGACCATGAGAGGATCTCCTCGAAGGAGGTCATCACTCAGTTCGCCATCGATGTCTGCAAGGAGATCGACATGAAGAGGTACGGCGAGCCCATCGTCGTGTTCTTCGGTGCCGAGCCCAAGGTCCAGGGCTACTCCCTGGTGCAGCTGATCGAGACCTCCCAGATCTCCGGCCATTTCGCCGAGGACACCGACAGGGCCTTCATCGATGTGTTCTCCTGCAAGCAGTTCAAGCCCAAGGAGACCGCCGAGTACTGCCAGAAGTACTTCGGCGCCAAGAAGATGGAGTACTCCATCGCGTTCAGAGACATCTGATCCCATTTACGGCCGGGCGCAAGCCCGGTCCCACATCTGTATTCAACACTGTTTAAATTATCCTTATTGTACAATAATTGTCCAAAATGGTTATATCACGACCTTCGGCATGACGAAGCATGGACACAGGGATGAAGAAGATCCTTGCGGTCGTCGTCGTATTGGCGCTGCTCACCGTCGGAGTCGCCGTCGGGGAGCATTACAAGAGCGACGAGACCAACACCAACTCGTTCAGCCTGGTGGCCAGGGTGAACGCCGAGGGATCCTCCGTATTCGTCGCGGAGTCGTACCTCGAGGAACTGCAAGCAAAGGGGGTCGTTATCAGAGACTACAGCGACCTCAGCGGAGTGTTCTACGACCTGGAGAACGGCGTCGCCGTCCCCAACGACGAGTACGCCGGGAACTGGAACAACATGGTCATCGGCACGCCCGGGAACACCTCGATCCAGCACAAGATGATCCAGCAGTTCGTCGAGAAGATGAGCTACAACGGGGAGCAGATGAGGTTCGAGAGGTACGATCAGGGCGCGACTCCGCAGCCCGGAGTCGTCTACTACGACACCACCCTCACCAACCTGAACATCTGGAACACATCCTCCCACATGGATGCTGGAACGATATGGCAGCCGGTCTGCGGAGCCATCGAAGCCTCCAGCGAGCGCCCCGCGGTGCGCATCATGTCCTCGGCACAGATGGAGCCCAACCACGCCTGCTGCGTCATCGGCGCCGTGGACAGCTATCTCGCCAGCAACGAAGACACCGTGGTCAGGTTCCTGGCCGCGTACATAGAGTCGGTCACCGCCGTCAACGATGCCATCGAAGCCGGCACCGGCAACGAGAGCTACGAGGACCTTGTGCAGCTGGCAGTCGACCAGACGGGGCAATCGCGCCCGGTCATAGAGACCGCGTTCGAGGAGGTCGTCTACACCTACGGACTGATGTCCGGCACCTCCGATACGGAGACCAACCCCCTGAACTCCCTCAGGGAGAACACCGCATCCCTGGCGGACATGTTCGCCTCCGACGGCACATTCCGCAGGACCCTGGAGTCCCTCGGATTCGGCGACTCGTCGCAGTTCGCCGATGCGTTCGTCAACGACTACTACCTGTCCAAGGCCATCCAGCTGGTGAAGGACGTCAGGGACGGCAAGGTGGACCCCAGCAGCTTCAACTCCACCAGGATAAGGGTCGGGGTCATCGCCGGCGATGTCCATCAGATAGCCATCCACTACGGCATGAACTACGGCGACGGGGAGTACAGCTCATTCTTCACCAAGTACGGGGTCAGCGTGACCCTCGACGCCGCCACCAACGGAGCCGGAGTCGCCACCTCCCTGCAGAACGGAGCGGTGAGCCTCGGATTCCTGGGACTGCCCCCGGCGAGCACCACGGTGGTCAACAGCGCTCTGATACAGAGCAGCCAGCACACCGTGTCCGGAACCGTCACCGATGCGGACGGAGCCCCTGTCGCTGACAAGGAGGTGACGTTCCTGGATTCCGACGGGACCACCGTCCTGGGGACTGCGACCACCGATGCGGACGGCCGTTATACAATGCAGATCCGCGGCGGAGCCACCGGCTCCGTGGTCTGCGAAGGCGCCTCCGTCACGATCATCGAGGTGTTCAGGGACACAGTGGCCGACATCAGGTTAGGAGGCGGAGCATGACCGACTACTTCGGATTCAACTACGACAAGAACAACAAGCACCACCGCATGATCAGGCAGGCCCTGCTGATAGTGGTCTCCCTGTACGGGTTCGTCCTGCTGTGGTGGATAGTGTCGCTCCTGGCGAACTCGGTGGCCATACCCACGCCGCTGGAGACCTGGGACGAGTTCGTCCGCCTCCTGAGGGACGGCGATGTGACCAACTACGGCGCATCCGTCTGGGGATACGTCGGGTCCTCCATGACCACCTTCCTCGAGGGATTCGCCGTGGCGTTCGTGATCGCGGTGCCCCTGGGTCTGCTCCTGGGATACTCCAAGGACCTCAGGGACCTGACCGCACCCGCCATCGAGGTCCTCAGGCCCATCGCGCCCATCGCATGGGCGCCCATCCTGATCCTGTCCATCGACTACGTGGTCGGACCGGTGCTGGTCGTCGCCATCGGTATCTTCTTCCCGCTGCTGACCAACACCATCTTCGGCGTGCAGAAGATAGACAGGAACCTCACCGATGCTGCCAAGACCTTGGGGGCCAAACCGTACCAGATCTTCTACAAGGTCATGGTGCCCTCGGCCCTCCCCTACGTCATGAACGGTGTGAAGGTCGGTCTGGGTGTGGGATGGATGTGCATCATCGCAGCGGAGCTGTACGCCCCGTCCCTGGGAGGCATAGGCAACTTCCTCTCGGAGCAGGCGTTCATGGGCTACTGGCCCTCGGTCTACGCCGCGCTGATACTGATCGCCGCCATGGGCCTGATAACCACCGGCCTGGCGGAGTACGTGCATAAGATCATCACCAGAAGGATGGGGATGGAATGAGCGGAGAGATAAGTATCAAAGGGCTGTCGAAGGTCTACAGGACCGACGACTCCGAGACGGTGGCCATCAAGGACTTCAACCTCGAGATCAAAGAGGGGGAGCTCATAGCCATCGTGGGTCCGTCCGGATGCGGCAAGACCACCCTGCTCCGGTGCATAGCCGGGCTGGAGGAGGTCACCGCCGGGGTCATCTCCTCCGGAAGCAAGGTGTTCTCGGAGCCCGGCCCCGACAGGGGCATGGTGTTCCAGGACTTCGCCCTGTTCCCCTGGAGGACAGTCCGCAAGAACATCGAGTTCGGACTCGAGATCGCCGGCATGCCGAAGGAGCAGAGGAAGGAGAAGTCGGACAAGTACCTGGCGCTCATGGGCCTGACCGCCTTCGCCGACGCCCAGGTCCACGAGCTGTCCGGAGGCATGAAGCAGAGGGTGAGCATCGCCCGCGCTCTGATCACGCACCCGGACATCATCCTGATGGACGAGCCCTTCGGGGCGCTGGACGCCCAGACCAGGAACATCATGCAGATGGAGCTGGTGAAGCTCCTGGACAAGACCGACCAGACCATCGTCTTCATCACCCACTCGGTGGACGAGGCGGTGTTCCTGGCGGACAGGATCGTGGTCCTGACCAAGCGCCCGGCGGAGATCAAGGAGATCGTGGAGGTCCCCTGGCCAAGGCCCAGGGACCGCGCGTCCCCCGAGTTCACGGCCCTGAGGAAGAGGATCCTCACGGAGCTGGAGAACGAGAACACCCTGGTGTGAAACCTCACGGCGCCCCCTCAAGGGGGCGCCTGGGAATCCTTTTTCTACGTTACGGCGGTTCGGGTCATCATGCGCATACACGTGCTGGGCGGATTCCTCGGCAGCGGGAAGACCACCATCCTCATGAAGCTCGCATCCTCGTATGCCAGAGAGGGCAGGAAGGTCTCGATAATCGTCAACGAGGCCGGGGACATCGGTGTGGACGGAGCCACCATCAAGGGCGACGGCTTCAACACCACCGAGCTGCCGGACGGATGCATCTGCTGCTCCCTGACCGTCTCCCTCCAGGAGGCAATAGTCAACATCGTGGACCAGCTCCACCCGGACGTCATCATCATCGAGCCCACCGGACTGGCCATCCCATCCAGGATCGTCGAGGCCATCGACGGCATAAAGGACCTGGACAAGGAGATGGACATCATCGGCGTGGTGGACGCCCACAGGTTCGGCATCTTCGCCGACAAGAAACCCACCTTCATCACCGAGCAGATCAGGGGATCCGACCTGATCCTCATGAACAAGATAGACGTGGCCACCCCCGAGCAGCAGGAGTCCGTGAGGAGATGGATCGCCGACAACATCGGCAGGTCCGACATCATCGGAGTATCCGCCAAGACCGGGGATGGCATGGAAGAGGCTCTGGAGGCCATACGCAATGACTGAGAACTTCGATTCGGCTGAGATGGCCGGCGGTCAGGCCGTCGGCATGAACGGGGAGATACACGGCTTCAACGCGGATGCGGAGGCTAGGCTCGCCGACGCCCTCATGGACATCGGCAGATGGGTGGAGAGGCAGGCCGGCGCCCTGATGGGGCACATCAAGATGGCCATCGTCTCCGAGGACGGCTCGGTCACGATGAACCTCACGGACCTGCAGGAGGGCGTCATGTACCACGGCCGCCTCAGGCCCTGCAGGAACGCCGAGTTCTCCTTCATGGCCGCGGTGCTGGACGTCGACAAGGACGGTCTGAGCCACGCGGCGCTGCACGCGCTGGAGGACTCCGGTGTGAACATGCGCATCGACGGCCACAGCCAGATGCACCACCATCATGACGGCGAATGCACCTGCGGACATCACCATCACCACGACGAGGGATGCTCCTGCGGACATCACCACCATGACGAGCACGGCCATCACGACGGCCACCTGCATCATCACGACTGAAACTCTTCCCTCACCAGCCGCCTGATGTGCTCCATGTTGGCGGAGCCGTTGGCGGCGAACACCTTCCCCATGCGGTCCAGCGACGCCGGGCCGTCCAGAGAGGACACCAGCCCTCCCGCCTCCGCGACAATGACGGAGGCGGCGGCGTGGTCCCACGGATAGATTATGGGCTCGAAGAACACGTCCACACGCCCCTCGGCCAATTTGCACATCTCGTATGCGGCGGAGCCCAGGCGCCTTATGTCCTCGCACTCGGCGTACATCCTCTCCGCCACCCTGAACGCGGGAGCGGATCCGCGCTTGTCGTAAGCGCCCCACGAGGTGCAGTAGATCGACGACTCCAGGGGACGGTCGGACACATGGATCCGGACATCGCCCAGGAAAGCCCCCTTCCCCTTCTCCGCAGAGTACATCTCCCCTGTGAACGGGTTGTAGACCACGCCCAGAAGAATGGAGTCCCCCTCCGCCAGCGCTATGGAGGTCACGCTCAGCGGCAGGCCGCGGATGAAATTGGTGGTGCCGTCGATGGGGTCGACGATCCAACGAAGACCATCTTTGGCCTCGGAGAAGTCGCCCTCCTCCCCGACGAACGCAGCCTCCGGAAGG
>CALULN010000009.1 GCA_944321505.1 Candidatus Methanomethylophilaceae archaeon | reverse complement strand
CTCAGTTCACTGCGGCACACCGGACATGCCATGATGATCCTCTCGATTGCGAATCGAAGTTTGGAAGGGGTTTTGGAAGGGTTTTGGAAAGAGTCCCGCATCAAGCAGCTGCAGCCGTGTCGGAGTACCAGCTGTACCCCTGCCAGATCAGCAGGATAATTGCGATGCCCGCCAGGAAGATGAGTGCGCCTTTCAGCACACCGCGGTACGTCCCGCTGGGCAGTTCTATCATATCGTTGTTGTCGGCCCGGCGGTTGCCGAAGTACTTAGCGATCCTCTCGTCGTCGCTGGCCATCTCACCACTTCACTGCTGGTGTTATTATTTGATTCTATAATAAATTAATCTCAATATTAATTTACCAACCGAGTATGGTATGAGGTGTGAAGGATCCACGGCTCGGAGCCCACTGGGATGTCTTTTATACAAGCGGGTGATTGTTCGTGACAGGCGGAGATAGCTAAGTTTGGCCCACGGCGCCGGTCTTGAAAACCGGTGGAGGCAACTCCCCGGGAGTTCGAATCTCCCTCTCCGCGCTTTTTTCACCTACTGGCTCATCGTTTTCCGAGCCGTTATCGCATGAGGTGAATCCCAAGGGCTCTGCGGACCGTTCTTCGAAAGTACGGCCATCAGCCACACTGAATGGTGACAGGGTCCCGATGTGACGGTCAGATGGAAGATACAGGGAGAGCGTAGACCCCCGGCTTCAAAGGATACGCCCTGTCGGTGAGGCAGATGATGCACGAAGGGCCTACTTCGTAATCCGAATTCTCCAATCTCGAGAACGCCTTCACGTCCGATGAGTCGTACGTCATCCCCGCCTTGCATTCTATCAGCGAGAGCCTGCCATCTCTCAGGATCAGGAGATCGATCTCGTACCTCTGCGAATCGCGGTAGTAGTAGAAACCTGCCTCCTCGGTGTTGTTGGAGTACGTCTTCATGATCTCGTTGACAACGAACGTCTCCACCATGTGGCCGCCCAGATACCCTACGCGGAGCGTCTGTGCGTCGAAGACCTTGGCGAGATAGCAGGCGAGACCCGTGTCGCAGAAGTATATCTTCGGGCGCTTCACGATGCGCTTGACATTGGACCTTTCGAAATAGGGCTGCAGCAGACGGACGATCTCTCCCGCAACAAGGACCCCTAGCCAGGATTGGATTGTGTGGACGCTCACACCTATCGCACCGGCGATGCTGTCGTACACCAGCTCCTGGCCCGTTACCGAAGCCAGGTACTCCATGAACTGCCTGAACTTCAGCTTGTCCTTCAGAGCAATCAGCTCGGACACGTCGCGTTCTATGTAGGTGTCCACATAGTCGGAGTAGAACTTGGATGCTTTCAGCCCCGGCTGGTCATGGAGCTCGGGATACATTCCGCGGACGATCATCCCGTAGACGTCATCTACCGATAGGACATGCTCCATGGCTCTGCGTATGTTGCTTTCAAAATCGACTACGAACGGCTTCTCGTCGCGGCCGAGGACCTCGCTCATGCTTAGCGGGGACATCTCGATGATGCCGACCCTGCCCGCCATGGATTGAGTCACACCCTCCATCAGCCGGTGGATTTGACTGCCCGCGAGGATGTACATGCCGGCATTTTGACCGGTCTCAAGCTTCCTGGCGTCCACAATGCCCTGTATGGCCTCGAAGAGACCCGGAGCGTACTGGATCTCGTCGATGATGACGGGTGCGGGATGGAGGCGCAGGAACATCTCCGGATCCCGGACAGCCATAGCCCTCTCGCTGCCTGTGGCCAAAGACACGTATCCGAATCCGTGCTTCTCGGCGATGAGCCGGCAGAGGGTCGTCTTACCCACCTGACGTGCTCCGGTCACCAGAGTCACCGGTTTGAACCTGATGCTCTCCTCTATCGACGTTAGAACCGTCCGCGGAATCATCGTGTTGAGGATGCGTTCTGAGTTTTTGTAAATTTTGAAGTTGCACTTCAGATTTTACAAATCCCCTCTATCGCAGACCGGAGAAGATACACCTGGCTATGTCGATTGATTGTCAGCCCCTCAGAATATAAGATTCAGAGAAGAGATCAGAGGTTCAGCTCCAGATACTCTCTCCGCTTGCGGGCATCCGCGACTTCGGCGACAGCCGTGAAGTACACATCCGCGGAGGAGTTGAGCGACGTCTCCAGAGAGTCCTGGATGACCCCGATGATGAATCCGATGGCCACCATCTGCATGGCCACGTCATTGCCGATGTTGAGCATCGAGCATGCCAACGGGATAAGCAGCAGCGATCCGCCGCTGACGCCGGATGCGCCGCAGGCGGCAACGGTGGCGATGAAGCACATCAGGATGGCCAGGATCACCGGGACGTCCATGCCCAGCGTGAACGCCGCGCAGAGGGACATCACGGCGATGGTTATGGCGGCGCCGTTCATGTTGATGGTGGCGCCCAGAGGGATGGATACAGAATAGAACGACTTGTCCAGACCCAGCCTCTCGCAGAGGGACATGTTGACCGGGATGTTGGCGGCGGAGCTCCTGGTGAAGAACGCCGTGATAGCGCTGTCCCTCAGGCATCTGAGGAGCAGCGGGTACGGGTTCCTGCGCATGAGTATGCCGCCGATGACCGGGTTGGTGACGAACATGACGATGAGCATGCATCCCACCAGCAGGAGGATGAGAGCGCCGTACTCGGCGAAGATCTCCAGGCCGTTGGTGGACACTGTGTTGTAGATAAGACCCATGATACCCAGTGGCGCGAACTGGATGATGGTCCTGATTATCATGGTCACCACCTGGGACCCTTCCTGGAAGATGTTCTTCAGCGTTTCCGAGCGGAGAGACTTGATGAAGAATCCCACGATGGCGGACCAGAAGAGGATGCTGAGGTAATTGGCATCCATTATCGCGGTGACAGGGTTGGTGAATATGCCTGTGATGATGCCGCTGATGAGCTCCCATGTCCCGGAGACTGTCTCGCTGGTATCGGGATCGATGAGTGTGACGGTGAGCGGGAAGGCGTAGCTCATGACCACTGCGACGAAGGATGCGATCAGAGTGCTCCCGATGTAGAGGATGAGGACCTTCTCGAATTTGGAACCCAGCCCGTGACCGGAACCGGCCAGGGAGCTGGCGATGAGCACGAAGACGAGGATGGGCGCGATGGCCGTCAGAGCCTTGACGAACAGCGTGCCCAGCAGGGATATGGGGGCTATGCCGGGGACGGTGAGCGCCAGGACGGAACCGATGATCAGACCGGCGACTATGCGGACCACCAGATTGATGGAGGTCCACCTCTCGTATACCTGCAGCAAACCCATTGTCTCGCGCCCCTTATCCCGGTTACCCTAAAAACCATTCCGATTGCCGGATGGGCGGCGGAACGGATTCCGCATCAGCCGCGGAGGGGCTTGAACTCTCCCAGCGGGATGAGTCTGCAGACGACGGTGTCCGCGTACACAAGGGGGTCGGAATGCCTGAAGAACACCACTCCGTCGCACACTGCGCGGATCTCGCAGCGCACATCGCCCTCGTACGGATCCAGAACCCTGGCGATGAGGTCCCCCTCGGAGACCTGGGCCTCCACCTCGGTCATGGGCTCGAAGATGCCCGCTTCGGGGGTCTGTATGCTGATGAGATGGTCCTCCTCGATAACGTCGGACTGATGGCCGGCGCGGCCGTGGTACGTGATCGCACCGATGCGGGTGAGGAAGCGGGTGACGCTGTTGATCACCCTGGTGGCGCTTATCCTGTCGATGCGGGTGGTCTCCGGGGTGTACAGGGAGAATGCCTTGGTCTCCCAGATCTGCCAGTTGTAGTTCAGTGTGCCGGAGTCGAAAGGCACGGGGTCGACGATGAGCACATAGGGGAGGCCGAAGGATTTGGCATCCTCCACGCTCTCGAACCCGGTGCGCATCATCCTGACATGGGGCGTGAACCTCCCCGGCGTGTGATAGCTGGCGAACTGCACCCCGTATCTGTAATCGGAGATCTCGCGGAAGAGGCCGTCAGCGATGCGCTGAGTGGTCTCCCCCAGGTCGTATCCGGGGAACATGCGGTTGATGTCGGAGTTGTCGGTGGGCCAGAACCTCTTGCCGATGTTCATTGAATAGGGGTTCACGCAGGGGATGACGGTGATGGACCTCCCCTCGGCGATGTGCCCCCTTGCCTCAAGGCTCTTGAGGCGGTTGACCAGCTGCGAGCAGCAGTACAGCTGCTGCACCTCGTTGCCCCTCATGGAGCCGACGATGCACATGGTCTTCTCCCCTTCGCCGAAGCGGAAGCCGGTTATGCGGAAGGAGTCCCTGTACATCGATTCCAGCTCGTATACCGTTATCCTCTCCATCCGATCACATCCTCAGAATCCTGGCGATGAGGGAGCCCTCGTCCACCACGGGGTACTCCCTGAGGGTGAAGACCAGCCCGTCGCAGGGGGACAGTATCTCCGAGAGGATCTCTCCGGTCAGGGGGCTGACGATGTCCCCCAGGTGCTCCCCTTTGCGCACATCCTTCCAGTGCTCGATATGGGAGACGAAGATGCCCCCCTTGGCGGCGTTGATGAACTCCACCTTGCCGTCCACGGACACTATCGGCTCCCTCACCTCGGGGACGGATCCGTCCCATATGCCCAAATGGGCCATCAGAGCGAGTATCCCCATGCTAAGCTGTGTCCCGTACTCCCTGGTGAGGCGCATGCCCACACCCATCTCCGCCACCAGGGTCCTGGTGCCGGCCATGTTCAGGGAATAGGCGAGGGTGGATTCCAGCACGGTGGCCGCCGAATGCACCCATATGAAATCCACGTTCAGATGCTTGGCCAGGGGGACCAGCTCCTCGGCGGTGAGCTCGTTGATCCTCACCTGCGGTATCTCCCTCAGGAAGATGTTGCTGGCGTGGATGTCTATGCAGACGTCTGCGCCGCGGATGTCCTCGAATATCTTCGCCGCTATGTACTCGGGCATGGAGCCCTGGAGGTTCCCGGGGAAGGTGCGGTTCATGTCGAGGTCGAAACCGGGGACCCCTCTGGTGATGGAGTCTATCCCCAGCGGGTTCAATGCGGGATAGATGTCCACGATGCCCTTCAGATGGCCGATGTTGGCCTGTATGAAGCGGTTGAGCTCGAAGCAGACCAGCTGGCCCTCCAGCTCGTCGCCGTGGGTGCCGGTGACTATGCAGATGCGCTTCATGCCCTCGGTTGAACCTTCGGGAGCTATCCTGTTCTTGACGATCCTGAGGTCCTCGTCGACAGGGAGCCTCAGGGAGACCACATCCTGGATCACGGCCTCGCCTCCGTAACGGTCACGTTCACGGTCTGACCCGATATCGCAGCTCCTACGAAAACCCCGCGGTTGATGCGGCAGTCGTCGAAGTCCCTTCCGTGGGAGACTTTGATATGCGACGACCCGACCGTACGGTCTGCGGTGGGATCGAAACCGTACCACATGCCGTCGACGAGGACCTCCGTCCATGCATGGCTCTCCCCTTCGCCGACGGTGTAGCCGACAACGTATCTGGCGGGCAGACCGGCGAGGATGCACACGGAGGCCATTGCCTGAGCATAGTCCTGGCAGACACCCTCGCCTGCGGAAACAGCTTCCTCGGCGGTGGTCTGCGGTGATGTGGAGCCTTTCACATACCGTATCGAGTCGTGGACGGCATGCATCGCATCCATAGCGGTTTCAACGGAGCGTCCGTCCAATCCTCCGGCGATGAATCTGATGACGGGGCCGGGTTCGGTCTTAGGGGTGAAATGACGGTACATCATGGCATCCAGGGGATCGGCAGAATGCTCGGGCACCGGCGAATCAGAATCCGCGGAGACTGTGGAGACCTCGCCGGATACGCAGGCTGAGAAACGGCTGTGCGGCCTCTGCACGGTTCCGGAGAGAACGGTGTTCCCCTCCGAGTCGACGGATGAGGACAGAGGGGCCGAAGGGTCCACCGCCCACACGCAGCGCCCTATCCTCTGGCGCAGAGTGTCCATGGGCACGAACCTCAGTGTGAAGGCATGCCTCGACGCCATGCCGTCGAACCCGATCGACATGCGGTAATCGAACAGGAGCTCCATAGGGACCTCAGACGTCGATGAAAGACTCCACCAGGCGGACCGCGTCGGGATAGGATCCCTTTGAGACCAGCACTCTGAGGTCGGTTATGGATTCGTCGTCGTACTTCAGCCCGGTCAGGCGTATCCTGTTCTCCAGTCTGTTGATCTCGTGCTGGATGACCTCGGCGGGCATGCCGAAGCGGAGATAGAGGTCCACCCTCTCGACCCTCCTCCCCGTCTTGACGATGCTCCTCTCGCTCTGACTTGCCACAGAATCGTCCAGGCAGCCCCAGAAGGCGTAGAGGTCGTCGGTGACCTTCAGCAGGCCGACCAGAGGGGCGTTGCCTATGGCCGCCTTCCTCATGTCGTAGACCGCCAGCTGTATGTACGACAACGTGGAGGAGCCGATGTCGTCCCTGAGGACGATGGCGTTGTCGTACGCCCTGATCAGGTTGCTGATAATGGAGTCGGGATTGGTGTCGTCGAATGGGTAGCTCCGCAGGAAGTCCGCCTTGTCTTCGTAGACATCGGGGATGCTCACCCTCTTGCAGTACTCCCTGTATGAATCGGACGTTTCGTCGATCATCCTGTCGAATCCCTTGGAGAACTCGTTGACAGTTGTGTAAACACGCTCGGCGTACCTTCCGAGCCAGAAAAGCTCGTTGGCTCTCTCGGTGGTAATGCGGCTCATCGGATCACCTCGACAGGACCCATGTGTCCTTGAAACCCCCTCCCTGGGAGGAATTGACTATGAACGAATCCGGATTGCGGGAGAACCTGGTGAGACCGCTCTTCCACACCACGGTCTTTCCTCCGGTCAGCACGAAGGCTCTGAGGTCCGCCTTGCGCGGAACGCGCTCGCCATCCTCCAGGATGTCCATGTCCCTAAAATCGATGACCTCCTGGGCGATGAACCTCCTGGGCTCCTCCTCGATGAGCGCGATCAGAGAAGCCTTGTCCTCGGGAAAGAGCTTGCTTCCGAACACCACGCCGTACCCTCCGGCTTCGGCCACGTCCTTGATGACCAGCCTGTCGAAGTTCTCGAGGACATACCTTCTGTCCTCCTCATAGAACGGAAGGTATGTGGGCGCGTTGCTGAGGATGGGCTCCTCGTTGAGGTAGTAGCGGATCATCTTCGGCACGAAGTAGTAGATGCCCTTGTCGTCGGCGATGCCGTTACCGGGGGCATTGATGAGGGCGACGTTCCCGGCGCGGTAAGCGGACATGATGTGCGGAACGCCTATCAAAGACTCCTCCTCGAACTCCAGAGGATCCAGGTACTCGTCGGAGATCCTGCGGTAGACGGCACCCACCTTGACTTTTGAGCCTTGATAATCGGTGTAGTACACCACATCGTCCTCGACGGTCAAATCCTGACCGGTGACCAGCACCGAGCCGGTGCGCTCCGCAAGGTACGAATGCTCGAAGTAGGCGGCATTGTACCTTCCGGGGGTGAGGACGACGTTGATGCCGCCGGTGTTCACGTGGTCCATAACCGCCTTCAGCAGATCGGCGTAATCGCGGTTGTCCACCACAGCATTGTGGCGGAAGGTGTCGGGACTGGACATGCGGGTGAGGTCCCTTGCGATGAGAGGATATGATGCTCCGGAAGGGACCCTGAGGTTGTCCTCCAGGACATACCATGAACCGTCCTTCGCCTGAACGAGATCGATGCCGGAGATGTGGCTGTGAACGCCCTCGGGAGGGACTATCCCCTCGCACTGACGCAGGTAGCCGGATGATGCGAAGACGAACTCCTCCGGGACCACCCCGTCTTTGACGATGCGCTTCTCGCCGTAGATGTCGGCCAGGAAACAGTTCAGCGCATCGACGCGCTGGGCGAGTCCTTTCTCCAGCACGGAGAACTCCTCCTTGGATATGACGCGGGGTATCGGGTCGAAGGGGAACAGCTGCTCCCTGAAGACACCGTCCTTGTAGATGCCGAACTTGACGCCGTAGCGGGCCAGCAGGCTGTTGACGGTCTCGGTCTGCTTGAATAGGTCGTCCATGATGCTTCCGAGGACGGATTGCCAGGAAGGGATAAATCGTTTAGTGCTGAGGACCCGGGGGCAGCCCAGGTCCCCGGCACTCAGAAGAGGCTCAGGACCATGTCGGAATAGGCGACCGGATCGTCCAGAGGCAGGCCGGATATGATCCTGGCCTGATCGTACATGATCTCGGCCATCTTCTTCGCCTTGTCTTTGTCCTCGGAGAACGCCTTCTTCAGCGCCTCGAAGGCCGGATGCGCATCGTTCAGCTCCAGGACGTAGGATGCGTGCATGGAGCCGTCGTAGTCCGGCAGGGTGCGGAAGTACTTCTCCATCTCGATTGTGATCCCTCCCTCGGAGGACAGCACCACTGCGTGCTTCTTCAGCTTGGATGAGATCTTCACGTTGGACACCTTGTCTCCGAGGGCCTCCTTCATGAACTCAAGAAGGTCCTTGTTCTCCTCCTGCTTCGCTTCGGAGTCCTTCTTCTCCTCATCGCCCTCGATGCCCAGGTCGTCGTTGGAGATGTCGCAGAGGGTCATGTCCCTGTACTGGCGGATGGACCTCATGACGAAGCCGTCCACATCCTCCGCCAGGCAGAGGAAGTCGTACCCTTTGTCCTTGACGGGCTCGGTCTGGGGCAGAGCGGCCGCCTGGGAGAAGGTATCGCCGGAGACGTAGTAGATGCGGTTCTGACCCTCCTTTATGGAGTCCACATACTGATCCAGGGTGACCAGCTCGTTCTTCTCGTAGGACTGGAACAGCAGCAGGTCGGCCAGGAGGTCCTTCTTGGAGCCGTAGTCATCCACCACGCCGTACTTCAGCTGGCGACCGAAGCCAGCGTAGAATCCCTTGTACTTCTCGGGCTCGTCCTTGAGCATGCGGAGCAGCTCCGCCTTGACCTTCTTTGTGAGGTTGGCGGAGATCGCCTTCAGCTGACGGTCGTGCTGCAGCACCTCTCTGGAGATGTTCAGGGAGAAGTCAGGGGAGTCCACGACCCCTCTCACGAAGCGGAAGCAGAAGGGCAGGAGGTCCTCGCACTTGTCCATGATCAGCACTCCGTTGGAGTACAGCTGCAGGCCCGGCTCGAACTCCCTGGTATAGTAGTCATAGGGGGGCTTGGCGGGGATGAACAGCATGGCGCGGTATGTCGCCGCCCCTTCGGCGTTGGCCCTGATTATGGAGATGGGGTCCTCGAAGTCCCTGTACTTGGTCTTGTAGAACTCGTTGCACTCCTTGTCCACCTCCTCGGACTTCTTCTTCATCCAGACCGGGACCATGCTGTTGATGATCTTGTCCTCGGTGGCGGTGACGTACTCCTCCTTGGGCTTGCCGTCCTCGTCCGTCTCCCCGGTCTCCTTCCAGGCCCCGCTCTCAACCATCATGTGGATCGGCCAGCGGATGTAGTCGGAGTACTGCTTGACCAGGCTTTGGAGGCGGTAGGATCTGAGGAACTCGCCGTACTCCTCGGCGTCGGTGTCTGCTTTGATGTGCATGATCACATCGGTTCCCACGGAGTCCCTCTGGCACTCCGTTATCGAGTATCCGTCCACGCCGTCGCTGACCCATTTAAATGCTGTGTCGGAACCGAAGGCTTTCGAGACCACGGTCACCTTGTCGGCCACCATGAACGCGGAGTAGAACCCTACGCCGAACTGACCGATGATGCTGCTTTCCGCACCCTCGTCCAGGGCCTTCTTGAACTCGAGGGTGCCGCTGTGGGCGATGACCCCCAGATTCTGGTCCATCTCCTCCTTGGTCATGCCTATGCCGTTGTCGGAGACGGTTACTGTGCGTGCGTTCTCGTCAACCGAGATGTCGATGCGGAAATCGTCGCGTGTGAGACCCAGATCGGGGTTCTCGATGGCCTTGTAGTTCATCTTGTCGATGGCGTCGGATGCGTTAGAGATGAGCTCCCTCAGGAAGATCTCCTTGTGGGTGTAGATTGAGTTGATCATTATGTCCAGAAGGCGCTTGGATTCTGCTTTGAACTGCTTCTTTGCCATTTCCTCACTTCTCCCGGCAGACTCTGTCTGTCAAGCTGTTCCACCCAGTGTTTGTACTTCTATATAATGATATCTAACAATGATGAAGAGTGGAAAGGAATCACTGCTGTCCGCGGTTCCGCAATCTGGCCAGCCAGGCCTTCATCCCCTTCTCATAGCCGTTGTCGGACATCTCGTAGAACACCCTGCCCTTCAGCTCGTCAGGGAGGTACTGCTGCTCCACGTAATGGCCGGGATAGTCATGTGGGTACCTGTAGTCCAGACCACGCCCCAGGTCCTTGGCGCCGCCGTAGTGTGCATCCTTCAGATAAAGGGGGATGCCCCCCGTGGGCTCGTTCCTGACGCAGTCCATCGCCTTGGAGATGGCCATGTACGAAGCGTTGCTCTTAGGGGCGCAGGCTACATACGCAGCCGCCTGGGACAGTATGATCTGGGATTCCGGCATGCCAATCCTCTCCGCCGCCTGAGCGGCGGCGACGGCCACCACGAGAGCATCCGGGTCGGCGTTGCCGACGTCCTCCGAAGCGCAGATGATTATGCGCCTGGCTATGAAGCGGATGTCCTCCCCGGCATACAGCATGCGTGCGAGGTAGTAGACGGCCGCATCCGGATCCGAGCCGCGCATGCTCTTGATGAAAGCGGACACTGTATCGTAATGGTTGTCCCCCTCCCTGTCGTAGTTGAGGACACGCTTCTGGATGCATTCGGATGCGACGTCGATGGTCAGATGGATCCTTCCGTCCTCTGACGGCATGGTGGTGAGGGCGCCAAGCTCCAGGGCGTTCAGGGCGGCCCTGGCATCCCCGTTGGACACATCGGCGAGGAAATCCGCCGCTTCGTCTTCCAAGACGATGTCCTGTCCGCCCAGACCCCTCGGGTCCGTCAGCGCCCTTTCCAGGAGGACCCTGATATCGGCTGCGCTCAGGGGCCTCAGCTCGAAGATGCGAGACCTGGACACGAGAGCGCGGTTGACCTCGAAATAGGGGTTCTCGGTTGTGGCACCCACCAAGATGACCGTGCCGTCCTCAACGAACGGGAGCAGGTAATCCTGCTGAGCCTTGTTGAACCTGTGGATCTCGTCCACGAAGAGGATGGTCCTCCTCTCCTCCGCACCGAGAGCGGCTTTCGCCTTGGACACGGCATCCTCCATGTCCTTCTTGCCGGCGGTGGTGGCGTTTAACTGAATGAACCTGGCGCCGGTGGAGTTGGCGATGACCTGAGCTATGGTGGTCTTGCCGGTTCCGGGAGGGCCGTAGAGGATGAGTGAGCCGACCCTGTCCGCCTGGATGGCTCTGGACAGCAGCTTGCCCGGACCGATGATGTGCTTCTGCCCCACCACCTCATCAAGGGTGCGGGGGCGCATGCGGCTGGCGAGAGGAGCCTCCTTCTCCAGGATGTCGCGGCGGTTGAATCCGAACAGGTCCATGGCGGACTATCATGGAAAGGGTATTACTTCTTTCGCAGAATCAATGAATCAGTAACACTAATCAATACATTGATAACAAATATTATTATCATTATATCAATTAGTAACAACAATGAAAGATGATAATCACAGTATGCGGAAAAGGCGGAAGCGGTAAAAGCACGGTTACGTCGCTGCTGGCGAAGACCTTCGCCTCAAAGGGGAAGAAGGTGCTGGTACTGGACTGCGACGAATCCAACTACGGACTCCATCGCCAGCTGTGGATGGAGCTGCCGGACTCCCTTGTTGATATGTTCGGAGGAAAGGATGCGGTGTTCTCCATGCAGGCCAACGGTCCTCAGAACATGCCCAGGCTCTTCAGCGAAGGCATGGAGCTGGATGAGATACCCGAACGCTACCGCACGGTTAAGGACGGCATCACCCTCATGAGCCCCGGGAAGATCGAAGAGGCCAACGAGGCCTGCGCCTGCCCATTCAATGTGGTGGTCGCTCAGCTCATCCCCTCCCTGAACCTCACGAACGATGACGCTATCTTCATGGATATGGAGGCTGGGGTAGAGCATTTCGGCCGTGGCACCGACAACGACAGCGACGCCATACTGATGAAAATAGATCCGTCTTACGAGTCCATGAAGCTCTCCCGCAAGGTGACAGACATCGGCAGTCAGCTCGGAGTCCCGGTCTACTATGCACTGAACAAGGTTACCGCAGAATCAGAGGAGCTCATGGTGTCCTCGGTTCCCGACAGATCACATATCATCGGGATATTCAGAAACGATGCGGGGATACTCAGGGCGGGCATGATTGGGGAGGAGTTCCCGTCAGGCAATCCCATGGCGGTCGCCGCCTCTGAGAGGCTCTCCGCACTATGCAACTAGGTCCGGAATCCCTCCGGACCTATTCCCTATGTTTTTTAGGAAATTATATAAACGGCGTTTATACTTGCGGATGCATGAGATTCGCAGTGACTTACGACAACGGACAGGTCTTCCAGCACTTCGGACAGACCAGGCAGTTCAAGGTCTTCGACTCCGAGACCGGCGAGTCCTCCATCCTGGACTCCGGCAGCTACTCCCACGGCGGACTGGCAGAGCTCCTGGGGAACAACGGCATCTCCGCACTGATCTGCGGGGGAATCGGCGACGGCGCAAGGAACATGCTCATGAACCGCGGGATCCAGGTGTACCCGGGAATCTCCGGATCCGCTGACGATGCGGCAAAGGCGCTGATCGACGGTAACCTCGCATGCAACGGCAGGAGCACCTGCGACCACGATCACGACTGCCACTGCCACGACTGAGACTAAAAATTCTGAAAAGGAGGGCATCCGCCCTCCTGTTTTGATTCAGTGCCTCCTCAACAGGAACACCGCCGCGCCGATGAGCACGATGACGCCCACTGCGATCCCGCCGTACAGCAGCCAGTTGGTGCCTCCGGAGCCGGGGACGCTGCCGCTGCCGTCGAAGGGCATGCCGTCGGTGGTGCTCTTGACCAGCACATAGGAGGAGCAGGAGGGCACGTCGAAGGTGACCGCTCCGCTCTCGTCCACCATCACAGCGCTGTCGGAGAGGGTGGCGGTGCCGTTGGCGATGTGGAACACCTTGAAGATGGTTCCCGCCGCGTACCGGTCGCCGGTGTAGACCTTCACCTGGGTGCCTGCGGGGACCTCCTGATTCTGGAAGTCCACCTCGAAGGCTCCGTTGAGGTCCAGACCGTTCAGCAGGCCGGCGGAGGCATCGCTGACACTTTCGACGGAGACGGATGTGTGGAGCTGCTGGTCGGGATTGGTTGAGATGTTACTTCCACCGATGATGATCCACTCGACACTGTCGGCGAGGGAGCCCACATCGGTCTTCTCCAGGATGTATGTCTTTCCGGACTCTTTCATTAGCGAGATGGCCACCTGGTCGTCTACAACGGTGATGATGTAGGTGTTGGCGGTGTCGCCGACGGGAATCTGGTCGAAGCCGCCGTACTCCTTGCCGAATTCGGGGATGAGGTAGCAGTCGCCGTAGATCCTGTTGATGAAGTCATCGTCATCCTCGACGTACACCTTCCCGTCGGGCAGCACGTAGTACTCGCTGGCCATCTCCCAGCCGACGAACCTCATGCCCTCGGGCGGATTGTTCACGATCTCCTGGATGGCGGCCTTGTTCAGAGGTACGGATCCGCCGGCCTTCACGGTGATGGTGTCGACGACCTCGAAGAGACCTTCGTCATCGTCGTGGTTGCCCTGAGCAGGCTTGAGTATGGTGACCTTGGACTCGATGGCTGCGATGTCCACGCGGTTTTCCTGCATCACGCGGTCCGCAGCGGAGCGGACGGCATCGGCCTCGCCGGAATCGGAGACGAAACCGTCATCGCCCAGGAAGATGGATAAGAGCTCGGATACTTCGGCCACAGCCTCGGGAGGAATCTCGCCGGACGACGATATCAATTTGCTGACATCGGCGCTCAGCAGGGCGGTCAGGGCCCTGACGCTCAGCTTGCTGATGCCCTCCTCGGTGAGGTCGTCGTCGAAGATGTCGTCCAGCTCCTCGGTGGTGGTGCAGTAGGGCGGGAAGTTCATCGTCAATACGGACTGCTCGTCCCGATCGTCTGCAGGGGGCTCGGGTGCTGAGCCGAATGTTCCGGCCAGCTCCCTGACGAAGGACCCGATGTTGTTGGCCATCACGATGCTGAGCACGGGCTCGCCGTACCGCACGGTCTCACCGATGATGTACATGCCGAGGTCGGCGGATGCATCGAAATCCCTTGATTCGGTACCTTCGGGGGCGGTGGCAGTGATGTTAAGGACCACATCGGCGGTCAGAGCGGCCTCCATGGACACGTCCGAGAGGCGCCACAGCCTGTCATAGACAGAGGTGAAGGACATATCCATGCCGAAGGCCAGGGCAGCATCGACGGATGCTTTGTCGATGGACACGCTTACACCGTCCGGATCGGTCACGGATGCCGCCATCCCGAAGGAAATCTCTGCGACGACGTCGATGGCGATGGTGAGGCTGTCGGCGGACTCCTTGATGTCGATCACTGCGCCGGCCATGGCGCCGATGTCCGCTCTGGACACGCCGATCTGAGCCTGCTGACCCGGCGACAAGGATGCGATGTAGAGGGCCTCTATCAGATCGGCAAGAGTTGCATCCTGTGGAACGGAGCCCGAAGCAGAGAACATCTGTATCAGCCGGCCCAACAGATCGTCGACCTCGCCCTCATCCAGCAGGAAACCGAAGGTGCCGGTGGCGCTGTCGGGAATCTGGATGCCCATCTGATTGAATGCATTCATGAGTTCGTCATCGTCGATATCCGGCATCGGGATCTCGAAATCATCGAAATCCACGAAGCCATCGTCGCCGTAGGAGCTCTGAGCGGAGCCCAAAGGCGCTATCAGCATCACCGACGCCAGTACGGCGGCGATGATGACGGTGAGTGCTTTGGTCTTCACTTTGTATCACCAGGAACAGACTGTGCGTCAGAGGTTATAAAGGGAGCACATCGCGGACCGATTTTTTCACTTCAGGTTCGTACAAACATGTTCAGAGTCCCGATTCCGATGGTTTTCCGCAACCGTTGACACATGTCATATCTGGCATATGCTTCAGTTTTATATATTGTGAAAATATTTCCGACCTGTCCGCTTACAATTAATGTCGACATTTGTACAACGAATCGATGACTGTCATCATGGGACGGTCGGAGCTTGGGCGGGACGGTGGAAGACGGATGGAAGGGGCTTCCGCCCCTGTTTCTCCTTCAATGATGCCTTCTGAAGAGCAGCACAGCAAGGCCGATGAGCACTATGACCGCCACAGCCATTCCGCCGAAGAGGAGCCAGTCGGTGCCGGGAGGCGCAGGAGGTGCACCGGAACCGTCGAATGGCACCCGATCCGCTATGGAGCCCTGCACGAGCACGTATGACGAGCAGGAAGGCACGTCGAAGGTCACGGCGCCCCGGCTGTCGACGACGACGGAAGCCTCCGTAATGGCAACGGTACCGGATGCGATGTGATAGACCTCGAACGTGGTCCCTTAGGCGTACCTGTCGCCGAGGTACAGGGTCAGCGTGGTGCCTGCGGGCAGGTTCTGTTCCATGCCGAAGCTGACCTCGAACGCCTTGGAGAGGTCCTTCCCATCGAACATGGCTACGCTGCCCTCGGAGACCGCATCGACTGTGACGGATGTGCTCATCCCTCCGATGCTCCCGTCCGGAGTCACGGACCATTCCGCCTTATCAGCAAGAATACAGGGCGATAGAGAAACGTGTTTCCGCGAGTTTATTCAATCACAGATTGCTACTAACCCCGTTAAATACATCAAAAAACATGGCTGAAAACGGTGTGAACATGGACATCTCCGGTTTCCTGCGCAGCAGCTGGCAGGGCATCCTGCTGAGCGTCGTCATAGCCGTGCCCTCATGGGTGCTGGTGAAGAGCATAGACGGGCTGGAGGTGGTGGGCGCACCCATCATCGCCATCGTCGCCGGAATGGTTGTGTCCATACTATGGAAGAGGCACGACTGCATCAAGAAGGGGACCTCCTTCACATCCAAGTACGTCCTGCAGTTCTCCGTGGTCCTCCTGGGATTCGGTCTGAACCTGTCGGTCATCGGCAGGGTGGGCCTGGACTCCCTGCCCATCATCGTTTCGACGATCTCCACGTCCCTCATCGTCGCATACGCGCTCTACCGCATCATACGCACCCCCGCCAAGACCACCACCCTGGTGGGCATAGGGTCGTCCATATGCGGAGGGTCGGCTATCGCCGCCGCCGCGCCGGTGATCAAAGCGGACAACGACGAGATCGCCCAGTCCATCGCGGTGATATTCTTCTTCAACGTGGTCGCCGCGATAATATTCCCAACCCTGGGCCAGATGCTGGGTATGAGCGACGAGGGGTTCGCCCTCTTCGCCGGGACGGCCATAAACGACACATCCTCCGTCACCGCCGCGGCGTCCACCTGGGACGCCATCCACGGAACCGGCAGCGCGGTGCTGGACCAGGCCACCATCGTCAAGCTCACCAGGACCCTGTTCATCATCCCCATCGTGCTGGTGCTCTCCTATATCACCCTGAAGAAGGAGCCGTCGTCCGACGGCCACGGGAGGAACATCAGGAGGGCCTTCCCCATGTTCATCCTCTACTTCATCCTGGCTTCGGTGATAACAACCGTATGCACATCGGTGCTGACGGGCGATGCTCTGGAGACAGCCAACGGAGTGTTCTCGTCCCTGAAGCAGGTGAGCGCGTTCCTCATCGTGGTGGCCATGGCCGCCATCGGACTGAACACCAACCTGGTGGAGTTGGTGAAGACCGGAGGGAAGCCCCTCACAATCGGGTTCTTCTGCTGGGTGTCGATAGCCGCGGTCAGCCTGCTGATGCAGCACATAATGGGCTTCTGGTGATCAGGGGTAGCGCTCGTCGAGCTTCCTGGCGTAGTACCCTCTGTAGGCCCACTTCACCGGAGGGATGACGACGAACAGCACCGACGCGAAGGAGTACAGCTTGGAGGGGCAGGCCTTCCTCCTGCCCTTCAAGGCCGCGGATACTATGCATCCGGCTACGTGCTCGGGGGTCTGGACCGGGAAGGGCTTGTCCATCCCCCGGGTGGAATGGTGCCTGAAGAACCCGGTATCGGTGGACACCGGGTATGCGAAGGTAATCCTGAGGTTGTGAGGTTTCTCGAACCTTAGCGCCTCCCTGAAGCCGTCCAATGCGTATTTCGTGGCGGAATACAGAGCGAATCCGGGCATTGCGGTCCTGCCCATGGCGGAGCAGGTGACGACGAATGTGCCCTCTCTTCCCGAGAGGTGGCCGATGTATCTCTCGTAGGAGTATATGGGCGAGAACGTGTTCACCGAGAAGATGCGGGATATGTGCTCCCAGTCGGCGGCATTGATCTTCTCGTAGTACGGGAACCCGGCGTTGGCGAAAAAGAATCCGATCGTTCCGAGCTCTCCTTCGGAGAATGCGAAGAGGGCATCGACGCCCTCCTGTCCCGACAGGTCGCATTGGAACGGGATGACGGAATCGCTCACGGGGACGCCGGAGACGTCGATGTCGGCGGCGACGATGCGGAATCCGAGCTCGGAGAGACGCGTTGCGATGCATCTGCCGATGCCGCTGCCGGCACCCGTGACCACGGCCGTCCTCTCCATGGCCGGCGATTGACTGCCGGTTATATCAATCCGGCGGGTTCAGTAGAGGACGAATCCGTAGAGCCTGAACACGCCTTCAGGCTGATCGAGGCCCATGGCCTCCGTGTAGTCGAGGACCCTGATGCCGTATCCCGTGGCTGATGGAACCATCTCGTCGGGGAACCTGCAGGGGTCGTCTGGGTATGTGCACTCGGCGCATCTGAGGCACTTCCCTCCTGTCAGAGGTAGGCATCCGATACCCGCTTTCCGAAGCGACAGGGCGATGGAACGGCAGACATCCTGCAGCCTGCGGTCGGTGTCCTCCACCGCTTCGCGGGTCGGTTCTCCGCATATGTCGGCGGAGATGAGCGCGCAGCGGGTAAATGACGACACCGTCTCCAGGGCCCCCGCCTCATCGGTGATCGCAGGAGGGCAGCTCCAACAGGTGCCGAAGCAACCGCAGATGTTCTCCTCGCACCCCTCTCTGTTCCGCCTGAAGGTGTCGGATGTCACCTCAGGCGGATCGAGGTCGGCTATGAGCGTCATGCCTTCCGTATCGCATGAGGAGAATGCTCCCGAGATCAGATCCCTGGCTTCCATATGGCAGACATGAATGAGCGGAGATATACCGCCTCCGCCGGCGGCTACGAAGATATGGGATGGCCGGCGGAGGCCGGGGGGCGTCCCGCAAGGGAACGGGATGTCGCCGATGTTCGTGAGGTATAGAGTGGAAGCCCGGCGCACGTCCCCCGATGTGTGAATATGTTTGGGAAGGCCGGCCGGAGCCGGCCGTTTGACCTCAGAATCCGTAGGACTTGGGGTTGAAGGTGGGGACGTCGTCCTTGTACTTCTTGACGCAGTAGTCGTAGAACTTGTCCTCGTCGTCGGGCAGGACGGACAGCTCCTTGATGATGGCATCCAGGACGTCCAGCTGCTTCTTGGTGAGGACGAGCTCCTTCTTGTCGTACCCCTCGCGGATGATGTTGGCACCGGCCAGACCGGCGGCCTTGGCCCTGAGGTAGTAGTTGTCGCCGTACTCGGTGATGGCCTTTCCGACCTTCCACGCGTTGTCGTAGGCGAGGACGTATCCCTCGGGTCCCCTGACCCTGTCGGAGGCCATGTACAGGTCCCTGAGGGTCTTGGCGTTGCCGGTTGCGATGGCGGTGTTCATCAGGGAGCACTCGTATCCCAGAGGTCCGAGCCAGCAGGCGACGGAGGATCCTCCGAACTCGGGGTGGTACTCCACGGACTCGTTGGACCACAGGTCGCAGCACTGGGCCATCAGGTTGCCCTGGATGTCCGCGTGGGCGCACTGGCAGTTCTTACCCTCCTGGGCGGCGGGCATTCCGGTGATGGACTTGACGATGACTCCCTCGTATCCGCAGTCCTTGTCGGGGCCGGTGGCTCCGACCTCCTCGGCGACCATGGTCCTGGCCGCGGAGATGCACCTGGTCACGGCGGAGAAGGTCTTCTGGACGTCGTTGTCCAGCATGCCTCCGGCCATGAACATGGAAACGTTGGCTCCGGAGCAGTTGGTGTCTCCTCCCGCGATGGTCTTGTTCTTCTTGGCGATGTCGACCATCTGGGTCCAGACATGCTCCATGTCGATGGATCCCAGGTATCCGACGCCGAACAGGAAGGCGGTGATGTCTCCGTGGGTGACTGCGTAGTCGGCGAACTCCTTTCCGCCGACGGACTCGACGGACAGGACGTCCGCGCCGTTCTCGCAGGCGATCTCGCAGCACTCGATGAACTTCTCGGGGTAGCCGAACTTCTTGTCCATGCCGCCCCTGAGTCCGTGCTCGGCCTCACGCTGGTCGGGGATTGTGTGCCTGACGGCCAGGTTGATGCCGTACTCGTCGTGCATCTTCTCGGTGATCGCCTTCTGGCCGGCGACCACGGATGCGCCCATGCCGGGGACGGTTCCCATCTGGGCGACCCACTCGGTCTCCAGCTGGAGGTCGGGGAATCCCAGGGTGACCGCCCTGTTGATGGCGTCCTTGGAGATGTAGTCCACGTACTCCTTGGTGATCCTCTCGACGGACTTCTCAGTCCCGGGCCTGGGAGCGTAGTTGACCTCGGGGATGACCCTGCCGGCTCCGACCTTTATTCCGAGCCCGTACGAAACGGGCTTCTTCGCGTGTCCGAAGAGCATGTCGTCTGCGGACTCGTATGCCATCTTGGTGAACTTAGCCATATCACTCGCCTCCTACGATGCTGTCCCACTCCTCTCTGATCTTCTTCCAGTCGTAGCCGGCGAGGATCTTGTCGGCGATGGGGGGTGTCTGCGGAGCCTTCTCGGAGTAGATTCCGAGGTCGAAGGACTCTGCGAAGTCCCTGTTCACGGCGCCTCCGGCTGCCATGTACGGGATGTTGATTCCTGCCTCCTGGAGCTTCTTGGCGCCGGAGGGGAACGCGGTCATGGTGGTGGTCATGAGGGCGGTGCCGGTGACCAGGAAGGGCTTGTTCTCCTTCACTGCGTCGACGACGTCGTCCACGGCCACATCCTTTCCGAGGTCCACGACGGTGAATCCGGAGGACCTCATCATGACGGCTGCGATGTTCTTTCCGATGTCGTGGGGGTCGCCCTCTGCGGCGTGCATGACGACGGTTCCCTTGGTGGTCCTTCCGCCGGGGATCTGCTTCTCGGCGATGGAGATTCCGACCTCCATGACCTTCGCGGCCATCATGATCTCGGGCAGGTAGTAGACATGGGCAGCGTACAGGTGGCTGACGATCTCCATTCCGGCGACCAGACCGTTGTTGATGATGTCCAGAGGCTCCTTGGACTCAAGGGCCTTCTTGACGACGGGTCCGATCTCCTTGAACTTCATGTAGAGGACTGCGCTGGCGACCTCGCTGAGCACGGGGTCGGACGGCAGCATCTTCGCAGCGACAGCCTCGGGGCTGTCCATGTTCTCAGCCTCGGCGTCGTAGCGCCTGAGGATGGTGCTGTAGTCGATCTTCGAGATGTCTATCATCTTCTTCACCTATGCCTCGGGGCCTCCGGGGGCCCGCAGCGGCTGATTATGTCATCCGATTGGTTCGGATATATAACATCACGAATCCGAACTGTACGTTTTCGGTTGATAATATATTTCAAGTTTTCTATTATCAACCGTAAAGGGAAGGATTGCAACATCCATAGGATCATATCATCCAACCCCGTTCACCCTCCGCTTATCAATATTATATTATTATAGAACGGACCGCAGATGCAGGTGCGTGCCTCTTATTCATTCGGTTTTTAAAGATTTCTTTGTGATAAGCAGTGCACAGCATATGTATAATCATAAAGTTTTTTGTATAATGAATCATTATACAATACGTTGAGTTCGATAGTCTATCTCAGGAACAAGGATTCCGGCAAGGTCTACGTGTACTCAAACTCCAGGGAGGCGGACCCTTCCACGGGCGTGATGAGGAACGTCAGGAAATGCATCGGACATGTGGACCCGGAGACCGGGGAGATCGTCCCCAACCGCTCCAGGACCAAAGGGCCGGGGCTCAAATACGTGGAGCTGGGGCCCCGCACGCTCATCCGCAGGATGTCCGACGGATCGGGACTGACAGGCATCCTCCAGATCTGCTTCTCCGACAGATGGGAGCAGATACTCAGGGCTGCGGAGCACATCATAAGGGACCGCGACCCCCTGTCCATGCTTCCGCCCGACCCATACGGCATGGACCCTACGGACCCTTCTCCACCCGCGGTATCACTGGTTTCGATGCTGGACAGGGACGGCATAGACTCGTTCTACAGGATCTGGAGGAAGCGCTTCGACTGCTCCGATATAAGGTACCTGATCCTGGAATCCCTGCAGAGCTACGACCCGCGGGAATGGTTCCGCCAGGGAGGCGATGACACCGTGCAGAGCATGTGCATGGGCCTCTGCATCGACGCCGAGACGGGAGCGCCCGTGTTCCTGGAACGCCTGCCGCTGCGTCCTGAGAGGGATTCCGACCTGGAGATCATCACCGACAGGCTCGGATGGATGGGATGCAGGAGGATCCTGTTCTCATCGGACAGCTGCCTCGCCGACAGCGGTGCGCTGACGGGGATGACGGCTTCCGACAGGGACTTCGTTGTGAGGATCCCGCAGTCCGAACCGATTCACGCGGATGCTGTGGCTGAGGCAAGGGCCTCCCCATCCGGCTCGGAAGGGCTGGAGCGGAGCAGGGGGCACAGGCACATCCACACCGCAGTGAGGTTCATCGGGGGGAAGAAAGTGCATCTCCATGTATACCACAGCGCAGAGAACGCCGAGATGGAGATGGGATCGTTCCTGGAACTCATCGACATCTGCCGCGAGGAGCTCCTGAACGACAGATGGGAGCACTCGCACAGATGGATGTACGAGAGGTACTTCATAATCACCGAAGAGGACGGGCAGCCGAAGGTGGAGCCTAACAGCGATGCCGTCATGAGGCACAGCGAGATGGCAGGGTTCCTGGTCCTGGCCTCCAGGGGAATCAGGGACCCGGAGGAGGCGCTGTCGGTGCACATGATGCACAGGTGGGCGGAGGAGAGGTTCGACGACCTGAAGAACCGCACCGACCAGCTGGACCTCAAGCTCTACCTGTCCCACCGCCTGGAAGCCAGGCTCTTCCTGCAGTTCGTAGCCATGGCGATCATGCACCGCCTCCACTCCGAGCTGGCATCCTGCGGGCTCTCCAAGGATGCGGATGCCGAAGGGATGATGCGCTCTCTGGAATCGGCCGGCGCGGTGGTGAGGCCTTCGGGTTCGGCGTCGTACACCGATCCGGGGAGCGCGGCATCCGCGGCGATAGAGGCACTGGGGCTGGACATCAGGTCGGAGTACTCCCGGCTGAGGGGAAGACGTATCCCATGAAACGCGTTCACCCACCCATGGAAGCGGACGTGGCAGTCATCGGCTCGGGACCGGCAGGTCTCTCGGCGGCAATCGCCCTGGCGTCCAACGGCGTGAAGGCCACGGTGTTCGACAGGCTCTCCGAAGCCGGATACGGCAGGTATCACACTGTGTGCGGAGCGGGAATCAGCCGCTGCACGTTCCGCAAACTCAGATACCTGCGGGAATCGGACATCCTGAACACCGTCCCGGAAGCTTTGATCAGATTCCCGGGAGGGACTGACGTCAGCATCGGGATCGACGGAGCCGTCATCGACCGCCCGTCGTTCCTCCGCCGGACCAGGGAGCTCTGCGCCTCGCTGGGCTGCTCATTCGTCCATGGAAGGGTGGTATCCGTCGTGAGAGCCGAAGGCGGATTCGAAGTGTCCCTCTCCGACGGCGCCGTAAGGACGTTTACCCACGTCATAGGATGCGACGGAGCCTTCTCCGTCGTGAGGAGATGCCTCTTCGGCTCCGAGCCGAGGTACATGGTCCCCGCCAGGGAGTTCATCACTCCCGAAACGGTTCCGGACCGCTTCGAACTGGAGCTGTCCGAGAGTTACCGCGGTGCGTACAGATGGGTGTTCCCCTCCGGCGACCGCTGCAACACCGGGTCTCTCCCCGGGGCATCCGAACCAGGAGGATGGATCCAATCCGGTGGCAGGATCATCCCCTGCGGAAGCGTGCCTGTCATCGAGGACGATAACGCATTCCTATGCGGCGATGCGGCGGGGATGGCCAACCCCGTCTGCTTCGGAGGGCTGAGCGCGGCGCTGCTGTCCGGACAGGAATGCGCACATGCCATCATATCCGGCAGGAAGGGCGCATACGGAAGATGGTGGCGCAGATGCATCCTCTCGTCCCGCAGGTTCTCGGAACTGCACGATTCACTGGCATCAATGACGGACGGGGAGCTTGCCAAGATGGCGGCGCCCGTCGGGAGGTTCCGCAGCCTGTGGCTTTCTGGGATATGCGCATCCCTCCGCCATCCAAAATATATCCCCATGTACATAGGGTGCCTCATCACCTTCAGGTACGGTTGGTAGGATGACGGTCGAAGACGAACTTCTCACCCTGGATGCTCTCGTGAAGGAGAAGCAGGACGAGCTCAACAACATCAAACGCTCAAGAGACCAGTTCCAGTCGGAGGCGAAGGCCTGCCAGGCCCGCAGGGACAGCTTCCGCAAGGCATCCCAGGACCTCATGAGGAAGGTCACCGATGCCAAACGCGAACGCGACAGGTACAACGCGGCAGTCAGGGAGGCCAAGGAGGCACGCAACGCCGTTTCCGACAGGATCGCCGATGCCCGCGAGAAAGGCGCCAGGGACCTCGGAGAGCTCAAAGCCGAAAGGGACAGGCTCCATGCGAAGGTCGTCGAGAACCACGCCAAGTCCCAGGAGTACCAGGAGATCATCGAGAAGACCCGCCCGGAGATCGATGCCGCCAAGGAGCTGGCCGACCGGGAGCACCAGAGGTCCCTGGAGCTGAAAGCGGCCGCGGACGCGGAGCACCAGAGGTTCGTGAAGGTTCTGAAAGAGCTCGAGGAGCTGAGGAACGAGCTGCCCGATACCCTCTAAGGCTTCCTCAGGGCGCGGATCTGGGCCTTGGCCTCGTCCGTAGGGGGCAGAGGATCGTCATCCCCCACCGGGCACACCAGTATGCACCTCCCGCAGGGGTAGGTCTTATAAGCCACCAGGTCCGCGGACCTGGATGCGCACGCCTGCTTGTCGATGCGGGAAAGGGGGTAGCGCTCATCGCCGACGGCGGAAACGGGGCACTCTGATGAGCAGAGCCCGCATTCTGTGCAGAGCTCCTCGCGCATAGGCCCTCCGGAATCGGGGATGGGTGCCTCGGTGATGACCGACACGAACCTCACCCGCGGCCCGTGGCTCGGTGTGAGGATGGTGGAATTGGCACCGAATGTTCCGAGTCCGGCGAGATACGCAGCATGCTTGTGCGAGAAGAACGAGCGCAGCTCCGCGTAGGGCGCGACGCCGAGATAACCGTCCCTGGGAACGGGGGCGCAGCGGTACCCGAGGGACTCCAGCTCCGATGAGACATGCTGAGCCACAGAATCCAGGCGCTGGTTGATGATGTCGTAATGGGAGCGGTAGAACACGGACGGCGCCGTCGCCAGGATGGTCCTGCTGACGGGGATCCCGAAGACGATGACGGAGCGTGCGCCCGGCATGATGGCCAGCGGCCTGCGCTCCGGAGGGACATTGGCCGACACGACGGGATCGGAATCCCAGCGTGATGGATCGGCGAATCCGAAGATCGCTATCCCGCTCGCCTTCATGATGTCCCTGACTGCGGATACCGGCTCCATGACCCGTAGAGGCCGACTCGGTTGAAGCCAGTTTCGCACAGTCCCGACATATAATAAAATCCATGGAGCGCGATTCACGGCCAATAAGGTGTGGACCATGGTGTTCGGATTATTCAAAGGCGGAGACGAGCTGTTCGAAGAGGCCAAAGAGCAGATCAACCAGAAGGATTACGACAAAGCCCTTCGCACCCTGCAGAAGAGCATAGAGAAGGACCCGGACAATGCTCTGGAAGCCAATCTCATGATCACCTTCATCCACCTGGGCCGCGAATGGAGCAATCCCAGCTACTACAGCGCCATGGCCCAGAGACTGAGGGAGAAGGGGCCCGGGACCTTCGAGTTCGGGCTCAGCTCCTTCGACACCCAGAAGCTTGCGGCGGAATGCGAATGCATGGCAGAATGCATCAACGCTCGCTCCCAGCCGTCGAACGGGCCCCAGGAGGACATCAGCAAGGGTGAGAACCTCATCAAGGCCGCCCAGAAGCTCCAGGCGTCTGTCGGCAACGAGATGCTTCAGGTGAACTACTACTTCAACAACACCTCCCTCACTGGCGTGAAGCTGGCCCTCTCATTGATGGCCGAGGGGAACGAGCTCATCTCCCAGGCATGGTTCTGGGAGGACCCCAAGAAGGCTGCGGAGTACCAGCAGATGGCCTACAACTTCAGGCGCCAGCTGGGCGAGACCGGCGAGGAGAACCAGCAGCGCATCAAGCAGTTCACCCACTCCTGCACATGCTGGATCTGCGGAAGGGAGACCATGGGCGAGGGGCTGCACTTCTACAGGATGAGCAGCGACATCAGCCCCCAGCAGATCGGCGAAAGCGGCAACTCCATCCCCGAGGAGGGGGACTCCGTCTACGTCTGCAGGGCGTGCTACTCGGCCATATCCCGCAGGTCCGACGAGATCTCCAGGGGATACTACGACTCCGCCCTGGCGGAGCTCCACGACGTGGAGGCCAGGATCAACATGCAAATCGCCGCCATCGAGACCAGGATCAACGCCATGATGCTGGCCTCCAGGAGATGATCCCTTGGACGGAATGGTAGAGCTCAGATGCAAGTCCTGCGGTGCGCCCATCGACGTCACCGGGCTGGATGCGGACGCGCCCTTCGTCACCTGCCAGTACTGCGGCACCTCCCAGCAGAGGATCGACGCCCAGAAGTACATGGACGACATGATGACCCAGATCAAATCATGGCTGTCCAGCGCAATGCCCCTCGGCATGGGCGTCGAAGGCGGCGAGAACGTGGACCCCGTGGCCAGGCACAGCATCTTCACCAACGACGTACGCCCCAGGATAGAGTCCGAGCTGGAGACATACAGGTTCAGCAACATGTCCCTCCTGGGCAACACCCTCATAACCGTGCCCTTCAACACCACCGCTGTGTGCAACACCGACCACAGCCCAAACAAGGTCTTCGAGCTCAACGCCAAAGCGAAATCCGTTGCACCTCTGGCGGTCACGGATGAGGACAAGGACCTGATATCCCAGACGTCTGCCATCACACAGAGCTACGCTCTGGCTCTGAACAACGTGAAGCTGCTGTCCGAGGTGAAGGACGGGAGATGGGGCATCATGGCCACCAACTTCAGGGAATCGGCCAACGCATTGAAGGACGCGCCCCAGTACGCCCTCGCCTGCGAGAGGTACAACGCTCTGGCAGAGGTGGCCGACGGGTTCGCCATGTTCATGCAGGGCAACATCACCGACGCCCAGTCCCACATCTCGGCGGGCAGGGACATGCTCACGGCACTGAAGGACAAGGTGTTCTCGGACCCGCAGATGAGCATCATGTACATGGGCATCGAGCAGGAGATCAACGTCTCCAACATCGTCCTGGACATCGCCGGGTTCGTCAGCACCATGGGCGGCGACCCGATGCAGACCATGAACATAGTCAAGGACGTCATCAACGCCAAACCCGCCCAGAACCCCAGGTGGTCCTTCCTCACCGGGAACCAGAACCGCTTCAACGAGATCTTCGCGGAGATATCCAGGGCGATATCGGCCAAGAACTCCGGCCAGATACCCATCGCCGCCGGCCAGGGGGACATACTCGTGCCCTTCTGGGAGGTGGACCTCCGGTACACCTTCGTCACCGGCAAGCTCTGGTCCAAGAAGAGCGTGGAGGTCAAGGAGGACCTGCTCATCTGCGCCGATTTCATCATGGACCCCGACTGCCTGGTGAACCCGTCGTCCGCTCTGACAGACGTGTTCAGGAACCGCCCCGAGAGCAGCATCATGGACTCCATCAAAGGCGAGGAGACCAGGATCAGCGGAGGCACCGGCATCGGTAGGATACAGGACTCCGTGCAGATGGGCAGCGCCGCCGGCAAGAGGATCGTGCTCCCCCTGTCCACCAAGGCGGAGGCGGAGAAGGTCTGCGTGGACTTCCTGGCACAGGTGTCCCGCACCCACAGCAAGTTCAAGCTGAGCCAGCCCCAGGTACAGAGGATCATCTACGTCCCCTGCACCGCGTCCAACGGGAAGCTGGTGCTGCCCAAGGACTTCGGGAACATGGTGCCCGACCACCTGGCCCGCATGACCCAGAACTCGGTGTTCATAATCTGAGCATGAAACTCTATGACAGGGTCGAGGAGGGGACCTTCCTCTCCCGGCCCAACCGTTTCATCGCGATGGTGGACATCGACGGCAGCACCGTGAGGTGCCACGTCAAGAACACCGGGAGGTGCAGGGAGCTGCTGGTCCCCGGGGCCAGGGTTTTCCTCTCCGCTTCCGATTCGCCCGGCAGGTCCACCTCTCATGACCTCGTCGCTGTGATGAAGGGCAACCTGCTTGTCAACATGGACAGCCAGGCCCCCAACCCCGTCGCCGCCGAGGGGCTGGGACTCATCCCCGGATTCGAGGATGTCACCGAGGTGAGACGGGAGTTCCCCTACGGCGATTCCCGCATCGACATCATGGCCATCGCACCCGGCAGGAGGATCCTCGTCGAGGTGAAGGGCGTGACCCTCGAGGAGGACGGGGTCTGCATGTTCCCCGACGCGCCCACCGAGAGGGGCAGGAAGCACATCCGCGAACTGATGCATGCGGCAGATGACGGATGGGAGGCGTGCATACTGTTCGTCGTGCAGATGGAGGGCATGGAGCGCTTCGAACCCAACCGCGCCACCGATCCCGCATTCGCTGAGGCGTTGTCCGAGGCCGCAGCCGCGGGGGTGCGCATCATCGCCTACGGATGCGACGTCGCACCCGACTCCATGACCCTCTCCTACAGCATCCCTGTGTCGCTCTGACATCCTTTTATCGCCAGTCGCCGTTCCCTGGAGCATGATGGAGGAAAAAGGTCACAGGGCGGCCATCGAAGCCGCCCTGAACTTCGAGGTAACGGACCGCGTGCCCGTCAACAATTTCGCGAACATCGCAGCGGTGCGCAGCGCCGGGCAGATCATCAGGGATGCCAGATTCAACTCATCCATGTCGTCCGAGAGCACCATCCGCTACGCGAAGATGACAGGGTCGGACTTCATCAAGCCCTGCCTGGACACCAATGCGGAGTTCATGGACATCACGAAACCGAGCAAGGTGAACCTTGTCATCCCCGACGACAACTACATCCGCATCACTGGGAGCATCGTCACCGATGGAGAGGATGCCGACAACCTGGAGTTCTACGACCCCTTCGACCCCTCCGACTGCCCCAACTTCACCAAGGGATTCGTCGAGAACATCTCCGCCCTGTCCGAAGCCATCGACGAGGATTGGCATATCTGCGGGTTCTGCTGGGCCCCCTTCTCCTTCGCCGGGTTCGTGATGGGAGCCGAGAACATGATGATGAGCATCCTCCTGAACCAGGAGCTGGTGGACAAGGTGCTGACCAAGACCGCGGACATGAGCCGCGAGCTCCAGAAGAGGTGCATCGACGCCGGCGCCACGGTGATGTGGATGGCCGACCCCACCGCCGGAGAGGACCTCATAAGCGCCGACATGTACCGCAGGTTCGAGTTTGACAGATTGAAGCATGTGGTGGACGGTGTCCGGGCCTTCGACAGGGATGCCCCCATATTCTACCATATGTGCGGTTACACCGTGGACACCATGCGCATGCTCCCCGAAGCGGGCATCCAGTGCTTCAGCTGCGACACCAAATCGGATCTTGCGGACGCCAGATCGTCCGTGGGCAGGCGCATGGCGCTTATGGGCAACGTGGACCCCGTGGGGACCCTCATGATGGGGACCCCCGAGAGGGTGGCGAAGGAAGTGGAGGAGGGCATCATGAAGGCCGGTATGGACGGCGGCTACATCGTTGCGCCCGGCTGCGAGGTCCCCAGGGATGCCCCCGACGAGAACGTCATCGCCATGGGCAGGACGGCGGCTTCATTCAAGAGATGACAGCTGCCTGCCGCACTCCTCGGCTATCCGCCTGTAGGCGTCCCTGAAGGGGATGCCCTCGGAGACCGAGGCCACGTCCTCGTACTCCGGGTAGGCCCGCAGGCCCGCCGGAGTGCGGCAGACCTTCGCCCTCACCCTGCCCAATGACGTGTCGAAGGACCGGATCTCACGGTCCAGGACGGCCCTGTATGCCATGTTCCGCCTGACGCCGATTGTGGTGGTCTCGGCGAAGATGAAATCAGTGAGCATGTCCGCATCGTCCGGATCGCAGATGACGGAGATCATGTAGGCGGGCCTTCCCTTCTTCATGTATATCGGAATGTATACGACATCCTTGGCACCGGCCTCCATCAGCCTCTCGGCCGCGTTTCCGAGCATCTCCCCCGTGCAGTCGTCTATGTTGGCCTCCAGACAGCACACGCTGTCCAATCCCCCGGAATCCTCTACGATCACGGCACGCAGGATGCCCGGAGCATCGTAATCCCTCTTCCCCGCTCCGATCCCCACCGAGAGCACCCTGAACCCTTCCGGGAGTACGGATGAGGTCATAACAGCGGCGGCTATGGCCGCTCCCGTGGGTGTGACGAGCTCGCCTTCCACATCGGCGATGGTCAGCGGCAGCCCGTGCTCCCTGGAGATCTCCAGCACCGCTGGAACCGGGACGGGCATCCTGCCGTGAGCGCAGCGCACCATGCCCTTGCCGTCGGTCAGGCCGGTGACGATCACATCCTCGATGCCCAGGGAATCGAAGCAGACCGCAAAAGAGAGTATGTCCGCTACGGAATCCAATGCGCCGACCTCATGGAAGTGCACCTCCTCGGGAGGCACTCCGTGGACGCGCCCCTCCGCATCGGCTATGATGGAGAAAATCCTCAGCGCCAGATCCTTGGCGGCATCAGGAGCATCCGCAGAGCGGATCATGCGTGAGATGGGCTCCAATCCTGTATCGCCCCCTTTGACATGCGCATCTGAATGTCCGTGCAGGTAGCCCATGTCATGGTCATGATTGTCCTCCGGGAGGATGACATCGAAATCGCAGGCGGATACGCCTGACTTCATCACGTGGGAGATGCGCACCGACAGACCCGGCACGTCGAGGGAGGCGATCGCACGCTCCACTGCGGCTGCATCGGCACCCAGGTCGAGCAGCGCGGCCACTGCCATGTCGCCGCTGATGCCGGAACCGCAGTCAAGATAGAGGCGCCTCATTCCCCGGCCCCCAACGCTCCTCTGATGGCCTGCTGCGTCTCCTCCGGGGACAGGACGGTGTTCACCAGGTGCACCCTGCACCCGGAGAGGAAGCGCTCGAAGAACCTCATGCGGAGCTGGTGCTTCCTGTCATCCCGTATCATCTGATGGGGGTTGCAGAAGTCGTTGGCGGCCAGATAATCCAGGGCCTGCTCCGATGTCAGCTCCCTGACAACCTCGTCGTCGGAAGGATCGCGTTTGAGGAGGACGATGTCGGATACAGACGTCTGGTCAACAACCGCGTCAGGACCCTTCACCCAGCGGATGTTGGCTATACCCCTGCCCCTGCCGTCGAAGCGGGTGGTCGCCACCAGGGGACGGTACTCCTCCCACACATCGCCGATATCGGCGTCGATGTAGCAGTTCTTCTCTGAACCCGAGGCCCTGGGGCGGCCGCCTGTGAGACGGACGAAGAACCAGTCATCCGTCACCAGGGATGCGTTGCGGGTGCGCAGAAGGCCCCATGACTGAGTGGTCTTGCCTGTCTTGGACGGTGCGATTATGGCCACACCTCTGCCGTCCAGGTCCAAAGCGGCACCGTGGACGGCGAATATCCTGTGGGAATCCTCGAGGATGTCCGAAACGATGGCCAATGCGATGCTCTTGATCCATCCGTAGTAGTCGAAGTTGTAGAGCACGGCGATGGATGTGACCGGGTCGTAGTCCACCTCCAGTCCCCTGGAATCGTCCTGCAGGCAGATGACCATGGCGTGGGACCTCACGGAATCGCTCATGGAGCGGAAGTTGTCGACCCACATGTCCAGGTCGCTCTTGAATGCCGTCACCAGCTTGACGCAGACGCCGGATATGTCGGCTTTAGACGAGTAGAACCTGCCGGAGCGGCAGCTGTCATAGACTTCCGAGACAACCGAGGTGGGGACGACCTTCACATCATAGGCCATGGAAGGTAATCCGCGAGCCATTGATTATGCTTTACACTCGGATTCGGATGACTGAGGTTGGCGCTCCTCCAGGAGAGCGGAGATGTCGACGGAGGAGTTGAACATGTTCTCCCTGCCCCACTCCGCAAGCTGCCTGAGGATCGGCAGCAGGGAGCGTGCACGGGGAGTGAGGGAGTACTCAACCCTCGGAGGGACCTCCGGGAACACCTCCCTGGTGACGAGGCGGTCCTCTTCCATCTCCCTGAGCTGGCGGACCAGCATCCTGGAGGAGATACCTTCGATGCCCTCCATGAACTCCTTGAACCTGACAGGGCGCCCTTCCATGGCCATCCGGCAGAGGATCACGGTCTTCCATCTCCCCTCGATGACGGACATGGCCGCATCCAACGGACAGTCCATCCTCACCTTGGGATCGAAATGCATGACTGGAGAAGGCGAATATCGGTATAATAATGTTACCAGAGTTACAATGATTCATATCGGTTACACTATGTTACCAAGATATAAATACCGCCTTGCGGATAGACTGGAAGATAGACATGGCAAAGATTGCTGTTGTACTTGGATCGCCCCGCAAGGGGAACTCTGAGACCATCGCTATGAAGATCGCAGAGACCGCGAAGCAGAACGGGAACGACATCGAGGTCTTCCGCCTGAACGACCTCAAGAACGCCAAGGGCTGCCAGGCCTGCATGGGATGCAAGAAGGCCGGCAGATGCGTCGTCAAGGACGACATGCTCCCCGTCATCGACGCGGTCAGGGACGCCGACGGCGTCATCGTCGCCGCAGCCGACTACTTCGGCCAGCCCTGCTCCCAGTACCGCATGTCCGAGGACAGGATGTACAGCTTCGTCGGACCCGACTTCGTCCCCAACATCTCGAAGAAGAAGGTCGCCGTCGTGGTCACCTGCGGATCCGGCAAAGAGGGCGCTGAGAAGATTGCGGATGCCATGGAGGGCACCTTCGTGAACTTCTTCAAAGCCGAGTCCCTGGGCAAGATCGTCCTCTCCGGCGGATTCGCACCCAACGTGGCCGCGGGAGACGCGGATGCTCTGGCGAAGGCCGAAGCCATCGGAAAGAAGTTCTGACCTCATCACCCGGAAACCTCTTCGGGCCCCTCCGGGGGCCCGAAACTCATTTCAGGCCGTACAGCTTCATCACGTCGGTCTCGACGCCTTCGTGACCCAGGAGCACCACCTTGCTGTCCTCCTTCTTCTTCAGCACCGTCATCCCTATGCGCTGACCCAGGTCCTCGGAGAACTCCATGATCTCGTTGAAACGGGGCATGGAATCGATGGTGAGCCTCATGCGCGAGCTTCCCACGAAAACGTACCCTTTCGGCTCGACGAGATCGGGATCCGCACGCCTGTCGAGCTCCGCGTACTGGTCAACGTAGCCGAAGTTCAGACCCTTGACCAGGGTGTGGCGGATGACCGTCCTCGTATCCAGGGACGGCAGTAGGTCAAGTGTCTCCATCAGCCTGTCCCAGCAGCCGGGCTGCTTGGGGCGGCAGGTGGTGCGGTAGACCTCCTCGTTGGGAGCCGCGACGGTGACGTACAGCTGCCTGGGCAGGGTGTCCAGGTCGGCAAGCTGCTTCGGGTAGGTGCCGTTGGTCACCAGGAAGGTCATCATCCCCCTGGAGTGGCATTCCTTGATGAAATCCGACAGGTACGGGTACGTGATTGGCTCCCCGGCCAGGGAGATGGCGACCTGATTGGGGTTCCTGGCCTCCTCGTACATCTGCTTGGAGACCCTGGGGTCGCCGTTGAATCCGGTGATGAGTTTCCTCTGCATCTCGATGAGATGGTCCAGCATGTCCTTGGGCTCCGCCCAGTCCTTCACCTCGAAATCCCGGTCGAGTATGCGCCAGCAGAACTGGCACATCTGGGAGCACTCGTTGAGGGCGGGGGTCATCTGCAGGCATCTGTGAGATCTGATCCCGTAGAAGTCCTGCTTGTAGCAGGTCCTGCCCCGCATCATGGACTCCTTCATCCAATGGCACAGCTTCACGGCGGCATGGTCCTTATAGACACGGTACTGCTGCTTGGCAAGAAGTTCACGGTACTCCTGATCCATCATTTCACCTCAGAAATCGAACAGGCTCCTCTGACCGGTCCCCTTGGGATGATGCACGGGGGCATCGTCGACGGCCTTGGGGGGCTCCGGGCTGACCGGCGCCTTGACCGCCGGGGCAGGAGCGGCAGCCCCATTGTTGTCTTCCGGCTCTGTGCTGCGGGAAGGGAGCTTCGATGCCGCATCCATCGCCTCTTTCACTGCCTTGCTGTCCGTCTTGACGCCCATCATGAAAGCCAGGTCCTCCGCGTCCAGCTCAGCGTCCCGGACCAGATGGGCCCTCAGCTCCGCATCCTCCGTCAGCATGGCCTTCAGGACCGGGAGTACCTCCGAGGAGATCCTCTTGGTGGATGTGTGCAGATGGTCCGCCAGCTTCGAGCAGACCTGCGCCTTGGATGCCCTCACGCTCTTCGACCTGGAGAGCTTCATCATGTATCCTGGGAACCTGAACCTCTCCCGGTTGACGAAGCTGCCGTTCCTGGCCTCGGCGACTCCGGCAGTCATCATGTCCGACGCATAGGACCAGAATCCGTAGTACTGCCTGCGCCGGACCCTGCCCAGGAAGATGTCGGCCCGGGAAAGGCGCTCGTACCCGCGTACCAGGTCCCCGGGCGCGCGGTACTCGTGGGGGAGGTTCTCGTCCACCCACAGGAGGATGTAGCTGGGCTCCTCGTCCACATCCATCGAGAGCCTGCGCGCCTCCATGGGAGCCGATTTGCGGAAGATGGCGTACATCAGATCGTAGATGCTCTTGCGGACGATGCGGTTGGAGATCTGCGAAGCGTCTCCGAAGGACACCTCGCTCCTGCCCAGGGCGACGGATTGAAGGTCCCTCACGGCGGCGCGCATGTCGCCGTTGGAGTTCTCGGCTATGGCGCTCAGAGCATCGGGGGTGACCTCCACGCCCTCCGAAGCGGCTATGGCCTTCAGAGCCTTGGATATGGATGCGGCCGACGGGCGCATGAAGGTTATCTGCAACGTCGACGACTTGACTGCGGACGACTTCCTGCTCAGCTCGTAGAAATCGTTGACGATTAGGATGACGGGCTGCCTGGTCTCCTTGATGAGCTCGTTGATCACGGGCATGGCTCCGCGGTCCGCGTTGCCGAAGAGGCTGTCGGCCTCGTCCAGGACGATGAGCTTCCTCCCGCCGTCGGCAGTGGAGCGGAACTCGCCGTCGTCGCCGAAGGTCTGGGCGAAAGCACCTCTCAGAGCTACGGAGCGGATGGCCTCACCTGTGCGCTGGTCGGATGAGTTCATCTCCACGATCCCCCACCCCATGTCCGCGGCGAGGGCTTCCGCGGATGTGGTCTTCCCCACACCCGGCGGGCCCATGAGGATCACGGCACGGTTCTTCGGGATGCCCGTCGACCAGGAATCGGCCCACTTCCTCAGCTCTCCGACCGCCTTCGGGTTGCCGACGACGCCGGAAAGGCTGCGGGGCCTGTACTTCTCCGTCCAATCCTCTGACACGCCGCTCTAATGACTCGGCGCCGTCATAACCTTTCTCATCTGCGGAGGCCGAGAGCACGGTTGACGATGAGGTAGACGTCCACCGCCTGGAGGATGAATATGCCCAGGGATGCGTAGTCGAGGTAAACTGAGTACCCTTCCAGGGGATGGATGAACCTGAAGAACATCAGGAGTGCGGTGCAGACGAGGAAAAGAGCCGCCCTGACGTACTTCCCCATGGCTATGTGACCCAGGCCGAACACGTCGAAGAGGCCGGGAAGCAGGGCAAGCATGGTTGCGAACATGGCCTTCTTCGCCGTGCTGTCGTCGAAGACCGGCGCCGGAGAACCGTCCGGCTGCGCTCCGGGCTGCACAGCCCTTCCGTTCACCGAACCGCAATGAGCGCAGAACCCTGGGGAAGGATCCGTTATCTTCCCGCATTCCGCGCACACGAAGACCGTGTGCATCCCATCATCAGAAGGCTCCTGAGACATCATTCATCCCTCAATGACATGCGGTAGACCCCGCCTGAGCACACCACGTCTATGGGCGCATCGAACAGATGCGAGAGGTTGACGGAGGTGAGCACCTCCTCTTTCAGCCCGTCCGCCACCTTCCTGCCGTCCTTGATCATCACGACCCTGCGCACGGATGCGGGGATGTCCTCCAGCTCATGGGTTATCATGACGATACCTATCCCCGAAGCGGAGAGTATGTCGAACATCCTGCGGAACCTGCCCTTCATGACGATGTCCAATCCGGTCATCGGCTCATCGAGTATCAGCATCCCGGGCTCCGGAGCGAGAGCACGGGCGATGAGCGCCCTGCGCATCTCCCCCAGCGACAGCCCGCCTATCGGCCGGTCAAGCTTGTCCTCCATGCCCATGCGGACGGCGGCGTTCCTGACCGCCCTCAGCATATCCTCGGTGACTTCATGGTTCCTGAAGACGTCCAGGCTGCCGAAGTACCCCGAGAGGATGACCTCGGACACCAGAGTCTCCGGGCCGAAGCGTGTCTGCAGATCCATGGATACGATGCCGATCCTGCTGCGGAGCTCGAATATGCTCCATCTCTCCTCGCCGAAGAGACGGATCGACGAGGAGCCGTCCTCCTCATAGTATGGCAGGATGTCCCCGGAGAACAGCTTCACCAGGGTCGTCTTCCCGGAGCCGTTGGCCCCTATGACGGCGATGTTCTCGCCGTGCCCCACGTCGAGGCTCACCCCGTCCAGTATGCGCCTGCCTCCGCGCACGACGGAGACGTTCCTCAGCTCCGCGGCCATGGGCTCCATGCGTACCCATATGCGCCTCGGATGTTAAGGTATCGACCATATAATGAATATAATTATACATTAATGTACACAATCATTAAATATAACTCCGCGATGGTCGCAATCATGTCAATCCCCAGAGATGCCGTCATACGTCTCACACCGGAAGACATTCCGAAGAAATGGTACAACATCGCCGCAGACCTGGATCACCTGGAGCCGATGCTCAACCCCCAGACCAGGGAGCCCGTGAAGCCCGAGGAGCTGGAGGCGATTTTCTGCAAGGAGATCATCCGCCAGGAGATGTCCACCGAGAGGTACATCGACATCCCGGAGGAGGTCAGGGACAACTACGTCTACCTGAACCGCCCGTCGCCTCTCCAGAGGGCGTACCACCTGGAGAAGTACCTGAAGACCCCGGCGAAGATCTACTTCAAGCGCGAGGACATGAGCCCGCTGGGCAGCCACAAGGGCAACACCGCACTGGCGCAGGCGTACTTCAACGCCAAGGCGGGCATCGACACCCTCACCACCGAGACCGGAGCGGGCCAGTGGGGAACCGCTCTCGCCATGGTGTCCAACCTGTTCGGCATCAAGTCCACGGTGTTCATGGTCCGCGGGAGCTACGATCAGAAGCCCTTCCGCAAGACAATCATGCACCTGTACGGATCGGAGGTGTACGCATCCCCGTCCGCCCAGACCGAGTACGGGAGGAAGATCCTGAAGGAGCACCCGGAGACCTCCGGATCCCTGGGCATCGCCATATCCGAGGCATGCGAGCTCGCTGCCATGTCCGGCGGCACCACCAAGTACGCCCTAGGAAGCGTCATGAACCATGTGATGCTCCATCAGACCGTCATCGGACTGGAGACCATGGAGCAGATGAAGGTCGCCGAGATCGAACCGGATTACATGGTGGCCTGCGTCGGCGGAGGATCCAACTTCGCCGGCTTCACCTTCCCCATGATCGGGGAGAGGATCCACGGGAGGACCGACTGCGAGTTCATCGCCGTGGAACCCGAGGCTGCACCGTCCATCACCAAGGGCGAGTTCAAGTACGACTTCGGAGACACCGCAGGGATGACCCCCATGATCCTCATGTACACCCTCGGATCCCAGTTCATCCCCAGCCCCATCCACGCCGGAGGGCTGAGGTACCACGGCATGTCGCCGCTGGTGTCCGAGGCCTGCCACGAGGGTCTGGTGAAGGCCGTGTCCTACGACCAGACCTCCACCTTCGAGGCCGGAGTGCTGCTGGCCAGGACCGAGGGCATCGTCCCTGCGCCCGAGTCTTGCCACGCTATCAAGGCGGCCATCGATCTGGCGCTGAAGGCGAAGGAGGACGGAGAGGAGAAGACCATCGTGTTCTGCCTGTCCGGCCACGGGATGCTGGACCTGGGAGGATACGAGAACTTACTCAACGGCAGCCTGCCCTCCTCGGCGATGAAGAACTGATCAAACACGGCGCAGGACGGGATTCACGTACCTGCGCCTCCCTTTCGTCCTTTTCCCGTAATCTATAGCCTCAGCGGGACAGCGGTTCAGGCAGCCCATGCAGTGCCAGCATCTCTTCTCAACCCACACGGGGATGCCGTCGGACAGACGGATTACATGGGCGGGGCAGATCTCCTCGCAGAGTCCGCAGCCGATGCAGGAGCCGGAGACGGAGAACCTTCCCGTCCTGCGGATGAGGTCGTACACCGGCAGGCCGAAGAACGAGAGCAACCTGGAGAAGGCACCCGCTCTCGGGACCAGGACATCCTGGATCTTCAGCTCGTCGGCGATCTCCGATACGTGCGCCTCGACCTCGGACTGCATACGGATGCACTCCTCCTCTTCGGGCGCACGGAACAACGGCAGATAGTTCTCGGGCATGCGGTAGGCCATGACGAACCTGACCGACCCTCCCGTGGCCTCCAGAAGGGAGCGCATGCGACGGGCGGCGGCGCCCGGCACAGTCCCGTAAGTCATTGCGGCCCAGACCTGCTGGTCGGGACGGAGCCTGATGCGGGAGATGACCTCCGCCACAATCGGCGGGACATTGTAGAAATACACAGGGCAGACGATTCCCAGCGTCCCGGCGCCGGCGTCAACCGGGCCGGGAGGGAGGTGGGCCATGTCCCTCGCCTCCGTCCCCAGCCTGGAAGCCGCCTCCTCCGCCAGCTGCCTGGAGTTGCCGGTGGCGGAGAAGTACAGTATCATGGGTCCAGCTGAGCCTTCATGTACGGCTCCCTGTCCTCGGTGAGGGGGATAGTGGCGTCGATGCCCATCTTGCATGTCGTCCCGTGTGCGCTGGGGTCCAGGGACGATCCGGCGGCGCCTTTCACGACCACCAGCCTGTCAGCCTGGAACCTGGTGGCCACCGCCCACTCCACCTGCTGGTCGTCGAAGATGTCGATATCGGCGTCGACGACGATGACGTGCTTCAGGGAAGCGTGGCCGGTGAAGGCGGCCATGATGGCGTTGACGGAGTCGCCCGTCTTGTTCTGGGTGATGGACACCACGCCGTGGAGCCAGCAGCATCCGCCCTCGGTGAGCCTGACGGCATGGACCCTGGGGACCTGCTGCTGGACCGTCTTGAAGATGACGGGCTCCCTGGGGAGGCCCATGAAGAGGTAGTGCTCGTTGCCGCCGGGGAGGAGCAGCTGCATGACCGGGTCCTTGCAGGCCCAGATCCTCTCTATCCTGATGATCGGCTGCTGCCTGACGTAGTCGTAGGTGCCGGTGATGTCGACGAAGGGGCCCTCATCGGTGGTCTCGAAGGTTATCCTCCCCTCGAAGACGTAGTCGGTCTCCGAAGGGACCAGGAGGCCGTTGTCGCACTGCCCCACCTTGAGAGGGGAGCCGGTGGACTCCATCACCAGGGAGGATGCGATCCTCATCTCGTCCATGTCGTAGGCGGCGGAGGTCGCCGCGGCCAGGAGGACCTCCGGGCGGGCGCCGATGCATATGGACACCTTCAGCTCCTCTCCCGCCTCCTTGGCGGCGTTGTACATGGTGAAGAGGTGTCTCGGAACCAAACGGACCGCGATGGAGTCCGGGCCCATGATCATCATCCTGTGGAAGGAGACGTTCTTCTTGCCGCCGTACTCGGCGACGATGACGCCGGAGGAGACGTACCTGCCTCCGTCCTCGGGGAAGTACTTGCAGATGGGCAGCGCGGTAAGGTCCAGGGGCAGCTCCGAATGTCTGAACTCGGGGTCCTGGACGGTCTCGGTGTCCACGGGGTTGTCGATGGCGTGGATCATGCGCCTGACGATGTCCCCCTGCCCGATGCCCATGGCCGCGGCGATCTTGGCCCTGGTGGAGAACAGGTTGCCAACGGCCTTCCCGCCGTTGAGGTCCTCGAAAACCACCGTGCGGTCCTGGTCCTCGGTCATGAATCTCGTGGCTGTCTGGGAGTCCGGGTCCACATGCTCCTTGACGGTGAACTCCGAACCTGTCAGGTACTTCCTAACGGACATGCCATCTCCGATGGAGCCTGCGTATTTAATTGCGCGCGACGGACACGATATATACGGGGACCAGAATCGGGAGGCATCATGTCCGACAGCATCGAGGAGACAGCCAGGAAGTACGCCCTGCAGAACGCCGTGCAGTTCAAAGGCAAAGCCAACCCCAAAGCGGTGGCCGGGAAGATCCTGGCAGAGTTCCCCGAGTGGAGGTCCAGATCCGCGGAGGCCCGCGAGATAGTGGATGCTGTCGTCTCCGAGGTCAACGCCATGGCCCCCGAGGCCCAGGTCAGCGCCCTCCAGGAGGCCGACCCGTCTCTCCTGGCCAAGAAGGAGAAGAAGGAGCGCACCTACGAGCTCCCCGCCCTCGAAGATGCGGAGAACGGCGTGATCATGAGGATAGCCCCCGGCCCATCCGGTCCGCTGCACATCGGGCACACGAGGGTGTCCGTGCTCAACGACGAGTACGTGAAGCGCTACGGCGGGAAGCTCATCTGCAGGTTCGAGGACACCAACCCCGAGAAGATCGACCCCGACGCCTACGACATGATTCCCGAGGACATGGAATGGCTGGGTGTGAAGGTCACGGACACCTACATCCAGTCGGACAGGTTCGAGACCTACTACGGCATCACCAAGACGCTCATAGAGCAGGGCAACGCCTACGTCTGCCTCTGCGACGCCGATGATTGGAGGCAGAAGAAGGAGCGCATGCAGGCATGCCCCTGCAGGGACCTCCCCGTCAACGAGCAGATGGAGCGCTACGACAGGTTCATGGCCGGAGAGTACGAGGACGGGAAGGCCGTCGTGGTGGTGAAGACCGCCATAGACCACCCCAACCCCGCGGTCAGAGACTTCGTGGCCCTCAGGCTGGTCAGGCACCCTCACCCCAGGGTCGGGACCAAGTACATCGCCTACCCCATGATGAACCTCTCCGTGGCCATCGACGACCACCTGATGGGCATGACCCACGTCATCAGGGGGAAGGACCACCTCAACAACACCTATCGTCAGGAGTACATCTACGGCTACATGGGCTGGTCCAAGCCCAGGTTCTACCACTACGGCCTGGTCAACATCCCCGACACCGAGCTGAAGACGTCACTCATCCGCGCCAAGATCAAAGAGGGCGCATACACGGGCTGGGACGACGTCCGCACCGGGACAGTCAGGGCCCTGAAGAGGAGAGGGATCCGCCCCGAGGCCATCCGCAGGTACTGGATCGAGAGCGGCATGAAGGCCGTGGACATCCAGTTCTCCTGGGACAACCTGTACGGCATGAACAGGGACATCATAGACCCCGTATCAGACAGGTACTTCTTCGTCCAGGATCCCGTCAGATACGACATCGAAGGCGTCGACGTCATCGAGGGGAAGGCCCCTCTGCACCCGGACCATCCCGAGAGGGGGGACAGGGTATACCGCCTTGACGGCCCCAAGACCGTGTTCATCTCCGAGAAGGACAGCCGTCTGTTCTCCGAGGCGGGCAAGGTCAGGCTGAAGGACCTCTGCAACATCGACTACGGCATGCCTGCCGCATACTCAGGGAACGACGTCTCCGTGCTCAGGCAGGGCGTCAAGGCAGTGCAGTGGGTCGGCAGGGACAACGTGCCCGCCCGCATCCTCATGCCCGACGGCTCCGTGGCCGAGGGGTACTGCGAGACCGCCGTCATGAATGCGGGGGACGAGGTGCAGTTCGAGAGGTTCGGATTCGTCAGGATCGAGAGCAGGGAGAACGGCATCACCGGAGTGTTCTCCCACCGCTGAACCCGCTCGTCAGCAACAGCAACGTGTCGTCTATCCCAAGAGACTCGAGAAGATGTCCGATACCGGAGCGGCTGGCGGGAATCGAACGGCTCTTCCACCACTGCTTCAATCTGGTACCGTCAACGCGTCCTTTGATGCAGGTGCCTACAGGCAAATGCTCGGGTTGCCTGACAAGAAGGATGCGGTCCACCAGTCCGGATTCGGGACTTATATCCAGATCTGCAACCTCGACATCCTTGTGCATCAGAGTGTACCGCATCCAACCGCTCCCCCGGAACGGTTACGATTCATGGTCTTAAAGAATCTCGGCTTCAGAGCCGACAGACATTCAGAACAGCCTCAGCCCGTAGTTGAACGCGGTACCCACCAGTATCGCCACGACTATCGAGCTCAAGGCGACCACTGCCGTGTCCTTCCATCCTATCTCCCTGCCCATGACCGCCAGGGTGGCGAGGCAGGGCATGTAGATGGCCATGACCGCACCGAAGACCACGAACTGATCAGGGGTCAGGGTGGCTCCACCAAGGAGCACCAGGAGTATGGCGTAGGCCATCTCCTTCCTGATTATGCCCATGAGCAGGGCGACTATGGCCACGGCGGGCAGGCCGAGGAGACCTTCGGTGATGAAGGAGAGGGGCTGAACGATGGGGTCCAGCAGGTTGTATGCTATGAGCAGCTCGATGACCACGCCGCCCACGATCAGCAGCGGCACTGCGATGGAGAAGAAGTCCTTGGTGCGGGACCACATCTTGAACAGCACGTTCTTGGCCTGGGGCACCGTCAGGTCGGGGATCTCCATGGCGAGGCTGCTGGGCTCGCTGGGCAGCTTCCTATTCAGGAGTAGGCCGGCGGCCATGCCGATGACCAGCAGCACGCCCATGATGAGCAGGGCGTACTGTATCCCGGCCTCCGCTCCGGTGGCTCCGAATATGATCGCTATCTGCGCCGAGCAGGGGACCGCCAAGACAATCATGCAGCACGCGATGAGCCTCTCCCTGCGGGACGAGAGGGAGCGCGTGGCCAGAACCGCCGGGACGTTGCAACCCAGGCCAACTATGAGCGGGATGAACCCGCCGCCGTGGAGACCGAAGCGGTGCATCAGGCTGTCCAGCAGGACCACCACCCTCGGGAGGTACCCTGTGTCCTCCAGGATGCCCAGGATGATGTAGAACACCATGATGTAGGGGATGACCAGCGTCAGGATCCCGATGAAGCTCTCGTTGAGGCCGGACATCACCGCCGGCCAGAAATCTCCTCCTAGCGATTCGCCGAAGTCCAGGAGGATGTCCCCGACAATCAGGCCGTAGGCCTCCTCGACCAATCCGGAGATCCAGCTTCCGCCGTAGATTATGACTGCCAGGATCCCCAGGATGACGAGGGCCAGTATCGGTATGCCTGTGGACGGCGTTATGGTGTAGTCAGAGATCACCTCTGCCCGCGTGCGCTTGCGGGCGGTCTTGGTGACGCAGCGGTCGACGATGCCGGATGCGGCGGCGAAGCGGTCCTTGGCGATGTGGATGTCGATGCTGTCTCCGTGGATGCGGAGGAACTCCTCTCTGAGGGCCTCCACCCTCTCCCTCTCCTCCGGGGTGATGAGCTCGGCGAACCTGCCAGCCCCTTCAAGGAGCTTGATGCTCAGGCCGCTGGGGTCGACCCTTGTGTCCCTGAGCATCCCCTCCACCATGCCCGCGTACTCGATGATGTGGTCGTCGTAATCTGGGCGGTAGCCGGATACCCTTGGCCCCCCTTCCACCAGGCAGTCCAGGAGCTCCTCGATGCCCTGGCCGGTCTTGGCCGATACTGGTATGACGGGGACGCCCAGCTCACGGGAGAGGCCGTCGATGTCCATCTGGCGGTGCCTGACGGCCACATCTATGCGGTTCAGGGCCACCACCACGGGGATGCCCAGCTCCATCACCTCTATGCATAGGGCCAGGCCCGACTCGAGGTTCATGGCGTCGGCGACCAGCACCACCGCGTCGTTCTCGGAATCGAGGAGCATGTCGATGACGACATCCTCGTCCGCCGAATTGGTCGATAAAGAGTATGTCCCCGGCAGGTCGTGCACATGGAGCCTTCCGCCGCCCCTGAGGACGGTGGCCTCCTCGAACTCAACCGTCGTCCCGGGGTAGTTGGAGGATATGACCCCGACTCCCGTGAGCCTTGTGAAAAGGGAGGACTTGCCCACATTGGGCTGCCCGATGAGGGCCACCTGGATATCCCTGCCGGACGGCACGGCATCCCATAAGAGAGGCTCTATTTAACAGCTGACCGGGCGCCCGTGCGGCTACTGGGCGGTGCCCGCATCGCAGTCGAGGTACACCGCAGACGCCAGCTCCGAATCGATGGCGATGGTGGACTCCCCGAGGGACAGGACGCAGGGGCCGTTGCCGATGCGGCTGACCACGGAGACCTCCCTCCCGGGGACGAATCCCATGGAGAGGAGCTTCTTGACGTTGGACGCGGAGTCGCCGCGAAGGTGGGAGATCCTCGCCTTGGTGCCGGGCTCCACCGTCTCGAGGGTGGGGCAGTCCTCGTCCCTGTTGCACGGATCGCCACAGGTGGCGCAGTCATGGTCCTGACGTGTGCCGATGATCCTGCAGAACTTGTTGGCGGTGTTGTCCGACATGGAGTGCTCGATGCGGCAGGCCTCCTCGTGGGCCTCGTCATGGTCGACGTCGAGCACGTCGGTCAGGAAGCGCTCCACGATGTGGTGCTTCCTGCGGATGTTCATGGCGTACTCCCTGCCGGCATCGGTAAGGCTGACGCCCTTGTACTTCTGGTAGTCGACCAGCCCCGCCTCGCTGAGGGCGCGGACCATCTCGGTGACGCTGGCAGGTGCCACATCCATGAAGGCGGCGAGCTCCGAGGTCCTTACGACGCCGCCTTTGGAATCGGTCAGCCTGAGGATGTTGATGAGGTAGTCCTCTCTATTGCCAGTCGTCATGCGATACCGTTACAACTGCGCCGTATTTAAATTGTAAGGTGACCCTAAATCACTCCTCGCCGCCGCGGCGCTGCTCCTCGCGCTCCGCCTCCGCCTGCTCGCGCTCTATGCGTCTGCGCTCCTCGCGTTCGGCCTGCTCCCGCTCCCGCTCCTGACGGCGCTCCTCGGCGAGGCGCTCCTTCTCGGCACGGCGCTCCTCGGCCAGCCTCTCCCTCTCGGCGGCCCTGGCGGCGATGTCGACATCGATGCGCTCCCTCTCGCGGATGCCCTCGATCTTGCACTCATCGATCTGCTTGGTGAGGATGCGGATATCCTCGGTGCGTCTGTCGATGTCCTCGAAGTACGCCCTGTCCTCCTCTCCGGGGGTGTATCTGCCCTCGCTGTACAGCTTCCAGAAATGCTGCCCTATCTGGTACAGGAGCTCTCTGATGGCCTCGTTCTCGGCTTCGATGGAGCCGCGGATCCCCTCGACCTTGTTGACCTCGGAGCGGCGGCTGCTGAAATGCCTGATCTTGTTGTCGATTCTGTCGGTTAGACGCATCCCTCATCCCGGATACCCATAAGAGGCCCGCGATATAAGTTTAGCTATGGAGTGGAAAAACTAGGGGGCGAGACCTTCCCGCCCCCGTCTGGCTCATTCGACAAGCTTGTGGTATGCGTAGGCGGGCTCGCCGGCGTTGAAGCAGTACTGGATGGTGGAGAATCCCTTCTTGAACTCCCTGACATCCCCCTTCACCTTCGCCGGATCCTCTCCCTTGCAGACCCTGGCTATGAAGGAGGCGACCTCCTTCATCTCGCTCTCGCGCATGCCGAGGCGGGTCATCTCCTGGGATCCCAGGCGCAGGCCCGACGGGCGCACCGAACTCTCGTCCCATGGCAGCATGTTCTTGTTGCAGATGATGTTGGCATCCTCCAGCTTCTGAGCCACGTCCTTGCCGCCTCCGAACTCGGAGACATCCACGGCGATGGCGTGGGACCTGGTGAATCCAAGGTCGGGGCAGAGCACGGGGATGCCCAGCTCGTAGAGGGCCTCTCCGAGGGCCCTGGAGTTCCTCACGGCCTGGGCGGCGTAGTCCTTGGCATAGACCTTCATCTCCGCCAGGGTGATGGCCAGGGCTGCCATGGCATGGAGGTGGTGGCTGCTGGTCACTCCGGGGAAGACCGCCCTCTGCAGCGCCTTCTCCTGCTCCTCGGTCAAATCGGCTCCGAGGATCATCCCGTGGTTGGGGCCCGGGAAGGTCTTGTGGGTGGAGGACGAGACCACGTTCACGCCCTCCCTGAGGGGGTCGTGGAA
>CALULN010000008.1 GCA_944321505.1 Candidatus Methanomethylophilaceae archaeon | reverse complement strand
CCCTTACATTCTTCGGTAGATTTCTGACCTACCTGAGCTAACCTTTGGGCGCCCTTGTTATCTTTTTGAGGGCGTGGCGCCCCACCCGAACTGCCTGCCTATAGCTGTTCCTCCGGAGAGGTGAGTGATAAAAATCGCCAAGGGCGGTGTTTCATCGGTGTCTCGGAGAGAAGCTAGCGCTCCTTCCTGGGTAACGGCTCCCGCCTACCCTACACATGTCAATTCTTATCACAACAACAGGTTGCAGTGAAACTCCATGGGGTCTTCGCTTTCAGATGGAGGGGTCTGGATTGTGCACCAGACTGATTGATTTCACTAGCGTCTAGGCGGGGACAGTAGAACTCTCGTTGGGCCTTCATGCAAGTCGCCAATTAAGCGACAAGGTATTACGCTACCTTAAGAGGGTCATAGTTACCCCCGCCGTTTATCGGTCCTTCGTTCCGTTGAAACAGAATTTAAGATGCCGACACTGGGCAGGCTTCAACCGCTATACACATCCTTTCGGACTAGCAGCGATCTATGTTTTTATTAAACAGTCGGAGTTCTCTTGTCACTGCGACCAGTTACTCACGCAACTGGCACCCCTTATCCCGAAGTTACAGGGCTAATTTGCCGAGTTCCCTCGCCTAGATTATGCTAACACGCCTTAGGCTATTCACCTAGGGACACCTGTGTCGGTTCTTGGTACGATTAGCGTGATTGGCTCCGTATCCCTTTTCACGGAAGCCAGGAATCACCGGAAGTGAGCTTAAGCTCACCTGATCACATATTCGTCTCCTTCTCACCATGACGGTTCTTCAGAGACTTCGATGCTTCAATACAATGGCTATTGTACTCCAGCTATCCCGACCTGTCAGGATACGGACAGGGATCACGCTAGTACAGGAATATTAACCTGTTTCCCTTTCGATAACTTCGATTAAGAGTTACCTTAGGATCGACTAACCCTTGGCTGACGAACATTGCCAAGGAACCCTTGCCCCTGCGGCGATACGGATTCTCACCGTACTTTGCTGCTACTCTCACCAGGATCCTCGTTGGTACACGGTCCACAGGACCTCACGGCCCCACTTCTGCCCATGCACCACGCCCCCTTACCAAATCACATTGCTGTGTTCTGAAGTATCGGTAGTCGGCTTAGCCCCGTCCATTTTCTGGGCCCACAATCTCGACCGGTGAGCTGTTACGCTATCTTTAAAGGATGGCTGCTTCTAAGCCCACCTCCCGGTTGTCTTGGACTGCCGACGCCATTTCGTATTACACTTAACCGACATTTAGGGACCTTAACTTCAGTCTGGGTTGTTTCCCTTATGGCCATCAAGCTTACCCCGGATGGCCTCACTCCCGACGTCTACAACGAACGCAAGTTCGGAGTTTGACAGGATACCGAGGAATTTCTTCCCCTAAGTACCCAATCAGTGCTCTACCTCACATTCAATCTCGATCGAGATCTATCTGCGAATAGTTTCAGGGGGAACCAGCTATTTCCGGCCTAGATTGGCCTTTCACCCCTACACCCAAGTCATCAGGACGATTTGCACATCAGAATCTGTTCGGTCCTCCACCTCCCCTTCGAGAGGCTTCAACCTGCTCAGGCATAGATCGACCGGCTTCGGGTATCCGCACCATTGACTCCAGGCGAGCACACCTTGTCCCTCGTTAAAAACTGCGGACAATCGGTTTCCCTTCGGCTTCCCAATTGAATGGTTAACCTCGCCAATGACCAGAACTCCCTGGCCCGTTTTTCTAAACGGACAATATAACACTGGTCCACGATTTCTCGCTTCTTCCCTTTGATGCTATATAAATCTTTGACCGCATGGTTTCAGGTCTTTTAACCTCCCGTTAAGGGTACTTTTCAGTTTTCGCTCACGCTACTACTACGCTATCGGACTAGAGACGTATTTAGGGTTGGAAGCGAATGTCTCCCAAATTCATGCGTGATATCCAACACACACTACTCAGGATACCCGGAAATCCCCATACGAGCCTTCGTCTAAGGGGCTATCACCCTCTATGGCACTGCTTTCCAGCAGATTTTGACTCTTCTCGCTAAGGAGTAAGCGGGTCCGTAACACCACATCTCCCTTATGTTTCCATAAGGGATTCAGTTTGCCCTATGCCGCGTTCGATCGCCTTTACTGACGGCATCTCGATTGATTTCTTTTCCTGCGGGTACTAAGATGCTTCAATCCCCCGCGTTCCCTATCATTACTGATTATTCCGAAGAATAGGAAGTCCCATTAGGTAATCGTCGGATCATAGGCTTCGTGCACCTACCCGACGCATATCGCTGCTTGACACGACCTTCTTCAGCGCTCTAGCCGAACCATCCCCCATGCGGCGTAGCATCGCCGCTGGCGTATGATCTAGCACACGTCCAGGTTGCGTATGATCGGCGATCATCGGGCTTTGTTCCGCCTCATCCTCCATTACGGAGCCCTACGCCTCTTCCCCGGTCAAGGACCTCTCGCCGGGTGCACTCTCTTTGACTCTCACCAAGCCGCTCGGGCCTGGTGGAACTCCCGATAATCGAAGAGGTATATAATACCTGCGACGACCCCGGGGGTTCCGTCCTCCGGGAACGAGTCCCGGAGCCTGTCCGTTTGGCAACGGACACACGTTGGTACGCAACGCGCAGACCCCCTTAGACACATATTGTATTTAAAATTATCTCATAATGCCCCGCCGGTCACGGCGTGAACACTATGAAGACGGCATTAGGGAGCATCTTCGTGAGCCTCCGGAGGTCCGGAGTGTGCAGCCGCAGCCTGTCGTCCCTGGGCTGGGGCTTCCCCAGCAGCGCCGCCACGGCCTTCGCCTCCGCCTTCCCGTCCACCGCCCAGGACCCTTCGCCCACGGTGTCCGTGCCCACGAGGATCGGCAGCCTCAGGGACACCGTCTCCCTCAGACCGCAGACGTCAGCGAGCATGCGGACCTCCTCCTCCGTCATGGAGACGGTATGCCCGTCCCTGGTGCGGTAGGTGAGGTCGCCGGAATCCATGTGCTCAGCGAGGGTCCTCCTCCCGACGGGGACGCTGGAGTTCAGCGTCATGAGCTCCTTCGCTATTGCGGCGGCAGCGTCCATGCCGCCGCATATGTCTGTTATTATAATAATATAGGTAAGAGGGGACCTGCTGCGCATCCGAGGATTGTATTTAATAGGGGATTGCATACCCGCGCGCATCATCAAGAGGTGCATCCATGGAAGCACAGCAGCTCAGAGAGGCATTCATAGAGTTCTTCAAGTCCAAGGGCCACGCGCAGATAGGCTCGGCGTCCCTCATACCCGAGAACGACCCGACCGTCCTGTTCACCACCGCAGGCATGCACCCCCTGGTCCCGTACCTGCTGGGCGAGAAGCACCCCATGGGCAGGAGGCTCTGCGACTTCCAGAAGTGCATCAGGACCGGAGACATAGACGAGGTGGGCGATGCCAGCCATCTGACGTTCTTCGAGATGCTGGGCAACTGGTCCCTGGGGGACTACTTCAAGAAGGAGTCCATCGGGTGGAGCTTCGAGTTCCTCACCGAGCACCTGGGCTTCAAACCCGAGCAACTGGCTGTCACCGCCTTCAAGGGCGAGGGGGAGATACCCAGGGACGACGAGACCGCCGACCTCTGGAGGTCCCACGGCCTGAAGGACGACCAGATCTTCTTCTACGGAAGGGAGGACAACTGGTGGGGGCCCGCCGGAGTCACCGGACCCTGCGGTCCCGACACCGAGATATTCTACGACGACGGCCGCCCCAAGTGCTGCGATGAGTGCGGCCCCTCCTGCCACTGCGGGAAGTACACCGAGATCTGGAACAACGTGTTCATGGAGTACTTCAAGGACGAGAACGGGAGGTTCACCCCCCTCAAGCAGAAGAACGTGGACACCGGCATGGGCCTGGAGAGGGTCTGCAGCATCACCGAGGGGAAGGAGACCGTCTACGACACCTCTCTGTTCACCGGCATCATCGGCAAGCTGGAGGAGATCTCCGGCAGCAAGTACGGCGACGACACCGCCAGGGATTTCAGGATCGTGGCCGACCACCTCAGGGCGGCGACCTTCATCCTCGGGGACGGCGTGGTCCCGGCCAAGGTGGGCCAGGGCTACATCCTGAGGAGGCTCATACGCAGGGCCTCCAGGTACATGTCCAAGCTGGGGTACGACGGCATCTTCATGGAGCAGGTCTGCGACCTGATCGTGGACCAGTACGGGCCCAACTACCCTGAGCTCATCAGAGCCAGGGAGGACATAAAGAGGAACATCACCGCAGAAGAGGAGAAGTTCCACAAGACCCTCTCCAAGGGTCTGCGCAGGTTCAACGAGATGGTCTCCGAGAACGCCGGGAAGGAGGTCCTGGACGGCGAGGCCGTCTTCAGGCTCTACGACACCTTCGGGTTCCCGGTGGAGCTCACCGACGAGCTGGCCCGGGAGCAGGGGCTGAAGGTGGACCTGGATGACTTCGACAGGCGCTTCAGGGAGCACCAGGAGAAGTCCAGGGCGGGAGCCGAGCAGACGTTCAAGGGAGGTCTGGCCGACCACAGCGAGGAGACCACCAAGCTCCACACCGCCACCCACCTGCTGAACGCCGCACTCAGGAACCTGATCGACCCCGACATCAGGCAGAAGGGCAGCAACATCACCGCCGATAGGCTCAGGTTCGACTTCAATTTCGACAGGAAGCTCACTCCGGAGGAGCTGAAGAGCATCGAGGACTACGTCAACGACGCGATCAGGAAGGACATCCCCGTGGTCTGCAGGGAGATGCCGGTGGCGGAGGCCAAGGCCTCCGGCGCCATCGGGGTGTTCGACGACAAGTACGGGGCCATCGTCAAGGTCTACTCCATCGGAGACATCTCCTCGGAGCTCTGCGGCGGACCCCACGTGACGCACACCGGCGAGCTCCAGGGCTTCAAGATAAAGAAGGAGGAGAGCTCCGCCGCCGGCGTCCGCAGGATCAAAGCCGTCGTCGGGAAGTTCGACTGATCACTTCTGGTCCGTCACCAGGATGATGTGGTAGCCGAACTGGGTCCTGACCGGACCCACCGGCGACCCCCTGGGTGCGGCGAAGGCCGCGTCCTCGAACTCCTTCACCATCTGACCGGGACCGAACCAGCCCAGGTCGCCGCCCTTCGCCTTGGAGGGGCATTTGGAGAACCTCTTCGCCAGAGCGGCGAAATCCTCCCCCTTCTCCAGCCTGGACATTATCTTCTGTGCATCCTTCTCCGAGCCCACCAGAATGTGGGATGCGCGTACGCTCTTCGTCATGAGGATGCTCATACACGGGGATGCGGATAATACATACCCCTTTCATAGTACGTGGAAAACCGCCTTTTATCCTCCTCATCCATCTTCCGGCCATGGAGCGGTACTATCTGGGATTCGACGCCGGCACCCAGGGGGTGAAGGTCTCCGTCTACGACGAGAGGATGGAATGCGTTGCCACAACGACCGGAGCCACCACCCTCAGATACCCTGGGCCCAACATGGTGGAGATGGATCCGGATGAGTACCTGGCACTGACCATCGAAGGCATGCGCGGATGCACCGACATCATGAGATCGAAGGGTCTGGACCCGGACGGCATACGCTCGGTGTTCGGCGACGGGATCATCTGCGGCATCACGGGCGTCGATACGAACGGCGATTCGATCACGCCTTTCATCAACTACCTGGACTCCAGGACGCAGCCCGAGGCGGACCGCATAAACGCCATGGACCTGGAGATCTGGGGGGAGCAGACCGGCAACGCCGACGCCAGCTGCATGTTCCCCGCCCTGTTCGCCGGATGGTTCCTGGATAACATCCCCGGATTCCGGGAGAAGGGAGCGAAGTTCGTCCACAACGCGCCCTATGTGCTTATGCACCTGGCCGGCCTGTCCGCCGACGAGGCGTTCATCGACCAGGGGGCCATGTCCGGATGGGGGCTGGGCTACGACGTCATGGGGAAGAGATGGTCCCGGGAGCAGCTGGACATCCTGGGGATAGACATGGGCATGATGCCCCGCATCGTGAAGCCCTGGGACATCGTAGGCCGCGTAACGCCGGAGGTTGCGGAGGCCACCGGCGTCCCGGAAGGCGCGGCGGTGTGCGGAGGAGCCGGCGACACCATGCAGTCCATGCTGGGCTGCGGGCTCCACGGCCCCGGGTCCGCCGCGGATGTGGCGGGGACCTGCTCCATGTTCTGCGTGTCCACCGACGGCATCGTGCCGGAGCTCAGCCGCCACGGCACCGGCCTGATATTCAACAGCGGCTCCCTGGACGGCTCCTACTTCTACTGGGGGTACATCCGCACCGGAGGCCTGGCACTCAGATGGTTCAGGGACAACGTGTCCGGAGAGGACTACGGCCCCATGAGCGCAGGCGCGGCGAAGGTCCCCGCCGGATCCAACGGGGTGCTGTTCCTGCCGTACCTCACCGGAGGGGTCGGCCCGCTGGCCGATGCCAGCGGGTGCTTCCTCAACATGGGCATGGACACCAACCGCTACACCATGTGGAGGGCCATCCTGGAATCCATCGGTTTCGAGTACATGGCGGTCACCGACCTGTACCGCTCCGCCGGAGTGGACCTGTCCAGGCTCGTCATCGCCGAAGGCGGCAGCGCCGACGACCTCTGGAACCGGATGAAGGCGGATATGCTGGGAAGCGAGACCGCCGTCATGAGGACCAAGGGGGGAGCCGTGATGACGGACTGCATGATGGGGGCCTACGCCGTGGGGGACGCCCCCGACCTGATCGGCCTCCTCAAGGAGCATGTGGTTCCGGACAGGTCCTTCTCTCCGGACCCCGAAAGGACAGCCCTGTACCGCAGGATGTTCGAGGCCAGGGAGAGGATAATAGAAGGGGCGGCGGAGAGGGTGTTCCCCGCCGCATCGCCGCTGAGGCGGCTCTGAGCCTACGGGCTTATGCGTTCCTTGGTGTCCATGTCGAACGTCAGGGAGTAGTCGTGGGTGGTCCCGTCGGCCAATGTGTAGGTGCCGGTGATTTTGATGATGTTCCCGCTGTCGCTGTGGTTCTCCTCGAATCCGTTGACTGTGTGGCCGGTGACATCGCCGTACAGCTCCTCCAGGTTCTCGCCGACGCTGTACTCGGCATCGACATCACTCATAAGGTCACTGAGGAAGAAGTAGACGCCCCCTCCGACGGCGGCGAGGATGACCACCAGACCAACTATGCCCGCGATCTTGTTCATGGTGCGGGATTGGCAGGGTACGTAATAAAGAATCATGTCGGTTTGAGAAGGATGGTGGACTGGGCGCGATTTGAACGCGCGACTTCTTGCTTGCAAAGCAAGCGATCTTCCAGCTGATCTACCAGCCCAGTAGGGGCGAGTAGCCGCAGATACTAGATAAATGTTATCATCCGCCGGGTCGCAGCCCGGCGGATGTGCTCAGAAGGACAGTTTGCGGTAGTCGTACCTGCCGTCGCGGATGCGCGCCATGACCTCTTCCTGAATGCGCTCCAGGTCCTCTCTGGGATAGTACCCGGAGACGGTGGTGGCCGCACCCATGGAGGAGAGCATCCTCACCTGGCACCTCGCCAGACCCAGACGGGCCGCCAATGGCCATGCGTACAGCTCGGCGATCTGCACGCGGTCGTACTGCATGACGGACATGCAGCGGTCCACTATCCCGTACTGAAACATGAACACGTCCTCCCCCATCCCGAACAGATCCACCTTGTAGCCCCTGTAGGCAGAGACGAAGGACAGCACCGCGACGGCGCCAACCGTTGCGAACCACCCGTACCTCAGGAGGGCCCTGTCCACGGAGCCGTCGTTCAGCACGTAGCAGATCACGCTCGCAAGCACCACGGTGGCGGCGGTCGTGTAGACCGCCTTCATGAGCCAGACCTTCCCCGCCGCTTTGGGCTGCACCACACCCTCCTCGAACTCGAAGAACGGCGCCACCTCGCGGATGACCTTGCGTATGTTCTCCATATCTGTCATGATGCAGAGCACCGGACGCTGCTCGTCGTCGGCCGACGTCAGCCCGACCACCTCCATCTCCAGGCTCGCCTTGCCCATCATGCGGGCGATGAGGGTCCGCTTGATGCGGATGGAGTTGATCCTGTTGATTTTGAAGGAGGTGCGGTACAGCCTGATGGCTCCGTGGCTCAGATACACCGTGTCGCCGAAGCGGTAGACCTTGAAATTGTAGTACTTGATGATCATCCCGATCAGCGGCAACAGGAACATGACGGCGAGGACAACCATCCCCACCAGCAGCTCTGAGCCCTGCCTACTGCCGATCAGCTCGGTTCCGATACCCAGTGCCAGTGATGCTATGACACCCAGCAGCGCCCAGGTGCTGGTGCCGAACAGCCCGTGCAGTATCGAATCCCGGTTGGTGAACGGGATGATGGACTCGTAGATGTGCTCCTCCTGAGCGGTGTGGGCGTTGCCGTACATCCTGCCCGACAGCTCGGTGCGCACCGCATCGGCGGTGTCCTTGTCGAAGACGAAGGAGATCTCGGGAGCCGTCGAGTTTACGGCGGAGTTGATGTTCACCTGGATGGTGGCGGTGCCCAGTACCCTGTCGAACGCCGTGCGTATGACGTTGACGGACGCGATCTTGGAATAGGGGACCACCTTCCTGGTGGAGTACAGGAAGCTGTACTCCCTTATCAGCTCGGTATCGGTCGCACGCAGGGTGGTGCGTTTCCACCAGACCACGTCATAGGCCATCAGGAGCACCGTAAGGGCCGCGATGACCGGCAGCGGCGCCGTCATCATGTCGGCGATCGACAGGCTCACCACTGCCATGATGAACAGGATGAGGATGAAATGGGAGATCAGCACCCTGGGACTGTTCCTCACCGGCTCCTCAAGCATCCTCATTCCTTCCCCTGACGATGGAATTGACGATCCTGTTCAGATCGTCCGCGATGGAATCGGCCACGTCGTTGTCCAGGTACTCGATCTCCGCCTGACCGCCGGCGGTGGTGACCTGCAGGTCCGCCAGACCGAACAGGTTGTTGATCGGCCCTCTGACCACCTCCACCTGATGGACCCTCTCGATGGGCACCACGATGTGCCTGAGTATGACGATCCCCTTGCGTATGTCGATGGCGTCGTCGGTGATGATGTACCTGTACCTGGCATAGTAGACCAGCGGCCCCACGGCCAGGTAGACTATGATCGCCGCGGTCAGGACCAGCAGTCCGATGCCCAGCAGATCGCGGAAGCTCTCCGACATGCCGTCGATGAACCCCCACGCAATGTACGCGATCGCCAGCCAGATGACCGCGGCGATGATGTTCCCGATGTACATGGAGACTCTGGCCTTCGGGTTCAGCCTCCTGTACCCGCTGTTCTGATCCTCATTCAAGATATGCACCCTCCGCTCCGTTGGTGACGAGCTCCCTGTACTTCCTCAGCACGCCGACCGGTTCCCTCCTCTCCGAGGAGGATGCGGTCCTGAGACGCTCGGATATCTCCGCGTCCGACAGCCTCGCGTTCAACGTGCGGGCAGGGATGTCGATATCGATTATGTCCCCGTCCCTCAGGGCCGCGATGGGACCCTTCTCATAGGCCTCGGGGGACACGTGGCCTATGGCGCCTCCGCGGGTGGCACCCGAGAAGCGCCCGTCGGTGATGAGCGCGACGGAATCGCCGAGGCCCATCCCCATGATCATGCTTGTCGGCGACAGCATCTCCGGCATGCCCGGGGCCCCCTTGGGGCCTTCGTAGCGGATGACAACCACATCCCCGGGGACGATCCCACCGGAGGATATCGCCCTGCTGGCGGAGGCCTCCGAATCGAAGACCCTGGCCTTTCCGGTGAACCTCATCATCGCGGGGCTGACCGCGGACTGCTTGATGACCGATCCCATGGGAGCTATGTTCCCCCTGAGGACGGCGATGCCGCCCTGCTGGTGGAAGGGTCTGTCGATGGGGCGGATGATCTCGCCGTCGATGACCTTTCCAGCCTCCGCTATCTCCAGAATGCCTTTCCCGTTGATGGTAGGGGCGTCCTCCAGGAACCCTGCGAGCCTGTTTAGCACCGCGGGTACCCCGCCGGCGGCGTCCAAGTCCTTTATGCTGTAGGGCCCGCCGGGACGCAGACTGGTTATATGGGGCACCTGGCGGGAGATCCCGTCGAACATGTCCAGGGTCGCCCTCAGCCCGAACTCCCTCGCGATGGCGGGGATGTGGAGGGCGGTGTTGGTGGATCCGCCGATGGCCATGTCTGCCCTTATGGCATTGCGGATCGATGCTTCAGTGACGATGGACCTGGGGTTTACATTCTGTTTTACCAGCTCTACGATCCTCTTCCCGGTGGCTTTCGCTATCTCGAGCTTACGGGAATCGGTGGCGATGCATGTGGCACAGCCGGTGAGGCTCATGCCCATGACCTCGGTGAGACAGGCCATGGTGTTAGCCGTGAACAATCCTGAGCAGCTGCCCTGCCCGGGGCATGCGGCGCACTCTATGGTGCGGACGTAGTCCTCGTCCGCCTTGCCCGCCTTGTACAGGCCGATGGCCTCGAACACAGACTGGAGGTCCAGGTTCTCTCCGTCCATCCTGCCAGGCTCCATCGCCCCTCCGGTGACCATCGCCGCGGGGATGTCCATCCTCCCGGCGGCCATGAGCATGCCCGGGGTCACCTTGTCGCAGTTGGTCACGCCGACCCATCCGTCGAAGCGATGGGCCTGACACATGATCTCGCAGCTGTCGGCTATGGTCTCCCTGGACACCAGAGAGTAGCGCATGCCCTCGTGGCCCATGGCTATCCCGTCGCAGACGGCCGGCACGCCGAACACGAAGGCTCTGCCTCCGGCCTCCTCTATCCCTTGGACCACCGCCTCGGTGATCCTGTCGAGGTGGATGTGCCCGGGCACGACGGTGTTCCATGAATCGGCCACGCCGATGAAGGGCTTCTCCATGTCGGCATCCGTGAGTCCGGACGCTCTGAGCAGGCTCCTCGAAGGGGCCTTCTCCACACCTCTCTTAACGTCATCGCTTCTCATCGATACGGCTCCGTTGTGGGAGCATCACAGAGAGGTATCTTAACCTTGTTATCAGAAACGGCGCAGACTCCCGTCCGCACGTGTGGATTGAAAAGAGCCTCGAGGGGGTAAGGCCCCCTCGGGGCAGATGTTTTCAGACGCTGCGGAGGACGATCTCGATGTTGACTTCGTCCGGGACGGTGATCCTCATGAGCTGCCTGAGGGCGCGCTCGTCGGCGTCCAGGTCGATGAGCCTCTTGTGGATGCGCATCTCCCAGCGGTCCCAGGTCTCGCTTCCCTCCCCGTCGGGGGACTTCCTGCAGGGCACCCTGAGGTGCTTGGTGGGCAGGGGTATGGGGCCGCGGATGGCGACTCCGGTCTTGTCGGAGATCGCCTTGATCTGGGCGCACACGCTGTCCACCTTCTTGGGATCCATCCCCGTGAGGGAGATTCTAGCACGCTGTGACATCTTATCCCTTCTTTAAGGAAAAGAAGGGGGTTTATGCCTTCTCGACGGAGAGGCACACACCCGCGGCCACAGTCTGACCCATGTCCCTGATGGCGAACCTGCCCAGAGGCGGGAAGTCCTTGGCGGGCTCGACGACCATGGGCTTGGTGGGCTCCAGCTTGACGACGGCGATGTCACCGGTCTTCAGGAAGTCGGGGTGCTCCGCCTTGGCCTGACCGGACTTGGGGTCGATGGTCTTGATGAGCTCGACGAACCTGCAGGCGGTCTGGGCGGTGTGGCAGTGGAACACGGGGGTGTATCCGACGGTGATGACCGAGGGGTGGTTCAGGACCACGATCTGGGCCTCGAAGGTCTTGGCGACGGAGGGCGGGTTGTCGACGGGTCCGGCGACATCTCCCCTCTTCACATCGTTCTTCGCGACACCGCGGACGTTGAATCCGACGTTGTCACCGGGCAGGGCCTGGGGCATCTGCTCGTGGTGCATCTCGATGGACTTGACCTCTCCGACGACGTTGGAGGGCTGGAAGGAGACCTTCATGTTGGGCTTCAGGATCCCGGTCTCGATGCGTCCGACAGGCACGGTTCCGATTCCGGTGATGGTGTAGACATCCTGGATGGGGAGCCTCAGGGGCTTGTCGGTGGGCTTGGCGGGGACCTGGAGGTTGTCCAGAGCCTGGATCAGGGTGGGGCCCTTGTACCAGGGGGTGTTGGGGGACAGCACCTTGATGTTGTCGCCCTCGTACGCGGAGACGGGGATGAAGGGGACGGTGTCCACCTTGATGCCGACCATCTGCATGAGCTTCTTCATGGCGGCGACGGTCTCGTCGTACTTGGCCTGGTCGTACTTGACGGCGTCCATCTTGTTGATGGCGACGATGATCTGCTTGACACCCAGGGTGGTGGCCAGGAAGACGTGCTCCTTGGTCTGGGCCTGGGGGCCCTCGATGGCGGAGCAGGTGATGATGGCTGCGTCTGCCTGGGAGGTACCGGTGATCATGTTCTTGACGAAGTCGCGGTGTCCGGGAGCGTCGATGACGGTGAAGTAGTACTTGTCGGTGTAGAACTTCTTGTGGGCCACATCGATGGTCACACCTCTCTCCCTCTCCTCCTTGAGTCCGTCCATGACCCATGCGAAGTAGAAGGATCCTTTTCCCTTCTCCTCTGCCTGCTTCTTGTACTTCTCGATGATGTGGGGCTCGATGGCTCCGGTCTCGAGGAGGATCCTTCCGGTCAGGGTGGACTTTCCGTGGTCAACGTGTCCGATGATGACCAGGTTCATGTGCTCTTTCTCTGCCATGTTCTTTCTCTCCTATTTTTGATATTTATATAGGGCTGATTTCACTGATAACAGGTTTGGTATTTAAGCCTTACATGCCCGAGTAGTACTTCTCGTCGTAGGGCTCGGGGTTCAGTCCCTTGCGCGTCCTTATCTCCGTCACGACCTTCTTCTGGAGCTCCGGAGGCAGCTGCTTGAATCCCGCGTTCTCGGTGGACCATATGGCGCGTCCCTGGGTGGAGCCGCGGATATCGGATGCGAATCCGAACATCTCGGCCACGGGGCACTCGGCGCTGACGGTGGAGTCGGCTCCGTCCTGTCCCATCTCGAGGATGGTTCCGCGGCGCTGGTTGATCAGGTTCACGGCACCGCCCATGTAGTCGGGGGGCACGCTGATGAAGACCTTCTGCATGGGCTCCAGCAGGATCCTGCCGGCGCCGCACATGGCACCGTAGATACCGTCCCTGACGGCGGGGATGACCTGGGCGGGACCCCTGTGGATGGTGTCCTCGTGGAGCTTCGCATCCATCAGCTTGATCTTCACGCCGGCGACCTTCTCGTTGGCCAGGGGGCCCTTGGACATGGCCTCCTCGAAGGACTGCTTGATGAGCTCCATGGTCTCGTGGAGGTACTGGATACCCTTGGTGCAGTCCAGCAGGATGTTGTTGTTCTTGAAGGCGACGACGCCCTTGGCCTCCTCCTTGTCCATTCCGAGGTCGGAGAGGGTCTTGGCGAGTGCCTTCTGGTCCTTGATCTTGGCTTCGACGTCGATGTCTCCCTTGCGGATGGCGTCCTTGATGGCCTCCTCCAGCGGCTCCACGATGAAGTAGAACTTGTTGTGCTTGTTGGGGGACTTGCCTTCGAAGGGAGCGGGGTTGGCGCCCCTGACGGACTCCTGGTACACCACGATGGGCGGGGACGAGATGATGTCGACGCCCTGCTCGTTGATGATCCTGTACTCGGTGATCTCCAGGTGGAGCTCTCCCATACCGGACATCAGGTGCTCGCCGGTCTCGTTGTTGATCTCGATGTTGAGGGACGGGTCCGCCTTGGCGATGGTCCTGAGGACCTCCACCAGCTTGGGCAGGTCCTTCATGTTCTTGGCCTCGATGGCCTTGGTGACCACAGGCTCGGAGTAGTGGGCCATCCTCTCGAAGGGCTCCATGTCCTTCAGGGTGGAGACGGTGGATCCCGCGATGGCGTCCTTCAGTCCGGTCAGTGCGACGATGTTCCCTGCCTGGCACACCTCGATGGGGATCCTGTCGGCGCCCACCATGAGCGAGACGGTCTGGACCCTCTGGGCGGTTCCGACTCCGGAGATGTACAGGGTCTGACCCTTGGTGACGGATCCGGAGAACAGCCTTCCGATGGCGACCTCTCCGGCGTGGGGGTCCATGATGATCTTGTTGATCATGAGGGCCACGTCGCCCTTGGGGTCGCATGCCAGCATCTGCTTGCCGATGGCGGATTCCTTGTCGCCCTTCCAGATGGTGGGGATACGGATCTTCTGCGCGTCGACGGGGTTCTGGATGTGCTCGATGGCCATCTGCAGGACGACCTCGTGCAGGGGGATCTTCTTGGCGAGCTCCTTCTGGCCGCCCTCCCTGCCGCAGTACTCGAAGATGTCGGTGAACGAGATCCCGCTGGACTTCATGAAGGGAGCGGAAATCGCCCAGTTGTTGTAGGCGGATCCGAAGGCGACGGTTCCGTCCTGGATGCTCACCTGCCACTCCTTGTTGAGGGGAGCGGGCAGGATGTTCATGATCTTCTGGTTGAACTCGGTGACGATCTTGGAGAACTTCTCGATCATCATCTCCTTGGTCACCTGCTGCTCGACGATCATCCTGTCCACCTTGTTGATGAACAGCAGGGGCCTGACCCTCTCCTTGAGGGCCTGCCTGATGACGGTCTCGGTCTGGGGCATGATGCCCTCGACGGCGCAGCACAGGATGAACACACCGTCCAGAGCCCTCATGGCCCTGGTGACGTCCCCGCCGAAGTCGACGTGTCCGGGGGTGTCGATCAGGTTGACCAGGTAGTGGTCGACCTTTCCGGTTCCGGGCTCCTTGTAGGGAACGACCATGGCCGCGGAGGCGGCGTTGATGGTGATTCCCCTGGCG
>CALULN010000007.1 GCA_944321505.1 Candidatus Methanomethylophilaceae archaeon | reverse complement strand
CAGTAGGCGAGGGGGACGAACATGTCGGGCATGTTGGCCTTCACGTAATCCATAGCGCCTGTGAGCCTCTCATAGGAGTAGCCCCCCATGACCTCCTTCTTGTCGGGAATCTCGATGAGGTCCACGTCCTCCGGCCCGGACACGATTGTGTTAGTGGGCACCGGAGCGGTCAGGTCCATCACCCTCAGGTTGATCCCCATCTCCGGCAGCCACGGATGCGCGAAGTAGTACTTGGTGACGGGCAGGAGGTCGTACACCTCCTGGGCGTAGGCCAGGCACTTCACCGCCATGATCGGCTTCTCGTAGAAGTCGCGGATGGTGTATCCGCAGGCGACGGTGGAATGGGCCAGCATCATCGGGTCCACCGGTATCCTGTCGAACTCGCCCCCCAGGAACGTGGCGTTGTAGCGGCGCTTCGCCCGCTTAAGCCAGTCCTGATTTATCGGCGGCAGCTGAACATCGGTGGTATCCATGGTCCCCGTATCATAATCTACGTTGATATAACCCGCTGATACCGCTTCCGGGGACCCTTCTGAAGAGCGCTGCGAGGGTGATTTAGCCTTGCAACGTGATGATGGCCTCATGGGCCTGGACATCATCAAGAGCCGCGTGAACAGGGAGATCGAGAAGGGGTGGATCGGCCCCGACAGGAGCTGCGAGTACTACCCCTGCCATTATGACGGGATGGACTGCACGTTCTGCTACTGCCCCTTCTTCCCATGCAAGGACCCGAGATACGGCAGATACGTGGAGAACCCCAAGCTCGGCCCCGTATGGGACTGCTCGGACTGCCTGATGATCCACCATACGGCCGTATGCAAGCATGTCATCGCCAGGATGCGCGAGATGGGGATCACCCAATGCACCGACCCCAGGATAGGCGGCCTGTTCGATGAGGCGGCGGAGATCTACGAGAGAGAGTCATCCCCCTGAGGCGACGCGGATGGCGTGTCTGCTTTGCTCTTCTTGCTCTTTCCCATCTAGTCATCCCCCTGAGGCGACGCGGATGGCGTCCACGGTCTCATCCCCGGATACGACGGTGTCGGACGGCACCGGAACGCCCTCCATGATGTAGAGGTATGCATCCACATGCAGGCCCGCGGAGGCCATGATGTCGCATATCCTGCCCTCGCCCTCGATGACGCTCCCGCCTGCCGTTATGCGAGCCATGAACGGTGAATGCGCGGTGAGAGCATAAGCCTGCCCATTAAATCCGCGGAACACCTGATCAGTGCATGGACCTCCGCCTCGCCGTCGCGATCCCGATACTCCTCGTCCTGCCATTGCTGGCGGCCGGGGCCTGCGCGACGGACGCACCGGCACCCATCGGGGACGCCGAGACGCTTCTCGCGGTATGGCAGGACCCCGATCCGGACGGCAGGTACGTCCTCACCGCAGACATCGTCCTCCCGACTCCTGCGGAGACCGCCACGGTGACCGTGAAGCATGACGGCGATTCCATCCTGGTCTCTTCGGACAGGGGAGATTCGATCGTTTCCGGCGGGAAGGTTCACGGACTGGTCGACGGGACCGCCACCGTGGACAGGACAGGCGGATGCACGGTGATGTCGTTGATCGACGGCGGGATCTTCGGGACCTTCGCGGTCACATGCGATTGCACTCTGACAGTGCCCCTGGGCTCCAACATCAAGCCGATGGGGACGTCCTTCTCCGGAAGCCTCGACGGCGACGGCCACAGCATCGCCGGGGTCGTCATAAACGCGTACGGCACCGCTTCGCTGTTCTCATCCCTTGAATCAGCGTCGGTGACCGATCTGACTGTCGAGGGGACGTTCTCCTCCATGGCATCCGACGGAGGACAGGCGCGCAGCGCGCCGCTGGCCTCGTTCGCATCCTCCACCCTCTTCACCGATGTCCGGACGGACGCGCTGACCGCTTCGACCGGCGGCACGGATTCGGAATCAGGAGGGATGGTCTGCGTATCGCAGCAGTGCAGGATGCTGCTCTGCGAATCATCCGGCATGGTGCACTCTGCAGCATCCGACGGGGAGACATTCGCCGGAGGCCTCAGCGCAAGGTCAGCCGGGGACTCCTTCGCCTATTGCAGAACCGATGTGTCCGTCCTTGCCTCCGGGATGTCGGCGACCGCAGGATGCGTCGCAGGAGAGGCTGAGTACTCCAGGGCCGCAGGATGCTCCGTATACGGCTCCCTTTCCGCCGAGGCGGCTGCGGAAGGCACTGCCCTATGCGGCGGCATAGCGGGCACGTCTGAAGGGACGGCGGTCGCGGGATGCACCGTATACACATCTTTCGGTGAAGGGTCGGGAACGGCCACCTTCGGAACGGCCTCTTCCTGCTCCGTCCACCTGTCCATCGTCGGTTCCGATCCGGACAGGACAACCCTCCTCCCGGATGGAGGCGGCTGCGCGGCGGAAGGATGCATAGCCCTGTCCCCGCTCGATGGCGTGGGATTCGAGACGGTGGACCGTGATGCGGCAGCGGAATCCTATTCGCAGGTGACGTCCAGCGGATACTGGACCGACGGAGTATTGCCGGAGCCTGTGGCTGCGGCGGCACTGGCGGTGACGTCCGACAGCGCCTTCGAAGGCAGGTTCGCAGTCATCGGCTCGGATTCCCCCGTCCTGCCCGGAGGCACGGCATACGGCATCGTCATCGATGCCGGGGACACACCCATAGGATTGGAATGCACAGGGTGCACGGCGACTCTTGACGGACAGGTGCTCACCGTCATCCCGGAGTTCGACTGGAGCCTGATGGCTTTCTCCGGATGCACCGTCCGCCTCTACGACGCGTCGGCTCCCGACGGCTCGGCCGTCATCGCCGCAGCCACCATGGCCGTCACGGCCATCGCCGCGGGGGCGCTGCTCATCTTCAACATGAGGTCACTGTGAGGCTGCGCGCTCGGCCTCCGCCTCCTTCCTGCGGTTGCGCTCGAGGGCATGGCGGTAGACCTTCTGAACGATCACATCGATGCGGTCCAACGCCTTCCATTTGAGCAGGGCGCGCTGGACTCCGAGCCAGACGACAGCCAGGGCCAGCATCAGCAGCTGCTGCTCAACGGGGATCCTCGGTATGGACATCAGGTTGACCACGACGTCGACGTTGTAGCAGGCGAAGGCAAGGACCAGCAGCAGGACCATCAGGACCATGGGCTTGAAGTCGTCGCTGCGTGAGCCGTCGGCGCTGAATAAGCGGAAGTACGGCACCACGACCAGCAGCTGCAGTATCCCGCACAGGGTCAGGAACAGCACGCTGAGCCCGCTTGCGTAGGCCTCGTCGATGTGGCGGGTCGGGTCGTTCCACATGCTACCGTCCGCCGCGATGCTTATGATGCCGTTGTCCAGCAGGATGCCTGCGGCGGCGAACACCGCCAATCCCATGACGGCGATCGAGACCGCCGTGGGCAGGACGTACCTGAGAACCGCCGGGAGTATGAGGTCTGAGTTGTCCGAGGGACGGGCCCATATGGCCATGAAGAACGCGGACCCCGAAACGGACAGCAGGGCGTAGTAGACGTTCTGTATGGGGTTGAAGGGCGTCGAACCGAGGACGATGAGCGTCATGGCGATGAGGATGGCCATGGTGATGTTGCGTGAGATGTAGATTTTGAGGATGTCGCGCATCCCGGAGACGGTCCTCTTCCCCTCGATGACCGCCTTCGGCAGGGTGGAGAAGTCGTCCTTCACCAGGACCATGTCGGCGACGCTCCTGGCGGCTCCGCTGCCGCTCTCAAGGGCGATGCCCACGTTGGCCCTCTTCAGGGATTTGACGTCGTTCACCCCGTCGCCCACCATGGCGACGTAGCGGCCGTTGGCCTTGAGGGTGTCGATGACCTCCTCCTTCTGCTCCGGCCTCATCCTGCCGAATATGTTGGCCTCCAGTATGCGCTCGGACTTCTCCTCTCCCTGGAGTGAGGACAGCTCGTCGCCGGAGACGATGACTCTCTCCCCCGGGATGCCTGCTGCCCTGAACAGGGCGTCCACGGTAACGGGGTCGTCGCCGGAGATGACCTTCAGCTCCGTTCCGTGCTCCATGAACTCGTCTATTATGCGGCGGCAGTCGGGACGGACGTCGTCCTCGATCACGAACAGCGCTATCGGCCTGAGGGACGGGATGGCGAATCCGTCAGCCTCGATGTCGATGTCACCGTCATGCTCCCCCATGACCAATGTCCTGTAGCCCTTGGAGGAGCGGTCGCTGACCAGCGCCTCCAGCTGGGGGCAGCCCTCGAAACGCGGTCCGAGCACATTGGCGGCTCCCATGAAGACGGTGCGGACCTCTCCGGAATCGACGAACTTGGCGGCGGAGAACTTCCTATCCGATGTGAACCTTATCTCCTGGAGGGTCTCGCAGGGCACAGCGCCGTATTGATCCCTGAGGGCCTCGTACGTGCGGTTGACGCTGCCGCTGGAACCCAGGTACTTGGCGACGGTGTCCCTGACATCGTCATCCCCCAGAGGGACCTCCTCCCTGAACCTCAGGCGGTTGGTGGTTATGGTGCCGGTCTTGTCCATGCAGATGGTGTCCACATGGCTGATGGACTCCACCGAGCTGGAGTTCTGCAGGAGCACTCCGGTGTCGGCCATCCTGATGGCCGCGATCATGTAGGTGATGACGATGAGCAGGAACAATGCGATGGGCACGATGTCCAGGATGACGGCGGAATCCTCCAGGAGCTTTCCCACCCAGTCGTCGGCACCCCTGCCGAACAGCAGGGTGTAGACGATGTTGAATACGATGTACACCGCGGCCAGGACCATGAGCATGACCGTGATGGTGTTGGTCTCCATCTGCAGGGGCGTCTTCTTGTCCACGTGCCTGCGGGCGCTGGCCAGCATCTGCGAGGCAAAGGAGTCCTGTCCGAAGGCGTCGACCCTGTAGGTCCCCTCGCCGGCGACGCAGAAGGAACCGGAGTAGATCCTCTCGCCGGCCCTCTTCCTCACGGTGCGGGACTCCCCGGTCAGGAGGGATTCGTCCATCTCCAGGTAGTCGTCGAAGGTGAGGTCGCCGTCCACGAGGGCCTGGTCGCCGGACCTCAGGACCACCACATCGTCCTTGACCACCTCCGCCTGGTCGATGACGACCTCGATGCCGTCGCGGACCACCGTGACCTTGGGCCTCAGCAGCAGGGCGATCCTGTCCAGCCTGCGCTTGGCCTTGATCTCCTGAGCGGTGGCGATGAGGATGTTCATGACGATGATCCCCACGGTGGCCAGGGCGTTGAGGAACTGCCCCTTGTCGTTCTGGAGGATGCCCAGCACGATGAAGGCGGCGCCCAGGATAAACAGGAGCAGGTTGAAGCCCGTGCAGACGTTCTTGACTACGATCTCTCCGTAGGACCTGCTGGTCCGCTGCTTGGAGGAGTTGACCTGTCCCGCCGCGATCCTCTCGCGGACCTCGGCGGAGGTCAGGCCTTCGGTGAATCCCATGGCCGTGTATCTGCCTTGGTTATATAATTGGTGGGGTCGGGCTCACCGTTCATCCAGATGCTCCTCGGCCAGGCGGCGGAGCTCATCCGCGGACATGGGGCCCACCTCCTCCGTGACGCCTCTGGAGACGTACTGCACGAAGCACCTCACCGGACGCTTCAGCACGCTCTCGACGACCCTGGCGTACACGCTCAGCTGGATGCGGTAGGAGTCCCGGTTGCGGTCGTCGAAGTCGGTCTTCCAATCGTGAACCTCCGCCCTGTCGGGCCATATTGCGAGCAGATCGATGATGCCCCTGACGGTCACCCTGCCCAGCGGCAGAGCGCACTCCCTCTCGACGATCAGGTCCGCTCCGTCCAGGGAGGAGAGGACCTCCCTGATGCGCGGTGCCTCGGGGATGTCCGGGGCCTCCCCTCCCATGGCCATGACCTCGGCGGCGGAGTGGACCATGGTCCCGTACTCCTTCCCGCGGGGGGAGTCGTCCCCCACCAGGTCGTGAGCCGGAACATAGGTCATCAGGTCATGCACCGCCAGTGTTACCCTGCGGCGGCGGTACTCGGGGATCTCCGGCGGCCGGGACATTCCGGCGTCTCCCGAATGCCTCGGCAGAGGGCAGGGCATCGGGAAGTCGTCGACCTGACCTTTTTCGACCGCTTTGAAATGGCTGAAGAATCTCGACTGGCTTTTGCTGGATGTTATGGTGATGTACTGCTTCGCCCTCGATAGCGCGACGAACAGCACCCTCCGCTCCTCGTCGTAGCCGCCGACCCGGGTCTTCCTGATCAGCACCGAATTCCAAGAGGGACAGATGGCGACATCCTCCCCCGACCTGACCAGGACATTGCAGATGCGCACCCCTTCGTCCTCGTGGAAGGAGAAGATGCCGTCGGGTTTGGGGACAGACGGCATGACTCTCTGGTTCAGTCCTCCGACGATGACTATCGGGTACTCCAATCCCTTGGACTTGTGCATGGTCTGGACCACCACAGCATCCCTGTCCGGCAATGCGTCCACATTGTACGTCGTGCCGCCGGCGATGTCCTGCTCCATCATGCGGATAATGTCCGGTATTGTGACCAGCGAACCGGAGAAGGATGACGAAACGACCCTGATGATGGCCTGCGCGATGTCCGCTTCGACAGGGTCATCCTGGCCGATGCCGTGGAATGCGAAGATGGACGTCAGCAGGTCGTTGGGGCGCTTCTTCCTGCGCAGGAGATACTTGCGCTGATCGGTTATGAAAGCCGGATACGCGTCCGAACGCTTGCCACCGGTTTCGGCGTTCTCCCTGGCCTCCCTGCGCATATGGTCGATCTGCGCCATGGAGAATCCCAGGTGGGTGAGGATGGTGTTGAGCCCCCTGCGGTCGGATTCGTCGTTCACATACCTGAGCCAGGCGAGTGCCAGCTTGCCGGGGACAGAGGACATGATGTCGAGATCCCCCTGAAGGAACACCGGGATCCCCGCCTTCTGCATCAGATTGTACATCTTGTTGCACATTTTTGTGGTCTTGAACAGCACGGCGATGTCGCCGAATCTAGGGGCACGGTAGCCTTCGCCGTCGCGGATGCGGTATTCCCCGCTCCCCACGTACATGGTGATCTGGTCGATTATGGCCTCGAGCTCCCTGTCACCCCATGTGTAGGCCTCGAAGCGGGTGTGTCCGTCGAAATCGCCGTTATCCGCTTCGAGGAAGGTGACGTCGTTACCGTAGCTCTCATGCGGATCTGTATCTGCTCCCTTTGCCTCCAGAGCGGCGAACGCCTTCTCCAGAACGAGTGACGAGCTGCGGTAGTTGACGCGCATCGAGATGGATTCCTCCTGCATGGAGCGGAAGGCCGGCACCACTCTCTCCTCGCCGTCGGCGTTCAGCAGCCTGGCGAGGGAGCGGACCTTCTCACCGAAGCGGATGATGTTATCCACAGTTGCGTTGCGGAATCCGTAGATCCCCTGCTTCCAATCGCCTACGGCGCAGAGGTTGGGATCCTTCAGCAGCATCAGGCAGATCATCATCTGCATCTCGTTGGTGTCCTGGAACTCGTCCACCATCAGGTACCGCACGGATGATGATGCCCTGCACTCGGCGCTGCCGTACAGCGACACGAAGGCGAACAGGGCGGTGAGGTCGAACGTGAGGCGGTTGTCCCGCACCGAGCGGGCGATGTAGCCGTAGTATACGTCGTGGATGAAGTTGATCAGATCCCTGCGGTTCTCGTATGCGGCTTCCTTGGCCTGATCATCAAAATCCGCATCTTCATCGGGAGGATAGTATTTCCCACGCTCTTTTTCAACGAGATTTTTCAACAAATCGCGACCGAAGGCTTCGCTTATGCGGCGGGCGACCTTCTCAGGGTCGCCCTTCAGCCTGTCCATCCCGTCCAGGAACCAGTCGTAGTCCTTCAGCGGTATGATCCCCCTGGACATGAGGAGTTCGATGAGATTGTATAGCTCCCTCTCGTGCCCGGCTGCGAGAGCGGACAGATCTGGGTACCAGGAGGCATGCTCTGCCATGAAGGAGGTGTAGAACGCTGCGAAATGCTCCTTGTTCAAGGTTTCGTTGGACTCCAGCACAGCGCTCCGGGACAGACGGTGCTCCAACCCGAAGAAGTCGCTCACCGCATCCGAGTTGCTGCGTACGATGCGGGAGCAGTAGGAGTCGAAGGTGGACGTCCTGACCTCCGGGATCATCCGCATCAGCTCCTCGGAGCGGTCGGGATCGCAGTCGCGGAGCGAGTCGGCCTCCTCCTTTATGCGGTTACGGAGACGGTCGCCCATCTCCTGAGCGGCATTGTTGGTGAAGGTGACCATCAGCACGTCTGCCGGAGGCACACCTCCGCCGACGATGCGCATGTACCTCTCCACCAAGGTGTGGGTCTTGCCGGTGCCGGGGCCGGCATCCACCCTCACCAGGCCGTCGACGGTCTCGGCTATGCGGCACTGCTCGGCGTTCAGGGATTCAAGCGACATCCTCTTCACCCCCGGATATGGGCTCTATTGTGCACATGTCCCGGTAGTCGCATTTGTCACACCCCTTCCTCGGTTTCGGGGGGTAGACTCCTGAATAATAGCGGACGTTCTCCTCCGCGGCATCCGCCACCAGGTGAAGGAACCGCTCCATGGTCTCCTTGGGGACGCAGAGCATCCCGTCGGAGGGGAAGGATTCCTTCATCATGGCTTTGGCCACCTGCTTGATGGCGTTCTCTGCAACCCTCTTCGTCACCCCGAATCTGCCGACGACCTCCCCGATGAGTTCGCCGTCGGTCTGCCAGCCGGATGGGTCCCCGTACCCGGAGCAGATGTCCAACATGTCCGAGAGATCGATTTTCTTGTAGCTATCAGCACCCAACGGGTTGTTATCCGGCTCCAGAACGCATTCCGCCTTGGTTCCCCCGATGACCACTTTAACCGACGATGCTCCGGCTCCGCTGCCCAGCATGATTTCCTCGCCTTTGTTCTCAATGTACTCGAAGGTGATGGAGCAGTCCTCCATCCCCTCGTTCTCCAGGATCCCCAGATATGCTAGCGCCTGGAAATCCGGATAGTCGGCAGGTTTGTCGAAGCTGAACGACGACGCGATATCCTTTGCCGTCTTGGCTTTCCCCGTCTTGAAGTCGTAGATCCTCGTGCCGTCCACCAGATCCATGATGCCGTAGAGATGGATGGCAGAGGACTGATGCCTTGACTCTGTATGCTCAGATGTTGTATCCAGACCGTTCATCTCCAGGAAGGGATTGGGCTCCTTCTCCGAGGCGCGGGCGACCTGCATCCCGGGGTCTATGGCCAATCTGTCGGCGAGCTCATCGACGTTGCGGACCGTGCGCATGATCTCGGTGCGCTTTACATCCTTGAGATGGGGCGAATGAAGGCACTGGCAGCGCTCGGCTATTAGCTCTCCGCAGCGCTCCGCCCCCATCTCCTTGGCTACGGAGGGATGGGACAGCCTGAACTCCACGTAGTCGTGCACCAGCGTCCCGACGAAGGTTGTGTCCTTGTCCACCATCTCGGAGAGCCTGGAGTACATGTACTTGCGGGGGCACGAGAAGAAGTTGTTGAATCCGGACCTGGAAAAGATCTGCTCCGGCGGCGCCTCCATGGCGTAGGCCTCCGAGGCGAATCTGACGGTGCGGTCCGGGAGGTCGGTCCTCCAGGGCCCCTCGATAACAGCCGATGCTATCTGGTCGAAGGACGTCACCTTGGTGCTGCCGTCGACGGCCGTGAAATGTGTGCAGGGCTGGACCGCCTTGCCTCCCTTCACGGAACTGGCCAGATAGTATCTGACGGACCCCTGCTGCATGAGGATCTCGAACCTGTCGCGGTTGCGTTCGTCCTCGTCAAGACGCTGCCCTGACGTCAGGAAATCCAGATCGCCGGTGGTGCGGTCCCAGTCGCTGCCCAGGCCGGCGTATATCACTATCGGGCGGTCCACGTAGACCGAGCGCCGGCAGTCCACCAGCAGGACGCCGTCCTTCTCATCGTCGGACAGCTGCTCGTTGTGGTTCAGGCCGCCGATGCTGTTGACCGCATAGTAGAGGTCGTCCAGGACGGCGCCGTTGACCAATGTGTCAACGCAGTCCATCTCGTTGAGCAGCAGGGTGACGTTGCCCATGTCCCCGGAATCGCGTATGCACCCTTTGGCGAGCTGGGAGAATGTGCATGACTGCGAATCCCTCATCAGCTCCAGCAGCTCCATCGCCCTTCCGTTCCTCAGGGCGCCGGAGTCCATGAGGGGCTGCAGGAAGTACCCGTCGAACCTGGCGGGGATCCATCCCCCGTAGGACGAGATCAATTGACGGACATCCATCACTTTGAGGGTTTGGAACCTGAGAGAGAGGATGGCGAACTCCAGGAAATCCCTGATGCTGGTCAGGTCCCTGACGTCCAGGGAGTTCTTGAACGGGATGTGGCAGCGATAGAGTACCGACCTGACGGTGTCGGCGATTGGACCCTCCGTATCGAGGACTATCGCCACATCGTACGCGCTGCTGCGCTGGACGATGTCCGCGGCGCATTCGGCGATCTCCCTGTCGTTGCCCAGCAGCCTGACCTCCGGGATTGTGTGCTCCCCTCTGCGGAAGACGTCCACCTCTGTCATCTTCGACAGGTTGGGCAGGATGTGCTTGTCCAGCTGGTCGAACAGCTCCGTGCCTATGGCGGCCACCTTCATGGAGTCGAAGTAGCCGCCCTGCTCGGCATCGCAGAGGGTCAGCACCCTGTCCACGGTGTTCTGCTCCCTGTATGCGCGGCAGACCTCCCTCGGACGCCTGGAGAGATGGCGCTCCGGCTCGGAGACGAAGCGCATCATGTTCTGTATGTTGCCTATCTCCCCATGCACGTATCTGAGGCCGTACCCGGTGTCGTCGGCCACGTCCTTGACCATGGCGATGTCGCCGACTATCGGCTTCCCGGTGATCTCCACGGCATTCGACGCGGCATACTGCCTCGGAGTGACGGCCAGCGGCCCCAGCCGCGGCTCGTCCACCCTGTTGTTCAGCGCCAGGGCCAGTGGCGCATCGTTGCAGAGGACGATGTCGTATCCCTTCACCTCTTCGTAGAGCTCGTCGATGGATTTCGCCGCACGCATCAGCTTTGATTCCCTCCTATAAACTATATAACCGTCACGGCGCTGAGGACTGTCATGGACACGGTCTACGTGGTTGAGGTGCACACCGACGGCGAGTACGGATTCCCCAGGGACAGAATCGCCGAGATAGGCATCTGCCGCGTGGACACCTGCACCGGGGACGTGGAGAGCGCTTTCTCGACGCGTGTGCTGCTGGAGCCGGGTTCGTTCATGAAGCGCCAGAGGCAGTACCTTTCCGCGACATCGGGCCTCACCCCCGAGGACCTTGCCGGAGGCATGCCCGAGGCGGAGGCGGCGAGGCAGGTGAAGAGGATCCTCGCCGGGAAGACGGTTACCTCCTTCGACATCGGGTACACTTTCAAGAAGTTCCTGGTCTACGACCCCTGGGACATAACCCGGGAGATGTCCGTCATGTCCTCCGCATCCGTCGGCCTGCCCCCTTCTCTCAGGGAAGGCACCCTGTCGCAGCCGGAGATGATCCGCAGGGCCTACGGCACACTCTTCCCCGACGATGAGAAGGGCATCGGGGACGGCAGGTCCGCTCTCGATCTGGCGCTTATGACGTCGTTCATCCTCTTGGAGATGCGGGCTGGAAGGTGAAAAGCGACCGCACGATGGAATCGAAGGCCTGGAGCAGGAAGACCCCGATGAAGAGGATCAGCGTCCCTATGCCCAGGACTATGCCCATGGCGCCCCCGGCGCCGAACATGAGGACCATGACGGTCATCAGCAGCACGCCGGCCGCCAGGAACGTGAGCCCCTTCGCCCAGTCCCTCTGGTAGAGCTGCCCCAGTCCGAACAATCCGAACACTGCGGGTATGATGCTCAGGATGAACACCAGCCTGTGGTTGGTCATGCGGGGAGAGGGCGCACGGTCGTCGTCGATTATGCGGTACCTGCCCTCGGGCTCCTCCCTCGGGATGGAACGGTAGCATTTGGGGCAGGTGAGGCTGAAGGCCGGCACCAGCTCGCCGCAGTTGGGGCACCTCCTGTCCGCCATGTCAGCTCCTGTTGATGGCGTACGCGGTGAATGTCCCCGAAGCGGCCAGCTTCCCCTGGGAGTACACCCTGATGTCGTACACCCCGAAGGATCTGGACTCGTTGATCTTCCTGGACACGGACTCCAGCGAGTCCCCCACCGCCGGGCGGTGGTAGATGATGTTGGCGCTCTGGCCTATGGCGTCGCGGAAGATGTTGCTGGCGAAGGCCAGGGTGTGGTCCGCCAATGCGTAGATGACGGAGCCGTGGCAGACGCCCAGGCTGTTCCTATGCTCCGGCCTGAGGTCCATGCGCATGCGCACCTCATCTGCGGATATGTACACGGGCTCGATGCCCATGTGCCTGGCGAAGGGAGCCGAGTACAGCTCCTCCAGCCTCTCCTCCACCCCCTCGAGGGAGGGGTCTATCTCGCAATCGTTCATTGTTCACTCCTCGAACTGGCTGTTGTAGAGCTCGGCGTAGTACCCGTTGCGGGCCATGAGCTCGTCGTGATTGCCTATCTCCTTGATGTCCCCGTCCCTCATCACCAGGATGACGTCCGCGTTGCGGATGGTGGACAGGCGGTGGGCGATGACGAAGGACGTCCTGCCCACGGTGAGGTCGTCCATGGCCCTCTGGATCACCCTCTCGGTGCGGGTGTCGACGGATGATGTGGCCTCATCGAGTATCAGGAGCGGGGCGTTCTCGATGATCGCCCTCGCTATGGTGATCTGCTGCCTCTGTCCGGCGGAGATGCTGGCTCTGTCGTCCAGGACGGTGTCCAGGCCCTCGGGCAGGGTGTTGACGAAGTGGATCAGGCCGACGGCGTCGCAGGCCCTCATCACATCCTCGTCGGTGACGCCCTCCTCCGAGTACACTATGTTCTCGCGGATGGTGCCCTCGAATATCCAGGTGTCCTGGAGGATCATGCAGAACAGGTCCCTGACCTTCTCCCTGGGCATGTCGGAGGTGGGGATGCCGTCGATGCGGATCTCCCCGGAATCCGGGTCGTAGAACCTCATGAGCAGGTTCACCAGAGTGGTCTTCCCTGCGCCGGTGGGGCCGACGACGGCCACCTTGCTGCCGGGCTCGGCGGTGAAGCTGAGGTCGTGGATGATGGTCTTGTCGGGGAGGTAACCGAACCTCACATGGTCGAACTCCACCTTCCCCCTGACCTCGTCGATGGCAGCGGTCTTGGAGGACTCGTCCTCCATCTCCTCCTCGCCCAGGAACTCGAACACCCTCTCGCCCGCGGCCGCTGCGGACTGGATGCTGGTGTTGGCCTGGGCTATCAGGTTCAGCGGTGACGTGAACAGCCTCACGTATATCATGAACGACACGATGGTACCGATGTCCGCATGGCCCTGGACCATCAGCACGGACCCGGTTATGCAGACGGCGACATATCCGAGGTTGCCCACGAATCCCATCAGGGGCATCATCATACCGGAGAGGAACTGGCTCTTCCATGCGTTGCTGTAGAGCCTGCCGTTGGCGTCGACGAACTGGCCTATGGCGCCGTACTCTCCGTTGAAGGCCTTGACCACGGTGTGGCCCGAGTAGACCTCCTCGATCTGCCCGTTGACCTCGCCGAGCACCCTCTGCTGGCCGACGAAGTACTTCTGGCTCCTGCGCATGATGGTGAACATCAGCACGAATCCGAAGACCGTGGCGATGATGGCTACCCCTGCCATTATCCAGTTGGTCCACAGCATCATCACCAGGCAGCCCAGGAGCATGGCCAGGGCGTTCACAAGGGACCCTATGCTGCTGTTGAGGGCCACGCCCACGGAGTCCACGTCGTTTGTGACGCGGCTCAGCGTATCGCCGAACTGATGGCGGTCGAAGTACCTCAGAGGCATGCGGTTTATCTTGGCCGATATCTCCGAGCGCATGGTCCTGGCTATGCGCTGGGACGTGGTGGCCATGATGTAGCCCTGGAGGAAGTTGAACACCCAGGATGCGGCGTATATGGACAGCAGGATGACGGAGATCCGCATAACCGCATCCATGTCTATGACGCCCGAATGCCCCGCGACCGGGATGCCTTCGGAGATGAGATCCGACAGGTCGCCGACGAAGTTGGGCCCGATGACGCTCATGACGGCGCCGAGAGCGGCGAACACCACTGCGATCAGTATCGCAGGGAGGTACGGGCGGCAGTAGCGGACGAGCTTCACGATGGTCCCCCTGAAGTCGGCCGCCTTCTCGGTGGGCATGGAGGGCCCGTGGCGCCTGCCCCTCATAGGTCCGGGAGGCGGGCTCATGACAGCTCCTCCTCGGACAGCTGGGACAGCGCTATCTCCCTGTATACGGGGCAGTCGCGGAGGAGATCGTCGTGCCTCCCGCTCCCGACGATGCGCCCGTCGTCCACCACCAGGATCGTGTCCGCATCCCTTATGGTGCCTATCCTCTGGGCGACCATTATGACGGTCGCATCCCCCACCTCGTCCTTCAGCGCGCGGCGGAGATTGAGGTCGGTCTTGTAATCCAATGCCGAGAAGGAATCATCAAAGATGTAGATCTCCGGTTTGGAGCATACGGCCCTGGCTATGGAGAGCCTCTGCTTCTGCCCCCCGGATACGTTGGAGCCTCCTTGGGCGATTGGTGCGTCATATCCGCCCTCCATGGACTCCACGAAGTCCCTGCCCTGCGCAACGGCGACAGCCTTGCGGACCTCCTCGTCGGTAGCGTCCTCGGACCCGTAGGACACGTTGGATCTGACGGTCCCGGAGAACAGCACAGCCTTCTGGGGGACGTAGCCGATCCTGTCCCTGAGGGAGCGCTGCGTGTACTCGCGGACGTCCCTGCCGTCGACCATGACCGAACCGGATGTGACGTCGTAGAATCTGGGGATGAGGTTGACAATCGTCGATTTCCCGCATCCGGTGGCGCCGATGATGGCCACGGTATCGCCCTTGGATGCTGTGAACGTGATGCCGGAGACCACCGCCTCCTGCGCACCCGGGTAGCTGAAGGAGACGTCCCTGAACTCCACCGTCCCCTCCTTCCCCGGGACACCTTCGGTCTCGGTACCGTCGGCGATGGTTGCGTCGGTGGCGATCACCTCCACGATACGGCCCGCGGCGACCAGCGACCTGGGGGCGATGATGGTGATCATGGACAATGACATGAACGCCATGATGATCAGCATGGCGTAGTTGGAGAACACCACCATGTCCGCGAAGAGGGCGGTACGCTCCAAGGGCAGCGCGCTGTCGATGAGGGTCGCCCCCACGATGTATATCGCAGCCGTGAGCCCGGACATGAGGAAGCTCATGCTGGGGGACACCAGCGACATCACCTTGCTTACGAACAGGTTGGTGTCCGTCAGGCGCCTGTTGGCGTCCTCGAACTTCTCCTCCTGGTAGCCCTCGGCGTTGTACGCCCTGACCACCCTTATGCCGGTGAGGTTCTCCCTGGTGACGCGGTTGACGTCGTCCGTCAGAGACTGGATGAGCCTGGATTTCGGAATCGCCACGAAGACGATGACCGACATTATCAGAACGAGTATGACCACCGCCCCGGCGGTGACGAGGGTCCACTCGAAGTTCTTGCCCAGGATCATTGAAACACCCCAGACGGCCATTATGGGCGCCTTGATGATCACCTGCATCCCCACGGCGATGAAAAGCTGCACCTGGGTGATGTCGTTGGTTGACCTGGTGATCAGGCTTGCGGTGGAGAACCTGCCGATCTCCTCCATGGAGAATGACAGGGTCTTGCGGAAGATGGCCTCCCTGAGCCTCATGGCGACGGTGGCCGCCACTCTGGCGGCGATGAACCCGGTGACGAGGGCCGCCGACAGGCTGACCAGGGCGCAGAGGAGCATCCATCCGCCGGTGCCGAGGATGTCTGACGGGACGGTCCCGGGAGTGTACAGGAGCTCCACGATCTCCGACATGTAGCCGGGGATGGTGATGTCCATGTACACCTGGACGACGACGAACAGGAAAGCCGCCATCAGCATGAGGTAGTCCTTCCTCTCGGTGTACCTCATGAAGAGGCGCAGCTTGTCCATCCTGGTCATGCCGTCAGCCATGGCTCTTCCAGTCCCCTGCGATATTTAATGGTTGCTTGAAAAACTATTAATAAAGAAATCAAGGGGCGGACCGGACTCCAGAACCCCCCTACACCGCTGGTGGAACGCCGACGGCGGAGGATTCGAATGACCGGCCATACGCCCGCGCCCTGGAAGTCATGCGGGGCTCACATCCAGGCGCGCCTCCGCTGCCTTATCAGGATGTACAGGAACAGCGGCCCTCCCACCAGGGAGCTGATGACGCCGACGGGGAGTCCGCCGGTGCCGACCATCTTCGCGATGGTGTCCGCCACCAGCAGGAATGCGACACCGAATGCCACCGAAGCCGGTAGAAGGTACCTGTTGCCCGAACCCACGAATATCCTGGCGACATGCGGGGCCACCAGGCCGACGAAGCCTATGGTGCCCGTGCAGCAGACCAGGGTGGCTGTGAGGAACGAGACCAGCGCCAGCATGAGGATCCTGAAGGCCCCGGCCCTGAGACCGAGGGACTGGGCGCTTCTGTCACCGGAATACATCAGATCCAGCCTCCGCGACATAGCGTAAATCACAAGGCTGAGCACCACCGACACCGCGGCGATTATCGGGATGTTCTCCCAGTCGGCACGGGCCAGGGTCCCTATCGTCCAGGAGTAGATCTCAGTCATCGTCTCCGAGGACGACGTGGTCAGGACGATCTGGTTGACCGATGAGAAAAGGTACATCACCGCGATTCCCGTCAGGATCATCATCGCCGACGTGACCTTCTTGAATGCCGAGATCGCGACGATTATGGCGACTGGTATGAGCGAGAACAGGAACGCGTTGGCCATAGTGGCGACGTTCTGCCCCAGGAAGGGGAACACCGAGATCCCCAGCCCTATGCTCAGCGTGACCCCGAACATGGCCCCCGAGGATACGCCCATGGTGTACGGCTCGGCCAGCGGGTTCCGGAGGAGGTTCTGCATCACGACCCCGCCGACAGCCAGACCTGCACCCACCAGTATGGCGGCCGCTGCTCTGGGGGCCCTTATGTCCCAGATGTAATGATCGGCACGGACGTCGGTCACGTTGCCGGTGATGTGCTGGAAGAACACGACGATGGCATCCCACTCCCCTATGCGGTACGTTCCTACACCGAGGGTCAAGAGAAACGCCGCAGCGGCGATTACCGCCATGATCAGGATGAAGGTGATCTTGCGGTTGCGCTCCCTGTTGTAGGCCGAGCGTATGTCCCCGTCCTCAACGAGACCCTCGAAGCGTCTGAACTGGAAGCTGAAGGTCAGTAGATCGCCCCCTTTCCGCTGTTCTTGGACATAACGATCATCAGGAAGAATATCGGAGCGCCGAGGGCGCTGATGACCACACCCACCGGAAGGCTGGAGAACGAGAGGGAGAGATAGCACGCCACCAGCATGAGCAGGACGGCAAGCGCCATCGATAGGGGTATGACATACTTGTTGTCCGAACCGGTCAGCAGCCTGACGATGTGCGGACATACCAGCCCCACGAAGCCGATGACCCCGACGAATGCGACCAGCGCCGCCGTCATGACGGCCATAAGGGTGATGGCGAGGGTCCTGAACCTGCGTACGTCGATCCCGAGGGACTGTGCGCTTGTGTCGCCCAACGACATCACGTTCAGCTTCGATGTGAGCATCATGACCAATGCGCTGCCGACTGCGGTCACGGACACCATGATGGGGATGGCGCTCCAGGTAAGGTTCCCGAAGTTGCCTACCTGCCAGAGGTAAGCCTCCTGAAGGGTGTCCGAGTCGGTGGAGACCATCATGAACGACATCAGCGCCCCGAAGAACATGGACAGGGCGGTGCCTATGAGGATCAGCGTCGCCGGCGTCATACGGATGCGCTCGGATATCACCACTATCAGCGCCGCAGGCACCATGGCGCCGACGAAGGCGTTCACTGCGGTCCCGGCGCTGCCGGATAACGATGCCATGGAGACCCCCATGATTATCGCCGCCATGGCGCCGAGGCATGCGCCGGAGGATATCCCCGTGCTGTAAGGATCAGCCAGCGGATTGGACATCAGCGACTGCATCAGGGACCCGCAGCATGCCAGCCCGGCACCGCAGACGATGGCGGCCACAGCATGGAGCATGGCGATGTTCCAGATGTACCGATCGGCCCACCAGTACTCGGAGCGGAGGGGGAACTCCTGCCCGGTTATGTGGGCCCAAATCACGCCGTATGCCTCGCTGAGGGTCAGCCCATCGTAGACGGTCAGCGCCATCGCGCCGACCATGAGCACGATCCCTGCGACCAAGACCGCGAGGATGACCAGCTTGCGGAGGATCCCGCGATGGTACTGCCGGACCATCTCCTCCCTGTCGTTCACTTCATTTATGGTCTCCATTTCAATCCCGAACCGAGAAGAGGTTTGTGTAAGAGGTTTGGCGATTCGCTCAGGACGAGGCGGCTTTGGCATCCAGGTAATCCTGGTAGGTCAGGCAGCCCATCAGCGACTGGACGGTCTGACCCTCGAATGGAGCGAATCCGGCGTCGATGAACTGCTGGGCCACCTTGTCTCCGTATCCATTGAAGAGGTCCGGGTACATCATCTCGGCAAGATAGGCCGCCTTTATCACACCGGGCAGAAGGTTGTTGATGAAGCACATCCTGTCCAGGACACCGTCGTAGAACTCGAGCGAATTGCAGATGTTGTAATAGACGTACTCGAAATTCGCTATGACGGTCTGGTTGGGATCTCCCCCGAAGTCCGACGTGCGGACGCTCATGTACACATCTGCGTCCTGGAAGTTGGCCAGAGACTCCCTGTTGATGTTCATGGGGTTTACCGACGGAGCGTCGTAGAGGCTCCTGTACTCCTCATTGACCTCGTAGTAGGGGACCCCTCCGGCGAGCCTGCCGATCTCCTGGGAGGCGTTGCTGTTGTTCAGGAGAACGATGTACATAGTGGCTCCGATGAACGAGGCCCTGTCCGCATCGGCGATGCCGGCGGTCTTTGCGCCGATCTCCTCCATGACATCGAGGCACAGTTTGGCGTACTTGTAGCCGACCTCTTCTGTCTCCTGTCCGCAGAGGAACCCGATGGTGGCGGTGGCCGAGGTCTGCTCATCCGGACTCGACGGAGAATAGATGACAACGGGGATCTCCGCATCCCTGAGGGTGTCGAAGATCTCGCCGTCCATGAAGCTCGAGACGTAGCTGTAGTCGCAGAAGAGCGCACCGATGGGCGTCTGCGTATCCACGTTCATGAACGTCTGCCAATCGAAGGCCCCGTTGCTGAAGAAGTTCTGACCCTGCATGCTTGAATGTGCATTCGCATAGGTCCCGGATGGGCTGGCATAAGCCACCACATGGGTACCGACATTGGCGGACAGAGCGGAATTGATGATGTTCAACCCGTAGAGGGCGATGTTGCTTACGGGGTACTGAACCGGGACGGCCACGTTCTTTCCGGTGGAATCGATGCATGCTACGTTTATGGTGCATGTTTCGCGTTTGATGATGCTCTGAAGGAGAGTGACATCAGACGAATCCACTGTGCCGTCGCAGTTGACATCGGCGAAGGGGTACGTCTTGAGACCGTCGGCGATCTCCCCGTTAATTATAGAATTGACTATAGCGAGATCCGAATCGTCGATGGTGAAATCATTGTTCGCATTTCCGTAGATTATCAGCTGCAGGTCGCTGTACTCCTGTCCTGTGGCAGGATTCCCCTTGTCGGAGAGGACGACTATCGCCGCAGCGACGGCTGCGACGATGACAACTACTGCAACTATTCCAGCTAACAATTTGTTTGTCATAGGTTGTCCCAGGCACCTATAGGCTGCATGCCGTTTATTAATTTTGGCTTTCCTAAAAATGTTTTAGGAACACCAAAAATAAATAATCGGAATAATCTGAAACCCCATCTCATGTTGCAGATAGCGGTTTACGGAAAGGGCGGAATCGGCAAGTCGACTACATCTTCGAACCTCTCGTACTCGCTGGGGAAAGCGGGTAAGAGGGTGATGCAAGTCGGATGCGATCCCAAGCACGACTCGACCAAATACCTGATAGGAGCCAGAACGCAGAACACGGTACTGGATTACGTTCGCGACACCGTTCCCTCCGAGAGGAAGCTGTCCGACATCATGTTGACCGGTTCCGGCGGAGTTATGTGCATCGAAGCCGGCGGACCCGAACCCGGGATCGGATGCGCGGGAAGAGGCATACTGACCACATTCGACGTCCTCTCCAAGATGGGCGTCGATAGCATAGAGAGGGACGTCACCGTCTACGACGTCCTCGGCGACGTGGTCTGCGGAGGGTTCGCTGTGCCCATGAGGAACGAGTACGCAGATGCCGTGTACATAGTCACCTCCGGCGAGTTCATGGCCATCTATGCCGCCAACAACATACTGCGCGGACTGCTCAACTTCGGCAGTGCCAGACCCCGTGTGGCCGGATTGATCCTCAACAGGAGGAACGTTGACGGGGAGGAGGAGACGGTCCGGAGGTTCGCATCCGCTGTCGGGCTGCCGGTCGTCGTCGACGTCCCCCGCTCGAAGGAGTATGCGGAGGCTGAGAAGCTGGGCATGACCGTTTCAGAGGCGTTCCCGGATTCGGTCCCCGCATCCATCTATGCAGGTCTTGCGGAAGATGTCATAGCCGTCGCAGAAGGTAGAAGGGAGCTGTTCGACCCCCACCCTCTCAGCGACGACCAGCTGAACGATTTCGCCGCGGGGAAGGAGATCGCTATCCTGGGGAACTTCAAGCGAGAGGCCTGCCGGTGTGACGCCAGGCGCACCAACAAAGGCTCATGCGCCAGCCGCGGAGCGGTCTTCGCCGCCGGGAGGGTCAACGACCTCCCGATCATCATCCACGGACCCGCAAGCTGCGGATACGTCATGTCGCACACGCAGGATGTCCATTTCCTGACCGAGATGGGCACCAATCCTGATTCGGTGCCGAAACTGAGGAACAACATCCTCTCCACCAGGATGACCAACGATTCGTCGATCTTCGGAGGGCATAGGGACCTCGAGATGATGATCAGGGCCGAGGCGGAGAAGGGGAAGAGGACGGTGATGGTCGTCACCACCTGCGTCCCGGGGATGATCGGTGACAACCTGGACCTCATCAAGGAGAGGATGGAGAAGGAGTTCCCCGGACTCAACATCATGCTTGTGAAGGCCGACGGGAACCTGACAGGCGGATCCGAGGACGGACGCATGATGGCCATGAGGGAGATCATCGGGCTGATAGACGAAACACAGGAGCCTGACAGGATGGAGGCCAATCTCATCGACGACAACTTCATCCTCTACGGATCCGGCAGGAACGGGGAATGGACCGTCAGGCTGCTCAACGATCTCGGCTTCGCCAAGGTGCACAAGATCTTCGACGACATCTCGCTGGAGGAAGCGGTAGACTGCAAGAGGAACAGATTGAACGTCAAGGTGTTCGATGTCGAGACCATACAGGACATGGCCGAGGCCATGGAGGCCAAAGGCATGTCCGTGTTCGGCCTCCCGCTCCCCAAGGGATACTCTCAGACGCTGAGATGGGTGGAGGCAGTCGGGAAAGAATATGGCATAGAGGAGGCCGCCAAGACTGTCATGGCGAAGGCCGAACGCGACTACCGCGCTGCCATCGAGAAACAGAGGCCGTTCTTCGAAGGGAAGGTGGTGGACATAATCGCCGGCATCTTCTCTGACGACGACTGGATGATTGAGACGCTGCTGGACGCCGGCGCGGAGGTGCGTCACCTGTTCATCCTCGAGATGAGGATGGGGGCAGGGGGCCAGCGGCCGAGGGAGAGCAGGTTCTCGGACCGCGTGGAGACGATCGTATCCGGCAACCCCATGAAGATTCGGATGGCGGTGGAGGCGGACGACCCGGACGTGGTCATAGGAGGAGCCATCATCGGTTGGCATGGACAGCAGATGAAGGAATTCAGCCGGTCGTACCAGTGCTTCACCCACTATGCGGCCATCGAGTACCTGGACTACCTGCATAACCTGATGGTGGGCTCGAAAGAGGCCGGATGGAGGAAATGGAGAGGAGCGGAAGCAGCCGTCCCCCGCGGCATGCCGTCCGAAGCGACCAAAGGCATGCGCGGCATGGGGATGGGGGCCGGCGCACGCCCGATGGTGGGCAAGGGGGTGACTCCATGATAGTCAAGCCGGACGGTTTCTTCGGCGTCACCATGGCGATAGAGGGCATAGCAGACTCCACGGTCCTGATGCACGGCCCCGACGGCTGCAGGAAGAACCTGGGGGCCCTGACCATGAAGGTCTACCCCCGCAGGGACAGGACGGTCACGCTGGCCACCCCGTACTACAGGGGCGGTTCCAGGATACCGTGCACGGACCTGGAGCCCTGCGACTACATCTACGGCTCCTACGACAGGGTCAGGGACGCCCTCGGATACATCCGCGAGAGAGATCCCGGGTTCGTTGCCGTCGTCTGCTCCCCCGGAGCATCGCTCATCGGCGACGACTGTCAGAAGGGGATCGACGAGGCGGGCCTGTCGGACAAGGCCATCGTCCTCGACGCCGACCTCAGCTCCAGACCCATCAACGTCGGGATCGACCTGACGCTGAGGAGGGTCCTGGAGAAGATGGACCCGGAGCCGGTACCCAAGGTCCCGGATACCGTCGCCCTCCTAGGGAACCATCTGCTGCAGAAGGACTGGGAGTCGGTGAACGAGGAGTTCTCCAGGATACTGGGTCTTATGGGGCTCAGGGTCGTCTGCAACGTGGGAGCTGGGTGCACGGCCGCAGAGCTTCGCGGATCCGTTTCTGCGGAGTTCACGGTCACCGTCTGCCCAGAGTACTCCCAATACCTCGCGGGATACTACCGCGACAGACACGGCGTCAAGACGATAGAGCCGGACTGCTCCCCAGTGGGGTTCCAGGCCACCGAAGACTGGATAAGAAAAGTGTCCGAGATCACCGGGAAGGACCCCTCGGCCGCATTGGCGTATGTGGACTCCGTCAAGAAGCGCGCATACAGGAGGATGATGGCGGCCAGATTCGACACTGACACGTTCGGCTTCGCCATCGATGCCGAACCCTCCATCGCATACCCTCTGACGAGGTTCCTGTACGACAACCTGCAGATGGTCCCGAGGTCGATCTGCTACAACGGGATATCGCACAGATGGTCGGAGGACGACATGTCCTCCTTCCTGGCAGAGCACGGGATGACCGACGTCCTCGGCGCGGACATCCCGGACTATGTGGAGATTCTGTGCACGGACGGGAACACAGCCGACATCCATCAGCGCTCCGGACACTGCCTCAGGGGCGTGGACCTGCGGTTCCCGTCGATGATGAATGTGGAGTTCCTGCCTCAGCCGGTTTTCGGTGCGGCAGGAGCGTTGTACATCCTGGAAAGGGTGGTGAACAGATTCTGAAGGTGTTTCGATGCATCTGAACATAAACGGACTGGATTTCGGGTACTCCAGCGTACCCGTGCTGAAGGATGTCACGCTGGATCTGGACGGACCCCGCTTCGTATCGATCCTCGGACCGAACGGAGTCGGGAAATCCACGCTGATACACTGCATAAACAAGATCCTGGAGCCTACCGGCGGATCCGTGCTGATCGACGGCAAGGACGTCAGGGATTACACGGTGAAGCAGATGGCCAAGGAGGTGGGCTATGTCCCCTACTCGGCGAACGATTCCTTCCCGCTGACGGTGGTGGACACCGTTCTGATGGGCAGGCACCCCCATTCCAAATGGGGGAGCCTGGACAGGGACCTTGAGATCGCGTACGACACCCTGAAGATGCTGGGCATATCGCATCTGGCCATGCGGCCGTTCAGCGAGCTGTCGGCAGGACAGCACCAGAAGGTCATGCTGGCGAGAGGCCTGGTGCAGGAATCGAAGATACTGCTCCTGGACGAGCCCACCTCCAATCTGGACATAAGGCACCAGCTGGATGTGACGAGGATGCTGAAGGATCTGACCATCAAGAAGGGTATACTAACGATAATGATCAGCCACGACATCAGCATCACCGCGAAGTTCGCAGACCAGATCATCCTGATGCACGAAGGGAGGATATTCGACGTGGGAACCCCTGCGGAGGTGATAACGGAGGAGAACCTGTCCGTCGTGTACGGGGTGAAAGCCAAGGTTATCGACGATGACGGCAGACCGCATGTGATCCTGAAGGATGCGATACCCATCGACGAAGGAGCGCCGGGGGCAGGCAAGACAGCCGTACCCGCCGGAGTCGGGGCAGCCGTATCCTGAGACCGGTAACGGACGGACGGGTGATGCAGGTGTCTTCACGGCACCGTATCGCCCGTCTGACCCTACGCTCATCGAGATTGTCGCACTGGCAGCTGATTTTGGACGGATGCCCGCTCGGCCGGTGCAATGCTGGATAGAGCCGTTCTGATTCATGTTTATCATTAATGATTTAATGATAATCGTTAAATAAACATCAGCCAATCCGTCATTCAGAGGTGAATGGAATGACAGAGGTCATCGATAAGCCCGAAAAGACGGAGGACAGCACGCAGGACGAGTACGTGAAGAGGAAACTCGACTGCCTGATCCTCCTCAGCAGACTGTACCCCTCGGTGGAGGCCCAGGGGCGCCCCGCATGAGATGAGGATATGACTGACAGGATGGAGAGGATCCGGAGGATCAGCAGGCTGCTCTACCTGCTGTGCATCGTTATCGCCGTGGTGCTCGCGGCGCTCGCCGCTACATGCGTAATCATGGGTTCGATGCCGGGCCTCTCCCTCTTCGATGACATCCGCGAATACGCCGGAGGGACCACGGAGACCACCGTGGCCGCCTATTTCGGCGCGGCCGACATGGCTCTGATGGCCGTGCTCATGGGCACGGCGGCTGCCGTGTTCAGGGAGATATCCGAATCCCACACGCCCTTCGTCGGCAGGAACTCCGACAGGATCATGCTGATGGGGCATGTGGTGATGTTCATGGCCATCGCCATGCCCATCGCCAAGGCCGTGGCGTCCTCGCTAACCTCCATCGACTACCACCTTGACGTGGGGCGCATCCTGATGATGGTGATCATCGCCGTCATGGCATACTGCGTCGCGCTGATATTCGACTACGGAGCCCAGCTCCAGAAGGAATCCGACGAGACGCTGTGATACCATGATCGTCCTGAGGCTCGACCGCGTGATGGCGGACAGGAAGATGACCCTGAACCAGCTGGCGGAGCTGGTGGGCATCTCCAACGTGAACCTCTCGAACATAAAGACCGGCAAGATTTCCGCCATCCGGTTCTCCACCCTCAACGGCATCTGCATCGCCCTGGGCTGCCAACCCGGCGACATACTGGAGTTCGTGCCTGACGAGGAGTGACAGTTTTTCTACGTGCAGACCGTCACGGTTGCATGGCCGTTTACAGATGCTCCATATGCGGCGAGCTCTACGACGAGGAGAGGGAGGGCGTCCCGTTCTCCGAGCTCCCCGGCGACTGGAGATGCCCTTTGTGCCGCTCTCCGAAATCAGCCTTCGTCAGGGTAGGGGAAGAGGCCCCGGCGGTGAAAGTGACGGAGACAGAGGAACCGACCGAGCCTTCCGCCGAGTCGGATGAAGCGATCGACCTGTCCTACGACCCGATGCTGGTGCAGACCGACGGAGGGGCCATGGACGAGATACACAGCATGGCCGTCACCGGCAGGAGCTCGTCCGCGGCCATGGACACCCAGGCTCCGAACGTGGGATTCGAGAGGATACTGATCCTGGGCGCCCAGCTGTCCAGGTTCCCCCTGGACGATGATGCCGAAGTCTCCTTGGAAACGGTCATCGGGAAGAAGGCGGAGAAGCCCATGGTCATCGGCATGCCCGCATTCGTCTCCCACATGAGCTTCGGCGCACTATCCTACGAGGCGAAGAAGGCCCTCGCCATGGGTTCCGCAAGAGCCGGGACGGCGATGTGCAGCGGAGAGGGCGGCGCCCTCCCGGACGAGATGAGGCTGTCCCACAGGTACATCTTCGAGTACGTCCCCAACAGGTACAGCTGCACCACCGCCACCTTCGAGGGGTGCGATGCGGTGGAGATCAAGATCGGACAGGGGACCAAGCCGGGGATGGGCGGGCACCTGCCGGGGAACAAGGTCACCGAGGTGATATCCGCGGTGAGGCAGCGCCCGGTGGGACAGGACATCCTCAGCCCCTCCAGGTTCAAGGACATCGGCTCACCCGAGGATATGAGGAAACTCGTCAATCAGCTCAGGGAGCGCACCGGAGGGAAGCCCATCGGCATCAAGATCGCCGCGGGGGACATCGAAGGGGACCTGGAGTTCATCTCGAAGACGGGATGCGACTTTATCACCATCGACGGCAGGGGAGGGGCGACAGGTTCGTCCCCGGGATTCCTCCGCGACAACAGCTCCGTCCCGACGGTGTACGCCCTCGCCAGGGCGAGGCGCTACATGGACGCCCACGGCATGGACCAGGATCTCGTTATAACCGGCGGTCTGAGGACCGGAGGGGATGTGGCGAAAGCCCTCGCGATGGGCGCGGACGCCGTCGCACTGGCGTCAGCACCGCTGATGGCCCTCGGATGCCAGAGGTACAGGATATGCGGATCCGGGAGGTGCCCCATGGGCATAGCCACCCACGACCCGGAGCTCACCGCGCGCCTGGACCCGGAGATCGGAGCGGAGAGGGTCCGCAACTACTTCGATGCCCTGGCGGCGGAGCTCAGGACCTTCGCACGCATCACCGGCCACGGGAGCATCCACGACCTGTCCATGGACGACATAGTCACCATCGACCGCGACATCGCGGAGTACGCTAATGTGCGTCACGCGTGACTGTTGAAATACAACCTCCATGATGCTTCGACAGGTGATAGGATGTCCGTCAAGGATGATGTCATCAAGGCAATGAAGGAGGCCGGCAAGCCCATGAGCGCCGGCGAGGTGGAGAAGGCCACCGGCATCGACAGGAAGGAGATCGACAAGGCGTTCAAGGAGCTCAAGGCCGAGGGCGCCATCGTCTCCCCCGTCAGGTGCAAGTGGGAGCCCGCCCAGTGAAACACTCAGGCCCCTCGGGGCCGCCCTCTTTATAATCGGGAAGTCATGGGTGCGCCATGGCAGATACATCCCCTTCTTCGGTCCGTGTGTACTTCTCGGGAGCGGACGTCAGGCTCCGCGTCTCCGGCAGAAGCCTCAGGGTGACGGAGGACGCAGACCCCGACTGCATCAGGGTGACCGTCTCGGGCACGGAGACGCCCTGGACGCTCGGCATGGATGCTGACAACAGGGAACTGGGATTCCACAGCTCCGGATCATCCCCCGCGGAGGTGGACGCGGTGTTCCGCTCCTCCGGCTGGACGCCGGTGTACGAGTACGACGAGAAGGGGAACACCATGCGCATGTGCGCTTCGGTGACTAACTCCACGCTGTGGGATTGGGATTCCCCGGTCCTCGTCGCCCGCTCTCTGGGGAGCCGTCCCGCTCCGGTGCTGGGAACCGAGAGGCCCGCGATGTTCGCCCGTGCCATGAACGCGGACGTATCCCCCTCCGAAGGGGAGACCGCCCTGGAGTGCCGCACAGGCTCCCGCGTGCCGTCCAGGTCCGTCGCGAGGATACCTCTGAACGGGGATGCCCCGCTGCCGGATGCTCCAAGGCTGATGTGCTTCCCCGCACATCTGAGGACCGGAGTGCTGGCGGTAGACGTGCCGAGCGGGATGATGCCGGTCCGCGGCAGGGTCGTCTCCTTGCTGGCAGACGGGACCGCCTCCGCGGCACCGACCGCGGAAGGAGACGGATTCGTCCGCATCACCGTATCACAAGACGCGCTGATTGGCGTGACCAGGAAAGAGAGCGTCGAGCCCCAGGGTGCGGCCGACCGCTACACCGTGAGGGTGCGCATCTCCAACCGCCATAAGGAGGCGAAGGACCTCGCAGTGCAGGAATCGGTCCCGGTCTCCGGCCCCGGGTTCAACATCATCGATGCCGATTACGGCGGAGGCTCCGCCGGGCCGGAAGGGGTCGTCTCCTGGGAGGTCACAGTCCCCGGAGAAGGGGAGAAGGAGATCGTCTTCTCCTACGCCGTCAAGCAGAACCGCGGGATATGACCGGGGCCTTCAGGCCCTGTTTCTCCCGGAACCTGCGCTCTCATCAAATTTAAACGACGTTGATTTGTACAATCGTGATAATACGTGACAAATCGGATACATATGGGTATTTATCCGAGTCCATCGTAAGCGTTCGGCATGCAGAAAGCGAGGCTGTTCACCAAGGATTTCATGCTTGATGCGTCCATCTCGCTATGCTGCTCGCTGAACTATTTCACCCTGCTCATCAACATGGTGGGCTTCGCCTCCGTCACCTTCGGAGCGACGGAGGCGGAAGCGGGACTCGCCGCGGGGCTGTACGTCATCGGCGGCCTGCTCTCGAGGATCTTCCTGGGCAAGTACATCGAGCTGGTCGGCAGGAAGAGGATGCTGATCATCGCCCTCGCCGCCGCCCTCGCCATGTCCTGCACCTACTTCTTCGTCAGCTCGCTGATGATGCTGTACGTCATCCGCATGCTCCACGGCCTGTGCTACGGGCTGTCCAGCTCCTGCACAGGGGACATCATAGCGAAGATCCTGCCGGCCGAGAGGAGGGGCGAGGGACTCGGATACTTCTACCTGAGCGTCACCATCGCCACCGCCATCGGGCCCTTCCTGGGCATGGCCTTCGGCAGGGACGGGAACTACGACATGGTGTTCTCCGTCGGACTGGTCATGTACTCCCTGGCTCTGCTGCTGTCCCTCATGCTGAAGGTCCCCGAGGAGACCCTGGACGCCACTCAGATCGGCGAGGCCCACAGCTTCTCCCTGAGGAACCTTGTGCAGATGTCCGCCGTCCCTCTCGCAGTCACCTCCATGGTGTTCTACTTCGCCTACAGCGGCGTCCTGTCCTACATCTCCACCTACGCCGAGACCATCGACCTGGTCGAAGCGGCCATGTACTTCTACCTGGCGGTGTCCGCGGGAACCGTCATCTCCAGGCTCACCACCGGGAAGATATACGACGCCAGAGGACCCAACATCATCATGGTCCCCGCTTACGTGGTGTTCGTCATCGGCATGCTGATCTTCTCCGGCGTCAGCGACGCCCTGATGCTGTACGTGGCGGGATTCCTCATGGGATACGGCATGTCCATCGTCTACTCCATATGTCAGGCCATCGTGGTGTCCAAGAGCCCCGCCCACCGCTACGGCGTCACCACCTCCACATTCGCCGCCTTCACCGACCTGGGCAGCGGCCTGGGACCCTCTGTGCTGGGCATACTAATCGCCTCCTGCGGGTTCAGCCGGATGTACGTCATCTGCGCCGGCATCGCCGTGGTGAGCTTCTTCATCTACATGGGCGTCCACGGCCTGAGGCACGGCTGGAGGAACGAGTCGCAAAGCTTCTAAGGCCGTCCGCTCTCCGGGCACCCATGAAGGCATTGCTCATCAACGGGAGCCCCAATGCGAATGGCTGCACCTACACCGCACTGGAAGAGGTTGCCCGCGGACTCAGGGACAACGACGTGGAGGCGGAGATCTTCCACATCGGCAGGAAGCCCATCGAGGGCTGCAGGGCCTGCAAGTCATGCTACAAGACCGGCAGATGCGTAATCGACGACGACGTCAACGCCCTGAGGGACAGAGCCGACGAGTTCGACGCCTTGGTCGTCGGATCCCCGGTGTACTATGCCAGTGCCAGCGGCCAGGTCACCGCGTTCATGGACAGGCTGTTCTACTCCGGCATGGGGAAGAGGATGTGCGGGAAGCCCGGCGCAGCCGTGGTCTCCTGCAGGCGCGGCGGTGCATCCGCGGCCTTCGACCAGCTGAACAAGTACTTCACCATCTGCGGGATGCCCATCGTATCCTCCAACTACTGGAACCAGATCCACGGCAACACCCCCGAGGAGGCGAAGCAGGACCTTGAAGGGATGCAGACCATGTACACCCTCGGTTGCAACATGGCCTGGCTCATGAAGTGCATCGACGCCGGGAAGAAGGCGGGGATCCCGCCTCTGGCCCTCCCCCAGAAGGTGATGACGAACTACATCCGCTGATCATTCATCGACGGTGCGGACCTGCTTCGCAGGGACGCCCACCACCACCGCCCTCTCGGGGACATCCTTCGTCACCACGGAGCCGGCGCCGACGACGGCGCCCCTCCCCACGGTGACCCCCGGGAGGATTATGGATCCGGATCCGATCCATGCGCTGTCGCCGATGGTGACGGGAGCGCCGATGAGGTCGCCCCTCCTGGAAACCGCCATGTCGTGGTTCAGGGTGGCGATGATGACGTTGTGACCAATCAGGACGTCGTTGCCGATGGCGATGCCGCCCTGGTCCTGGAACCTGCATCCGGAGTTGATGAAGACGTTCCTCCCGACGGTGATGTTCATGCCGCAGTCCGTGGTGAAAGGAGGGAAGATGCGGAAGGTCCCGTCATCCTCCTTGCCGATGAGCTCGAAGAACAGCCTCCGGCGCTCCTCCAGGGGTTTGTAGCCGGTGTTCAGTTCCGACGTGATCCTTATGGCGCGCTCCGAGAGGTCGCATATGGCCATGTGCTCCTCAGAACCGTCGACGACGGTGCCTCCATCCCTCAATATCCGCAGCGGAACCTGTGGGTCCATGGCCTCTGTGAGCATCTGAGAGCTTATCCCGTTTGCGGGCAGTATGCAATGCGTAGTATTTTTTCAGTCATCCGTAGCAAGAATGAAATACACACCGGTGAATCCGTAACAACATGGATACCGTCGCCCGCATCGGAGTCTCACTCGAACCCGAACTCCTCAAGCAGTTCGACAAGACGATTTCGGAGAAGGGCTACGTGAGCCGTTCCGAGGCCCTCCGTGACCTGGTCCGCGACTCCCTGGCCGAGAACCAATGGAAGAACGAGGACATGGTGATGACGGGAGTCCTGGTGTTCGTCTTCGACATCGATGCGAAGGACATCCTGGAGAAGATCGAGGGCGTCCTCACCTTCAGGAAGGACACTGTGCTGACCACCAGCAGGATCTACCTCGACGACAGGAACCGCATGGACATCATCGTCTCCAACGGCCGCCTGAAGGACCTCAAGGACCTGGTCACTGACATGATGGCCATCAAGGGCGTGAAGAGGGGCAAGCTCACCATGGCCGCCCCCGGCACCGGCATCATGCACCACATCGGCCTCAGGGACTGAGGCCATACGTTTTCCCGTTTCCGTAGCACACGGTGTTACTGAAAAGGAAATAGTTAATATCCGTCAGCCGCATCCCGCTTCCGTGAGAAGAATAGCCGTCTACGGGAAGGGTGGCATCGGAAAATCCACCACTTCCGCCAACATCACCGCGGCGATGACGGAGATGGGGCTTAAGGTCATGCAGATCGGCTGCGACCCCAAGTCCGACTCCACCCGCCTGCTTCTCGGAGGCAGGAGCTGCCCGACCGTTCTGGAGACCCTGAGGGACAGGGGGTCCGTCGACCTCGACGACGTTGTCGTCGAAGGAGCTGGCGGATGCCTCTGCGTCGAGTGCGGAGGGCCCAGACCCGGAACGGGGTGCGCGGGCAGGGGGATCATCGCGGCCTTCGAGACCCTCGAGAGGCTGGGAGCGGTGGACCGCTACCGCCCGGACGTCATCATCTACGACGTCCTGGGGGACGTGGTCTGCGGGGGATTCGCCATGCCGATCCGCAACGGCTATGCCAACGACGTGTTCATCGTCACCTCCGGCGAGATGATGGCCCTCTATGCGGCCAGCAACATCGCCGAGGCCGTCTCCAACTTCTCCGGGGACGGCTACGCCAGGCTCGGCGGGGTCATCCAGAACTCCAGGAACGTGGCGGACGAGGACGCGCTGGTGGATAGGGCATGCGGGGAGATCGGCACCGAAGTGGTGCACCGCATCGCCAGGGACCCTTCGGTCCAGCGCTGCGAGGCGAAGCTCACCACCGTCATCGGCGGGGAGCCGGATTCCGCCCAGGCGGAATCGTACCGCGAACTGGCGAAGAAGCTCCTGGAACGCTCCGAGGACCGCTCGGGCGGGATGCGGGGACAGTGAAACTCCAACACAAACGGATTCTTCAAGAGGGATACAATGAGCAAGACAGGAATCCTCATCCTGGGCCACGGGTCCAGCTACGAGTACAACAAGAAGATCATCGGCGAGCAGGCGGAGCGCCTGAGGAACATGGGGTTCGAGAACGTGTACATCGGATTCAACGAGATGTGCAGGCCCTACATCGAGGACTCGATGAAGCAGATGGCCGACGACGGCATCGACAGGGTCATCGCCGTCCCCTTCTTCATCGCATCCGGCCTCCACATGACCAGGGACATACCCCCCAAGCTGGGGCTCCCCGAGAACGTGAAGTCCGGGACCTCCACCAGGTACGGGAAGGACATGGAGGTGTTCTTCGACGAGCCCTTCGGGAAGGACCCCATGCTCACCGAGATCCTGGCGGACAAGTACAGGATGGCCGTCACCAAGGGCATGAAGTCCGCTGCCATCGTCATCGGCCACGGGTCCAGGCTGCCCTTCAACAAGGAGGTCATCGAGACCAACGCCCAGCGCCTGAACGAGATGGGCATCAAGGCCTACGCGGCCTTCAACGAGCTGAACACCCCCACCATCGAGGAGGTGCTCGACAGGATGATCGCCGACGGCGCCGAGGAGATCGTGGCGCTGCCCCTGTTCATCTCCGCCGGAGACCACCTGAAGAACGACCTGCCCGCCAAGCTCCACGTGCCCGACTTCGGCACCGGCGAGTTCGAGCAGGACGGGCGCAAGGTGAGGATGCACTACCTCACCCCCATCGGGACCGACCCCAGGCTGACCAACGTCCTGGCCGCCAAGATCAGGAAAGCAATCGAGGCGTGAAGATGAGGGTGCTCATCCTCGATCTCACCCACGGCGGGGACATCCTCGCCGGCCGCTTCCTCGGAGAGGGGGACGACGTCACCTGCGTGGACGTGTACGGCATCTCCACGCAGGAGCAGAGGGATTCCCTGACGGCTTCCGGCGCAAGGGTGCTCGGAGAGGTGCCTCCGGAGGGTTTCGACCTCCTGGTGTCGCCTGCCCACTGCCCCGACGTGTTCCTGAAGGGGTGCACATTTTCCTCGAGGATCACCTTCAGCGGTGCCGTCAACATGTTCGTTGACAAAGGCATATACCGCATCGAGGTGACGGGAGTCAAAGGCAAGACCAGCACCTGCTACGTCCTCGCCCACATCCTCGACGCCTCCGGGAAGAAGGTGTACCTGCACACATCCAGGGGCACCGGGCCGTATTCCGGCGGGAAGCATCTGATCGAGAAGAAGATGAGCATAGCCCCCACCTCCATCCTCAAACTTCCTTCCGATGGTTACGACGTAATCGTGTGCGAGGTCTCCCTCGGCGGAAGCGGCAAGGCAGACATCTCCGCCATCACCAACCTCGCAGAGGACTACGGCATCGCCAGGAACACCCGCAGGGCATCCGACGCCAAGGCGGAGATCCTGAACGACGGCGTGAACATCGTGCCCGCATCCGAGGAGGGCATCTGGAGCAGATACGGGAAGCCCCTGACGCTCTGCGGGGACACCATCCTCCTGACCGGCTCCCCGAGGATCGGGGAGCCCGTGGGCATAGCGTTGGACTACGGCGGCGAGGAGATCCGCACGGACCTCGGAGGCGGGTACATGTCGCTGCAGTACATCCCCGCCATGCAGACCGCCTGCCGCATCTGCCTGGAGATGGGGATCCCCGCGTCCGTCGTCGCCGAAGGCCTCCGGACCTTCGGAGGAGTCCCCGGAAGAGGGGAGATCCGCATCGAGAATGGCATATGGAAGGTCACCGAGCGCAACCCGGGGATCTCCCACATCTCCATCGGCCGCACCCTCTCGTGCCTCGAGGACCTGGGAGCACTGGACGGCGCATTCGCCATAGTGGACCCGGTCAGCAAGAAGGTGTGCGACAAGATGGACTCCGCGGAGATACGCAGAGTGCTGGAGTCCCACGGCGTCAGGTACGCGTTCACCGACAGCATGGGGTCCGAACCCGATGTCCCGGAGGATGCGAAGACCGTCATCCGCTTCGTCAAGGAAGGCTTCCAATGAAGGTCATACATCCCCGCCCCAACCCCATCGTCGCCGCCCTGTACACCCTGAGGGACATGGACATTGACGTTGTGCTCGTCCACGGGCCCGCAGGCTGCAGCTTCATGGCATCCAGGATGCTGGAGGAAGCCGGGGTCAGGGTAATCACCAGCGGAATGAGGGACGACGACCTCATATTCGGAGGCGCCGAGAAGCTCATCGACGCCATCCGCACCGCTGACGAGCGCTTCTCCCCTAAGACCATCGCCGTCGTGGGCACATGCGCCAGCATGATCATCGGCGAGGATATGGAGGCCGCCGTCCGCCGCTCAGGAGTGAAGGCCAAGACCTTCACCGTCGACTGCCACGGATGCATGGGGGACAACACCTCCGGCGCCGTGAAGGCCATAGAGTCGGGATGCGCCGCGGGGATAATCCCCAAGGACGAGGCGGACCGCCAGTCCATGCTCATGCGCGCCGCCACCGACATGGAGAAGAAGGTGGGGATGGCCGGGAGAGAGTATCTGTCCCCGGTCCGCGGACCCACCAAGCTGAAGGTCGCGAGGACGATCGCCAAGGCCCTGAAGGACGGCAAGAAGGTCGCATTCGCCATGATCGCCAAGAAGGAGCTGGCGTACCGCTTCGCCGACATGTTCCTCGCACTGAACGAAGCGCAGAAGGCGCTGGGAGGGGAGCTGTTCACCGTAGGCAACCTGGACCCCGACAAGGGGCTCCCGAGGATCAGGAGGTATGCAGACGACATCCTCTCGGAGCTGAAGGAGAAGGACGCCTATCCCGACAGGATCGTCGGAGGCCTCGACGAGTACGCCGTCATCGGCGAGGATGTGAGGAAGGAGATCGACGCCTTCGGCCCCGACCTGCTTATTCTTGCGGGCATACCGCACGCATATCCGGGCTATTCACCGGACGATGTGCTCATCACCGACCAGCCCAGGCAGCTTGCGAACTACCTCAGCATGGGCTGTGGCCTGGCCGTGGGGGAGATCTCGTCCCACTCCATGGTCATGGGCGCCAGGTCCATCATACCTCTCGAGACGGGCAACACCCTCAGAGAGGTGCTGGAGGAGTTCGAATGAGGGGAGTGGTGATAGCGGGCACCGGCAGCGGCGTCGGCAAGACGTCCGTGGTTACCGGGCTGCTGTCATCCCTCTCCCGCCGGACCAGGGTCCAGGCGTTCAAGGTGGGGCCGGACTTCATCGACCCCATGTACCACACCGCCGCCACGGGGAGGCAGTCAAGGAACCTGGACACCTTCCTCATGGACAGAGACACCGTCAGGAGCGTCGCCGCCCACGCCTGCAGAGGCGCGGACATGTGCATCGTGGAAGGCGTCAGAGGGCTCTACGAAGGGCTCTCCGGAACCACGGAGGAGTGCTCCACCGCCGAGATGGCGAAGATACTGGGTCTCCCTGTGGTACTTGTTGTTAACGCCAGATCCCTCACCCGCAGCGCAGCCGCAGTCATCAACGGATTCAAGTCGTTCGACCCCGGAGTGGACATCCGCGGGGTCATACTGAACAACGTCTCCGGAGCCCAGCACGAGAGGAAGCTCAGGGAGGCCATAGACAGATACACCGACGTGGAGATCGTCGGCATCGTAAGGAGATCCGGCGACGCCGTCATCGGGCAGAGGCATCTGGGTCTCAAGACCATCAGCACCGAGGGGAAAGAGGAGATCTCCCACCTGGAGAGCCTCGCCGAGGGCATCGACACCGACCGCCTCGCGGACATCTGCGGCGAGGCAGACTGGATGGAGGAATGCGCCGACCCCTATGCGGAGCACCGCTGCGGCCTGAAGGCCGCCGTGCCGATGGACGATGCATACTGCTTCTACTACAGGGAGAACCTGGAGTGCATGGAGGCCGCGGGGATGGATGTGACCTACTTCAGCCCTGTTGCAGGGGACGATCTCCCGGATGCGGACTTCTACTACCTGGGCGGAGGGTACCCGGAGCTGTTCGCCTCCGAGATCTCCGAGAACAGGGCGTTCCTGGAAGGACTCAAGACAGCCTCGGACGACGGGAAGGCCATACTGGGGGAATGCGGAGGCCTGCTGACCATGTGCGGCTCCCTTGAGACGTCCGACGGTGCCAGGCACCCTATGTCGGGCATATTCGATGCGGAGGTCCGCATGGCCGGGAGGCACGGGCCCTCTTACGTCATCGCCGACACCACACCAGAGAACCCGCTGTTCGGTCACAAGAGGCTGAGGGGCCACGAGTTCCACTACTCGGAGACCGTGCCTTCAGCAGGCTGCGGATTTGGTTTCAAAATGATCCGCGGCACCGGGATAAAGGACGGGATGGACGGCCTGGTCATGGGCCGCTCCCTCGGCACCTACATGCACCAGCACGCCATGTCCACTGATGACTGGCTCTCCGGTGTGATCGAGAGCGCCGACTGATCATCCGCGGTCGTAGGGGTCGAAGCAGTCGGGGCACAGCCTCCTCCTCTGGGAGAGGCGGATCTTGTCCTCCCTGCATCCTTCGCCGCACTCGTCGCAGACGATGGTGTCGAAGTGCCTGGCCTTCTCGGGGATGCCTTCCCTGGGGGTCTTGATCTCGAAGAACTGATCCCAGGGGCCGTTGAGGATCCTCTGCATCAGCTCCTGCCTGTCCCCGTCCCTGGGGATGGGCTTGGCCACCACGCGGACCCCTTTCCCGGTGCGGCGGTCGAAGAAGGTGAATGCCATCTTCCCCTTCCTCCTGAATATCATGTTGCCCTTGCCGGGGGTGCATGACAGGAGCACCTGGACGGCGTCCACGCCGCAGGCCTCGTTCTCGGCTATGCAGACGAGCTCCTCATCCTTCGCCTTCTCCAGGGGTATCCCGAGGAAATCCATCGCTATCTCCGTCATCCTGTAGCCGGTGGCCAGACCAGGGCAGGTGTGCCCGTGGAACGCTCCGCAGTCCTTCCAAAGACCTTCGTCCATCTTCTCCCTTCCCGCGCATTCCGGCACGATTATGTGCGGGAGTAGCCGTTATGAAGCTTTTTAGTTTTGTTGTTATTTGGTATTACTGATGTTTATTTTCGTAACACCATGATTTTATATCCACATCCGTATCACCTGCCCGATGAAGGAGAAGACGTTCTTCGGAGCCGTCGCCATCGCGGTGCTTCTGCTGTCGGTGGGAGGATGGTTCGCCCTGTTCGACGGATCGTCCCAAGGCGGAAGCGGTTCCGGAGGCGGAGGAGGCTCCGGTGGGGACGGCGGTAGCGGCGAATACGTCATAGACGCCGCTGGGAGGCAAGTGGAGATCCCCGAGAACTTAGACGGAGGCATCGTGACCGTGGGGAGCATCGGCCCTCTGAGGTTCCTCTCCATATTCGGCCTCCAATACAAAGTCATCGAGGTGGACGAGGGCGACGCCACCGACCCGAAGAACGGCAGGGGATACTCCTACGCCTACGATTTCTCCAATGTCGCCACACATGAGGACAATGTGCTCTCCTCCAACACCGTTGAATCCATAGCATCCAAGCACCCATCGCTGGTGCTGATACAGAAATCCGTCTACGACGGATACCGGGACCTGGCCGAGTACCTGAACAGATCCGTTCCGGTGGTTGTGGTCCATGCGCAGAGCACCTCCGAGTTCTTCACTGACGATCTGAAGGTCGCCCAGTGGTACAGGGACTGCATAACCATGTTCGGCAAGGTCCTCGACATGGAGTACACCGCCTCCGAACACCTGGAGAAACTCGAGGGACTATTCAGAGACATAAGGAGCCTGTGCACCGGCGATTCCGGCATAACGTACGTGGCAGGGGTCACCTTCAGCGGCTCCAACCAGCTGAACACCACGTTCCCTACATACCTGCCCCTGAACCTGACCAACGGCAGCAACGCATACATCGGCGGAAGCACCGCCAACAAGATCGATCTGACGGTGGAGGAGGCCGTCAACTGCATTCTCAGCGCTGACAGGATAGTGGTGGACCCGTCGTCTGCGGACAAGCTGACGGAGAACAACTCACAGCTGATACTCGAGGAGCTGTACAGGCTCAACAACGATTCAGCCCCGGACAACGATGTGCCGATCTACGCCGGGATACCCATAGTCTGGGACAACATGAACTACGACTGCGTGGTCGCCTGCGCATACTACATGGTGTACCTGCAATACGGAACCCTCACCATAGACGAGCTGAATGAGAGAATACAACAAACATTCCAGACGTTCTACCGTGACGCCGGCACTCATGTGTTCGAGAGGATGTGCGATTTCTTCAAGGAGAAATGCTCCATGTACGGATGCGACATGCCGCTGCTGTCCGAGCTGAAGGTTGAGTACATCAACGGGACGTACACACTCGTCCCCGCAGAGGAGGCCTGAGGGATGCACGGACCCGTGGACATACCGGATCATTCCGAGGAGACCGCGGAAGGCTACATAAGATTCAGCCGCAGGAAGAACCTGTTCCTGGTGGGCCTGGCGGTGATCCTTGTGGCGCTGAGCCTGGTCACCATCCGCCTCGGAGCCACCGATCTCTCCTTAGGAGACATCATACACTACATCTTCAGGCCCGACAGCTCCTGGGAGAGCACCGTCGTCTGGGACCTGAGGCTGAAGAACATCGTCGCCGCGCTGCTCGCGGGCGCGGGACTCGGGATAGCGGGGGCGGTCATGCAGGGGATTCTCAGGAACCCCCTGGCATCCCCATACACCCTGGGGATATCCAACGCATCCGCCTTCGGAGCGGCCGTGGCCATAATGTTCCTGGGAGGGGGGCTCATATCCGGGACCACCACCCTGAACCTCTCGGTGGACAACCCCGCCCTGGTGACGGCGGTGGCGTTCATCTTCGCCATGATCGCCACTGGCATCATCCTCCTGCTGGTGAAGGTCACCGCCTGCACCCCGGAGACCATGGTGCTTGCGGGGATGGCCATCAACGCCATCTTCGCCGCAGGGCTGTCGTTCCTCCAGTACATAGCCGACGACACGTCGCTCCCCGCCATCGTGTTCTGGCAGTTCGGCGCTCTTGACAAGGCGTCCTGGAGCAACCTGTACATCATATTGGCCGCCCTAGCCCTGGTCTGCGTGTACTTCTACTACAAGAGATGGGACTACAACTCCATGGAGGCCGGCGAGGACGTGGCCAGGGGACTGGGCGTGGACATAAAGTCCACCAGGGTCCTCGGACTGGTGTTCTCCGCGGTGATCACCGCAATAGTGGTGTCCTTCATGGGCATAATCGGATTCATCGGATTGATCGCACCGCACATAGTCAAGAGGCTGATAGGGGACGACTTCCGCTATCTCCTCACGGGATCCATGCTCGTGGGCGCCCTGGTGCTGCTGCTGTCCAACATCGTCGGCAGCTACGCCTTCGGCATGTCCGTGCCCGTGGGGATCATCACGTCCTTCATAGGCGGCCCTGTGTTCATCTACATCCTCATCAGAGGATACCGCAGGAGGTCCACGGTATGAGCATGCTGAAAGTTGACGGCCTTGAGTTCTCCTACGGGGACGCGAAGATCCTCGACGGCATCTCCTTCGAGGCGGAGGAGGGGCACATCGTGTCCATACTGGGACCCAACGGAACCGGCAAGACCACCATGCTGAAATGTATCTGCAACATCCACCGCCCCCAGTCCGGGAAGGTGTTCGTGGACGGTAGCGACGTGTTCTCCCTTGGAGGCAGGGAGCTGGCCAAGAACATAGGATTCGTTCCCCAATCGGTGCCGATGTCCCGCATGACGGTGTTCGACTCGGTGCTCATAGGCAGGAGGCCGTACATCGAGATAAGCGCCGGGAAGCAGGACATAGCGAAGACCGCGGAGGTCATAGATGCTTTGGGCATGAGCGGGCTGTCTCTCCGCTACCTCAACGAGATAAGCGGCGGGGAGTACCAGAAGGTGCAGATAGCCAGGGCCCTTGTGCAGGAGCCGAAGGTGCTGATCCTGGACGAGCCCACCAACAACCTGGACATCTCCAATCAGCACACGACGATGCACATGGTGGAGAACATCGTCCGCTCCAGGGGGATGACCACCGTCATGACCATGCACGACATCAACCTGGCGATACACTACTCCGACATGTTCCTCTTCCTGAAGGACGGGCATGTGGCCGCCTACGGAGACGTGGATGTCATCACCGGGGACCTCATCGAGGATGTGTACGGCATACAGGTTGATGTGATCGAGCACCGCGGGGTGCCCTTCATCGTCCCCAGGCATTCGTCCAAGTACATGCACGACCCGCCGCACCACCACCCCCACGACGTGCACGACCATCTGCTGCACGAGCACGAGACGTTGTGATACACAGTGTGACGCTGGCTCTCCGAAACGGTGACCGTCTGACACCCAATCGGAGAGTTTGCGTATTACTTTTTATACAATCAGTAACACTGCTTCCAACATGGAGAGCAGAACGTTCTTCTCGGCTCTTTTCGTCGCCGTGCTGCTGCTTTCGGGATGCGGATACTACGTCCTCTTCGGGCATCCCGACGGCGATGCGGATTACGGATCGGACTGCGTCATCGACAGAGCGGGCAGGCCTGTGAAGATACCCGAAAGCCTCGACAACGGGATAGTCACCGTGGACACCAGCGGACCGCTTAGGTTCCTTTCTGTGTTCGGCCTTCAGAGCAAGGTGGTGGAGACGGATGAGAACGACTCCGAATCCTTCGGCGGGAGGGCGTTCTCCTACGTCTACGATTTATCCGGAGTGCGCACACACCCCAACCGCACGCTTTCCGCGGAGACAGTGGAATCCATTGCCGCCCTGCACCCGAGCCTGGTGCTGATGGGGAAGAGCATCTACGACCAGTACACCGGCCTGGCGGAGCTTCTGGCCAGAAGCGTCACGGTGATGGTCGTGCCGTCGCAGAGCCATTCGGTTTTCTGCAAGGACGGGCATGCCGCCCAGTGGTACCGGGACTGCATCAGCATGTACGGAAGGATGCTGAAGATGGAAGACAGAGCGACCGCCCACCTCGCGGCCGTGGACGCTATCCTGAAGGACATCTCCTCCCTGACGGGAACGGACCCAGGCATCACATACGCAGCGGGTACCACCTACAGGGGATCCAACGGACTGAACACCACCTTCCCCGTCTATCTCCCGCTTTCGCTGACAGGAGGGATCGACGCCTACACAGGCCATCCTACAGCGGACAAGGTGACCCTCGACACCGAGGATGCTGTGAGGCTCATTAGATCCGCCGACCGCATCATCCTCGACCCCTCGTCGGTTGACAAGCTTTGGACAACGGAATCGCAGACCATACTGAAGGAACTGCACAGGATCAACAACAACGGCGACCCTGCGACTATGTGCCTGTCTACGTTGGTGTGCCCATCGTAAGCTGCCACACCAACTACGACTGCGTGCTGGCGGCCCCCTACTACCTCCTGCACCTGCAGTACGGGACGCTGACCCATGAACAGGTGCAAGAAAAGATAGCCGAAGTGTTCGGCGCTTTCTACGGAGATGCTGGAGACGGCGTCTTCGGGAAGATGTGCTCATACTTCGACAGCCTGTGCTCGAAGAACGGCGCAGACCTGCCGCTGCTGCATCAGGTGAAGACGGTCAGAGCCGGAGGGGTGTACTCCCTGGTCCCGGCCTGACCGCTCCACCCTTCGGGTTTCAGAGGACCTTGGACAGGAAGTCCCTGAGGCGCTCGTTCTGCGGGTTGCCGAAGAGCTCCTCCGGGACGTTCTGCTCCGCGATGATGCCGTCGTTGATGAACAGCACCCGGTCCGAGACCTCCCTGGCGAATCCCATTTCATGGGTGACCACGATCATGGTCATCCCGGACTCCGCCAGGGTCTTGATGAGGCTCAAGACCTCGCCCACCATCTCCGGATCCAGAGCGGATGTGGGCTCGTCAAAGAGCATCACGTCCGGGTTCATCGCCAGCGCCCTGACGATGGCCACGCGCTGCTGCTGCCCTCCGGAGAGTCTGGAGGGGTACTCGTCCGCCTTGGACAGCAACCCGATCCTCCCCAGAAGCTCGTCCGCCTTGGCGGCGGCCTCCTCCTCGGTCATCACCTTCAGCGTCACCGGCGCCAGCATGATGTTCTCCCTCACCGTCTTGTGCGGGAAGAGGTTGAAGCTCTGGAACACCATGCCGATCTTCCTGCGCAGAAGGTCGATGTCCGTATCGGGGGATGTTATCTCGATGCCCTCGAACACCACAGAGCCTTCGGTGGGCTTCTCCAGGAGGTTCAGCGACCTCAGGAACGTCGATTTTCCGCATCCAGACGGTCCGATGACCGAGATGACCTCTCCGCTGTGCACGTCCAGGTCTATACCCTTCAGGACCTCATGGTCCCCGAAGGTCTTCTTCAGACCGCGGACCCTCAACAGTACCTTTCCTTCAATAGGCATCGTTCAACCTCCTCTCAAGTCTGGAGAACAGATACGCCAGCACCATGACGATCGCCAGGTATATTGCGCCTGCCACAAGCAGAGGCGGCAGAGCGTCATAGGTCTGCCCTCTGATGATATCGACGCCTTTGGTCAGATCCATGATTCCTATGTATCCCGCGATGGAGGTCTCTTTCAGCAGGGATATGCTCTCATTGCCCAATGCAGGCAGTATGTTCCTGATGGCCTGCGGAAGGATGACGGTTATCATAGCCATCCTGCTGGACATACCCAGGCTGCGGCAGGCCTCCATCTGTCCCTTCGGAACCGCATTTATGCCAGAGCGCACGACCTCGGCGACGTACGCTCCCGAGTTGATACCGAACGCCACGGATGCGATCAGCACCGAATTGAGATGGGATGTTGCGAAGATCACATAGTAGATGATCAGCAGCTGCAGCATCACGGGGGTTCCGCGGATGACCGTTGTGTACGCCTTGCACACGCCGTTGGCTATCCTGAATCTGCCGGTGATATCGTGGGTGCTCCTCACCATAGCGACCAGCGCCCCCAGTCCGAGACCGATGACCAGAGCCAGGATGGCGATGATGATGGTGTTCTTCAGACCCTCGAAGATGTATTGGTAGCGGTCGTTCTTGATGAAGTTGTTGTAGAAAGTGTCATACAGGTCGCCCCAGAACCCTGTGTGGTCCACATCCTCGTCGGCAGTGGCGTCCTGATTGTAGTATGAAGGAGTGTCGGTAGAGTAGTTGTGCGCGGCATAGTAGTCGAATATCTTCTGATACTCGCCGCTCTCCCTGATGTTCTCCAGAGACTGGTTGAACTTCTCGCATAGCTCCGTGTTGTTCTTGGCGAAGATGAAGCCGTAGTTCTCTATCTCGGCATCCAGAACGTCGCAGATCTCCAGATCGGAATTCGCCATGACCTGGGACTGGGCCACCAGGCTATCCACTACCTCATAGGTCCCCTTCTGAAGGACGTCCTGGACCACCTGCGAGTAGTTGGTAAGGACCCTGACATCTGCGGCACCGCCCTTCTTGAACAGCTCGTTAGCGTAATCGTGACCGGTTGTCGCGTTCTGGACGACCAGTATCTTTCCCTTGAGCTCCTCCATCGAATCGATGTGGTTGTCCTTGTGAGTGACGATGACCTGCTTGACCTGCGCATAGGTATCGGAGAACAGCACGGACTGCGCTCTCTCCTCGGAATACGTGAATCCGGAAGCGCCCACATCGGCTTTGCCTTGAGGCACGGATAGAAGGATGGAGTCGAAATTGTTCGTACGGAACTCAACATTCACGCCCATATCGTTCGCGATTGCGCGGACTATGTCCATATCGATCCCGACGTATTCGCCGCTCAACATGTAGTCGAATGGGGCGAAATCGGGACTTGTCTCGACGATGAGGGTGTTGTCGTCATTGTTGCTGCTCAGGATGATAGCCCCTGCAGCGACGCAGACCATGGCGATAACGACTCCCACCGTAATCCACTGCTTACGTTCCATGATGTCAGCCACCACGTGCTCAGATTTTCGTCAGGTACGGATTAACACTATTTAGTAGGCATCAGACATAATGTCGGGCTGTTGCACATCATGTCCGACATCGGACTATGTAAACAGCCTCCTCGCTGTTCGATTAACAATAGGTATGAATTCCACTTGTAAAAGTGTCGCAGTAACGCCCCACCATATGGTTTCCACAAGCCTACGACAGTTTGCCAAATTAGTCAAGTACCTTCCATCTACCACCGGCTCTGGACCCTTCACGAACCACTTTGCCCTCATCCTTCAGCATCCGGATTTTGCGGGAAACCGAACTGGTTGATGAACCAACGGCTTCGGCGATTGCTACGATACTCATGGCTTCGTCACGCCTCATGCATTCAAGAATCCTTGACGTGATATCGCCTCCATCGAACAGCATCTCAGATTTGTTTTTGAAATTGATGGTGACGGTTACAGTCGGAGGCTCCATACCCTCGACTATAGACGGCTGGGCCATCCCCATGGCTTTACATAATACATTCATACGATGCAATCCGCTGCCGGCGCGTTCCGAAAATCCGACCAGCATGAACATCTTCATGATATTTGGGTTCCTAGGATCAGAATGGCCACCAGATTGGGCCAGTTTCAACGGTATACGGAAGGTCCCTGGATTCCTGACAACCAGCAATCCAGGACTCAACTCTATCCGTATCCCCCCACTGCCATTATAGTCCGCATGGATAAGTGAGTTCAGCAATGCCTCCCTGTATACATTAAGCAGGTCCGAATCCTCCTTGCGCACCATCCGTTCGAGTTTGAAAGGCCGTTTGGAGCTCAAACTCAACCTATTGGCAACACGCATGTAGAACTGAAACAAATTCCCGGACCAATCGCCTGAATCCGTCGTTATACGATCTAACCAATCGGATCCGGATTCACTATACTCCAGATAGTCCAGCATATACTTCGGCAACTCACGCTCTATGGAGTAGTCCCTGCCGAACATCAGAACACCAGCAATTGTGGGCCTAAGAATGCCCGATTCATCCACGGCAGCCGCACCTATGAGTCTTAGGAACTCGTCATCAGACTCTTTTACCCACGGGTGGTCAGGAAGCCTGGATGACATGGCTGCCCTATACGATTTCAAAGTTTCTGTGTCTAAATCCCTTATCAGCACCCTTGTACAAAGCAAGGAATCCACCGGATCATCCACTGAATCGCGCATCATCTCCGCGATTTCAGACATCCGACAGTGATAATCACCTTCTCCATTTCTCCTGTATGTGCCATTATTGACAGAGCCCCTGATGTACACAGGACGCTTCCTGCGCTCCGCCCTGGGAACCGTAACCACAATTACCCTCTTACCGTCACGGTCAACTATCTTAACATCACCTTCCGACAGTAGGTTAACACTTACCTTCTGCGGGTTGTTTACCTGATTCCATAGCTCCCTCAAAATCGCCTCAGGATTCTTCACCCCTGCGACTGTAAACCCTTTCTTGTCGCTACGCTCCTCGAGGCCCAAAACTATAGTCCCACCAAATGTGTTGGCAAAAGATGAATATGTAGGCCAAAACTCCTCTGGCAACCTCTCAGCACAACGTTTGGCTTCGAAGCGCTCGTCCTCCCTCATGGACTCGAAATTCATGTCACACCCTGCCACACGCATATATCATGACATCATCATGATACATATATGATATTGATTTTGATATAAATTAATATCACAAATCAATATCAAATTACCAGCGATTTTGATTCTCATCAACCAAATTTCCTCAAATCCACAATTTTTTTTGTGAAAATGACAAAATTTTGAAATTGTTCTCACTGGAATTGGTTTTAAGCTATGTTAAAATATCATCATTTGTACAATTAATTAAGTCATCTGATATTAATCGAGATATTGATTATGACATATGGCGACATTAATCATGATATAAAGAGATGAAAGAGCGAAAATGAAATTCACCTCCAATCGCTATCGAAGAAATAAACCGGGGGCGGGCAACCGCCACCCAATCAGACCTTCAAACCCATCCGATAGGCTTCGTCGAGAGCTTTGCTCCCCTCGATGTCTCCGACCGCCCAAACCCCTCCGGCGGAGACTACTCCGGCGAGCCTGGACTCGGGGAAGCACTCGATCCACCCCTCGATGCCCTTCAGGGTTCCGTCGAATGTCCCGGGCCCGTCCTCGGCAGCGGTCATGAGCACGTAGACGTCCCTGAACCTGTAGTCGGAATCGTACAGCGGGTTGCAGCGGTCCAGGACGGTCTTCAGCTGACCTGACATGCAGAAGTAGTACACAGGCGTAGCCAGAACCACGACGTCGGCATCATGGACCTTCCGGGCGATCCCGACGGTGTCGTCCTTGATGACGCACTCGCGGGTGTCCTGGCAGACGAGGCATCCGCGGCAGAAGGCTATGTCCTTCCCGCGGAGGCTGACGGTCTCGACGCTGTTGCCCGCTTCGGCTGCGCCTCTGGCGAAGCTCTCGGCAAGGGTTTCGGAGTTCCCTCCCTTCCTCAGGGACGATGAGATTATCACGACGTTCTTCGGCATGACCGGTTTGTCGATGTCGTAGTACTTAACCGATACGGCGTCACCGTTGCCGAAGTCGAGGTGTCGTGTACATATGATGTGTGTCGAAAACCTCAATGAAAATCAGTCAAAATCCTCAATAACAGTTTGTTGAAAACCTCAATTCTGATGTGCCAGTACATCAACGAAAAGAATACCCCCTCACAAAGTATGTAATAGTAGAAAAAAGTAGAAATGATGAAGCACTCACACCAGCCGGTATTTCGTGCTCCTGCCTTCTCCGACAGTCTCGACTATCCCGCTGGAGATCAGGAGATTCAGAACATTGGTGGTTTTACTCCTAGATGCACCGATGCCGTTCTCAATCTCATCACGAGCCGATGGTCCGTTTCTTGCAAGGTATGCCATCACTTCTCTCACAGCAGGATTGCTCGTTCTGAAATCCGAGGGAGGCAATGTGATGCGGAATGTATTATCAGTGCAATCGATGCGCGGCTGAAATATCTGATCCTTGTAACAGGTCATTATCCTGGGAATCCCTGTGCCATGTGCCTCAATAAATCCGAGACGTTGGAACACACCGGCGAGCTTCGGATTCCTCGGAGAGGATATGCCCATCAGAAGATCGTCCATCCCGATACGCAGTGGCAGACCTCCCAAAGACGTGACTGTCAGATTCCTACCAATGAAAGATACCAGTATGGGTCCGTCGATGCTGTAATCACGATGCACCAGCGCATTCACTACGGCTTCCCTGACAGCCATCTCCGGGTACATTCTTGTGTCCTCATGGGCAAGCCCTGTGATTTTGGTGGTTATGCGGTTCAGAGAACGAACGTAGTTCAGAATGTCATTCAGTTGTTTCAATACCGAACCATATGTTTCATCTTTGAGAACTATCTCTTCTTTGAATCTGCTGTCATACGCAGCCATTTTGGTACCCTGATCGTTCTGATCGGACAGCACGAATGCCAGGTTGGTGTATTCGCCCGAATCTGTGAAGAACCCCAGCGTCTTCTTCTGAGGTTCTCCGAATGCTACGTTATACTCTTCGAACACAGATGCTGTCTGATTGAAGGTCAAATCCTGATAAATGGAAGCGGCGGACTCGTACCTGAGAGGAGCCTCGTCCCTTATCATCTTCATCAACGCGGAATCGGAAATCTGCACCGAGGCAGGACCTCTGCGCACATAGACGCCTTTGGAACAGATCCCCAGTTTCCTGAGATAGAAGGGCTTCTCCGTGCCCTCCATGATTACAATCTTCACGACCGCCTTCCCATCGATCTCTTCAGGGCCGGCCCGCATGAAGCGCATGACGTCCGGACGAATATTGTCGGTGAGCTCCTGGACGATTTTCCGAGTGAGGCCGTCCGGGTCGTCGACGCCGCACACCGTCCCGTCGTCGGCGATACCCACGTATATCACGCCGCCTCTTGTGTTCAGGAATGCGACGGCAGATCTTACTATACTGTCGGAGTATTCGGCTTTGAATTCGGTGGTCTCGTCCTCAAGCATTGTCTGCAATCCAGAATTATCTACTTTTTTCTACTATTTACTACTTTTTCTACTAGCAGAAAAAGTATGAAGCCCGAATGCACCGACTTCCGGGTTCCGCGATGTTTATCTATGATGAAGCCGAAGCCGTGGCCGAGGATAGCCGATGAGCAACATATGGCACGACATGAGCCCCAAGAGGATCTCCCCCTCCGACTTCATGGTGGTGGTGGAGATATCCAAGGGAAGCAAGAACAAGTACGAGCTGGACAAGGAGACCGGGCTGCTGAAGCTGGACAGGATCCTCTACACCAGCACCCACTACCCTGCCAACTACGGGTTCATCCCCAGGACCTACGCCGACGACGGCGATCCCCTGGACGCCCTGGTGCTCTGCTCAGAGCCCATCCTGCCCATGACGCTGGTCAGGTGCTACCCCATCGGCGCCATCAAGATGATCGACAACGGCGCCAACGACGAGAAGATCATCGCCATCCCCTTCGACGACCCCACCTACAACGGCTACCGGGACATCAACGAGCTGCCGAAGCACATCTTCGACGAGATGGCCCACTTCTTCACCGTCTACAAGGCCCTGGAGAACAAGACCACCGCGGTGGACGAGATCATCGGAGCCGACAAGGTGCAGGATATAATCAAGGGCGCCATCGACAACTACAAGAACGATTTCTGCTGAGATTGTCCCCCCGGCCCCTGCGGGGCCGGGAGGGTTCCTCAAAGGAACTCCTTCCTCAGGACCTCCTTCGGAGGCTCTATCTCGTTGGCGAGGGTGTGCTCGGTGAGTCCGGACATCACCTTCAGCTTCTCGTTTATCATCGGACGCAGGCAGTTGGGCACATGCTCCATGTGCGCTCTGTGGATTGCTACACACTCCTTGCAGTTGCCGTGGTAG
>CALULN010000006.1 GCA_944321505.1 Candidatus Methanomethylophilaceae archaeon | reverse complement strand
GGCAAGGAGGGCGCATCCGACTCCGAGATCGAGACCGCCAGGAGGATCCTGAAGGAGACAAGCTGCTACAGCTACGCCATGGACATGGCCAGGGACTACACCGAGAAGGCAATCGCATGCCTGGATGTCCTCCCGGACAGCCGCGAGAAGGAGTTCATGAAGGCCCTGGCGGAGTACGCCATGGACAGGGACGTCTAATCGCTCTCTATACCGGACGCGACGATCCGGTAGTTCACATACCTCCCCTCGGGGAGGCTCCTGTGCTTCATTATGACGGCGGCGCGTCTGCCGTTGGGACGTTTGTCCAGACGGACGATGGTCTTGGCGTTGTGATGAAGGGCGTGGCCGCCCAGGAACTCTATGCTACCGGTGCCGATGTTGGTGTACACCTGCGACGTGATCACCACCGGCACGTCGTTCCGCCTGGCGGCGGACAGTAGCATCTCCGACTCCTTGGTGAGCTCGTTCCTCACGGAGGTGTCGTCCGAGTTCAGACGGTAGAACATGGTGAGGGAGTCGATCACTATCAGGCCGATGCGGTCGTTGGCGTCCGACAGCCTCACCGCCTTGGCGATGCGGTCGGACTGCTCCTCGAAGCTGTGGACCTGGAACACCAGGAGGTTGCGGATGCTCTCCCTGTCGGTGAAGACCTGCTCCACCCTCTCCATGGACAGCCCCTCGGTGTCCAGGTAGGCGACCTTCATTCCGGTCTTCGCCATGTTGTAGGCGGTCTGCAGGCAGATGTTGGTCTTGCCGGTGCCAGCCTCGCCGTAGAACAGGGTGACGCTGCCGCATTCGATGCCTCCGCCGAGCATGTCGTCGAAGGCCCTGCAGCCCGTCGGGATCCGCTTCACGGAATCAGGAACAAAAGAGGCTGGCTAAAAGGTTTGTCCCCGCCCTCAGCGGGCGGGGCGGTCGTCGTCCTTCCCCTTGGACTCCACCGAGTCGACGTCGTCCAGGTCGTAGGACATGTCTGTCTGGTAGACCTCGCCCTTCATGCCGTAGACCGGTATGGCGACGATGCCTATGACCAGCGCCGCGCCCACCGCGATCACCACTATGGCGACTATCGCGATCAGAACGATGCTGATGATGTCGTCCAGCAGCTGGCTGTTGGTGTACAGGAGGTACGCCAGCGCCGCGACGGCCGCGATGATCAGCACCGCGCCGATGGCGATGCCGACGGCGGATCCCGCCGTGCTGTTCTTCTGGGTCTTCGAAGGATCCATGCTATCTCCTCACTGGTTGTTGGTCGGGAGGAACGGTATCAGCGATGCCGCCAGCTCTCCCAACGACATGGACTGTATGACCACCTTCCCGGGCCCGGTCAGGGTGGTGACGAACAGCCCCTCCCCTCCGAAAAGGGCGGTCTTGAAGTTGCCTGCCGAGGAGATGTCGTACTTCACGGTCTCCTCCCATGCCACCGCGTTCGATGTCGAGACCTTGTAGACCTCTCCGGGCCTCAGGTCGACCACGTTGAAGTCCCCGCAGGCGCCGATGAAGGCGATCCCGGTGCCGGAGAGCTTCTGGAGTATCAGCCCCTCCCCGCCGTAGAATATGGCGCCCAGCTTCTTCTGGAATGCCATGTCCAGGTTGACGGTCTCCTCGGAGCAGAGGTACCCGGACTTCTGCACCAGCCAGGCCCCCTTCGAGACATCGATGTCCATGATCTTCCCCGGGGCGCCGCCGCCGAATCCGACGACCCCGCTCCCGCCGTGGGAGACGTACTCCAGGAGGAACATGGACTCCCCCATCAGGGACCTCTTCAGGCCCTTGAGGAAGCCGCCCTTCATCTTCGCCTCCATGGTCATGTTGCCGGACATGTACTTCATGGCCCCGGCGGAGGACTGGAACTTCTCGCCCTCCTCGAGCTGCACGTTCACGAACTGGAGGTTGTCTCCGGTTATGGTGTATCTCATAGCCTACCTCGGAGGAACCAACTGCGTATCAGTTAAAATACGTACGTCGGGATTCGGGCATCCATGAGCACGGACCCATGCGACACCGGAGCCGAGGCGGTTGTCACCAGGACTGAGTACCTGGGTCTCCCCGCCGTGAGGAAGGCCAGGGTGCCGAAGGGGTACCGCCATCCGGACCTGGACAGGAGCCTCAGGGCCCACCGCACCAGGAACGAGGCCAGGCTCCTCAGGGAGGCCCGCCGCGCCGGCGTCAGGACCCCGGCGGTCTACGACATCGACATAGCCGAAGGGGCCATAACCATGGAGTTCGCCGAGGGCAGGAAGGTCCGCGACCTGATCCCCTCCGAGCCGGGGTTGCTGCCGGAGGTCTGCTCCAAGATCGGATCGGCCGTGGGGAAGCTTCACAGGAACGGCATATGCCACGGCGACCTGACCACGTCCAACATGATCCTGTCGCCGGAGGGCGAGCTGTGCCTGTTCGACTTCTCCCTCGGTTCGCTGAAGGCGGACCTGGAGGCCATGGGCACGGACCTGCACCTGCTGGAGCGGGCGCTGGCGTCCGCCCATTCGGAGCATCCGGAGGCATTCGGGCTGATCGCAGAAGCCTACCTTGAGGAGATGCCGGACGGGAAGGCGGTGCTGGACAGGGTCGAGGTCATAAGGAAGAGGGCGAGGTACACATGAGGCTGAAGGTCATCACATCCAATCCGGGCAAGGTGGAGGAGTTCCGCAGGGAGTTCGCCGACTGGGGCGTGGAGATGGAGCACGCGCACATACCGTACGACGAAATCCAGACCTCCGAACTGGAGGAGGTCGTCAAGGCCGGGATGGAGGAGCTGCGCTCCAGTGGCCTGAGGGACTTCATAATCGACGACTCCGGCATGTTCGTGGACGCACTGAAGGGTTTCCCCGGGGTGTACTCGTCCTACGTGCAGAAGACGGTCGGCAACGCCGGGGTGCTGAGGCTCATGGAGGACGTCTCGGAACGCGGAGCGGAGTTCAGATGCTGCATAGGCTGCGACATAGACGGGGAGACCGTCATCGTCACCGGCGTCTGCAGAGGCACGATCCTCCGCGAGGCGAGAGGGGACGGCGGATTCGGGTACGACCCCATATTCTCTCCGGACGGGGAGAGGTCCTTCGCCGAGATGCCGCTGGACGAGAAGAACGCCGTGTCCCACAGGGGCAACGCCTTCCGCCTGCTGAAGGACAGGCTCAGGGATCTGGGGCTCTCCGATACCGATTAATAACGGCGCCAACCTTGTGGGCGACAGGGGCCTGTGGGCTAGCTTGGTATACTTGTGGCTTTGGGAGCCATTGACTCCGGTTCAAATCCGGGCAGGCCCACCTTCTCCTTGTCTGGCTGTATATTCAGTAACCGGAGGAATCACGGTTATTCACATCGACGACGCTGAGAGAATCGTAATGCGACGGTTGCAATTTCTAATCGGATTTGTACATGAAACAACAAAAACCTTCATTGTGACCGACAGAAGGCTGGAATTCAGAACCACACCGTCATCCGAACTAGGGAGGACCCTGTCGCATGAGGAGAAGATGGAGCTCTACAATCTGGAAGACCCGGATGTGTCCGACGAAGAATGGATCGAGATCCGCGACCGCATGATCAGATTCTACGTTGAGGAATACGGCATCCCCGAGGGAGCCGCCTCAATCCACGCCTACACGCCCATCCGCATGTCCAGGGACGACGCCGCGGCCGTCCTGAAGGTGCACCCGGACGACCTGCTCTGCATCGAGAGCATGATCGACCGCGCCAGGCTCAGCGCGCCGGCGAAATCGCTCATGAGGGACCCGGACCTCTTCGTGGACCCTCCGGAGCCGCGGATACGGAAAGCCTGTTCCGGAAGATGATTCCGTTATCTCCGGAAATATGTCCCGAACAACCGACTTCTCGGTAATCTATATAAACTAGATAAGCACAGATAGCTACAGGAGGTGCGATATGGCAACGCAGTCGTTCTATCAGGACATCGTGCTGAGGACCAAGGAAGAAGTCGATAGGTTGGTGAGAGCTTTCGACGAAGCCGACCGCCGGGGGCCTATCGATACATCCAACGCAGTGCAACCGATTTCTGATCCCGAAGAATCGGTAAGGCTGTTCCTCAGAGTGAAGCCATGAAGTCGTACCAGCTAATTCCTCTGAGAGACCTTCTGTCAAGAATGAACGAGAACGACGTCGTCGTCCGTCTTCGTTCTTTCGTATGCCCCCGTGACCGTGACAGAGAGGATTTCCTGCATAACAAAGCCATAATCTTCGAGAAGAAGAACATGGCCAGAACATACCTGGCTATCATCGACGACATGATAGCCGGCTACTTCACATTGTCCATCAGATGCCTACAGGTCCCCGACGATCAGAACATCTCCAAGTCGCTGAGCAAGAGGATGAACATCGACCCGGACAACAATGTCGCCCAGTGCTACCTCCTTGGTCAGCTGGGGAGAGCCAACTTCTCATACAGAGGGATGGGCGCGGACCTGCTGGAAGATGCAGTCGCGATAGTCAAACAGGCCAACGAGCTGGTCGGATGCCGCGTGATAAGGCTGGACTGCATGGACGAACTCATCCCGTACTACGAGCAGCACGGTTTCACATACCTGTGTGTCACGGATCCAACCGAGGACAAACCACCGATCAACCAGATGATCCAGATCATCTGATTGGTGCGCTGCTTCTTTCGAGGCGCTGCTTTCCGGATCGGTGTAAATGTCGGTGTAAATGTCGGTGTAAATGTCGGTGTAAATGTCGGTGTAAATGTCGGTGTAAATGTCGGTGTAAATGTCGGTGTAAATGTCGG
>CALULN010000005.1 GCA_944321505.1 Candidatus Methanomethylophilaceae archaeon | reverse complement strand
GCCTCCGAAAAGAGGCCGTAGCATCTCAGAACGGACTCGTTCAGAGGCGTGAAATTGGACAGGACGAACCTCCTCTCGCCGTCCTTCCTGCGCACCACCGTAAGTGTCAACTTCTGCATGGCATCCGAAGGGCAGCTGCGAGGTCCCGCGCAGCGGGGCCGGGCAACTGTCAAAATATGTCGTTTCAAGAAGTCTCAGCGGAGGCTTCTGTCAAAGTCAGGATGACGGTGATTCTTGGGAAAGAGGATGAGACCACCGAGTTCAAAGAGAGCATGTCTCAGCTGGACAAGGGGATAAAGAGCCTGGCCGCCATACTGAACAGGCACCAGCACGGCGACCTGTACATTGGCGTCGATGACAACGGTGTTGTCAAAGGCGTAGACGTGGGCTCGAGGACCATGGAGGACATCAGGAACAGGGTCCATGACCTCATCAGGCCTCATGTGGAACCCGAGATATCGATAGACACGACCGAGACCGGCGAATCATACGTCTCCATCCACGCAACGGGATACGACATCCCCTATTCATATGACGGGCGGTACTACATACGGAACGCGGCTTCGGACGAATCGGCCGGACCCGAGGTCGTCGCACAGATGGTGATGGCGAGAGGCATAGACCCTCTGAGATGCCAGCGGTCCGACGTGCAGGATCTGACATTCGATACCCTGTTCGGCATCCTGTCGGACCGCGGGAAGCATCCTCGGAACGATGCGGGGTTCTACAGGAGCCACGGGATGATGGACGAGCACGGGAGATTCACCCTGACGGCGTACCTGGTATCGGACCAGAGCAATGTGCAGATGCAGGTGGTGACCTTCGACGGCACAGACCGCTCCGCCGTCTCTTCTCGGACGGACTACGGCGGAAGATGCCTGATAAGATCTGCCATCGATATACTCTCCCGTATATCGTCATATGCGGTAACGGAAGTGGACCTGTCGAAGGGTGTGCGCATCGAGCAGAATCTCTTCGACATGGATTCGTTCAGGGAGGCGTGGATCAACGCCTGCGTCCACAACGCATGGAGCGCGATGGTCCCGCCCTCGGTCATGCTGTTCGACGACAGGATGAAGATCGTATCGTACGGCAGGATACCGTTCCCGTCGTCGCTGGAGGAGTTCTTCGCCGGGGACAGCCGTCCGGTGAACAGATCCCTCTTCGAATTGTTCACACTGGCAGGCCTCACAGAGCAGAGCGGCCATGGCATCCCGACCATCGTCAAGAAGTACGGCAGGGAAGCGTTCAACATCACGGACAACGGAGTTGTGGTGACCATCCCCTTCGCATTCACTCCGGACTATGTCAAAGCCAGGAAGGAGAGCGAGATCCGGAAGGCGGGCATGGACCCGAAGCTGCGCTTCATCCTCATGTACCTGGGCTCCAACCCGGAGGTCAAGCTCTCGGATGTCGCCGAAGCGGCGGAGATGTCGCTGTCGGCTGTGAAGAAGGCCGTCGCATCCCTGAAGGGAGACGGTTTCCTGAGGAACGAAGGGACCAACCGCAACAGCAGATGGGTCGTGCTCTGAGAGCGTTGATCGGGAGAGACGTGCCATCGACTGATTGCCTGCGCATGGCTCAGCCTGATATCATAGAAAATAAGGGTTTGTGGGTAAATGGTTTAACGTAGCAGTACCCAGAGTATGAGAGCGAAGCCGAGGATGAGCATCGAGTAAGCGACGATCCAGGTTATCTTGAACCACTTGGCCCTTTTCCTTGGATCGTTCATCACTTCGAAGTACTTGTCCTCGAGCCACATCTCCTCACGCAGCCTCGCCTTTGCCCTTGAGGAACTTGAGACGGATGGTGTTCTCCCTGTCCATCTCCTCAAGACGGAACTTGATGAAGTGCTCTGCGTCCTCGAGCTCCGGGATGACCTTGAACTCGAGGGCGTTGACCCTCCTCTTGGTCCTCTCGATCTCGTCCAGCAGCCTCTTCATGGTCGTCTCGACCTCAGCGGCCCTGACAAGGGTCACCAGCAGCTTCTCGAAGGCCTTGGAGGCCTCCTCGATGTACACTGATGTGGATATGACTCCGTACCCCTTGTTCAGGATGGTGCACTTGGACATGTCGGCATCCACCTTGGGGACCATCATCCCCATGATGCTCTTGCTGCCGACATTGACCTTGGGCTCGTTCTTGAGTGCGTAGGCCGCGCTCTTGACCGCGATCTCACCCTCCACTGCTATGGCGATGGCGATCTTCTCCATCGCCTGCTCGTAGTCGGACACGACCGAGCTGCGCATGGCTTTGGCCTTCTCCATGACCTCGAAGAACTCGATGATGAGGCCGTCCCTCTTCATCTTCATGATCTTGTGTCCGCTCTTGGACAGCTTGATCTTCTTCTTGACCTCAAGGAGGACAGAGCGGGTGGGGGTGACATCTTGCGCCGGCATCTCTCTCACGCCTTCATGTACTTCTCGATGTACTTCCTGCTGATCCTGGTGAGCTGGTCCTGGTCAAGGGTCTTGAACAGCTCCCAGCCCAGGTCGAGGGTCTCCTCGATGGAGCGGTCCTCGTCGGCGCCCTGGCGGACGAACTTGTCCTCGAAGACGTCGGCGAAGTCCAGGAGCTTCTGGTCCTTGGCGGACAGGGACTCCTTACCGACGATGGCCACCAGACCGCGCAGGTCCTTGCCCTCCGCGTATGCGGCGTAGAGCTGGTCGGACACGTTCTTGTGGTCGTCGCGGGTCTTGCCCTCACCGGTTCCTCCTCCCATCAGACGGCTGAGGGACGAGGACACGTTGACCGGCGGGTAGATACCGTTCCTGTGCAGCTCCCTGGACATGACGATCTGCCCCTCGGTGATGTATCCCGACAGGTCGGGGATCGGGTGGGTGATGTCGTCTCCGGGCATGGACAGGATGGGGATCTGGGTGACGGAGCCCTTCTTGCCCTTGATACGGCCGGCACGCTCGTACAGCTCGGCCAGATCGGTGTACATGTAGCCGGGGTAACCGCGCCTTCCGGGCACCTCCTCCCTGGCGGCTCCGACCTGACGGAGAGCCTCGCAGTAGTTGGTGACGTCGGTCATGATGACCAGCACGTGCATGCCCAGCTCGAAGGCCAGGTACTCGGCGGTGGTGAGACCCAGACGGGGCGTGACGATACGCTCGACGGCGGGGTCGTCGGCCAGGTTCAGGAAGACCACTGCGTTCTTCAGAGCGCCGGTCCTCTCGAACTCCTTCATGAACATCTGCTTCTCTTCGTTGGTGATACCCATGGCGATGAAGACCACGGCGAACTCCTCACCGGTGCCGCGGACCTTGGCCTGCCTGGCGATCTGAAGAGCCAGCTCGTTGTGGGGCAGTCCGGATCCGGAGAAGATCGGGAGCTTCTGTCCCCTGACGAGGGTGTTCATTCCGTCGATGGTGGAGATGCCGGTCTGGATGAAGTCCGAGGGGTTGTCCCTCGCCCACGGGTTGATGGCCGCACCGTTGATGTCCAGCTTCTTCTCGGGGGTGATCTCGGGTCCTCCGTCCAGTGGCTGTCCGGATCCGGAGAGGATCCTTCCCAGCATGTCCTTGGACACGGGCATCTTCATGGTCTCGCCCAGGAAGCGCACGGTGGCGTCCCTGTCGATACCGGTGGTGCCCTCGAAGATCTGGACGACCACCATGTCGTCGGAGGTGTCCAGGACCTGGCCCCTCTTCATGGTGCCGTCGGACAGCCTGACGCTGACGAGCTCGCGGTATCCGATGGGCTCCGTCTTCTCGACGAAGACCAGAGGTCCCGCGATCTCGGTGATTGTCTTGTACTCTTTGGAAACTTCAGCCATGATTATGCCCCCAGCTCCTTGAACTGCTCGTCGAAGTCCTTCTCGACCGCCAGCAGCTCCTCGTCGATGGTCGGCTCGTACTTGGCCTTGATGAACCTGTCCTTGGCGGGGAGGGAGGTGATCTTGTCGATCTGCGCTCCGGCGGCCAGGGCCTTGTCGGCAAGGTCGGAGTACTTCTTGATGAGCTTCATCATCATGAACTGCCTGGGAAGCGGGCAGTAGGTGTCCACGGGGTCGTAGGCGTTCTGCTGCAGGAAGACCTCACGGATCATCTTGGAGACGTCCAGGATGATCTTCTTGTCGTCGGACAGCGCATCGGAACCCACCAGCTGGACGATCTCCTGCAGCTCGGACTCCTGCTGGAGCGTCTGCATGGCCCACTCCCTCAGCTCGGGGAATGCCTCGTCCACGCTCTTCACGTACCAGTCCCTGAGCTGCTTGTCGTACAGGGAGTACGAGGTCAGCCAGTTGATGGTGGGGAAATGCCTCCTCTCACGCAGCTTGGTGTCCAGCGCCCAGAAGACACGGACGATACGCAGGGTGTTCTGCGAGACGGGCTCGGAGATGTCTCCTCCCGGAGGAGAGACCGCACCGATGACGGAGATGGATCCGTCGAAGCCGGCCAGGGTCCTGGCGCGGCAGGCACGCTCGTAGAACTCGGAGAGCCTTCCTGCGAGGTACGCGGGGTAACCCTCCTCACCGGGCATCTCCTCCAGCCTGGAGGAGATCTCCCTCATCGCCTCGGCCCACCTGGAGGTGGAGTCGGCCATGAGAGCCACGTTGTAGCCCATGTCCCTGTAGTACTCGGCGATGGTCATGCCGGTGTAGACGGACGCCTCTCTCGCCGCGACGGGCATGTTGGAGGTGTTCGCGATCAGGACGGTCCTGTTCATCAGGGGGTGTCCGGACTTGGGGTCCTCCAGCTCGGGGAACTCGGTCAGGACCTCGGTCATCTCGTTTCCGCGCTCGCCGCAGCCGATGTAGACCACGATCTCCGCGTCGGACCACTTGGCCAGAGACTGCTGGGTGACGGTCTTCCCGGTTCCGAAACCACCGGGGATGGCGGACGCTCCTCCCTTCGCCAGGGGGAACATGGTGTCGAGGACCCTGAGTCCAGTGACCAGAGGAACATCAGGCTGGAACTTCTCAGCGACAGGCCTGGGAACACGCACAGGCCACCTCTGCATCATGATGACGTCCTTTCCGTCGATGACCGCCACGGTCTCCTCCACGGTGAAGGAGCCCTTGTTGATCTTCTCGACCTTTCCGCTCACATTGGGGGGCACCATGATCTTGTGCAGCATGGTCCCCTCCATGACGGTTCCGAGCACCTGTCCGGGAGCGACGGTCTCGCCCTCCTTGACGACGGGCTCGAAATCCCACTTTGCCGTTCTGTCCAATCCAGGTGCGGTAACGCCACGGAAGATGAAGTCTCCCATCTGCTCGTTCAGGACCTTCAGAGGCCTCTGGATACCGTCGTAGACGGAGTGCAGGAGACCGGGTCCCAGTTCGACCGCCAGGGGACGGCCGGTGTTGACGACGGGCTCTCCCGGCTTCACACCGTCCGTGTTCTCGTAAACCTGGATGATAGTGCGGTCGCCGACGATCTTGATGACCTCACCCATCAGCTTCTCGTTTCCCACCTGCACGACATCGTACATACGGGGGGAGATACCGACGGCGGTGACGACGGGTCCGGCGACCCTGTAGATAATGCCTTCGTTACTCATCTATTCATCCTCTTTGTATAAATCAACGCCAATCGCTCTCTTCACCTTCTCGCGAAGGTCGGTCTCGCCCCTTCCAACAGGCACGACGACGGGCTGGATGGAGTCCAGCACCTTCGCCCTGATGTTGGGCGAGAGCAGGTCGAGGTCCTTGCCATCGGCCGCGAGGACGCCCACGCCGGGCTCCTCCATGGCCTTGAGAAGGACCTCCTGGTAGGTCTCCGGGGTGGTCACGAAGACGTGCCTGAGCCCGGCCAGCCTGAAACCAAGAACGAATTCCTCGCTTCCTATGACTGCTATATCCATTTACACCACCAGGAGTCCTCTGATGACCTCTCTGTCCAGTCCGCTATCCAGTCCCCTGGCGATTATCCTGATGTTGTTGACTTCGTTCTCCTTGTGGATCATGTAGTCGACAACGGGGATGACCGACAGCGGATAGAGATGCGAGAAGGTCTTAGCCTGCTTGATATGGTACTTCGTAAGCGCGGCCACGATGTCTCTGAGCGAATTGGTGTCGTCCAGCGCCGGCTTGATCTCCTCGAAGAAGTCAAGCTGCGCAAGGTCATTGGCCATCGCGGAGACGGACTCCGCATTGGCGAGCTGAGTGGCCAGCTTCCTGTCAATCTGTTTGCCTCCGGGGATGACGTACTGGAGCACGTCTTCGCCGGAGATGCCCTCTTTCTTCAGCTTCAGGATCGTTTCGAGATTAGTGATGTCTATCTCGTTCCTGATGAAGTCCTGGTACAGGCGCTTGGGCCTAGAGGAGGGGTCGATGCTCAGCAGCAGCTTCTCGTAGAAGTACTTGTCAAGATAGTCCTCGATGACCGACAGGTTGCCCTCAGCCTTGTAGCGGGAGAGGACGTCCTGGGGGATGGAGGTCTTCTGCATCTTGCCGAACATGGTCAGCACGTCCTCGTCGGTCTCGCAGCCCATGAGCTTCTCCAGGTGGGCCATGTCGAGCTCGCCCGCGGGGACCAGGTCCTCCTTGATCCCGTCCGCCGAGAGCCCGAAGGACCTTCCGCGGAGGATGACCTTGAGGTTCCACGCGTCCCACCTGCCAAGGTCCGCAGCGATCATGTCGCGGAGCTCGCCCTGGGAGGCCTCCAGGATTCCCCTGAAGAGCCTGGCCATGTTGGTGTAGGTCGCGTGCTCGATGAGATCCACGCCGTCGTACTTTCCGGTAAGCTCGGTGATCTCCTTCTGATACCCGCTCTCGCTGATGAAGCGCGAGATCTCGGGGAGGCTCATCATGAGCATCTTCGAGTACGCGTCCTCCTTGAGGAGCCCGGCCTTCTTGGCCTTGACCCTGGCGACGGTGTACGCGTAGTTGCCCTTCTTGCCTTTGCGCCCGAACATGCACTTCACCCGAAGAGTATATCCGACAGAGACTTCAGCTCGCGGTCCCAGATGGTCTGGAGGATGGTCCTGTACTGCATGTCGATCTGCAGAGTCCCGTCGGCGTTCTCCAGTATGATGCCGGAGACGATGCCCTCGCGGGGGACCACCTTGGACACGCCGAGGTCGGCGGCCGAAACGGAGGATCCAGCAGGCACGTAGACCGTGGGGTTCTCGATGACGGATGCCGCGGATGCGATCATCTTCCTGTAGACCTCGGCCTTCTCCTTGTCGGAGGCGGCCTCCAGGTCCGCAAGGGTCTCATCGAAGGCCCTGCTGAGGATCTCCTTCTTCTTGGCAAGAACGATCTTCTTGCTCTCGAGTTCGGCGCTGGAGACCTCCTGGCGCTTCAGGCGCAGGACGGACTCCGCGAGCCTCTTGTCCTCTCTCTCTTTCATCGCGGAGATCTCCTTGTCCGCCTGCGCGGCGATTGCCGCGACCTCAGCGTCGGCCTCCGCCCTGATGGCGGCCGCCTTCTGCTGAGCGGACTTCTCGATCTCCAGCTTCACATCATCTAATGCCATGAAACGGCACCCGACCTTCAGATCATACCGGGGAGGACGAAGGCTGCGAGGATTGCGACGACGAGACCGAAGATGACGATGGTCTCAGGCAGAACCATCAGAACCATAGCCTTTCCGAACAGGGAGACATCCTCGGTGATGGCACCGACGGCGGCTGCTCCGACGTCCTTCTCTGCCAGTCCGGCGCCGAGTCCGGTCAGTCCAACAGCAAGTCCAGCTCCGATTGCAATCAGTCCAATATCCATTTCTATACCTCTGTTTCCATTTTTGCGGTTTTGATAATGTGTTTGAATCTGGTTTTGAGAGGAGCGTACTCGACGCCGCCTCCGTCGAAGAACTTGTTCATCGACTCGACGTACTGCAACCTGAGTCCGTGCAGACCGGCCGAGAGGATGGCCAAGACCCAAATCATAAGGTGCCCGATCAGGAAGACCAGCGCGCCGAAGATGATTCCGACGATGCTGCTCCCGCCCGTGCTCCCTATGCCTGCGAGCATTATCAGGGCGATGTAGTTGAACGCCAGCGCCATCCCCGCCTTCGACATGCCGATGGCCGCGAGACGAGTGTAGGACAGGATGTTCCCCACGATGCCCGGAAGCTCCAGCACAGCCTGTGCGCCCTCGGCAGGCCAGCCGAGGACCACACCGATCACGATGCAGACCACGCCGGCGATCAGGAGATACAGCAGCATGCCCTCCAGAGGGTTGCCGCTGAACATCACCTGGGTGATGGCGTAGCACAGCAGGACGATGCCGACGGTGGAGAAGATCCATCCGCCCTTGTGGTGCATGGCGTCCTTGAATCCGTGCTGGATCGTTGCGTTGTAGAGCCCCACGAAGTAGGAGATCAGTATGTGCACGATACCGATGTAGACGGTGAGCTTCAGCAGGAAGCCGATGTACTCCTCGCCGATCTTGCTGATTCCGTGTCCGCCGATCATAGCGCCGGTGAACCATTCGGGCAGCGTGACGCCGAGCAGAGACTCCCATGTGTGCTGCAGTTCGTCTCCGGGACCCACGAAGTGCATCCCCAGCATCTCGCCGAAGAAGAACGTTCCGAAGATGGCCGCCCATATGCCTCCGAAGAAGAGGACGGTGGCGATGGCCTGGAAGTCCTTGCTCTTGGCGACCTTGATGCCGTAGGCACCGAGGACGATGAAGGGTATCGCGTATCCCAGGTCTCCGACCATGAAGCCGAAGAACAGGGGGAAGAATATTCCGACGAGCAGTGACGGGTCGAGCTCCTGGTACTTGGGGACCGACACCAGCGAGACCGGGTACTCGTAGCGCTTCGCATACTTCCCGTTCTTCCACTTGGTGGGGGTCTTCTTGAACCTGGGCTCTGCCGCCTCCTCGTCATGCATCTTTCTCGACCTGGTCTCCTGGACCTCCATGTAGACGCCCTCTCCCAGGATGTCCTTCAGGCCCTTCTCGACCTGGGACGTCTTGGCGGTGGGCACCCACGCATCGATCACGTAGGAGTACTCGGTCGTGGCGATCCTCAGGGGCACCTCGCCGCGGCTCACCTCATCGGAGAGCTCCTCGTCGGATGCCACAAGGAAGGATCCGTGCTTCTCTGCCAGATCGGCGATCCTGACGTTGACGGCCTCGAGTGCCGCCTTCGCCTCCTCGATCTCCTGCTTGACAGATGCCAGCATGTCGGCGGGGGCGCCGGTGCCGGCAGGTACGGCCATCTCGGTGAAGCCGTGCTCGGAGAGCACCGCGGATGCCTTGTCCTTGTCCGAGTTCGCGACGAACACGGCGACGACGGGCACCGACTTCTTGTCGGGGGCCGATATGAAGAATTCAGCGTTGGGGACCTGGGCCAGCTGCTCGGAACAGTCGTCCTTGACCGTTCCGACGATGACCGTCAGCGACTCGTATCCGGAGTAGTCCTCCAGCTTCAGAGGCAGCTTGGAGAGGTCCTCGAGGCTCTGCGCCTTAAGCTCTGATTCTGTGATTCTCTGAGCGATCCTGTTTCTCTCCTCGATCGCGTCGAAGACTGTCTTCTCGACGGTCTCGACCTCGCCGGAAGAGATCCTGGCTTTGATGTCGTCCAATGAGAAGGGCTCGAACTCCGCCTTCGCGGCGTCGATGCCCAGATCCTTGGTCGCAGCCCTGATCTTCAGCAGCCTCTCGGATGCCTTGGACGAAAAGGGGAGGGGTGCGCCTATGGACAGTCCTTCATCAGAGTCGTTGATGTAATCGATCAGGTGGATGGCGCCGACCTTGAAGAGAGCGTTGACGGTCTCCTCGAGGCGGTTCTTGCCGCCCACAATCACAACCCTACTCATCGACTCAGGAAGTGACATCTATGCTCCTCACAAACTCATCGCTAAGGAATTTCTTCACTTCTTTCATCTTAGCGGCGGACTTCTCCTCGAGGTCTGCCGCCTCCTTCCTTCCCGCACTGAGCAGAGCGTCGCGCTCGGAAGACAGGTCATCCTTGGCCTGAGCCATGGACGTCTCGAAGTTGCTGCGAGCCTGAGCCTCAGCATCCTGGATCTTCTGTACGGACATTCTGCGTGCGTCAGCGATCTTCGCCTTCTTGTCGGCCTCCGCCTTCTCGATGGTGGCCGCGGCGTTTTTCTCCGCTGTCTTAATATCTTCAAGTATGTCAGTTCGGCTCAAGTTACACTCCCCGACGTCTTATTTGGCGTACTGTATCGCTTGGACTTACTTAAATCAGTAGGCTGTAGTATATAAGAAAAAAATATACTGGATTTCTACCCTTTAGGTATGTATTGGCGGAGGACGATGTTGGTCTCCTCGAAGAGCTTCTTGGACATGTCGTCCTCGTATCCTTCGGCGTAGACGACCTCCTTCACACCGGCGTTTATGAGTATCTTGGCACACATCGAACAGGGGAAGGTGGTGGTGTATATCGTGCTGTCCTTGACGCTGACGCCGAAATACGCCGCCTGGATGATCGCATTCTGCTCCGCATGGACCCCACGGCAGAGCTCGTGACGAGTGCCAGACGGTATCTTCATCTGCTCCCTTATGCATCCCAGCTCCTCGCAGTGGCGCGTGCCCTTGGGGGATCCGTTGTATCCGGTGGAGAGCACCCTCTTGTCCTTCACTATGACCGCTCCCACTCTCCTCCTGAGGCATGTGGACCTCTTCGAAATGAGCACGGCCATCTCCATGAAGTACTCGTCGTTATCCGGACGCTCCATGAGCCAGCGATTGACGGAGTATGTTATAACCATGACGGTTGAAATACACCTTATGCCATGACTGTCCATGAACGGAGCAATCAGGCAGTATCTCATTGCCGCAGCGGCGGTCATTATCGTCATCGCTGTGATCGTAGGAGGCCTGGCTCTATACTCCGGCATGTATCCTCCATTCTCTGTTGTGAATTCGGGGAGCATGCAGCATTCAGATGATTCGTCAATCGGGACTATCGATACCGGCGACATGGTCATCGTCCAGAGCCCGGACAAGAAGGATATCGTCACCTATGTGGAGGGTTCGGTATCCGGATACTCGAAGTTCGGCGAATACGGCGATGTGATAATCTATCAGGAAGGGAACCGCAGCATAATCCACCGTGCGATGCTGGAGCTGACATTGGAATCATCTTCAATCATTCATCAGACATGGCATGTGCCGTCACTAACAGGATATGATGACTGGGACATAATCGATTCAAATGATCGGAGCATCAAGAATATCCTTCATTGGAATGAAAATGAGGGTCTTCTCACGTTATACGCCACAGATGTGTCCACGAGATTGGTTCTCAAAAATATCGGCTATTCCGATGCAGAATGCTCGGTCAACCTATGGAGCCTCGGATCGAAGATGAGTGACGGGGAATCGGGGTATCTGACGAAAGGGGATAATGGGGAGACCAACTCCAACTTCGATCAGTCCACGGGGATAACGGATTCGCTGGTCACTGATGACAGGATAGAGGCGATAGCCGGCATCGAGATCCCGTGGCTGGGATCGGTGAAGATGCTCGTCTCCGGGAACGGCGGCGATGTCCCCACCAACAGCATCGTATGCCTGAGCGTATCGATTGTCGTCATCGTAGCGCTGATATTCGCTGTCAGCTGGTTCTTCGAGAAGAGGGCATCATCGAAGAGGAAGGACGAGTGACCCCCACCCCTCCGTTTCCGATGGAACTCAGACCAGCCTCATCTGCGACGGATGACGGTAGGACTCGAGGAACTTGAATGTCGGATCCTGCTTGAAGTTCTCGATTATCATCTTGTTGATGTTCAATTCGATGATCCTCGATCTCCCGGCACGTCCGAAGGACCTGATGCTCGCAGTTATCAATCCAAGGGAATCCAATTCACCTATGAGATCTCCGATCCTCCTCTGAGAGAGGACGGATGTGCCTATCATTCCGCAGAGCGACTGGTACGCCTTGTAGACATCACCGGTGGTCATGCTGCTGTTGCCGCTCTCCACATTCTTGATAACGGCTATCAATACGAGTTTGGACTGAGGAGGGAGGGTCTTGATCGCTTCGGAGACGATATCGAATTCGATGCTGTTCTTCGCGGATTTGACATGAGCTTCCTGGACCTTCTCGTCTCCGTTGCGTTCAGCGATATCCGCAGCGGTCTTGAGAAGATCGATCGCCACTCTCGCATCACCATCGACCTTCGCTCCGATGCTCGCGCAATAAGAGATGACGGAATCCTCGATGACGTTCTCGTCGAAGGCTTCCTTCACCCTCTCTCTGAGGATATCCTCTAATTCATCTTTCGAATACGGAGGGAAGATGACGCTCTCTCCTCCGAGCCTGCTCTTCGCCTTCGGTTCCAGGAGCTCCATGAACTTCATGTTGTTGGAGATCCCGATGAGCGAGACCTTAGAACTCTCGAGGTTCTCGTTTATCTTCGCGAGATAGTAGAACACATCGTCTCCTTTCCTGTCGATGAGCTTGTCGATCTCATCCAAGACGACTATGAACACTTTGTTCATGTTGTTGATGTAGTTCACTATCTCGGAGTACACCTTCTCGAAGCTCCAACCGGTGAAGGGGATGCGTCTGGAATCCTCCACTATTATCTGATTCCCGATGTTGAAGAGAACGCTGTAAGGAGTATCAACGATCTCGCAGTTCACGTAGATGTACTTGCATTTCTCCTCGTTCTCATCCGCTTTCCTGAGTTCCTTTCCGATGTAGTTGAGGACGGCGGTCTTTCCGGTGCCGGTCTTGCCGTAGACCATGATGTTCGACGGTTTGTCGCCGTTCAGTGCCGATGATATTATGGATGCTATCCTCTCGATCTGAGCGGTTCTGTGAGGGAGGATGTTGGGGACATATGTGGTCAGAAGGACCTGTTTGTTCTTCGTTATGTTCTTCCTCTTCTCAACATACTGATCGAAAATCGAGCTCCCCATGATCCTCACACTTCATCGGAAATTGCGGTGTTTCCAGTGAATAAGGAGACCGTATTTATTCGTTCGTATGGAAGTCTGGATACTCTTTCCATCAGATTAAATACGAAGGCGGATATCTGGTGGCATCCAAGGTGCTTTCATGAAACACATGGGTTGGGCAATGGTCGGACTGAGCGTCGTCCTCATCGCGGCGGTCGTCGTCTTCCTCTACGTTATCGGCACTCCCGCATGATGACCTCTCTTGATCAGCGCATTGCTGCGTTCCACCTTCCAGTCGGTACGGGGTGGCGCGATACTTTTCGATTTTGATGGTTCGCTGTTCTCATGACATCCGGGATGCTGTGTTCCTGCAGAGGGTTCCATCGGAAACAGAGGGGTAGGTGTCCAATGGATTATACCGAAGTTCGGCTTAATCGGAACCGTGTTCGTATCCGTCGATGACACCGATTCGATGAAAGGCAACTGCACCACGTTCCTCGCCACCGAGATAATCAGAGAGCTGATGGATGATCTCGACCTCATCGGCAATCCGAGGCTGGTGCGGCTGAATCCGGCTGTTCCATGGAAGACCAGAGGCAACGGCTCTCTGGTCATGAGGTTCGGCAGAGGCTTTGGAGAGAGAAGGCTCATCGGCATGATCGACGGCAGGGAGCTGTATTGCTACGATGACTGTTCTGATGATTCCGCTGATGTCGGTTCCCTGATGCCCAGATTGGAGAGGCTGGTGGAGAGGTATCATGAGGATGATGCAGACCCGGGACTGCTGATATCCTTCGAAAGATCGGATCCTTCGTTCTACAGAAGGGGGTTGACCGAGTTCCTGTCCCGTGATGTCATAGATGAGGAGATCTCCAGGATTGGCGCTCATACTTTCACCATCGGCTGCGGAAGAGGATTGATCGGGGCGCTCTGCGGTCTTGCTTGGATTCCGGATGACATCACCTTCGAGCTTCTGGCATATCGTATGCCTGGGAGATGGGGGACCAAGAGGGATGTGGATCCCGAATCGATACGCCGCATGGACTCGGCATTTCCATCCACCTTCAACAGCTGGGAGGAGAGGGAGCACAAAGTGGCGATGGTACCTTCCACACCATGCCCTGTGCTGTATGGTCTCAGAGGCGATTCGATGGAGGATCTCATCCCGGCATCGGAGATGATAATCTCCGAGGATATCTACCGCTGGGTCATATTCCTGACAAATCAGGGCACCGACGATCACATAATAAGGGAGTATCAATCGCTGAGACCCAACGCATCGTATCTCGTCAGAGGGACCGTCTGCGGATATGCCAGGCACATAGAGCATAGCCATGTCTTCATAGATGTTGATACCCACTACGGCACCGTCACCTGCGGCGCATACGAGCCTTCGAAGGAATTCAGATTGGTTTTCGACCATCTCATCCCGGGAGATGAGGTGGAGGTGATGGGGGAGTTCAGGGAGTCTCCGGCCACCCTCAACACCGAGAAGATCCATGTGGTGTCGTTGGCACCGCTGATGGAGAAGGTCTCTAATCCTCTATGTCCGGAATGCGGCCGCAGGATGGATTCTGTAGGGAGAGGGAAAGGGTACAGATGCCGCCGCTGCCACACCAGAGCCGATTCGGCAGTATGCGAGGAGAGGATGAGGTGGATCCTCCCGGGATGGTATGAGCCTCCCACAGCCGCACGCCGCCATCTCTCCAAACCACTGAAACGCATGGGTCTGGAGCAGCCCTGCGAGTTCCTCAGGTGTGTTCGTCAATAGTCGAATCCGATAATCGACATCATTAAATAGGCTGCAACGATAGTCGGCATCAATCGGAAGGAAGGTGCCTCTAATGGAAGATGTAGTCATCCTCAGCGCGACCAGAACCGCCATCGGAAAGTACGGAAAGACGATATCCGGGATCAAGCCCACTGAGCTCGGCGCACATGTTGTCAAGGAGGCCCTCGGAAGGGCCGGCCTGCAGCCGACCGATATCGACGAATGCATAATGGGCAACGTCCTCTCCGCAGGACTGGGACAGAACCCCGCGAGGCAGGCGGCCATCGGTGCCGGTCTCCCGGTGGAGATCGGTTCCTTCACCGTCAACGCTGTCTGCGGATCCGGCCTCAAAGCCATGATGCTGGCGGCCGATTCCATCAAGGCCGGAGAGTACAGCTGCATAATGACCGGAGGCATGGAGTCCATGTCCGGCGCTCCCTACCTCCTCCCCGGAGCCAGATGGGGATTCAGGATGAACGACCAGCCTGCCGTGGACTGCATGGTCCATGATGGACTCTGGGACATATTCAACAACCAGCATATGGGATTCACCGGCGAGATCGTCGCCGAGAGATTCGATGTCACCAGGGAGGACGCCGATGCGCTGTCCGTCGCCTCCCATCAGAAGGCCGCGGCCGCCCAGGCGGCAGGGAAGTTCAAGGAAGAGATCGTCCCCTACACGATCTCCTCCAGAAAAGGAGACATCGTCTTCGACGCGGACGAGGGAGTCAGGGCGGACACCACCATGGAGGGGCTGGCCAAGCTGAAGCCCGTGTTCAAGAAGGACGGCATCGTCACCGCCGGGAACTCCTCCCAGCTCAGCGACGGCGCCTCCGCTCTGGTGGTCGCCTCCAGATCCTTCGCGGAGGAGCACGGCATCAAGCCCCTGGCGTCCATCGTCGCCTACGGAGAGAGAGGTGTCAAGCCCGAGTACATCATGGAGGCTCCCATCCCCACCACCGAGGCCGTCCTCAAGAAGGCGGGCATGACCATCGACGACATCGACCTCTTCGAGCACAACGAGGCATTCGCGACGGCGTCCTGCGCCGTGAAGAAGGCTCTGAACGTGCCGGACGAGATCTTCAACGTGAACGGAGGCGCGGTCGCCCTGGGCCACCCCATCGGATGCTCCGGCGCCCGTGTCATGACCACCCTCCTCTACGCCATGAAGGACCGTCAGAAGGATGTGGGATGCGCCACCCTCTGCCTCGGAGGAGGCAACGCGGTCACGATGATCGTCCGCCGCGAGTGAGTATCCCCCCAAACCCTACACCCTTTGCCCAGCGCAAAGGGTTTATCAATTTTCCAATCGGTTTCGTCGGCATGCAGTTGGACTCCATCATCTCATCCATCGAAGCGTCCAGGCAGGGCATGATCGACGACATGGTGGAGATGATCCGCATCCCGGCCATCGGCCCCTTCAATGGAGGCAAGGGCGAAGGTGAGCGGGCGGACCAGGTGATGAAGTACCTCGCCGGCTTCGACTCCGTGGAGAGGGTGGACGTCCCGGACGACTGCGACCCCACGGTCATGCGTCCCAACATCCTCGCCCGCAAGAACGGCAGGGGGAAGGGCACGGTGTGGATAGTCTCCCACCTGGACACCGTCCTCCCGGGGGATCTGTCCCAATGGGATTCGCCTCCCTTCGAGCCCAGGGTGGACGGCGACAGGATATACGGATTGGGTACCGAGGACAACGGCCAGGCTGTGATAGCGTCCATCTACGGCGCCAGGTTCTTCGAGTCCGGCTCGCTGTCGAAGATGTCCATAGGGCTGGCCTTCGTCGCGGACGAGGAGACCAAGAGCCTGATGGGCATCGGCCACCTGATCGATGCCGGTTACTTCTCCGAGGACGATTTCATCCTGGTCCCGGATTGGGGCGTCCCCGGCGGTACCATGGTGGAGGTGGCCGAGAAGCACCTGCTGTGGGTGAAGGTGGCGGTGAAAGGGAAGCAGACCCACGGATCCACACCTCAGAAGGGGATCAACGCCTTCAGGGTGAGCGCCCAGCTGCTTTCGGACCTGATGTTCCGTCTGGCGGTCCGCTACTACGAGGAGGATCCGCTGTTCAGGCCTCCGATCTCCACATTCGAGCCGACGAAGACCGTCGCCACCGTTCCCAGCGTCAATGTGATCCCCGCCTACCACGAGTTCACCATGGACTGCAGGATCCTCCCGAGGTACGACCCGGACGAGGTCATGGGGTTCATAAGGAAGGTGGCCGGGGAGCATGCGGCGAGGTCCGGTGCGGACATCGATGTCGAGGTGGAGCAGGTGACGTTCTCCGGAGCCCCCTCGGCAACCGATACCCCGGAGTTCGCGGCGTTCATGGATTCCGTCAGGGCCGTTGTCGACGGAGAGGTGGAGGTGACGGGCGTAGGCGGAGGCACCTGCGCCAACTTCTTCAGGGTCAAAGGGATGAACGCCTATGTGTGGGAGTGCGGCGGAGGGACGCTGCATCAGCCCAACGAGCACGTCCTCATAAGCAACATGATCACGGATGCGAAGGTCTACGCCAACCTGTTCTACAGGCTCTGCGTCTGATCACTCGTCGAACAGGCGCTTCAGCATCCAGTCGCTGTCGAACTTGATGATGTCGTCGTACTCCTGGCCGTTGCACACGAAGGCTATCGGCTTGCCGATGGTGTGTGCGATGGAGAGTGCGGCGCCGCCTTTGGAGTCCGCGTCGATCTTGGTCAGGATGACGGCGTCCACGCCGATGGCCTCGTCGAAGGCGCGGGCCTGCTCCACGGCGTCGTTGCCGGCGAGGGAATCCCCTACGAAGACCTTCAGGTCGGGTTTCGCCACCCTGACGATCTTCTTCATCTCGTCGATGAGGTTGCTGTTGGTCTGCATCCTCCCGGCGGTGTCGATGAGGACGCAGTCCCTGCGCTTGGCTTTGGCGTGCTCGATGGCGTCGTAGGCCACCGCGGCGGGATCCGCATCCTGGTTGTGCTTGATTATCTTGCAGCCGAGCCTGTCCGCGTGGATGCTGAGCTGCTCTATGGCCCCGGCCCTGAAGGTGTCGCCGGCGGCCATGACGACGGTCATCCCCTGCTTCTGCAGGCGGTTGGCGATCTTGGCGATGGCGGTGGTCTTGCCGGTGCCGTTGATGCCCACGAACATTATGGAGACCGGCCTCTTCTGCTGCGAGAACCACTCGTCGAAATCGAACTCGTTCAGCTTCAGGACGTTATGCACGGCGTCCTTGAGGGAGAGCTCAACCACCTCCTCGAGGGTGTGCCCCCTGCTGAACTTCTTGCCCAGAAGGTTGTCGCGGACGCCCTGCTTGATCTCCTCCACAACGGGAAGGGCGACGTCCGCCTCCATGAGGGCGACCTCCAGCTCCCAGAGCATGTCGTCCAGGCCGTCCTCCTTGATCCTCTTGGCGAACAGGCCGGCGTCATCGCCCACCTTGACGGAGGAGGGGTCGGATTCGGCTTTGGCCTTCTTCTTCTCCTCTTTGGCGAGCTTGATCTGCTCCTTCCTGGAGAGCTTGGGCTCGGGCTTCGGCTCCTCTTGGACCGGAGGCTCCGCGGCTTTCTCGGGAGACGGTGCGACGGCGGGCTGAGGCTCAGGCACCGCGGTCTCAGGCACCGGGGGCTCCGCGGAGGGAGGCTCTTCGGCGACTTCAGCGGGCGCCTTCTTGAACAGGCCCTTGAGCTTCGATCTGAGGTTCTCGAACATGGGGAGGGCTCACTGCTGCCTTCTCTGGTATTCCTGCTGGACCGCGACCTGGAGGCTGCGGTAGGCGGTGTCCATCTCCCTGATGGTGTCGTTGACCTTGGCGAGGGCGTCCTTCACCTCTGCCAGGTTGGACTCCATGTACGCGATGGCATCGTCCAGGCTCTTCTCCACGGAGACCCTGTTGCCGATGCTGACGACCGCCTTGGGGGACGCAGCCGCCCTGGCGGTCACGAAGGACGAGGCTCCTACTGGGACCATGATCTCATCGCCCTCGGAGGCCTTGGCAAGAGCGCCCAGCGTCTCTCTGGCGCGGGCCGCCTCCTCCGCGGATGCAGTGAGGATCTGTGCCTGCTGGGCCAGGGTCTCGAGCTGCAGCCTGTACGTCTCCAGCGCCGCCATGGCCTGACGGACCTCGTCGTCGTTCATGTTCACTCACCGGTGACCTTGTATCTGACGGTGTGGTCGACGATCTCGTCGTTGGGGATCTGGTTGACGGAGTCGATGACGATCTCCCATCTCTTGACCTTGTGCCTGCTGCCGAGAGTGGAGACGATCTGCTCCCTGGCCGCCGCCTCGTCCTCGGCTGCGACCTCGACGTTGAAGGGCTGCATGCCCTGCCTTGCGTCCTTGAAGGAACCTGCGATGCGGAATCCTATCATATTAATTACCAGTGGCCCCCAACATTATCTTTCAGATAAAGCTTTGCGTGCGCGAAGGCGTCGGGAATCCCCTCATATGTGGTCCCGGCGGGGCCGAGCCCGTTCTGGTGCCAGGCGTGCACATCAGAAGAACGGGTCCTTCACGGTGCCGTCGCCTATGTCCGCCACCTTCCTCCCCACCAGGAAGACGGCGGCGTACTCGGGGACCTTCTGCACCCCGGCATCCAGCTTGAAATGCTGGTCCCTGATGTTGAGCTCGTAAGGGCGCTTGACGGAGACGGTGACCTCCTCCTCGGAGTACTCCTCCGGGACCGCCATGGACAGCGGGTCGAAATCCGTCAGCTGGCTCCTGGTGAGTGGCATCACCCTCATGCCCGACTTACCGTGGATGGACCCGGGGAGCCTGATGAGACGTTTTATGTCGGCGGTGACCGGCTCGTCCACCTCTCCCGACAGGCGGACCGCCATGTCCTTGGCCATGATCTCCACCAGCAGGTCCTGGGTGTTCTTCCTGAGGGTGGACATCTTGTTGTTCTCGAAGATGAGCTTCCTGGATTTCCGCAGGTCGGCCTGGATGCCGTCCAGTTTGCGGCTCCCCACCGACGGGTACCTCTTCCTTATCTCGGCGGGGCCCAGGTCGCAGACGTCGTCCACTACCTCCTTCAGCCCGTTCCGCATCCTCAGCCTCCAGCCTCCGGAATCCGCCGGAGGGATCATGCGGTTGGCCCTGGCGTTGTTCACCGCTCTGCCGTTGACCACCGCGGACCGGGTGGCCTCGTTCCTCAGGGGGAACACGGTGTCGATGTCCAGGCTCTTGGCGGTGACGTAGTCGACGATCTCCCTGCGCTCGTGGGTCCCCAGGCCGAGTACGTCCGGGACCTTGATGTGCGCATGGTACCCCCTACCGCCGGAGAACACTATGTTCACATCATCCTCCGAGAACCCCAGGTCGCCCAGGAGGAAGGAGTCCACCAGCACCATCATCTCCCTCTTGATCTGAGCCAACATGTCGTCGAAGGTCATGTTCTCGGCGCCTTCCAGGTGGTCGGCGTCCAGATCGAATATGAGCTCCGCGCCCATCCACTCCTTCTCCTCCATGGTGGGGGCGGCGGGTTTGCGGTAGTACGCGGTGGAGTAGTAGCTGTGGGAGGGCACCTGGGACTCCATGAACCTGTGGAGGTCGCCGGCGTTGGTGAACCCCATGTGGCGCTGCACGAAGGACCTGTCGAAGAACATGAATCCGAACTCCCTCCTGGCGAAGCGGTCGGGCAATGCCGGGGTGTGCACCCGGTAGTACTTCCGGAACGCCCTGAGGAGGAACCTGGAGTTCTGATCCATGCCTGAAGTATCCTCGGTAAGCTATAACTACGTTATCGGCGGTGGGAAAACACCATGGAGCTCCCCCTCTACGACGACCATCTCCACCTCTCGCCGTCCGGCAGGGGCATCGACGCCCTCAGGGAGTTCAGGGCCGCCGGGGGCACCGGCCTGACGCTGGTGACCCTCCCTTATCCGGAGGTCAGGATCTCCAGCGGGGAGGACTTCCGCCGTTCCTTCTCCATAACGGCGTCCTTCGCCCGGCAGGCGAGGGATCTGGGTCTCCTGGTTCACCCTGCCGTGGGCCCGTATCCGGTGCTGATGGTCGGCCTGGCGGAGCAGCTCGGCCTCGAGAGGGCGGAGGCCGTCATGAAGGAGGGCATGGACATCGCCGCCGGGATGGTCGCCTCAGGGGAGGCGGACCTGATCGGCGAGGTCGGGAGGCCCCACTTCCCCTGCGATCCCTCCATCATCGAGGCATGCGACAGGGTCCTGCAGCACGGCATGGACCTGGCAGCCGAGCTGGGCTGCGCGGTGATGATACATTCGGAGACCGACGAGGGGACATTCCGCAGCCTGGCGGCCATGGCCGACTCAGCCGGCCTGCCCCGCGAGAAGGTGGTGAAACACTCCTCTCCGGCGCTGTCCCGCGGAGAGGGGACCATGGGGGTGTCCGTGTCGGTCCCGGCATCGCGGACGCTGCTGAGGGAGGCCATGTCCAAAGGCGGCGTGTTCATGGCGGAGACAGACTTCATCGACGACCCTGCCCGTCCCGGCGCCATAATGGCGGTGACCACCGTCCCCAAGCGCATAAAGGGCCTCCATTTCTCCGGGGAGATGTCGGATGAGGACGTCATCAGGGTGTGCCAGGACATACCTGAGTCCCTCTACTCCCGCTGATCCCTCGGCCGCACCGATAGTTTTTGTATTCAGAGCATGATGCGCCCGCCATGGCTACGGTCAGGATCCGCTGCGTGTACGACGAGGGCGCCAAGGTCGGCACCACCCTCATCGGTGCCAGAGGGGACTCTTTCCTCCTGGAGGCCGACGGTCAGCGGACGCTGTTCGATACCGGACGCCGCGGAAGGTACCTGCTCCACAACATGGAGCGCATGGACATCGAGGCCGACTCGGTGGACAGGGTGGCGATCTCCAGCGCAAGCCTGGACAGCATCGGAGGGCTGGATGCCTTCATGGGCCGCCGCAGCTCCAAGGTGGAGGTCTACGCCCACGAGTCCGCATGGCAGGCGAAGCGCCTCTTCTCCCCTCTCGTGAGCGAGGAGAACGTCGGAGGCATCGTCAGGTGCGACGTGACGGACTGGGTCAGGCTCTCCGATTCGCTGTGGCTGACGCCGCCGGTCATGTCCGGGTCGAACGAGGTGGCCGCCGTCATCAACACCCCCAAGGGAGCCGTGGTGGTCTCCGGCGGAGGATACGACGGCCTGCAGCACACATTGGATATCGTCAAAGGCAGGCACGGGAAGATCAGGGCGGTGGTCGGCGGGGCCGGCCTCCGCAAGGCGAAGCAGGCCCAGGCGGATGCCCTGGCCGCTGCGCTTACGGATTCCTTCGGATCGCCGGAGCTCCATCTCAACGGCAGCACGTCGGCCGAGGGCATACAGAAGATGAGGGTCGCGCTGGGCAAGGATGCCGTGCGCGACTTCTTCGCAGGGGACGAGCTTGGATTCTGATCCCCTTTTCACACATCCAGAGAGTTGAGTCTATGTCATGGGTCATCAGGACGCTGGGGACGTTCGCGTTCCTCACCGCCTTACTGCTGGCGGTGGGAGCGGTCGTCTGCTACCTGTTCAGATTCAGCATGATGATCGGATTGGCGGTTATGTTCGTCATCTCCTTCGTCATGTGCTTCATATCATACTTCAAGAGCAAGGAGATGGCGCTCCGCGCCAACAAGGCGCGCATAGTGCAGGAATACGAGGAGCCCCGTCTCTACGGGATAGTCAGAGGCGTGGCCGACAAGGCGGGCCTGCCCATGCCGGAGGTGGGGATCGTCACCTCCCCGGTGCCCAACGCCTTCGCCACCGGCCGCAACCCCGAGAATGCGGCTGTCTGCGCGACCACCGGGCTGCTGGACACCCTCTCCGACGACGAGCTGGAAGGGGTCATAGCCCACGAGATGGCCCACGTCCGCAACAGGGACATCCTGGTGATGTCGGTGGCGTCCATGGTGGCGTCCATGATCACGTACCTGGCCCACATCGCCTACTTCGCCGCCATCTTCGCTCCCTCCGACGACCGCAACGGCAACGCCGGGCAGCTGCTGGCCGGCGTCGCCATGAGCATCCTGCTCCCCATCGCCGCCATGATGGTGCAGCTGGCGGTGTCCAGGAACAGGGAGTACCTGGCCGACAGGAGCGGCGCGGAGATCATCAACAACCCCCGCGCCCTCGCCAGGGCGCTGCAGAAGATCGGCGGCGTCGACCCGGAGGCCGTCTACCGCACCGAGGCCCAGAGGCGCCGCGGAGGGGCCCCTTCGCGCCCGTCCGGCGGTTACGACAGCAGGAACGACCCCTTCGCCAAGGGCGGGGACAGCATCTACGACTGCGCCCACATGTGGATCTCCAGCCCCCTCAGGGGCGGAGGCATGGCGTCCCTGTTCAGCACTCACCCTCCCATCGAGGAGAGGATCAGGAGGCTGAACGAGATGGCCGACAGGATGGGCCTCTGAAACCTTAGAAGAAAAATGCGGGGGCTGCGCCCCCGCTCACTTCACGGGCTCCCACTTGGCGAGCTCGTTGACTTTGGAGAGAGTGGACCCGCGTTTGATCTCCTCGCGGGTGCGGTTCTCCCTCTCGTGCACGTCGATGGCGCGGTTGGCCACCTCGACAGCCTTCTCCTTCGGGACGACCACGATCCCGGATTCGTCGCCGATGATCCAATCGCCGGTGCGGACCATCTGTCCGCCGACCTTGATCTCGATGCCGATCCCGCCGTACCCTTTGGGTTCGCCGGCGCATGGCGCGACGCTCCTGGAGAACGCGGGGAATCCCATGGCGCGGATGTCGTCCAGGTCCCTGACGGCTCCGTCGATGACCACTCCGTTGACGCCCATCATCCTGGCGGACCAGGACGCCAGCTCCCCCCAGACGGCCACGGGGGCTCCGCCCACGTCGATGACGATGACGTCCCCGGGCTTGGCGCGGTCGATGGCCTCCACAGGCTTGGCCCAGTCGCCGTTGGCGGTCTGGACGGTGAGCGCCCTGCCCACCATCCTCTCCCCGTCCTTTATGTGGGGAGTGAGGCCGAACATGACGCCCTGCTTATGGAAGGCGTCGGAGATGTTGCAGGTCGACACCATGGAGAAGGCTTCGAACAGCTCGTCCTCCCCGTACTTCTTGGAGAGGGTGACGGACACCTCCTTCCCGGTGATGGCGTTCTTGACGCTCCGGGCTGAGCCGACGATGTCGCCGGTCTTGATGATGCCGCCGCCGACGATGACGATGGACGCTCCCGCCTCCACGTACTCTCCGGCGGTCTCCGCGGTGATCCCTCCGGCCACCGCGACGGGGAGGCTGGTCTCCGCCACGATCCTCTTCAGCACCTCTATGGGCGGCTCCTCGCCCTTCATCTGCTCGTCGATGCCCATGTGCAGGCAGATGTATGCCACGCCCATGGCCTCGGCCTGCTTCGCCCTGGCGACCTTGTCGGGGACGTTGATGAGGTCCAGCATGACCTCGGACCCGTACTTCCTGGCGGTCATGACCCCTTCTTCGATGGTGCCGTCGTCCGCCAGTCCGAGGATGGTGATGACGTCGGCTCCCGCCTTGGACATGATCTCCACCTCGAATCCGCCGACGTCCATGGTCTTGGTGTCGGCGACGATCTTCTTGCCCGGGAACGCCTTCCTGAGCGCACGGATGGCTTCGGCGCCCTCGCTCTTGATGAGAGGGGTGCCCACCTCGATCCAATCCGCTCCTCCCTCCACTGCCTCCTGGGCTATCACCATGGTGCGGCTGAGCTGGTGGAGGTCCAATGCGATCTGAAGCACAGGCCACATGCCCGCGGAATCTTCGGGCGCGTCCTTATATGTTTCCAGAACGGCAGATGTCGAGCATACGAGGCACTGGATGAAGGAGAAGCGATGAGCCAGCGTTAACATCGTTATGATGCGTTGCCGGGGATGCCACTCAGCTCGCCCGTCTCTCATCACGAGGCAGCTCGGAAACGATCATCACCGTGGCATCCCTCGCATCACGCGGCGATTAGAAAAACCTTCACACGGCCGGGATGTGCCAGCGGACGCCGCCTTCGGAGCCGTCGGAAACCTATAAAGGCGTGGATTGGATGGGGTGGGCCATGCCCGTGTTCTCAAAGAAGCCGGCGAAGCTGAAGATCATGTTCGTCGACGAGATGAACGACCTCCAGTCCCAGATTGCCGAGTACTTCCTGAACGAGATGTACGGCGACCTCTACGAGGCCACCAGCTCCGGACCCAAATGGGACTGCATAGACTGCGAGCTCATATCGTCCATGTACCAGCTGGGCTACGACATCCGCGCCTGCTCCGCCAAGGACTTCAAGTCCAAGAAGCTGCCGAAGAAGCCGGACTACATCGTCTTCCTGGAGAAGGCAACCTATGACCGCATCAAGGACATCATCCCCTGGGACTCCAAGCAGATCCTGAAGGACTTCGGCAGGAAGGCGGGCTTCGAGAAGGCCACCGACGACCTGGAGCTGTTCCACTGCTACTGCGACCTGGTGGAGGAGGTCAGGGTCTGGGTCAGGGACACCTTCAAGGACCCGGCGTCCCTGGAGAGCCTCGTCGCATGATCCCCGTGATCGTCTACGACGAGTGCCAGTGCGACCCCAGGAAGTGCACCGCCAAGCGCATGCTGAAGTTCGGGCTCGCCAGGGAGGCGAAGACCCTGTCTGCGGTGCCCAAGGGCTCCATCGTCCTGTCGCCTTTCGCCGAGAGGGCCCTGTCTCCTGCGGACCGGGTCCACATGCACAGGGGGCTGGCGGTGATGGACCTCACCTGGACGAACATCGACCGCTTCCCGCATCACCGCGGCACCAACGACCGCGCCCTCCCGTACCTCCTCGCCGCGAACCCGGTGAACTGGGGGAGGCCCTGCCAGTTGAACAGCGCAGAGGCCGTCCTTGCATCCCTGGTGATCCTTGGGGAGAGGGAGCAGGCGGAGGGGTTCATGGGCAGGTTCAACTGGGCCCCGGAGTTCATGCGCCTCAACGGCGAGCTCCTGGACGCCTACGCCTCGGCGAAAGACAGCGCCGAGGTCGTGCGCATACAGAACGAGTACATCGAATCGGTCAGATGATCATCCCAGCAGCCAGTCTGCCAGGCGGACCACTCTTATCCCGTCGATGTCCGTTGCCGGATGCCTCTCGTAGGTGATGACGGTCTTGGGGTAGCTGTCCTTTATGGCTCTGAGCGACCTGAGCTCCCTTTCCAGCGTCTCCCCGTCGGCAAGGCTGACGCAGACCTGGAAGTACTCCCTCGCATCGCCTTTCCCTGCGACGAAGTCCACCTCGTTCCCGTTGACGTCCGCGGTGGCGGCGGAACCGTAGCGGAAGAGCAGTTCGTTGAAGACGATGTTCTCGATCATCATCGCCCTGTCTCCTGGCTGCTCCCTTATCACTGCATTCCTCATCCCCAGGTCCGATGCGTAGAACTTGTCGGTGGTGGATAGGTACTCCATCGTCGAGGGGTCCACCCTCTCGGACCTCGTCAGCAGGAAGGCGCTCTCTATGCGCCTCAGATACTCCTCCACCGTGGACACCGCTATCCTCTGTCCCTTGCTGGAGAGGTAGTTGGCTATCCTGCGCGAAGATGTCCTGTTACCGATGTTGCGCATGAGGAAGCGGATTATGCTGTGGAGCATCGCGGGATTCCTGATCCCCTCGCGGTCGATGATGTCGGTGCTGTACACAGTGGCGAACATACCCTCCAGCATCTGCGGTATGAGCCGCTTTGCAGGCGAGTCCTCCGACGAGGCCACCGCCGGCATCCCTCCGTCGGACAGGAATTCGTCCAATAGATGATCGACCGATTTCCCGCTGCTTTCCCTGAAGAGCACGTATTCGGAGAAGACCAGGGGGTGCACCCTTATCTCGATGCATCTCCCGGACAGCCGCGTCGCTATGTCCGATGACAGCATCTCCGAGTTGGAACCGGTTATGTACACGTCCGCGCCTGCGGTGTACAGGGACAGCACCGCCGTCTCCCATCCCTTCACGTTCTGCACCTCATCCAGGAACACGTAGGTCCCCGGCCCCGGCACCAGACTCTCTCTGATGCGGGCGAGGAGGTCGGACGGGCCTGCGGGAACCGAATCGGGGTCCAGGTCGAAGTCCATGCAGATGATGCTTCCGGCATCGACGCCTCTGCTCACCAGGTCGTCGACGAACATCCGCATCAGGGTGGATTTGCCGCATCTGCGTATGCCTGTCAGCACCTTGACGAACGGTGTCCCTTCTCCTGCCCTCAGCATATCTAGGTACCGTTCGCGGATAATCACCCTGTTCCCAGTCATGGGCTCTATTACGGGTTCTCGGTATTTATTTTTGAGCGAATAGTAGGTTATATCATACTATTATGTATTCATTTAAATAGTGGGTATGATACGAACTACTATTCTACGACACCGGGGCCCACTTCCCGGGGCAGAGGTGAGGGCCATCCGACATTCGGCCGGGGATGGGCGGATCCCGCCGTCCCCCTGATTAAATACGCGTAAGGGATGTGCGTGACCATGGTGACGATCCTGAGCGATGTCGTCAGGCTGTTCTGGATGGCCTTCGGCGATGACCGGCTGACCACCGCCGAGGCGGAGGGCCGGCTGGCCGACATGTTCGGCTATCACTGCCCCGATGACTTCGCCAAGTCCCTCAGCAAGATGAAGCAGGCAGGCTTCGTGAAGGGCGAGGTGTCCTTCGAGAGGGGCGGATGGGTCTGGTGGGTCGATGACGAATGCAGGAGCAGGGATCCGGGTGACGACAGCATATGGGACTCAATGAAGGCGACATAAGGACGTCCTGGGAGGGCATCCTGGGACGGGACGAATACCACCTCAGGATAGCGGACGTCAGGGACAGCTATCCGGACCGCAAGAGCCTGGTCGTCCCCTATCCGGAGATCGATCTCCTGGACCCGGCGCTGGCCACCGACCTGCTGGAGCATCCCGACAGGTGCCTGTCCATAGGCGAGTCGGTGATCAGGGATTTCCTGCCGGGGGACTGGGAGCCGGGAGCGAAGATCAACCTGCGCATTACCGAGCTGCCCAGGGACGCCAGGGTGGACGTCCGCGACATCAGGGCGAAGCATCTGGGCCGCCTCATAGCCGTGGAGGGCATGGTGAGGAAGGCCACCGTCCCCAAGCCCAGGCTCACCAACGCCCTGTTCCGCTGCGCCAAGTGCGACACCGAGATGTGGGTGCCCCAGACGGGCATGCTGCTGAAGGAGCCCAGGGCCTGCGCCAGCGAGGGCTGCAACGGCAACACCTTCATCCTGGACGAGAGGATGTCCCGCTACATCGACACCCAGAAGATCGAGGTCCAGGAGAACCCCGAGGGCCTTAGGGGCGGCGCGCAGCCGGAGAGGATGTCCGGTTTCATAGATGACGACATCGCCGGCCTGGTGACTCCCGGCAACAGGATCACCATGAACGGGGTGCTCAGGTCCGTGCAGAAGACCGAGCGCGACAAGTCCACCATATTCGAGACGTTCCTGGACGTTCTGTCGGTGGAGTTCGAGCAGTCCGACTTCTCGGAGCTGGAGATCACCGACGAGGACGAGGCGGAGATCCTGCGGATGGCCGCCGACCCCGATCTGACCAAGAAGATCGTCCGCTCCATATCGCCCACCATCTTCGGCCTGGACAGGGAGAAGGAGGCGGTGGCGCTGCAGCTGTTCGGAGGGTCACACATCCTCATGGACGACGGCACCTCCATAAGGGGCGACATACACATCCTGCTCATCGGCGACCCGGGAGTGGCCAAGTCCCAGCTCCTCAGGTACATGAGCTCCCTGTCCCCCAGGGGGATATACGCATCCGGCAAGTCCGCCTCCGCGGCGGGACTGTGCGTGTCAGGAGAGACCGAGCTCCTGATGGACGAGGGGAAGCGCGCCAGGATCGGGGATCTGGTCGAATCGCGCATCGGCGGCTCCCCGGAGGAGTACCGCCCCGGCATCTGGAGGGCGCCGGTGGAGGGCGTCAGGGTGATGTCCATGTCCGAGTACGGGTCCCTTAGGCTGCACCCGGTCACATACGTGTGGAAGATCAAGTGCCCCGAGAGGCTGGTGCGCATAACCGCCGGCGGAGCATCCATTATGCTGACCCCCGAGACGAAGCTGCAGGCGATGCAGGGCGCCACCTTCGACTGGGCGGAGGCATCGTTGATCCGCCCGGGGGACAGGGTCAACCTGTTCACTGACGCCATGCGCCTCCCCGCCGTGGATTCCGTGGAGTGGGTTGATGATGTCCCCGAGTTCGTGTACGACCTGACCGTCGAGCCGTCCCACAGCTTCGTGGGCTCCGGGTTCATGGTCCACAACACCGCCGCGGCGGTGAAGGACGACTTCGGGGACGGGAGATGGACCCTGGAGGCCGGCGCGCTGGTCCTGGCGGACAAGGGGCTGGCATGCATCGACGAGCTGGACAAGATGAGCTCGCAGGACAGGTCGTCCCTGCACGAGGCCATGGAGTCCCAGAAGATTTCCGTGGCCAAGGCGGGGATAACCGCCACGCTGCAGTGCAGGTGCTCCATGCTGGCGGCCGCCAACCCCAAGTACGGCAGGTTCGACGATTCGGAGAAGATCGCCACGCAGATCGATCTGCCTCCGGCGCTGATGTCCCGTTTCGACCTGATGTTCGTGCTGACGGACAAGCCAAACCCCCAGAGGGATTCCGACATCACCGACCATATCCTCAGGGTGCACCGCCGCGGCCAGGCCCGCATGATGGACGCCATGGGGGGCGAGGACGCCGCCGTCGGTGAGGTGCTGGAGCGCACCAAGGACATAACCCCGCCCTACGGCGTGGACATCCTGCGCAAGTACGTGGCCTACGCCAAGAAGAACTACATCCCGCAGATGACCGACGAGGCCATGGACATCATCAAGGACGATTACCTGAGCATAAGGAAGCAGGGGGACGACGGGTCCATACCCATCACCGCCAGGCAGCTGGAGGCGTACATACGCCTCTCCGAGGCCTCCGCCAGGATGCATCTGCGCAACAGGGTCACCGCCGAGGACGCCAAGCGTGCGGTCGACCTCGTCAGATACTATCTGGGTATGATCGCCAAGAGCGGCGGAGGGTACGACATCGACCTGGCCGGCGCGGCGGTGTCCAACCGGGACAGGAAGGGCCTGGACGTGATCCGCGACCTCCTCAACAGGTTCACCCCCACCGGCGGCATAACCATGGAGGAGCTGAAGAACCAGGCCTCCGTCGAAGGCGTGGCGCCGTCCACCGTGGAGTCGGTGGTCAACATGCTGATCTCCCAGGTGGAGGTCTCCGAGAACAAGGGCAAGCTGAGGATGGTGTGACATGATAGCGGTGAAGATGCACATGAGCAACGGCGAGGCCATCCTCGCCGCCTGCGACCACGAGCTCCTGGGGCTCACGTTCAGGGAGGGCAGGATGCGCCTCCACGTGTCGGAGCGTTTCTACAACGGAGAGGCTCTGCCGGACGAGGTGCTGGCGGAGAGGATGCGCTCCGCATCCATCATGAACCTGGTGGGGGAGCGCACCGTCGCCATCGCCGTCAGCGAGGGCTACGTGGACGAAGCAAACGTCATCGTGATCGACGGCGTCAGGCACGCCCAGGTTGTGATGGGCTGATGTTCTGCGTGAAGTGCGGCCGGGAGATGGACTCCGACGGGGTCAACGGCCTGTGCATGGAATGCTACCTAGGCGGCAGGACCATGATGCGCCTCCCGCACCATACCGATCTGGAGCGCTGCACCAACTGCGGGGAGTACCGCTTCGGCGACCGCTGGGTGGCCATGAGCCTGGAGGATGCGGTGGAGGAGACCGCTCTGAACTCCATGCAGATCGCTCTGGACGGGAAGGTGGAGGCCGCCGGCGCCATGTCCGAGGCCCAGGACGAGCGCACCTACAAGGTAACGGTGGAGGCCGACGTCTCCGTCAACGGATGCATGGTCACCGAGACAGCGGACACATTGATCAGGCTGAAGAACACCGTCTGCCGCAAGTGCTCCCGCCAGCTGGGCAACTATTACGAGGCGACCCTGCAGATCCGCTCCGGGGAGAAGGATCTGTCCGATGCCCTCAGGGACGAGGTGGTCCGCAGGGTGAGGGACTCGGTGGAGATACAGTCCCGCACCAACAGGCAGCTCTTCATCACCAGCGTGAAGCAGGTCCCCGGAGGGGTGGACATACTGCTGTCCAACATCTCGCTGGGGAAAGGGCTCGCCAAGGAGCTGGCGGACGCCTACGGCGCCGAGACCAAGGAGTCCGCATCGCTGGTGGGCATGAGCTCCGACGGCATCGACATCTACCGCCTAACCTACCTGGTGAGGATGCCCGCCTATCACGTGGGCGATATCCTGGAATGGAACGGCGCCCCCTGCAAGCTCCAGTCCGTGGGGCGCAACGGGGGGAAGGTGGTCTCGCTGACGGACTTCAGGGAGTCGTCGGTGAGGCGCTCCGACCTGAAGGACATGAGGATCGTCTCCAAATGCGACGAGCTCAGGGAGGCGGTGGTGCTGTCCAGGTCAGACGGCGAGATACAGGTGATGCATCCGTCTACCTACGCGTCCA
>CALULN010000004.1 GCA_944321505.1 Candidatus Methanomethylophilaceae archaeon | reverse complement strand
CCACCAGGAACCCGCGGACGATCATGCTGACCGCGTCGTCCTCGGTCAGCCCTCTGGACATCAGGTACTCTATCTGATCCCGGGCGATCTTGCCGACGGCGGCCTCATGGGTCATCTCCACATCCGCCACGCTGGACTCCAGCTCGGGGATGGCGAGGGTGACGCCTCCGTCCTCCAGGACGATGCTCCTGCACTCCAGGTGGGCCTTGGCTCCGTCGGCGTTGCCCACTAGGCGGCCCCTGGCGATCATCCTGCCGCCGCGGGTGATGGACCTGGACATGATCTCGGCGGAGGTCTCCGGCGCGTTGAGCACCACTACGCCTCCGGTGTCTATGTCCGAGCCCTTCTGCGCCACGCAGATGGTGTTGAACTTGCAGGTGGCGCCCCTGCCGTTGAGGTACGCCACGGGATTGCTCTGGAGGGTCCCCACGGGCTCCAGGATGACATAGTTGTTGACATAGCTGGCACCCTCCTCCAGGATGGCGGCGGTGCGGGGCCTGACAGCGGTGTCCTTGCCCCAGTTGTGGATCATCGAGAAGGTGATGGACGCGTTCTTCTTCACGTAGATCTCGGACACTCCGATATGCAGCGCCTCGTTGGCGTGGCTGTCGGTGGTGCATCCGGTGATCATCTCAAGGGACGCCCCCTCGTCGACGATGACGATGTTGTGGACGTTCTGGACGGACTTCTTCCTCTTGATGAGCATGCAGGTCTGCACTGGGTCCTTTATGTGGTACCCGGGCTTGACCCAGATGAAGTACCCGTCCGCATCCTCCAGGTAGGTCTTCGCCGTGTACTTGTCCTTCTCGGGCTTCACGGCGTTCCATACGTAGTCCTTCGCCCAGTCGTACTTCCTGAGGGCCTCCTGGGTGGTTATCATCTCCAGGCCCTCCTGGGTCCTGTTGGAGCAGTGGCTGAGGCTGTTGCCGATGAAGAGGAACGTGCCGCCCCTGCCGGCCTCGTCGGAGGTCACTCCGACGCTGACCATGTCCCTGCGGATGTCCTCCGGGACGGCGTCCAGGCTCTCCACGACCTCCGCCTCCTTGGAGGACTCGTAGGCGTCCAGGTCGATGTCCGAGCCGATCTCGGACTTCTTGGAGAGGGCCTCCCTCACTCTTGAATCTTGACCATCCTGCATGTTATGCACTCCTTGTATCCCCTCTCCCTGATGTCCTTGAGGAGGTCCATGGGGCGTCCCTGGCAGCGGATCAGGCCCTGCTGCAGGATGTACGCCTTGTCTGCGCCGATGTAGTCGAGGATCTGCCCGGTGTGGGTGATCACCAGGGACGACACGTGCCTGCCCCTCCTGCCGCTGGGGCAGCCTTTGGGGTTGTCGTAGAGCAGGTCGTGGACCTTCCTGCCGATGAGGTCGATGCTCTCAAGGTCCACGCCGGACTCGGGCTCGTCCAGGAGGACGAAGTCCGGGTGCTGGGCGGTGAGCTGCATCAGCTCGGACCTCTTGATCTCCCCTCCGGAGAACCCCACGTTGATGTCCCTGCCCAGGAACTCCTTCATGCGGAACTCGTCCGCCTTCTCGAGGAGCGCCCCGTCGCCTTTGGCGGCGGCCTTGACGAGGTCGCCCAGTTTCACGCCGGTGACGTTGGGCGGGCGCTGCATCATCATGCCGATCCCCAGCCTGGCGCGCTGGTCCACCGCCATCTCCGTGATGTCCTGCCCTTTGAAGACGATGCTGCCCTGGGTGACCCTGCAGGTCCCGTAGCCCATGATGGCGGCAAGCAGCGTGTATTTGCCGGATCCGTTGGGACCGAAGAGGACGCAGGTCTCCCCCTCCTCGACCTTGAGATCTATGCCCTTGAGGATCTCGCGGCCCCCGGCTTCAACGTGAAGGTCCTTAATCTCTAGCATTTCACTATGCTCCGTGGGAGATTAATTAGGAGCACCGTATAATAATGTGCGGGTGCCCCGGGCCAGACGTCCCGGGGGCACCCTTCTCAGAAGAAGTAGAAGCCGCAGCCCTCTCTGACGGAGATGTCGGCCACCGCCCCCAGCCTCTCCAGCGGGCCGGCGTAGCGTCTGACCATGAGCTTGCCTTCGTCCGGCAGCACGGCTGTGAGCTTCTCCACCTCCTGTGCCAGGACGGCTCCGTCCTCGGGGGTGAACCTCTTCCCGGATGCCGCGCTCTCGGGGACGGAGGCGATGAGGCCGCATCCGTGCTTGGCGGCGATCTCGGGGAGCTTGCTGTTGTCGGGTCCGAAGGCGCCCATGCATCCCCTGCCCTTGTCCCAGGACAGTGGGCACTCGGCGCACATGGCGTTCATCTCGTCGAATCCCAGGGAGTCCCATCCGGTGACCCTGTTCTCGGGGCGGGACGCATCGACGGCGGCCTTCCTGTCATCTCCGGACAGGCCCTCCAGGACCACCCATCCGGTGAACACGGTCTCCGCCATGGGCTCCAGCGTCGCGGCGTCCTCCGCCTTCTTCACCTTGTCCATGTAGATGGCGTCGGACTCCGGGTTGATGCGGTTCCTGGCCATGAACGCCTCCAGGTCCGGGAACGCCTTCCTGGCATCCTCCAGGGACACGACCCTGTCCCTCTCCGCCGCGTCCCCGAACCTCTCCGGCTCCGGGACGAGCACCCTGATGATGTCCGCCCTGAGCTCCCTGCACTTGGCGCTGGGAGCCTCCGTCTCGCAGATGGCTATGCTGATCCCCATCCTGATCACTCCTCGCTGTCTCCGGCCTTCTCGGCGAGGCTGTCCAGGTAGTCCTTGCGGTAGCTCCCGAACTCGGCGAACGCCATGAAGGCCTTGACCACCGATATCAGGGCGAGTATGTAAATCACTGCCTGGATCCTGAGGTCGACCCTGACGCCCGATATCTCGCCGGCGCCGAGGGCGGAGCCGTCGAGGGATATGGACAGCACGCCTCCGTCGGTGAACATCAGGAGCAGCAGAGCCAGGTACAGTCCGTAGACCAGCTTGAAGGGGATCCTGGCGTAGTTGCCCTTGGGGTAGAAGCCCAGCGGTATCGCGAGTATTATCAGGGGGATGGCGTAAACCATCAGCCTGTCCAGGTACACCGCCAGCTGGTCGATGACCGTCCCGAAGTCCAGGCCCGAGCCGGAGGACAGGCCGTTGGCCAGGCTGCCCAGGAGGGACAGCAGGCCCAGGGGGATCATGATGTACTTCACCAGCGCTGTGCAGAGGGACAGGAACGCCCCTCCCGGGGACCCCCGCCTGAGGCGGAAGTCGGATATCGCGTCCTCCTTCATGCCCATCAGATCACCCCCGCCTCGGACGCCTTGTCCACCAGGTCCCTGAGCACGGAGACCAGGTCCTCCAGGCCCTCCGCGGTCATGGCGACGGTCTCGCCCGCGTACTCGAACGTTATCTCGTCGCCCGCCTCTGCGGCATCCAGCAGGGCGTCCAGCGTCTGCTTCAGGGAATCTCCGCCGCTGACCGTGACCTTCGCCGAGCCCCCGGTGCGCTCCAGGGAGACGGTCACCTCGGATCCGCCCACGGAAACCGTGGCCTCCTGTGTGCCCTCGGGGATGAACTGGGACACCATGTCGCTATCGGACAGGCCGCCGATGTCCACATCGACCCGGGACACCTCTCCGGCGGCGTTCCTCACGCTGTCCACGCTGATGGTGCCGCTCTCGGAGAGGGGCACCTCGTAGTCCAGGGCGAACCCGAACCCGAGCATGCGGTGGAAGTAGGTGCCGTCGATGCTCACCGTGACCGGAAGGCCGATCCCGGGGGCCTCCTTGTCCGCGTTGGCGTTGATCATGTAGACCACCGCCTCGGCGATGGGGACCCGCACGTCTATGGGCACTTCGGTGGTGCCGCCTGCCGCCAGCGTGACGGCGGAGTCCATGATGTCCAGGGTCCCGGACTCGGACTGACTGTACATGCGTATCCTCACATCCTCCACGTCCTCGTTCAGGCTAGATGTGATGGACAGGCCGCCGGTGAGCCTGAGCTCGCCGTCCTCCACCGTCGCCGTCATATCGGTCGTCTCGCCGGGGCTAATCCCCCCGGCGGCTATGGGCAGTATGGCGATCACCAGCATCACCACCAGGGCGAAGGTGACGACCGTGGTCGCGAGCTTCATCAGCCCTACGAAGGCCTTCATGCCACGAATATACCCCAGCGCCTATTTATCGTTGAACACGGGCACGCCAAGTTTTCAATAGGCCAAAGGCCATGGGCGGGCATATGGCGGATATCAGGATACGGAAGCGCAAGAGGATGAGGTCCAAGGACATCAGGGCATTGGCCGAAGGGCTGAGGGATGCGTTCGGCATCGACACCGTCTCCGAGGACGACCCCGTGGACATGGCGGAGAGCACGGATTTCGACCTGTTCTTCGTGGGTCCGGACATCCTCGGCCTGGTGTACGAGGGCAAGCCGTTCCTGACGGTCAGGGGGCTGCTCCGGTACCGCCCCGAGAAGAGGGCGGTCACCGTGGACATGGGCGCCGTGCCTTACGTCACCAACGGCGCGGACGTCATGGGGCCCGGCATCGTGGATGCGGACCCGGACATCTCCGAAGGGGACCTGGTGTGGATCCGCGACGTGAAGAACATGGTGCCCATCGCCGTCGGCGTGGCGCTGAGGGACGCGGAGGGCCTGAGGTCCAAGGAGAAGGGCAAGGCCATAGCCACGCTCCACAACGTCGGCGACAAGCTCTGGAAGGCCGGTGAGTGATTTGCCGGGGAGGAAGGCTCAGGCGGCGGACAGCGGCCCGGTGTTCGTGGACCTGTCGGGGTTCGACGTGTCCAAGGGCCCGGAGCGCAGAATCAGGGTACTGAAGGCCTCCGGGCCGAAGGACCTGTCATCGGTCTCCGGGAGCCTCCGCGCAGGGATACCGGTGGTGGCGGACCTCACCTCCTTCATCGAAGGCGCTCCGGCGGAGGCGGTGAGAGCCATCGCCGCCGAGTTCGGGGCGGTGGCGTACGAGGCCGCCCCGTCGGTATGGCTGGTGGCCCCCGCCGACGTGGCGGTGGAGAGGGTGAGGCCCAGATGAAGACGGTCCACGACCCCATCCACGGCGGCATAGCCGTAGACGGCGTCTTCCTGGACCTGCTGAACCGCCATGAGATGCAGAGGCTCCGCAGCATCAAGCAGCTGGGCCTCAGCTGCCTTGTGTTCCCGGGCGCCAACCACACCCGGTTCGAGCACAGCCTCGGGACCTTCTGCCTTGCGGGGAGGATGTGCGCCGCCATGGGGCTCTCCGCCGAGGACTCCGACGCCGTCAGGGCGGCCGCGATGCTCCACGACATATGCCATCCCCCCTTCTCCCACACCATGGAGCCGCTCCTGGGCGCGGCCACCGGCTGCGACCACATGGAGCTGTCCCGCCGGCTAATCATGGGCGACATCCCGTCCTTCCTGCCCAGGGACGAGAAGGCTCTGGACGGATGCGAGCCCATAGGCGCGATCCTGAAGGATGCGGGCATAGACCCGGGGTTCGTCTGCGACCTGATCATGAAGCCCCTTTCCGACACAGGGGGCCTGGACGCATTCGCCGACGTGAAGGGGCAGTCTTACTTCCCGTCGAAGGACTACGCCCATCAGATCATCCACGGGCCCGTGGACGCCGACCAGATGGACTACCTCATGCGCGACGCCCACTATACCGGCGTCAACCACGGCGCCATAGACATCGAGCGCATACTGGCGAAGATGCGCGCCGCCAACGGACAGGCGGTGCTGGAGAGGGGGGCCGTATCGGCGGCGGAGGGACTCATGGTCTCCCGTTCGCTGATGTACTCCGCCGTGTACTACCACAAGACGGTGAAGATCGTGGAGGCCATGCTGAGGCGGGCGGCGGAGCTGTCCGGCGCGGACCTCTCGTCCCTGTACCTCATGGGCGACCACGACCTGCTGTCCCAACTGCTCTCCGCACCCGGGAGGCCGTCGGAGCTGGCGTCCATGGTCCTGCGCAGGGATCTGTTCAAGAAGGCGTACATCGCCTACACGGTGGATATCGGCGAAGGGGACAGGGAGATGCTGTCCGGATACGCCACCCCCGGAGGGCGCAGGATGCTGGAGGAGCGCATCGCCGACGCCGCCGGCGCGGATGCGAGGGACGTCATCGTGGACATGCCCTCGAAATCGGTCCTGCTGTCGAAGGTGAGGATTGGCAAGACGGACGTGCCGATACTGGACGGCGGCAGGATAAGGTCGGTGACCAGGTACTCGTCGGTGGCCAAGGCCCTCCAGGCGAGGGAGCCGGTGGACTGGGCGGTGATGGTCTCCGCCCCGAGGGGATGCGCAGAGGCCGTGGGAGCCGCCGCTGCCAGGGTGTTATCCTTTGACCACTCCGATGGGGCGTAGGCGGGCGACCCTGCCGGCCAGGCCGGCCGCGCACACAACGGACACCACGGTGTCCACATCCTTGTAGGCCTGCGGAGCCTCCTCCACCAGGCCCTCGTCCGATCCCCTGCGCAGGGCGATGCCTCTGCCGGCCAGGTCGGCCTCGATCTGCCCGGCGGTGACGGCCCTCTCCGCGGCCTTGCGCGACATGACCCTCCCTGCGCCGTGGCACGCGGTGCCGAACGTCGACTCCATGGCGCCCGGCAGCCCTTTGAGGACGTACGTCCCGACGCTCATGTCGCCGGGGATGATCACCGGCTGCCCCACGTCCCTGTACATCAGGGGCACCTCGCTCCTCCCGGCGGCGAAGGCCCTGGTGGCGCCCTTGCGGTGCACCAGGACGTCGATCCCGGAGCCTTCGAAGCCGTGATGCTCCTTCTTGGCTATGTTGTGGGCCACGTCGTAGACGACCCTCATCCCCATGGATTCCGAGGGCCTCCCGACGACGGATTCGAAAGACTCCCTGACCCAGTGGGTTATCATCTGCCTGTTGGCCCAGGCGTAGTTCGCCCCGCATGACATGGCGCGGTAGTATCCGTCGCCGAGGCGGGAGTCCAGCGGAGCGCAGGCGAGCTGGCGGTCGGGGAGGGACTGCCCTGTGGATTTCACGTAGCGCTCCATCTCCTGGAGGTAGTCCGTGGCTATCTGGTGGCCGCATCCTCTGGACCCGCAGTGGACGGTGACGGTGACGGCTCCCTCCCTCAGGCCGAATGCTCTCGCGGCGTCCTCGTCGTAGACCTCGTCCACCACGTCCACCTCCAGGAAGTGGTTCCCGGATCCCAGGGATCCGAGCTGAGCCAGGCCTCTCTTGCGTGCCTTCTCGCCCACGTTGGCCGGGTCGGCGTCGGACATGCATCCGCCCTCCTCCGTCGCGATGAGGTCGGAGGGGGTCCCGTATCCGTTCTCCACAGCCCATGCGGATCCTGCGGAGAGGATCTCCTCCAATTCCCTGGCACCGACCCTGGTGAGGCCCTTGGAGCCCAGTCCCGAAGGGACGTTGGCGTAGAGCGCATCCATCAGCGCATCCATGCATCCGGAGAGGTCCTCGGCGGTGAGGTCGGTGCGTATGAGCCTGACCCCGCAGTTGATGTCGAAACCGATGCCGCCCGGGGATATGGACCCGGACTCCGCATCCACGGCGGCCACACCGCCGATGGGGAACCCGTAGCCCCAGTGTATGTCGGGCATGGCCATGGAGCTGCCGACGATCCCGGGGAGGCAGGCCACGTTGGCCGCCTGGAGGGGGGCGTTGTCCTCCCTTATCTTGGGGAGCATCCCCTCGCTGGCGTAGACGACGGCGTTGGTGAGCATGCCGGGCACAGACCCTCTGGGTATCTCCCACCTGCAGTCGTCGATCCTCCTGAATTCGCCGTCCCATGCCATTGAATCACCGTGAGAATGAGGGGCCTGGGCCGAGATTTGAACACGAGTCAAGGGATCCACAGTCCCCTAGGATAACCAAGCTACCCTACCCAGGCCATTCGATGACCCTCGATTCCGTACTTGTAGATAAAGATTGTCGCGCATACGCAGTGTTTCGCGCGAATCCTTTATTACGGGACACACGGCTTCCCCCGCATGGCGAAGAGAAACATAATTTCCGTCCTGGATATGAAGGATGACATGCCCGAGCTGGTGGACCTCGCCATCAGGCTCAAGGCGGAGAGGGGGCACCACGGGGACCCCCTGAAAGGTAAGACGCTGGCTATGATCTTCGAGAAGCCCAGCACCCGCACGAGGATCTCCTTCGACGTGGCCATCAGCGAGCTCGGCGGGCACCCCCTGTACATCGAGGCGTCCAAGATGCAGATGGGCCATTCCGAGACCGTGGAGGACACCGCCCTGGTGATGAGCAGGTTCGTCCACGGCATCATGTACCGCGCCTTCGACTACAAGATCATGGACCGCCTGGGCGACAACGCCACCATCCCGGTGATCAGCGGCCTGGACAACCTGGAGCACCCCTGCCAGGCCCTGGCGGACATGGTCACCATCAAGGAGAAGAAGGGCGGCTTCCGCGGCAGGAAGCTGGTGTACCTGGGGGACGGCAACAACGTGTGCAACTCCCTGCTGTACGCATGCGCCATCATGGGCATGGACATGGTCGCCTGCTGCCCCGCCGTCAGGATGCCCAACGCCGAGATCATGCTCAACGCGTCCCGCATCGCCGACGAGAACGGATGCAGGATCATCGCCTCCCACGAGCCCTACGAGGCATGCAAGGACGCGGACGTCCTCTACACCGACACCTGGATCTCCATGGGCGACGACACTCCGCTGGAGACCGCGGTGAAGATCTTCCACGACTACCAGATCAACTCCGACCTGCTGAAGGTGGCCAAGCCGGACTGCATCGTCATGCACTGCCTGCCCGCCCACCGCGGCCAGGAGATCACCGCCGAGGTCATGGACGGCCCCCAGAGCGTCGTGTTCGACGAGGCCGAGAACCGCCTGCACGCCCAGAAGGCGGTGCTGTACACGCTGCTCAGATGATCTGGGCGGCCACGATGTCCTCCACCGCGTCCAGGAAGTCCTCCTTCCGGTCCGGTGGGATCGTGGCCCCGGCGGCCACGCTGTGACCGCCGCCGTAGCCTCCCACGGCCTCCGCCGCGGTCCTCATGACGAAGGAGAGGTCCAATCCCCTCCCGGCCAGCGAGCGGTCGGCCCTGGCGGATACCTTGGCGCCGTCGTCTGCGTCGGCGAAGGCTATGATGGGCATGTCCCGATCGGCGCCGTCGCCGTTCAGCAGCATGCCGGCGACGATCCCCACCACCGTCTCCTGTATCTCGGAGCCGGCGTCGAACCACTGGATGAAGCGCCTGCGCTTTACGAGACCCTTCTCCTTCACCATAGCCAGCGCCGAGGATATGTTCTGCTTGTGGGACGTCCTCCTGTCCTTGGCCGCCGCCAGTGCGTCGGCGTCGCCCATGCAGATGCGCATGCCCACCTCCGCGTCCCCGTAGCGGCCGCAGGCGTTCAGCAGGGTGGCGTACTCCTTGGCGTCGCGGAGCTCCGTATGCGGCCTCCCGCCTGTGATGGTGTAGGTCTCCCCGATCGCCCTCTCGGCGTCCTCCGGGGACAGGCGGGATAGCACGGCATCGGTGGCACGCTCCTTCTCCGCCGGCGTCAGGTCGTTCCAGCACCTGCTGCGCCTGCCGTCCTTCAGGGGGATGTCCAGCGAGGAGTACAGCCTGGCGCATTCCGCGCCGTTCTCGCTGAGCCCCGGCACCGACGGGTCGCTCCCGAACTGGAGGAACTGGATCAGAGTGCGGGTCTCCCTCCCGAAGAGGCGGAGGTCCTCGGAAACGGACACGCTGCCGTCCGCCACCGCGTCGTTCAGGATCTCGCGGTTCATGCTGACCAGCCTGCCCTCCGAATCCTGCACGTCCCCGCAGGCGCCGACGACCGCGAGATACGCAAGGTCGGTGTTGCTTGGGTCTACCGCCTTGGCCACCAGGTACGTGACCCCGGCGCCGGATATCTCGGTGGATCCGTCCATGCCCGCGTCGTGGGGGTTGACGTGCACCATGTCCGAGAAGGAGTCGAGGGACATCTGCCCCGCCTTCCTGGACCCGTCAGGCACATGGTGGTCGGTGATGACGATCCCGGGGCGGGAGAACGCCGACAGGTATCCGCTGCCCAGGTCGCAGATCCACACCAGCGGCTCCGGGGCCGAGTCGATCATGCCTATCCCCTCCTCGCTCAGCTTCTTCAGGAACACCACCCTGTGCTCCTTGCCCAGGCGGTCGCAGACCGAGGATGCAATCGCGGCGGCGGTGATCCCGTCCGCGTCTATGTGCGACACAATCAGCACGCTGCCGGCGGCCCTGACGGCCTCCGCCGCTGCGGATGCCGCGCCCTCAAGCCTCGCGGTCCCCGAACCCTGCATACCCTGCCACCAGCCTGTCGTATGCGGCGTCCGCCAGCCTCTCCAGGTTGACGGTGTCCGCTATGTTGTACTCCACGAGGGTCTCCAGGGCGCCTTCGTCCCTCTTCCCCTCCCATCTCTTCCAGAGGCGGACGGCCTCGAAGCCGTCCACGTCCGCGATGGAGTCGCCCCTCTCGATGCCGATCTCCCTCTCCACGGTCTTGAGGCCTCCCTTGAACCCCGCCTTCCTGCATCCAAACCGCAGGTCGAAGTGGGGCATATCGAGATCCAGCCCGGGGAAGCTGCACCTCAGCACCGGGAGGTCGAAGCAGCTCCCGTTGAAGGTCACCATGAGCGACGTGCCGTCGAGGGCGTCGGCCAGGGATTCCTCGCACAGGTCGATGCCGTTGATCAGCGTGCGGGTGCCGCTCCTCCGGTGGACGGTCACCACGGTGACAGTGGAGTCGCGCTCCAGGCCGTCAGTCTCTATGTCCAGGAACGTGGCGGTGTCCCGGAAGCGGCGGTACAGGCGCCAGTGCTCCCCGTGCTTCAGCATGGCCCCCAGCCCGGCGCAGTCGCCGGCGTCGAGGAGGTCGTAGGCGTAGCGGAGGACGGAGTCGCACCTCTCCTTCCGGGCATCGGTGATCCCGGGGACGGCGTCCGCCTCCAGGAAGTCCCTCCATCTGAGCACCCCCGCGCCCCAAAGCGTCCGCTCCTTGGCGGCTCCCACCGAAGGCAGAATCTGGAAGGTGCTCTCTATCATCGCCGGGGCTGATGCGTTACCGTATTTTACGGTTGCCGAAGGGGGCGCCTCACGTTATTTCTACGGGTCCCGCCATGACGCACCGTGGACCGCGCCGAGATAGCCCCCGGGGTTTTCGTCACCAACGACAGGTGCCTGCTGTTCCGGGACGAGGGGACGGTGGTCATCGGCGACCTCCATCTCGGGTACGAGAAGGCCCTGGAGGAGGACGGGGTGTACCTGCCCAGGCTGAACACCGGTTCGGTGCGCATCTCCCTCAACAGGCTGATATGCAAGTACGAGCCGGAGAGGATCGTACTCCTGGGGGACATCAAGCACGACTTCCGCAGGGCGAAGTACGAGGACAGGGACGAGGTCCGCGCGGTCATATCGCTGGTGGCGGAGGCGGCGGAGACGGTGGTGGTCAAGGGGAACCACGACAACTACCTGCAGAACATCATCGCCGACATGGGCCTGGAGGCGGTGGATCATTACGATATCGCCGGCTACCGCCTGGAGCACGGCCATCAGGATTCCGGGCACCGTCCGGTGGTCATCGGCCACGAGCATCCCTCGGTGCGCATACCGGGCGCGGTGGGCGGAGGGATGAAGCTCCAGTGCTTCTTACGTATGAAGAAGGAGGGAATCGTGGTGATCCCTCCCTTCAGCCCCCTGTCGTCGGGGACGGACCTCCTCCCCTGCACCCCCGGGGACTTCATGTCGCCCGCCTGCAGAGCGGCGGACGTGGCCTCCGCCGAGGTCTACGCGGTGTCGGATATGGGGCTCCTCGACCTCGGGATGCTGGGTGACGTCTCGGGCATCAGGATCTGACATCCGGGGCAAATCCTACCCGTTCGTGGTGAAAAAAGATAGTTTTAAATATTCAAAATCGGCCCTTATAGGTAGATGATGGATATAGTATCCATCCATCCAAGTCTTTAAGTCGAATCAGAAGAATCAGTGTCCAGCACCCGAAAGGGTGATGAGGTATAGAAATGAGTGAGAAGCTCGACGCACTTATCGACATCGTCGTGACCGGAAAGATGAAGCTTGCCAAGGACGCCACCCAGGCCTGCCTGGACGACGGCATCGACGCCAAGACCATCATCTTCGAGGGACTTTCCAAGGCAATGGCCATCGTTGGTGACAAGTATGCCGCCAAGCAGTACTTCCTGCCCCAGGTTCTGCTGTCCGCCAACACCCTGTACCAGGGCCTGAACCTCTGCCTGCCTCTGCTCCAGGGCGACGGATCCGCTTCCAAGGGAACCGTTGTCATCGCAGTCGTCGAGGGAGACGTCCACGACATCGGTAAGAACATCGTGAAGGCTATGCTGACCGGTCTGGGACTGAACGTCGTCGACCTCGGCAAGGACGTCCCCATCAAGGACATCATCGCCTCTGCTCAGGAGAACAACGCTTCGATCATCGCTGAGTCCACCCTGATGACCCCCACCCTCGCCGGCATGAAGCAGTGCGAGGCTGACCTGAAGGAGAACGGCCTGAAGGGCAAGATCAAGACCATGATCGGCGGCGGCGCGACCTCCAAGGAGTTCGCCGAGCAGATCGGAGCCGACGGCTGGTCCTACGACGCAGTCGAGGCATCCCACCTCGCAGCCAGCATCCTCGGCATCCAGTGATTCCACCGGATCCGCAGGATACCTCCAAACCTTTTCAACAACCCACTTACTTCTGCAGCGGCCCCCGCGGCCGCACTTGTCCTCTCACGGGATTGCCGATATGATTGTGATTTTCTGTTGCATGGAATCGTTTGATGTTTTATCATCGTTGCAATCAACTATGCTATAGCTTCCGTTCAGTCTCAGATACCGTATAATTTCGGCTCTACCGTATAAGTTAACGGCCGTGAATTATACGGTACATATATATACGGGCCTCGGCATCTGGCCCACATGGTTCAGAGGGCCGAATACGACCAGTGGGTCCAGGATTGGATCCGCAAGGAGAAGGAGGGCGGGCGCAAGTGCTTCGATGTGAAGAAGTCCGGCAACTCCTACTATGTGTACTATCAGACCACCAGGTACAACGCCGAGACGAAGAAGAGGGAGAAGGTCTCCGGGTACCTGGGCAAGCTGGTGGAGGGCGTCGGCCTCGTCGAGCCGGATACATACAGCGAGGACGACGAGAAGATCAGCACTGCCAGGTACGGCCTGGGCATCGACACCGGCGGATCCTTCACGGACGCGGTCATCATAGACCTGGACGACAACACCGTCGTGGCCAAGAGGAAGTCCCCCACAACCCACCACGACCTGTCCATAGGGCTGTACAATTCGGTGGACGCGGTCTTCGCGTCCTGTGACATAAAGCCGTCGGACATCAGCCTCGTCGGCATATCCACCACCCTGGCCACCAACTCCGTGCTGGAGGGCCACGGCGGGGAGGTGGGACTCATCCTCATCGGATGGAAGCCGGACGAGGACGTCACCTTCGGCGAGAAGCACAGGGTGACTGTCAGGGGAGGGTTCACCAGCACCGGCAGGGCCATCGCCGCCATGTCCAAGGAGGAGGTGACCAGAGCCATCAAGGAGGTGTCCCAGGGTGTGGACGCCATCGCCGTCTCGGGCCTGTTCTCCGTGGCCAACTCCACCCAGGAGGAGAAGGTGAAGGAGCTGGCAAGGAAGATGACCGGGCTGCCGGTCATCGCCGGCCACGAGCTATCCGCCGCCCTCGGCATCGACCTGAGGGCGGAGACCGCCGTCCTCAACGGCCGTCTGATCCCCATAGTCAGCAAGTTCTTCGACGATGTGGAGCGCACCTTCCGCGGGAAGGGGATCACCGCACCCATCATGGTGTACAAGGGAGACGGCTCCGTCATGGGGCTGGAGGAGGCAAGGATACACCCCATCGAGACCATCCTCTCCGGTCCCGCCGCCAGCTCCATGGGCGGCATGATCCTGTCCGGGTACGAGGACTGCGTCATGGTGGACATCGGAGGGACCTCCACCGACATCGCCGTGATGGAGGGCGGGTTCCCCCAGATCCAGTACGAGGGCGCGTCCGTCGGCAGGTGGAGGACCAGGGTCAAGGCGGTGGACATGTACACCGTGGCACTGGGCGGCGACTCCAGGATCTCGGTCCTGGAGGGCCAGAGGTTCCAGCTGGGTCCCGACAGGGTGGTGCCCCTGTGCGTGTTCTCCGAGACCCATCCCGACCTGCCGGAGAGGGTCCGCCACTCCGAGATCAGCGAGTACTACGAGACCCTGCCGGCAGCGGACGTGTCCCAGCTGACATCCAAGGAGCGCAGGATCTTCGATGCCATAGACGGCAAGGGCGCCCTCAACAAGATGGAGATCATCGACATGGTGGACGGCCTCTGGGTCATCGACGACGAGCTGGCGTCCATGGTGAGGAAGGAGGTCCTCGTGATGTCCGCCCTCACCCCAACCGACGTGATGGTGTTCAAGAAGATGTTCGCCCTGGGCGTGCCCGCAGGCGCGGACGCTGGCGTGCAGGCACTGGGTGCCAGGATGGGCATGACCAAGAAGCAGGTGGCCACCGCCGTGTTCGAGGAGATCAAGACCAGGGTCTGCGAGGTGGTGATGACCAAGATGCTGGACGACGAGCTGAACCACTGGTACGGCGAGGAGTCCAAGGTCATGCTGAGGCGCCTGGCATCCATCAAGCGCGGCAGCCCCATGGACATCGTCCCCAAGATGAACCTGCCCGTGGTGGGCATCGGCGCACCCGCCAGGTTCATGATGGAGGACCTGGACGAGAGGCTGAACGCCAAGGTTGTGTTCCCGGAGAACAACGATGTGGGCAACGCCGTGGGCGCCGTGTCATCCAAGATCGCCGAGTCCCTGTCGGCCACCATCGCCCCCACGCCGGACTACCGCTTCATGGCCAACATACCGTTCATGGGCGCGGCATACTACTCCCATCTCGACACCGCCGTGGCGGCGACCCGCAGGTGGCTGGAGTCCTACCTGACCAAGAAGGTCACCGAGATGGGCGCCACCAACATCCGCACTTCGTCGAAGATCAAGACCTACATGGCCACCGAGGGAGGGGTCGGCGACTGGGAGGAGGAGTCCATAGCCAGAACCGTCAACTTCGTCGAGGTCGTGTCCCGCGCTGTGGGGGATCCGCCGGAGCTCGTCTGAGCCTCCGGGACCCCCTTCCAAACCCCTTACCATCCCGTACTCCCGCAGCCGTTTTTCCTAGTCATCCAGGCGGGTAGGGATGATTATATAGGTAGGAATATATCCGCCATCCAAGGAGAGATATCACAATGTCTATGACTCCCAGAGAAAGAGTGCTCGCAGCGATGAGGAAGGAGCCCCTGGACAGGCCCCCCGTGGCGGTCTTCACCCAGTCCGCCACCATCGGACAGATGGACGCAGTCGGATGCGCCTGGCCCGAGGCCCACTCGGACGCCAAGATGATGGCGAAGCTGGGTGCCGCCCAGGCCACCGTCTTCGGATTCGAGGCCGTCAGGTCCTCCTTCTGCCTCACCGCTGAGGCTGAGAGGCTCGGATGCAACGTCGACCCCGGAAAGAAGGACAGGACCCCCATGCTGAAGAAGCACCCCTTCAACTTCGACCCCATGTCCGACGTCTACGACGAGCCCAACCTGATGGACCCCGAGGAGTTCCTGAAGGGAGGCCGCCCCGCAGTCATCATCGAGGCCACCAGGCTCATGGCTGACGAGTACGGCAAGGAGTACCCCGTCATCGCGGGTAACACCGGACCCTTCACCCTGGCCGGACACATGGTCTCCACCGAGAACCTGGTCTTCGGCATCATGATGAACCCCGAGGAGGTCCACAAGTGGATCGCCGCCGTCAACCCCATCGTCAAGGCCTACTCCCAGGCTCTGTCCGACGCCGGCGCAGACATCATCCAGATGTCCGAGCCCTCGTCCTCCACCGACCTGCTGTCCCCCGACATGTTCACCGAGTACTCCGGTAACTACGTCAAGGACTCCCTGGCCTGCGTCAAGGATGCGTACTCCGTGCTCCACATCTGCGGTGACACCTCCGCAATCCTGCCGCTGATGGCTGACACCGGCGTCACCGGATGCTCTATCGAGGAGAAGGTCGACTCCGCCGAGGCCGTCAAGATCAACAACGGCCGTGTCGCGCTGGTCGGAAACATCGGTGTGGTCCACCCCCTGCTGCAGGGAACCCCCGAGGACTGCGCCGCCGCCGCAAAGAGGATCGCCGCCGCCGGATTCAACATCGTGTCCCCCGGATGCGGTCTCTCCGCTCTCATCGCGGACGAGAACCTCAGGGCAGTCGTCAAGGCAATCAAGGGATGAGCGCATCCGCGCCATCCCAAACCATTTCCCCAAACCCCTCAATCGTCGTGTTTTAATCCGTTGCTGACATACCCACGGAGCATGTCTCTCACCGAAGCCGGCTCGCTGACCGGCATGAACGTGGTCTCCGGGGATGCGTACATCGTCGGGGACATCATGGACATGAGGTACGATCCCGTCTCTTGGACGCTGGAGGGCCTCAAGGTCCGCTGCACCAAGGGCGCGTCCAACGTCATCGGCGCCGGCAACGGGAGGTCCATGGTTCTCCTGGGTCCCGCGGATCTGATAATCAACGACGTGGTGCTCCTCCCCGACAGCCTGGAGGACGCCAGGGACTACATCAGGGCGGACACCGACGCCCTGTCCTCGGTGGGGTACCTGGAGGGCCGCAGGGTGGTGTCCTCCGACGGTATGCTCCTGGGCACCGTCGACGCCGTGCTGCTGGACCTGGCGACATGGAACGTCCACTCTTTCCGCATGAAGGTGGACAAGGCCGCCTGCACGGTGCTGGGTATGAGGAAGGGCATATTCGCCAAGGTGGTCACCGGGATATCCACCGTGAACGTGGAGACGGTGACCGAGAACGTGAACCTGAACGTCACCGCGGAGCAGGTCCGCGGGCTGATCGCCCCGGAGTGATCACTCCTTCTCGCTCAGGTTGTAGCCCACCAGGATGGATGCCAGCCTGCCGTCGTCCGGCAGACCCCTCCATTCCCTGATCATCACGTCGCTGGTGGGGGCCGGGCTGCAGGACACCACGTCGTAGCATCCGTTCTCCGGGTTCAGCTCCGGGAACGACACCGGCGGCATGACGAAGCACTCCGTGCTGCCCTCAGTCGGCCGGATGTCGGTGAAGACCACGAACCCGTCGGAGACCATGAGGCATCCGTCCCTGCCGAGGTACTGGTCCTGGGTGTCCGGGAAGACCTCCACCCCCAGGCACTGGCCGTCGCTGCACTCCAGCTTCACCGTGGGCTCCGGCGGCGGGCGGAAGCGCGGGTCCTTGACGATGCAGATGACCCTGTCGCGCTTCAGGGCCTCGTTGAATCCCTCGTTCACCACGTCGGTGTTGAACCCCGGGGACACCACGGTGGCCTCCTCGGCCTTGACCCTGCTGAGTATGTCGTCGTCGAGGTAGAACGCGTCGCGGACTCCCCTGAGCCCTTTGATGATCTGAAGAGGCAGATCGTCGGACATGCCCTCCGCATCCCCGTGGGGATTAATGACGGTTGCGGAGCCAGGTCATCTTATGTGGACGGAGAACAGCTCCTTCATGTCCACCACGCCGATGGCTGCGATGACGGTGCCGTCCACGTCTATGGGGGTGCAGATGACCCTGATGCCCTTGTACGGTCCCGACTCCGCCACCTTGCGGACGGTCCTGCCGGTCTGAATCGCTTCCTCCAGCGCCTCCCCGTCGTATACGTTGTCGATGACCATGCCGTCCTCGATGCGTATGCCCAGGTTGTTCCGGCGCTTGGCGCACACCGGGAGCCCGCCCACCAGCTCGTGGACGGCGAAGCACATGGACACAAGCTCGTCGTTGCTGCGTCCCGTCATTATGCCGGATTCCGGGCCGAACCTTATCCCGCCCACCAGCGCCAGCGCCACCGACACGGCGCCCATCTCGGCGGCCTCCGGGGTCCTGGCGGTGCCGACGATGATGACGTCGTCCGCCCTCAGGCGGAAGACCCTGCGCAGGATGTCCTCGGATCCGCTGTCCACCGGCTGCTCCGTCCCGGGGAACCTGACCCTGCCGTCGGTGCAGACCAGTGTGGTGGCGCCTGCGGCGCCGCTCTTGATGGCGGCGTCCGTCTCCTCCTTCCCGTACCTGATCTTCTTGGCGGCGAAGGGGATCCTGACGGCGCAATCGCAGTCGCTGATGGTGAGGTCGCCCAGACTCAGATGGGCCACGTCCATGATGGTGCGGTTGCGGACCTTCACCCCCTCCTCCGACAGGTAGATGCCGGTCTTGTTGGTGAACGTGCAGCCGTTGCGCTCCAGCACGGACAGGAGGGTGCGGGTGCTCCCCTCGCCGATCCCCAGCTCCTCCGACAGCCTCTTGCGCCCGATCCCGGTGGCCGGGTCCAGCGTCATGAGCGCCTTCCACAGGTGGTAGTCCGTGAACTTGGCGGCCGATCCCGAGCGGTATCCGTAGCTGCTGCGCATCGCCGACGAATCGGCTAGGGACTATAAAACCACCCCAATTTAACGACGTTGAAAGAAAACCCAGCGTAACATAACTTAACGCCGATGACCCCCCGCAGTCACCTTTAATATGTCCGATAGGTTCACATCCTGCATGGCAGTGAATGGCATCGAACTCCTCAAGCTGGAGAACGTCGTGAAGAAGTTCGACGGCAGAGTGGTCCTCGACAACATCTCGGTCACCCTCAAGACCGGGGAGATCCTGGGGCTCATAGGGAAGAGCGCCGCAGGGAAGAGCGTCATGATCCACATGATCAGGGGCTCCGAGGGCTACAAGCCCGATTCCGGCAGGATCCTCTACCACGTCAACTGGTGCGACCACTGCGGCCGCCTGGACCTCCCCGAGGAGGGGAAGAAGTGCCCCAAGTGCGGCAAAGAGTACAGCACCCAGTGGGTGGACTTCTGGGCGCTCCACCCCCGCGACAGGCTGAGGCAGGAGCTGAAGGGCCGCATATCCATCATGCTCCAGAGGACGTTCGCCCTGTTCGGCGACAACACCGTCCTGGAGAACATCTTCGAGGCCATGCCCGAGGACCTGAACGAGAAGGAGAAGATCGACAGGGCGATCCAGCTCCTGGAGTTCGTCAACATGACCCACCGCACCACCCACATCGCCAGGGACCTGTCCGGAGGCGAGAAGCAGAGGGTGGTCATGGCGAGGCAGCTGGCGAAGGACCCCCTGTTCTTCCTGGCCGACGAGCCCACCGGGACCCTGGACCCCTACACCGCGAACGTGGTCCACGAGCGCCTGGTGAAGTACACCCGCGACCACGGCATCTGCATGGTCTTCGCATCCCACTGGCCGGACGCCATCGACAAGATGGCCGACGACGCCATGTGGCTGGACGCCGGGAAGCTGGTCATGCACGACGAGCCCAAGAAGGTCACCGAGAAGTTCATGGAGGCCTACAAGTTCGACAAGGCCAACGACTACACCGTCGGCGAGCCCATCATCCGCCTGGAGAACGCGGAGAAGCACTTCTTCTCGGTGGTCAGAGGCGTGGTCAAGGCCGTGGACGGCGTCACCTTCGACATCAAGGAGGGCGAGGTCTTCGCCCTCGTGGGGTTCTCCGGAGCGGGGAAGACCACCACATCGCGCATGATAGCCGGCATGACCCCCACCACCGGCGGAAAGGTGGAGGTCAAGATCGGCGACACCTGGGTGGACATGAACGACCCGGGCGAGGGTGGCAAGGGGCGTGCCACCCCGTACATAGGCGTGCTCCACCAGGAGTTCACCCTCTACCCCTTCGACACCGTCCTGCAGAACCTCTCCTCCTGCATCGGCATCAAGATGCCCGCGGAGCTGGCCAAGGTCAAGGCGATACAGTCGCTGCTGAGCGTCGGCTTCCCCAGGGAGAACATCGAGGCGGTCCTGCAGTCCTATCCCGACGCCCTCTCCGTGGGAGAGTGCCAGAGGATCGCGTTCGCGCAGGTGCTCATCAAGGAGCCCAGGTTCGTCATCCTGGACGAGCCCACCGGCACCATGGACCCCATCACCAAGGTCGCCGTGGCCAAGGCGGTGCTGAAGGCCAGGGAGGACCTCAACGAGACGTTCATCGTGGTCAGCCACGATATGGACTTCATCCTCAACTGCTGCGACAGGGCGGCTCTCATGAAGGGCGGGAAGGTCGTGGACATCGGCTCGCCCGAGGAGATCGTCGACCAGCTGAAGGTCATCGAGCAGGAGATCCTGGACGCTGGCGGTGAACTATGAAGCAGAGGATCGGAAGGCATCTGAGCTTCGTCGAGTGCAGGGAGTCCATGGGACTCGGCCAGGGAGGCGGTCTGGCCCAGAGGGCCACCATCTCCGAGAGCGGAAGGGACGTGGTCGCCATAGCCATGGGGCCGGGGAGGAGGCACATCACCAAGCCGGTCTGCGAGATCACCTACGCCCTCAGGGAGGAGGGGATCGACACCTCCGTCCTGGTTCTGAACGCCGGCGCGGGCGTCCCGGCTGACGCCCCCGACGTGTCCCACGGCCAGTGCATGGGGCTGGACCCCATCGAGGTCTCCAGGATACAGCAGTTCAAGGTGGCGTTGATCCACCTGGGGAACGTCAGGCCCCACATCATCTGGAAGGCCAGGCTGATCCTCAGGAACGTGGACATACCCGCCATGATCGTGGCCCAGTGCCCCATAGACTTCGAGGACTTCGCCGCCATAGGGGTGAAGACCCGCATGGTCATGCCCGACGACCCCGACATAAACACCAAGGGCTCCATCCAGGAGATCGTCACCGGCGTCATCAGAGGGGTGTCCTGCCCCCAGGAGAAGCTGGACGAGATCGTGTCCAAGATACAGAGGATGCTGCCCGACACCGGAGGCGAAGTGCAATGAAGGTAACCGTCAACGGAGTGGAGAAGGAGTTCCCCAAGGGGGCCACCCTGAAGGACGCGGTGGCCGGGGAGCCCTACACCAAGGGGACGCTGGTCTCCGTGCACAAATCCACCGAGTCCCTCAGGACCGAGTCCGAGGACTTCGACGTGGAGACCACCAAGGGCACGTTCACCCTCCATCTGGATCCCGGGAAGGACGCTGACCTGTGGAAGGTGCTGACCAAGAGGGTCACCGGGTCCACCGCCAGGTGGGTCACGTCGGCCATCGCCGCCTTCGGCGCGTTCAAGACCGATATCAAGGTGGACCGCACCGAGCGCATGTACCGCCCGTACGACTGCTTCTTCTCCCTGGGAGGGTTCGACAGCGCCACCACCTATGTCATGGTGGCCAAGAAGGACCACAGGAACGCCTACGGCGCAGGGGCCGGCCGCATCGGCAGGGTCACCCGCGGGAGGCACGTGGTTGACGTTCTGCAGGAGGGCGACTCCATACTCTCCATATCCCCGTCGGTGTCCGAGACCGTCAAGGAGAACCACGTGGTCACGTCCAACCTCAAGCTGAAGCTGGCCGACGGGAACTCAGTGGACACCTGCATGAAGGTGCGTCTGGACATGTCCAACCCCGAGTCCGCCGAGCACCTGATGATACTGGCCCAGAAGGGGTTCGTCAACGTCTCCGAGTCCTCCGGCAGCTACATGGCCTGCCACGACGACACCGATGTGGCGATCTCCCAGGAGAACCTGACCGTCAGGTCCGAGGGCAGCGTCCAGGTGAGGAACCACGGCACCGGCGTGGGCAAGATGTTCTTCTACCGCCAGCGCAGGCAGCTGTCGGAGACCCACAACCATGTGGGCGACGTGGTCCTGGGAAGGGCGATCATGGAGGCCGCCGCCGAGGGCGAGAGGATCACCGTGGTCACCGAGCCCAAGAGGACGCTGGCCGTGGGGATGACCATGGCCGAGGGCGAGAGGCTGCTGAGGGATGCGGGCATCGAGGTGGTCCGCACCGGGGACGTATCCGACGACGCCATCGTGGCGGAGCAGACCCCGGAGATGACGGTGAGCCTGCTGAACAAGGGCAGCGCGGAGCTGTTCGGGGTGCCGAAGGACAGGGTGTTCAGGATATCCCTGAACCGCAAGCGCCCGGAGGACGTCCACTACTTCGAGAAGATCACCGGGCTGAACCACAAGCCCGTCGGGTCCCTGAAGGTCCACTTCTGGTTCGAGGGGATGTCCATGATAACGTTCGAGGGCGACGAGGTGAAGGGCAAGTCCCTGTACCCCGGGGAGCCCTTCAAGAGGTGCAGGCGCGGTGACATAGGGTTCACCAACCAGGCCTGCGACCACCACGGCCTGCTGGGCATCAGGATGCAGGACAGCAGGGAGTACGGTCCCACCGGCGAGGAGCCCTTCGGGACCAACATCTTCGGAAGGTTCCTGGGGGACCTCGACCACATGACCGAGGGCCTCGAGGACGGCATGAAGGTCTACATTACGGAGTTGGAGCTATGAGCAGGGAGACCAGGCTGCTGATGATCTGCCCCACGTCGGACGTGACGCCGGAGATGCTGGCGCGCACCATCCACGCCATGGGGGAGCCTGTCGGGCTGAAGGAGACGTGCTACGGATGCCTCGTCGAGGGCGAGGCTGACGTGGTCCGCAGGGTGACCGACAAGGTCAGGGACATGGAGCCCTACGCCATCTTCTCCAAGCGCAGGGCGTACCGCATGGGCGATCCCGTCAGATGCAGGGCGCAGCACGGCACCAGGCCGGGCTACTCCCAGCTGGAGGAGGAGTGGAGCAAGCTCCCGTTCATAAGGGCGGGCCTCATCGCTGCCGAGAAGGGCGAGGTCCCGCCGGAGAGGCCGAAGCGGGAGAAGCTCCCGGTTCTCAAGTTCAAAGAGATTTGCGAGGTGAAGGAATGAAGGTGTTCATCGATCCGCCGAACAGCATGATCCTGTTCGACCTGGTAGAGAGGTTCGGTCACGAGCCCCTCAGCACGATGGCCGCGTTGCAAGAGAGGGTCGACAACCTCGAGGTGGACATGCCGCCCATGAACGTCACCCTGGACGATGTGGTCAGGGGACTCAAGTACGCGGGCATAGAGGTGCCCTCCGGCGTCAGGGGGAGGCTCGCCGTCTGGGGGCCGCTGATCGAGGAGGCGGACGCCGCCATCATCGTGGACGACGCCCCCTTCGGGTTCGGATGCGTCGGATGCGAGCGCTCCGAGCTGATGGTGAAGTACCTCATCCGCAGGCGGGGCATCCCCGCGTTAAGGCTTCAATACCCGGAGACCGAGGAGGACGGCATCGAGTTCGTCGCCAAGGTCAAGGGATTCCTGGAGGGACTGCAGTGATCAAGATCGCACAGCTCTCGTGCGGCACCGAGTACAGCAGCGTGCAGTACGAGATAGAGAAAGCGGCCCGTTCCGTCGGGGCGAAGATAGTGTACCCAGACGTATCCGCCGCAGACATCAACAAGGCGGTGGAGAGGTTCGGATTCCGCCCCCATTCCTCGCAGCTCAAGCTCATGATCGCCAGGGCGATACAGCTGGCGGACGGCAACTTCGACGCCGATGCCGTGTTCATCACCACCTGCTTCAGGTGCGCCGAGGCGGCCCTGGTCAGGAACGAGCTGAGGAGGTTCATACAGGAGAACACCAACCTGCCGGTGGTGACCTACTCCTTCACCGAGAGGATGAAGGCATCCCAGCTGCTCACCAGGATGGAGGCCCTTGTGACCATCGTCACCAGGAAGGAGCTCCTGGCCAGGGAGAGGCAGGCCGGCCTCACCGCCGGCCTGGACTCCGGATCCTCCACCACCAAAGCGGTGGTCATGCTGGATAACAGGATCATCGGCAAGTCCTGGACCCCGTCCCACGACGTGGTCGAGTCCGCCACCCAGGTCCTCAACGAGGCCCTGGCGGAGGCCGGCTACGAGTACAAGGACCTGGAGGCCATCGGCACCACCGGGTACGGGCGCTTCACCCTGGGCAACCACTTCTCCGACAAGGTGAAGCTGGTGCAGGAGGAGCTGACCGTCAACTCCAAGGGCGCCGTCTGGCTGGCCGACCGCCAGAAGGGCGAGGCCACCATCATCGACATCGGAGGCATGGACAACAAGGCCATCACCATCCGCGACGGCATCCCCGACAACTTCACCATGGGAGGGGTCTGCGCCGGAGCGTCCGGCCGTTTCCTGGAGATGACCTCCAGGAGGCTGAAGATCGACGTCACCCAGCTGGGCGCGCTGGCGGAGAAGGGGGACTGGCGCAACGCCAAGATGAACTCCTACTGCTCCGTCTTCGGGATCCAGGACCTGGTCACCACACTCGGAGAGGGCAAGAGCTTCGAGGACGTGGCCGCGGCGGCATGCCACTCCGTCGCCGAGCAGGTGTACGAGCAGCAGCTCCAGGAGATCGACGTCAGGCACCCGGTCATCGAGGTGGGCGGAACGTCCCTGATCTCCGGTCTGGTCAAGGCTGTGGGCGAGGTGCTGGGCGAGAAGCCCATCGTCCCCGAGAACTCCCAGTTCATCGGCGCGGTGGGCGGGGCTCTGCTGAGCTCCGGGTTCCTGTGAGGCGGTCCGATGGACATCACGGTGGACGGACCGGACGGCTACGGCAACGATGCGTACGCCAAGCTCTTCGACGACATCATCGGGGACATCGGCAAATCCTTCATGTTCAGGAAGGCGCATCTGTGCCTGAAGCCGGAGGTGCCGCTGTTCATATTCTCGGTCATGCTCAAGAACCACCCGTCCAGCAAGACCATCGGCGACGTGGCGTCCTTCAGGGCCGAGGGGACCGAGCTGCACATGTCCATCTCCAACGAGCGCTACGCCCCGGACATCCTGTCCAGGCTGTGGAAGGTCTACGGCAGGGGCAAGGTGGACCAGCAGACCAGGTTCGACCTCATAGTCCACGACGCCCGCCAGGAGGACATAGAGGACATGGTGGTGTCCTCGGGCGAGGAGTCCGTCAAGGAGATCATGGGCGCGTTCTGGCGCTCCCTCCCGGAGGGCATCAGGGTCAGGCACACCTATGTGGACGGCAGGGTCATCACCGTGGTGGCCACCGAGGAGATCATGAGGCAGGAGTTCCTGGACGAGGGTCTGGAGCTCCATCAGAGGATGCTGAAGGAGTCGGAGGTGGAAGAGGATGTTTGAGGTCGTGAAGTACGACGGAGGCGTCTACCGCTCCAACGAGCTGTACGAGGCCATCGAGGATGTGGGCGGCACCGTCATCAACAGGATGCACAGCGCCCAGGTGCTGACGGTGACCATGTCGATCCCGGAGGAGGACCACGAGGTCATCGCCAAGATCACCAAGGAGATTGGCGGGCAGCTCTTCAACGTCCCGCTGGCAGGGACGGAGATAGCCGTCGTGGGCTGCACCCTGGGGAGGCACCACATGCCCCATCCCATCTGCGACATCGCGGAGATACTCAGGGAGGAGGGCTCCATATCCGTGGTCATGGGCCTCGCCAGAGGCAGGGGCAAGAAGACCTCTCAGATCTCCCTGAGGGAGATCAGCATCATCGACGAGTACGATGCGGTCATCTTCATGCTGGGCAACTTCAAGGCCTGCGTGGAGGAGAAGAAGGCCCTGATGGAGAAGATCTCCGTGCCGGTCATCCTGGTCTGCGGACCGGAGCCCGAGGGCATGGAGGACGTCTGCGAAGCCGTCATCAGCGGCGTGGGCAGGAAGGCCGCCAGGATGAAGGCCCCCGAGGAGAGGGCGAAGCTCAACGAGATCGCCGACACCGTGGTGAAGGTCATCTCCGAGAAGAAGGCCATGCTGGAGGAGGACCCCCTGTTCATACATCCTGCGGAGCTGAAGCCGCTGCTGGAGTCCTACGAGCCCATCGACATGTGCCTCCGCCCCGCTCCGATCGTCCTGCATCTGGACGGCCTCAGGGTCAAGATCCCCTACAGGGAGCACAAGGAGTACTTCGACAACTTGATGGTATACGGCCGCAGGCTCAGCGAGATCGCCGACATCCGCGAATCCAAGATGGAGGACAGCAGCACGATCATCAGGATCAAGACCATGTCCGCCGTCCGCGACCAGGACGCCAAGAAGGCGGAATGAGCGTCAGAAAGGGGACCTACGTCCTCTTCCTGACGTTCCAAGAGCCCTTCGAAGGGGATGTTGGGCGTCTCGGGCGCATACATCTTGAGCCCGGGACGTACTGCTACGTCGGCAGCGCCATGGGCGGTCTGGACCAGCGCATCTCCCGCCATGCGTCCAAGGGGAAGAGGCTCAGGTGGCATATCGACCGTCTGACCGAGGCCGCGGACTCCATCACGGCGTACGAGTCGTATCCAATCCCCGTACCGGAGTGCGAATTGGCGTATACTGCGCTGTCAACAGGGTGTAAGGAAGCTGCTCATGGCTTCGGATGCTCGGACTGCGGATGCGGATCCCACCTGTTCAGGGTGCCTCCGGGGGCGGAGTCCCGCCTGGTCTCCGCGGCCGGTCTGGAGAGGTGGTCCGGACAACAGTGCCACACGTCGAAAAACGACCCAAACTCTTATTAAACGCAACGGACTTGTCGGTCCAATCATACTGCACGTTATGTGGAGGACATTAAATGAAAGGGGACAACCTATCTAGGAAAGTGACCCCCGAGGTCATCTCGAAACTCCAGGAGATACTCGGTGCGGAGAATGTCAACACCAACGAGATGGACAGGATGCTCTACGGGCACGACCTGGCCCCCCTCCCCAAGGAGGCGGGCATGGCGTTCAAGAACATGCCCGACGTGATCGTCAGGCCTTCCACCCCCGAGCAGATCTCCCAGATCGTGGCGCTCGCCTACAGCTCCGGCATCGCCGTCACCCCCCGCGGGAACTCCACCTGGGGACTCGGCGGGTCCATGCCCACCGACGGAGGCATCCTCATCGATATGGCCTCCAAGATGAACAAGATCCACTGCATCGACAAGGTCAACATGGCGGTGAAGGTGGACGCGGGCTGCACCTGGAAGAACGTCCTCGAGGCCTGCGAGAAGGAGGGCTTCCTGGTGGGATCCTACCCGTCCAGCTTCCCCTCCGCCACCGTCGGGGCATGGTTCTCCACCGGCGGCATAGGAATCGGCGGATACAAGTACGGCTCCGCCAAGGACAACGTCCTGAACCTCCAGGTGGTCCTGTCCGACGGCACCATCATCGAGACCGGCTACGACAAGATCGCCAGCAACATGTCCGGGTACAACCTCACCCAGCTGTTCGCCAGCGCCGAGGGCACCCTCGGTGTCATCGCCACCGTCACCCTCAGGATCTACCCCAGAGGCATCATCAAGCCCCTGGCCTACGAGTTCGACGCCCTCAGGGACGCCGGAGCCCCCATCAACGAGATCACCAGGCACCCCAGCCTGAAGCCCCTCCACATCGCGTGGTCCGACTACAACCACTTCGAGAACCAGAGGAAGGCCGGTCTGCACGCCCCCGAGGTCAAGAACCTCATCCTCATCACCCTGCAGGGTGCCGAGGAGTACGTCGCCCTGGAGGAGAAGACCGTCGACGAGATCATGGCCGCCGCCGGCGGAAGGAAGGTCTCCGACGAGATCGCCAAGCACGAGTGGGACGAGCGTTGCTACGAGTTCCGCGCCCGCAAGGTGGGCGTCGGATCCATCCCCGCAGAGGTCGTCGTCACCAACGAGCACTGGGCCGAGTTCGTGGACGAGTGCTACGAGGGCTACAAGACCATGAAGATGGAGCCCGGAGGGATCATCGGAATGGTCGCCGACCGCAGCACCTCCATGTTCATGCCCTACTACTTCAAGGACGACGAGTCCCTGCTGGGCATGACCGCATTCGCGTACAACTTCTACATGGGCGACGTCGCCGCCAAGTACGGCGGACGCTCCCTGGGCCTGGGCGTGTTCTTCGCGTCCAACCTGGACAGCATCCACGACGCCGGCTGCGTCAGCACCATGAGGGACCTGAAGACCTTCCTGGACCCCAGGGACATCATCAACCCCGGGCACCTGGTCTGCGGAAAGACCAGGTTCGGAGTCGCCCTGGACAAGAACCTCATGGGCATCGGCTCCGCCATGATGCAGTCCATCAAGAAGCTCCTGCCCAAGAACACGACCTTCGCAGACAACCGCCAGAGATTCCACTATGACGACATGGAGGAGGAGAAGGAGGAGTCCCGCGAGGTCGAGTACGGCAAGGGCACCCAGTGAAACCTATGGGGCCTCAGGGCCCCGTCTCCATTCTTTACATCCGATGATCTGCGGCAGCCGATGCTCTCTTTTCAGACCGCTGTGCATCCGGCGACACGGTCATATACGCCGTACAGCGAATACCTGGGCATGAACCGCAGGGTTCCGAATGCGGCAGCCTCCGATTCCGCGAGGCTCTCCCGCTTTCCGTCCGGAAGGGGGGGGGGGCGCCACTCCGTGGGATCCGGTGCACTTTCTGAGACATAGGGCACCTCCTATGACGGGCTCATGCCGCTTCACCTGCCGTGACGTTCTCCGTACGCACAATCTGTGCGGATGGCCGTCCGGCCGGACGGAGCCCTCCCACGGCACGATGCCGGGTTCTCAGGAGGTTTCGCATGAACAACAAGGTTCTGGCAGCCGTCATAGCGGTTGCCGTGATAGCAGCGGCCGGCGTCGCCGTGTACTATCATCTCAACAAGGATCCCGGCGGCGATCCGCCGCTGGAGCTCAAGGACGAGTTCGATCTCGGCGACTACTACACATACTCGATCTCACAGACCGTCGGCGGACAGTATACGCAAGCTACCATAACATACACGATCGAGTCTATCTCTGACGGGAGCTACGGGGTCATCATGTCCACCGCAGGCGGTCAGACGACGTCTGCAGGGGTTATGGACAAGGCTGGGTTCCTCGGACCGATCACCATGTCCGAGGACCTGAAATCGCAGCTGTCCAAGAGCGGGACGGAATCATCTTGGATCGGAAGCAAGCCCGTCACCTGCGACATATGGAGCGGGACGGTCGACGGGGTCCAGATGAAGGTGTCCACCTATTCCGGGACGGACATCATGCGCTCATACCAGAAGGGGGCCGACTACTCCGACGGGCGCATCTACTTCTCCATGTCCGGGTCGACAATCTTCAAAGGATCGGTGGCAAGCGACACTCCGTCGTTCTACATACGCAGCGACCCTGCTGCCGGCGACTACGTGGAGGTGCAGACCGTCATCGCCTCGGGAGGGACATCGTCTACTTCGACAGTGCGTTACGACGTTCTGTCATCATCCGTCAATTATGTCGGCCTTGAGACCAAGGAGGGCAGCGAATCAGATATCGATGTCGTATCCAAGGAGGATCTTCTCGGCAAATGGCTGGTGGGAGACGGATCCCTCAAGGACTCGGAGGAGTGGACACAGATCGGAGCGGATTATGTCACTGTCTCCGGTATCGAGGTGCCGAGCTATGTGCTTGAGAACCAGAACCAGACTCAGCGCATCAGGGTCATCGAATCCGACGGGCAGCACATGATCATCGGCTCGCAGACGTCCAAGATGACGGGAGAGGTGGTCGTGATGGAGACGAAGACAGTGTCCACCAACATCGTGCAGTCCACCAGATCCAGCGGGGACACCGGTGCGGGAACGCTCGACTTCAGGGACGAGCTGAAGGTCGGCGACTTCGTGGTGATCGAGGGCCTTGTGGAGCAGAATGGGGAGCCCCGCTATGAGCAGACCTTCATCAAGGTAATCGTCGACATCAGTCCAGACGGGGTGTACACCACGAAGACATACAGGAACGATTCAGAGAGCACATATCCAAGTTCCGGAGGCAGTGTGGAGTACCACGGCGATCCCGTGGAGACATTCTTCGACAGGTCGTACTGTCCGGATAATCACACCACCATTGGTACTGAGTTCAGGGACACCATCTACGGCAGTGTCCTCTGCGACCATGTGACCTATGTCGACGGGGCCATAACCGGAGACGGGTGGGTCTATCATGGAACGCCGATATTCGCGAATGCCGACCTGAACCAGGAGTCGCTGGACGGAAATCCGAACTGGTGCATAATATACTCCGTCGAGACTAACATGCTCGCCTTTTCCGCGTGAGTGAAACAGAGGCGGCTCCGCCGCCTCTCCTTATCATCTTTATCGGAGTGCCTTCACTTCTCCTTCTCGTCCTCGGGCTCATCCGCCGGAGGCGCCAGGAGCTTGGTCTCCTGTCCTTTTGCCAGGGCTTTGGTCTCCTTCCTCTCCTTCTTGGGCTTGTCCACGATCTCCGGGGGCTTGCCGCCGTAGGTCAGGTCTATGAGCATCAGCAGGCCCAGTATCGTCACGGGGACGACGATCCACGGGTTCCTGGGGCCGGTGTCCACGAAGAAGTAGGTGGCGATGGAGAACACCAGCACGATGGCCGACCATACGGTCAGGGTGATCATGTGGATCATGGTCTTCAGCGGGTACTTCTTCACGGTCTTGGCCAGACCGAACATGTCGAAGGCGGACAGCACCGCGTACAGCACCAGGCCGAAGGTCAGGACGCTGATGAGGACCTGCACCACGCTGATGAGGTACGCCGCAGAGAATGCTGCCTCCTGGTACCAAACGTCGTTGGCCAGAGCCACCGGCAGGGAGCACAGCAGGGACCCCATGATGCCGGTGATGACGTATGCCAGCACATCGCCCGGCTTCTTCACCAGGAAGATGTTCTCGTCCTCCTTCTTCAGGATGACCGCCCACACCTTGTAGGGCGCGTATGCCAGGCAGAAGTACCCCAGGGCGGTGCCGATGGTCGCCGGGCTCAGGGTGCCGTCGAAGAGCTCCGGCCCGACGGCACCAAGGGCGCATCCGATGGCTCCGGAGGATCCGAACATGAATCCCAGCAGCACGGGCAGGCCGTCCGCCGGGTTGATGGTCAGGTCGGTGTTGCCTACGTGCAGGTTGAAGGACGTGAACGGCCATATGAGCGAGAAGAACACCGCTACGAACACGATTACGACGATCTTCTTCTTGAAACTGTCTGTGAAGTTTATCATATCAAATCCACCAGCTGCGAGACCGTCGGGAGCAGCATGATGTCCTCGGACAGCTCCCTCCAGTCCTCTTCCCTGTAGGCGCCGGACAGCACCCCGATGAATCCCGCGCCGGAGGACTCGGCGCACTGATAGTCGAACTTGTGGTCCCCGAGGAACAGCACCCGGTCGGGGGTGAGGCCCAGCAGGCCGGCGGTGTGCTCCATGGCGATCGGGGAGGGCTTCGCCTCCTCCTCGGGGTAGTCGTCCCTGGCCACCAGGCAGTCCAGGCAGCCGTCCACCCCGGCGATGCGGAGGGCGGTCTCGGCGTACTCCCGGCATCCCCTGGTGAGGACGCCGACCTTGTACCCTCTGGCTCTGAGCGTCTTGAGCATCTCCTTCCCTCCCGGGAAGGCCCTGGCCTCGTCCACCCTCTCCATCTCTATGTCCCTGGCGCCCTTGGCCACTCTGGCGTTGATGCCGTAGAGCTCGTCGGTCCTGCCGTGGTCCCTGAGCCAGGCGTAGCCCTCGTCCACGTTGAACTTGAAGCCCATGCTCCTGTTCATGGCCTCCTCCGGGACGCCCAGCTCCGCGAAGACGTCGTAGATGAGCTCGGACATGCGGACGTAGTCCACCTTGGTGTCCAGCAGCGTGCCGTCCATGTCGAAGCAGACGGCTCTGTATCTGGGGTCCAGGGTCATGTTATCCTCGTGAGTGTCAGGTGATGGGAGTAGCCCCCCTTCTGTTTCAGGCGGCATTCAACTTCGCACCCTACCCGCCGGTCGTCGAGCACTCATCCCGGCCGTTTGGGCTTGCTCCGATGGGGAGTCGCCGTTTCACCATATCCCCGGGAACGTCACTGTCATCAGATCATCCTGCCCCGGCGGCTGTGTCGTTTCTGAGCCCTTGCCCGAGCTCTCGCCCGGTCGGATTTCCCGACCCATCTCGCTCGCGGAGGAGGGAACTTCCTCAGCGGGATCCCGTCCCACCGTCGGCCGCCCTCCATCTCCTGACGGCTGACCCTAGTATGTCCTGGTTTAAATGGTCTTCTTCACGCTGTTATATGGTTCAATGCGGCACATCAGCACACATCCATATGCTGGCACTTCCTTGGATGTTATAACTGCGGAAGGGCAGGGGGCGTTGCCGCTGGGAAAGTATTATAAGCAGTGCTGGTATGGGGATGCTCACTGCAAGGGTAGTCAAGCATGGCCAACGACGCAAGGTTGAGGGCCTTGTCCTTAGTGGTCCGCGAGTTCAAATCTCGTCCCTTGCACCACTTCTCAACTTCCGGTTTCATGATGGTGTTTTGCCGATTCCGCGATGCACTTGATCGGCCGGTTGCCGATCATACAGGTTCCAAGGCAGGGAAGGGTGCCCGGAACGACCGATGTGGTCTACGAGCGCCCCATCGAGGTGCCCGAGCTGCCGACGGACGCATCCGTCACCGACACCACGGTGACCATCGGCACTGTGATCGGCGACCGCTACCAGCTGACGGACTCCGACGGCAACGTCATACCGGGTCCCGACGGGCAGGCATGGGTCGAAGGCACCGGCGGCGAGATCACCTGGAGCGGCCTCAGCCCCGACACAGGGTACCACATCACCGTCCAGACCGGAACCGGCAGCGATGCCCTGGAGTTCGGCCCGATCGACGTGGTGACGGATGTCCTGCCGCCAGTCACCGGCACGGTGACCGAGGACGGGTTCTTCCTCAACGTCAAGACCCAGCCCGACAAGGAGTACTCCGTCGTCACCCCCGACGGCGAGACCATCTTCGGATGGACCGCCGGAGGGGACAGCGGAGAGCTGACCTTCGGACCGCTCCCGGCGGGAACGGAGTTCGTGGTGCTGGAGAGGGACATCGGGTCCTTCGGCGCGGGAGAGCCCGTGAAGGGCACCGGCGCCATGACGGTGCCGGATGCCGGCCGGGAGGATCCGGAGTTCGGCGTCACCAACACCACGGTGTCTGTGGCGACCGAGGAGGACGTGATCTACACCCTGGTGGACGGCGACGGCAACATCGTCCCCGGACCCGGAGGAGCCGACCGCGTCGTCGGAACCGGAGGCACCGTGACCTGGACCGGGCTGAATCCAGAGAAGGACTACTTCCTGGTGGTGGAGAGGGTCTCCGGCGGAATGACGCTGGTCTCCGAGCCGATCCAGGTGAAGTGGGCATCCCACGGGCTGTCCTGCTGGACCTTCGCGGCGATGCTGGCTCTGTTCGTGGCCTTCGTGTGGTTCGTGCTGATAGCCACGGCGGAGCGATGCTGGGAGGGAGAGCCCTCCTGCTGGTCATCGCCGACGCGGCGATGGTCGCGCTGGGCGACGGCTGCGGCTGGTGCATAACGGTGTTCCTGGTCACCCTGGCGGCCGTGGCCGCCGCAGTGGCCCGGACCCTGCGCGGATCGTCCTGAAACCCATAGGCCGGCCTTCGGGCCGGCCCTCCAAACGCCTTAATCGCTTCTTCCTTCGACAGAGGCGACGCATCAGACGTAAATACCCAGCACATGATGCGTGGCCTATGGCGCGTCTGCTGGTATGCACACCCGACGACCATCCGTCAGCCAATATGAAGGAAGCTCTGCTGAGGATGAGGGACTGGGAGGATATGGGGTTCGACGGCTCCAACAGCTACCTCTCCTGCGGGGACGACGTGCTCATGACCATATCGGGCCGGCACATCCGCGCCGAAGGCATCGATGCGGTGGCGGAGAGGTTCGGCATCCATTGCGACGAAGTGGTGTTCATGAGCCGGCATTCCGCCGCCAGCGGGAAGCCGACGCTGACCGTGCATCCCTTCGGCAACTACGGCGCGGCGGATTTCGGCGGCCGGCCCGGGAAGCTGTCGCCGTCGGCTCCCGAGTCCATGACCGGCATGCTGAGGCGCATCGCGGAGATCAACGGCTTGGAGGAGTACTCCGTGTCCTTCGAGGTCACACACCACGGCCCGCTGATCGGCACCCCCGGGTACTTCATCGAGGTTGGCAGCGAGGAGACCCACTGGGGAGACAAGAATGCCGCAGAGGTGCTGGCTCATGCCCTGCTGACGGCGGAGAGGGCCGACGGGCCCAGGCTCATAGGGGTGGGCGGAGGCCACTACGCCCCCAGGTTCACGGAGCTGGTGCTGTCCCACAGGGCATGCATCGGCCACATGGTCCCGGCGTATCAGACCGAAGGGGTGGATAATGAGGAGGTCGCACGCCGCATATCCGCGGCGGCGGAGATGACGGATGCCGAGGCGGCGTACGTGCACAGGAAGTCCATGAAGAAGCCGGAGGAGAGGCGGATCATGGGCATCATAGAGTCTCTGGGTCTCGACACGGTGAGCTCCAAGGACCTGGATCCGCTGTGAGCCTCCTCCGGAAGGAAGAGCGGCCGTGGGCCGCTCAGGGGATGAAGGTCACGCGTGGGAGTCCACGAAGGTGCCTTTGATCGGTCTGCCGAGGATGGCGTTCCTCAGCTCCTCCAGGTCCCTGCCGTTGACCATCAGTATGTCGATGCGCTCCCTCATGGCTATCGACACGCCCAGAGGGTCGAACACCGAGGATTTCCCCGCATCGTGGTCCTGGTAGACCACGTCCTTCAGCTGGGCGATGGTCATCCTCTCGTACCTGACCGCATCCGGGTCGGCGCGGGGGTCCGCGGAGTACACGGCGTCCACGTTGCTGGCGTTGACGATCCTATCCGCCCCCATCCTCTCGGCTATCATGGCCGATACGGCGTCGGTGGTGTGCCCGGGCTCGGTGCCGCCCATGACGGCGATCCTGCCGGACTCTGACATCCTGGCACAGTCGTCCGCCTTGACCGGTATCTCGGTGTTGGCGATGTCCCCCAGGGCCACGGTCAGCAGCCTGGCGTTCACCCTGGTGATGCCGATGCCCAGCTCGTCCAGCTCCCTGACGGAGCCGCCCAGGGCCCTGCCCATGTCAACGTATCTGCGGGCCTCCCTGCCGCCGCCAACGACGACGGCCACCTGCGCTTCGGAGGCGACCTCTCTCAGCATGTCCGCGAGCCTGCGAATGTAGGCCGCATCGTCGTCTCCGGGCACCAGGACGGAGCCCCCGATCGACACCACCACCTTGTCCATGGCCCACACCAATACTTTTATTATTAATGCAGGTTTGCCCCGTTTATATACAAAAACAGGTGGCTCATATGGCAGAGAAGGGTTCGATGGACAGGGCCAAGTACGATTTCAAGAAGGCCATGCAGGAGATCGTGGACCTCAGGGGCAGAGGGACGGAGCTCATCTCGGTGTACATCCCGAAGACGAAGATGATCTCGGACGTCATGGCGTACCTGAGGGACGAGTACTCCCAGTCGTCCAACATCAAGTCCAAGAGCACCATGAAGAACGTCCAGAGCGCCATCGAGTCCATCATGGCGCGCCTGAAGACCTACAAGACCATCCCGGAGAACGGACTGGTGCTGTTCTGCGGGGAGATCCCCCGAGCCGGCGACCAGACCCGAATGGTCCAGTACGTCCTGGAGCCTCCGGAGTCCATCACCGCCTTCCTCTACCGCTGCGATTCGCAGTTCTTCACCGACCCGCTGCAGTCCATGCTGCTGGACAAGAAGATGTACGGCCTGATCTGCATAGACAGGCAGGAGTCCACCATCGGGTTCCTGTCCGGCAACAGGATCCAGGTGTCCGCCCACTTCGAGTCCATGGTCCCCAGGAAGCACAGGCAGGGAGGCCAGTCCGCACAGCGTTTCGAGAGGCTGATCGAGATCGCCGCCCACGAGTTCTTCAAGAAGACCGCTGACAAGGCCACCGAGGTCTTCCTGGACAGGATACAGGACATGGTGGGCCTGCTCATCGGCGGCCCCGGGGCCACCAAGGACTTCTTCGTCAAGGAGGGGTACCTCCACCACGAGCTGCAGAAGAAGGTCATCGACACCTTCGACACCGGATACACCGACGAGTACGGCCTGAAGGAGCTGGTGGAGAACGCCAAGGATTCCATCCAGGACATAGACCTGATGAGGGAGAAGAAGTTCATCCAGAGGCTGTTCACCGAGATCAGGAAGCAGGACGGAGGCCTCTCCGCCTACGGCGAGGACGTGGTCCGCGAGGCGGTTAACCTGGGCGCCGTGGACGTGCTGCTGCTGTCCGAGAACCTCAACAAGAGGAGGGTCACCACCAGGTGCCCCGCCGGACACGAATGCCAGCAGACGCTGAGGGAGTCCCCGGACAGGTGCCAGTGCCCCGTCTGCGGCGTGAACGCCGAGATCATCAGGGACGAGGACCTGGTGGACGACTTCTTCGAGCTGTCCGAGGCCTACAACACGGATGTGGAGATCATCACCGAGGATTCCGAGGAGGGCGAGATGCTCATGACCGCCTTCGGAGGGATCGCGGCCATACTGAGATACAAGGTGCAGTGACATGTCCGTGATGGAGTCTTTCGAGGAGGAGGTCAGGGCGGCGGTGTCCGCGGCCCTGGCGGACATGGGCTTCCCCGATGCGGAGTTCCGCACCGAGGTGCCTCCGGGGGAGTCCGCCGACCTGGCGGTCCCCTGTTTCCAGATGTCCAAGGCCATGAGGAAGGCCCCGGCGCAGATCGCCGAGGAGCTGGCTTCCAGGGTGCCCGCGTCCGGGCACATATCCGCGGTGTCCGCTCTGAACGGATACCTCAACTTCACGATGGACGGGGACGCCCTGGTGCGCGGCACCATGGAGGACATCCTCTCGTCCGAGGGAGCCTATGGCTCCGTCCCCGCCAACGGCGTGAGGGTCAACCTGGAGCACACATCCACCAACCCCACCGGCCCCATCCACGTGGGCAGGGCCAGGAACCCCGTCATCGGCGACACCCTGGCCAGGTGCCTGAGGATGCGCGGATACGACGTCACCACCGAGTACTACGTCAACGACGTGGGCAAGCAGGTGGTCATCCTGACCTGGGGCGTCAACAACCTGGACGAGAGCCAGGTGGACATGACCGAGGACAGGGACAAGACCGACCACAAGTGGGTCGCCTACTACCGCAAGGCCAACAGCCTCATGGAGTCGGACCCGGAGGTGGCGGAGCAGATCTCCGACATGCTCAGGCGCTTCGAGGCGGGGGACCACAGCGTCATCGACACCGTCAGGGAGACGGCCGAGGGGATGCTGGGCGGCCTCAAGGAGACCCTGGCCGGGATAAACGTGGTCCTGGACCGCTACACCTGGGAGTCCACCTTCATCGCCGACGGCTCCGCCAGGGACGTGGTGGAGCGCCTGAAGAGATCCAAGTACGCCGGGCAGGAGGATAACGGCGCCTGGTACCTGGACCTGAAGGACTTCGGCATCCAGGGGAAGAACACGAAATTCACATTCACCCGTGCGGACGGGACGACCCTCTACACCACCCGCGACCTCGCCTATCACCTGGACAAGTTCACCAGGGCGGACAGGGTCATCGACGTCCTGGGCGAAGACCAGAAGCTGGGCAGCAAGCAGCTGTGCTCCGCGTTGGAGATCCTCGGCTGCGACAGGCAGCCCGAGCCCATGTTCTACTCCTTCGTCTCCCTTCCCGAGGGGAAGATGTCCACCCGCAGGGGCGTGGTGGTCTACCTCGATGACCTGATCGACGAGGCGGTCTCCAGGGCTTACGAGGAGATCGAGAAGAGGAGGACGGACCTGTCCGAGGAGCGCATGAGGGAGATCGCCCGCACAGTGGGCGTGGGCGCCGTCAGGTACAACATCCTGAGGGTCCAGCCGGAGAAGCAGCTGGTCTTCAGGTGGGAGGACGCCCTCAACTTCGACGGAAACTCCGGCCCCTTCCTGCAGTACGCCCATGCCAGGGCCTGCAGCATGCTGAGGAAGGCCGGCGCTTACGAGAGGTGCACCGACCCCTCCAAGCTCAGGGACGAGGCGGAGGTCCGCCTGGCCAAGGTGCTGTCCGGGTTCCCCGCCGTGGTGAGGGACGCCGCCGAGGGCCGCCGCATACACCTCCTGCCCGCATACGGCCACGAGCTGGCCTCCGCATTCAACCAGTTCTACGCCGCGGTGCCGGTGCTCGGCGCCGGGGACAGCCGCGACGCCAGGATAACCCTGGTGGAGTGTGTCAGGGACGTCCTCAGGAACGTCCTGCAGTGCATGGGCATGGGTGCTCCCGAGGAGATGTGATCCCATGGAGATCCGTCCCATGCGGATGAAGGACCTGATCAAGGTCCGCGACCTGGAGCTGGACTGCATCAGGGAGTACTTCTCCAAGACCATCGAGAACAGGTGGGAGGATTTCGACGAGGAGTGGAAGGCCAAGCTGGGCGCCAGCGGGAGGGGCTCCTTCCAGCTGTACCTGGAGTCCGGCCTCAGCTTCGTCGCCGAGGAGGACGGCGAGATCATGGGCTTCATCTTCGCCCAGATGCTCCATCACGTGTACAACGTGGAGAACCTGGTGTGGATAGAGAACATGGGCGTCCACCCCTACTTCCGCCGCAGCGGCATAGGCTACAGGATGCTGAGGAAGGTCGCCGAGACCGGCGCGGACATGGGCGCCACCGTGGTCCACAGCGCCATACAGCCCGACAACCTCCCGTCCATAATGCTGCACAAGAAGCTCGGGTTCTTCATGGACCGCCGCGAGGTGGCTCTCTTGGACCTGAACGACCTGAAGCGCGGACCGAAGTCGGTCTGATCCCCTTGGAACATCATCCGGCGCATTTGCGCCGGGCCGATCTCATTTTCTCAGAAGGATTCGAATGGAGGGGGAGGCTCCCGGCGGATGCCGGGGGCCGACCGCCTCACTTGCGTTTCCTGTCGCCGGAGCCCTCGTACTTCGTGGGCCCGGACGGGGTGGACTTCTTCTGGCGCCTGGCCTCCTCCATCTCGGTGAAGGTCCTGTCGCTCATCTTCTCCGCCTTCCTCTTGGGCGCGTTGCGCATGTAGAGATAGGCGATGACCACGATGATGATTATCGCGGCGATTATGATGATGTAGGTCAGGGAGTCCTTCCAGATGGAGTGGCCCACGTCGATCTGGATCCCGGTCTGGGTGGTCAGCACGGCGCCGTCGGCATCCAGGAGCACCAGGTCGATGTACCTGTACCCGCTGCTCTGGAACCCGAAGGTCAGTATGACGGGTACGTTGTCAGCGCCGGCCGCCAGGTCGGCTCTGCTCTCGGCGAGGACGTTGGCGGTCCCGTGGGTCAGCACCCTGACGGTGACTGACGCCGCATCCTCGTCGGGGTTGTCCAGGTAGACGGTGACGGACCCGCCGCCCATGTCGTCGAACCCGCCGATGGACGGGAGGTCGCCGAACCCGGGCTCGGCATCCGCATCGCCGGCGGCGATGGCGAAGGATGCTGCCAGCAGAGCCACCGCGAGGATGGCCACAATCTTTCCCTTCATGTGATGATCTCCTCCACGCGCTCCTGCTCGATGGCGCGCCTGACCTCCATGGCCAGCCTCCTGCCGGTGCTCATCTCCCTCCTCCAGAGGGCGTTGCCGTAGGGGTGGCCGACGGCCATGTGCACGTTGGTTCCTCCGCCGATGCGGGGCGCCACGTCGTAGATGTAAAAGTTCAGGTCCTTGTCCACGCAGGTCTGCAGGCAGAAGGGGCCGATGATGCCGGGGGCGTAGTACTTCTCCGCCGCCTTGACGTACTTCTCGGCCATCTCGAAGGCCTTGTCCAGCAGGGACTCCCTGAGGGTGGCGGAGTTGTGTCCGCAGACGGTGTACTCCGGCAGGATGCCGTCGTTCTCCAGCTCCACCTGCTGCTTGCCGGGGAGCCTGCAGAACCCGTCCAGGGAGCTCTCGAACCTCCAGTCGATGCCCAGCAGCTCGATCCTCTCGCCCTTCTCCTCCAGCGGGGAGTAGAAGAAGTCCAGGTTGAACACGGGGCCGATGATGTACTGCTCCATCCTGGCGGAGGAGAGGAAGTCGGCTTCGATGACGCCCTGCTCGATGAGCTCCTGGGACTTCTGCTGGAACTGCTCGTAGGACTTGGCGGTGAAGAACCCCCTCTCCAGCTTCTTCTGCTTGTGGTGGACCTTGATGACGGTGAGGCCGTCGATGTCCTCGGGCATGGCCACCTTCTTCGGGAAGGGCAGCCCCGCCTTCTCGAGGATCCAGTAGTAGTCCCTCTCGTCCCCGCGCTCCTCGGACCTGAGCAGGTTCCTGCTGCCGACCATGGGCACTTTGAAATCGTCCTCTACGGCGTCGATGCCGCAGTAGGACACGAAGGACCTGTTGGGTATGAACAGGACGTTGTCCCTGATCAGCTTCTCCTGTATGTCGGGGTTCAGGATGTCCTTGAACCTGTCGAGGATCATCGGCTCGTCAACGACGCCCCTGACCACGTTGCCTGCCGGGTCGCGCTGCGTCCTGAAGTAGTTGGCGAAGGTCCTCTCCCTCCCCTTCTGGCAGACCGCGACTGTGTGGAAGCCCTCGGAGGTGGCTCCGTCGCAGGTATCCAGGGCGGAATGGGATGCGACGACCCCGATCTTGGCCTTGGAGAGGTCGTATCTCTCCAGATTGGCCAGAATCTCGTCTCTGTCGATCATGGCGATTCCTCACGGATGTATGGCGCGGTATGTCTGCCCCTTAATATTATCTTTTAGATGAGGAGCAGGATGACCCCCACCAGCACCGCCGATCCGATCACGTCCATCAGGGACGAGGTGATGGGGATGCAGTGGTCGTCGGGGTCCATGTTGAATCTGACGGCGGCAAGTGCCACATAGTACGACAGCAGGTTGATGATGGTGGTGATGATCAGCCCGGACACCATCACGATGGCCAGGAGCATCAGGTACTGCACGTCGTTTGGCTGAATGAGGAACGCCACCGTCATGATGTACAGGAAGGTCACGATGGCCAGGAGGTACATCACGGCGAAATTCTCACCCGCCTCCCTGGGCGGGACGGCCTGCCTGGGCAGCGTTCCCATGTGGATCATGGAGCTGAGCCTGGAGGTCAGCATGCCGGATAGGGCGTTCCCCTCGTTGAGGAATGCCGTCAGCAGCAGCAGGAGGACGGCATGCTCCACCAGGAGCTCGGTCTCGCTCTCGATCAGCAGCCCCGCCATCAGCTCCAGGAACACGCAGGCCGTGAGCACCGGAAGGGACTGCCTGATTATCCTCTTGGCCTCGTCCACCTTCCTCCTCCGCTTGGACTTCCTGCGGAGGATGCGCAGCGTCAGTACCGCGGTGGCTATGATGAGGACGACCGCCAAGACGTCGATCAGCGGCCCGTCGATGTTCACCGCCATGTAGGTGGCCACGAAGATCATCGGCACCGTTATGACGTCGCCGGCGGCTGCGATGAGGGGAGCGGTTATGTTGTCCACGTCCCAGTCCCTCTCGTAGCTCACTTTGGCGATGATTATGTTGACCATCATCACCAGTATCCCCGCCAGCAGCCCGCCGAAGGTGGAGATGAATACGAACCTGAGGAACCCGTAGGACTCGCCGAATATGGCATCCACGATGATCCAGCCGATGACCGCCATCACCACGGACATCAGCATGGTGAGGGCCATGGCCCCCTCCATGTTGGACCTGAGTATCCCCTTGCGGAAGTCCAGTCTGAAGGTACCCAGGTGCATGGCGGTGCCGAGGCGGCTCCCCATGGCGCCGAATATGTTGCCGCGCATGCCGATGGCGGCGTAGATCAGGACCACCATGCCGGGGACCATCATGATGTAGTCCTCCATGCTGACCATGCACAGTCCGGCGAACAGGTCGGCGGTGCCGGCGATAACGAGGGCGAGGAGGCCCATGACAAGGGCGGAACGGTTGCGTTCAAAGAATCCGCTTCTCCTCTCCTCCACAAAAACCACCTCAGCCCATGTCCTACCTGCCAGGGCATCGCCCCCCTACTATAAATGGGGCGCGGGCCGTGCCGCGAATACCCAGACGTCATCCCGTCCATCTGCGCACGCTTAAAATACCAATACGAACCTTCTCCGACGGGAACTGAAGAGAATGACGATTCCTATCACCATCACAGCCGGGAAGGGGGGCGACCTCCTTGGCTGACGAGGACCGCCCCGACCTGGACGACATGACCGTCCAGGAGCTTCTGACAGAGATGAAGGACATATCCGAGGTCATCGTGGACCTGGCATACGCGTCCCTGATGTACAACAGCAGGGCCATGGCGTCCAAGGTCAACGAGCTGGAGGACGAGATGGACGAGCTGAAGTACGCCATGCGCGTGAAGGCCCTCCTGGCCGCCAGGACCAAGGAGGATGCCCGGGAGCTCTCCGGCATCCTGCAGATCGCCTCGGCCGCCGACCGCATATCCCATGCGGCGGGGGAGATCGTGGACCTCCTCGACGTCCCGCCGGAGAAGCGCCCGTTCATCACCAACCTGATCAACGAGTCCGACGAGAAGATCAGGATGGTCAGGGTGAGCCCGAAATCGGACATGGCCGGGAACACCATCGAGAAGCTCGGGGTGGAGGCCAACACCGGCATGAAGATCATAGCCATGAAGAACCGCTACGGGTGGATCTACGACCCGGACGACGACGTCAAGATCCGCGCCGGGGACGACCTCATAGTCCGCGGCACAGAGGACGGGGGCAACCGTCTGAACGACTTCGCATCCGGCAGGATCCCCTGGGAGTTCGACGAGGAGAGGGAGGCTGAGGAGGATGAATAGGATAGAGTCCATGCTGCTGGAGCTGAAGGACACCTCCGAGTACATGATCGACCTGGCTTATTCCTCACTTCTCTACAACAACACCGACCTGGCCGAGGAGGTGGAGTTCCTCGAGAGGAAGATGGACGACCTCAGCGACGACATACAGGAGGCCATCGTCAACCTCGGGAAGCAGCAGCCGGAGGAGATCGCCAGGTTCTCCGTGATACTCCGTCTCCAGATGGCCATCGAGGACATCGCCAACGCGGCGGCGTCCATCGCCGACGTGGTGCTGAGAGGATTGGGCAACCATCCCGTCATCCAGATGAGCATCCAGGAGTCGGAGGTCACCATCGAGAGGACCGTCATACAGCCCGGCTCTGTGCTCCGCGACCGCTCCCTAGGGGAGCTGAGGCTGGGCAGCCACTGCGGCATGTACGTCATAGCCATCAAGCGCGGCGACAACTTCATCTACCGCCCCGGCAGGGACGAGGTCCTCAGAGAGGGGGACGTGCTCATAGCCAAGGGGCCGGACGACGCCGCCGATTACTTCATCGGACTGGCGGACGGCTCGGAGACAGATATATGAGAAGAGGTAGCCCCGTGCAGATTCGAACTGCAGTCGCATGATCCAGAGTCACGCATGATTGACCACTACACTACGGGGCTGTGGTTGCAAGCGCGGTAGCGCGAGCTTGTTCTTAAAGGTTTTCTCGGGGGACCCGCCTCCGCGGGCCCCCTGAGGGCATCACTCCAGGGCCTTGCGGACCTTGGCGTAGATCTCGTCGATGCTGCCGACTCCGGGGACGGTGACCAGCTTGCCCCTCTTCTCGTAGTAATCGATGAGGGGGAAGGTGTTCTTGCGGTAGACCTCCAGCCTGTTGCGGACGGTCTCCTCCTTGTCGTCGTCCCTCTGGTACAGCTTGCCGCCGCACTTGTCGCAGACGCCCTCCTTCGCAGGGGGCTTGTTCGCCAGATGGTACACGGCGTTGCAGTCGGGGCAGGACCTCCTCTGGGTCAGCCTCTTGACGAGCTCAGCGTCGTCAACGTCGATGTTGACGGCCACGTCGATGTCGATCTGCTCGGCCAGCGCGTCGGCCTGCTCGATGGTCCTGGGGAACCCGTCCAGGATGATCCTGTCCAGGCCCGCGATCTTCTCCTTCATGAGGCCGATGATGAGGTCGTTGGGCACCAGCGCGCCGGAGTCCATGTAGGTCTTGGCCTTCATCCCCAGCTCGGTGCCGTTCCTGACGGCCTCGCGGAGCATGTCCCCGGTGGACAGCTTCACGTATCCGAGCTCGTCTCCCAGCTTCTCAGCCTGCGTCCCCTTCCCGCATCCGGGAGGGCCCAGCAGAACGACTTTGGACTTCATGGCTGTCGGATGGCGGGACGGTATATATGTGCGACGGAGTCGCGCCCGCGCGCATTCATTATCCTTAAATCACCGGCGGACCATTACGGAGGACAGGTGTTCAAGTGGACGAGAGTGTGATCAGCAGGATAGAGGCCATAGTCGGCAAGGACGGGTACTCCGTCGACTCCGCCGAGCTCTACACATACGGATTCGATGCTTCCATATTCCACAGGACCCCCGACATGGTCGTCCAGCCGAGGACCGTGGAGCAGGTGTCCGAGATCATGAAGGTGGCCAACGCTGAGAGGATCCCCGTTGTCCCCAGAGGCGCGGGGACCGGTCTCTGCGGCTCCGCCGTGCCCATCAAGGGCGGCATAGTCATGGACATGTCGAGGATGAACAAGATCCTCAACATCAGCGTCGGCGACCTGTGGGTGGACGTCCAGGCAGGATGCGTGTACAACGCCCTCAACGACGCCATCGGCAAGCTGGGGTTCTTCTTCCCCTGCTCTCCCGGATCCGCGGAGGCCGCCACCATCGGAGGCATGGTCTCCGCCAACGCCTCCGGCATGAAGGCGGTGAAGTACGGAGCCACCAGGGACTTCGTCCTGGGGCTGACGTTCGTCAAGGCCGACGGGGAGATCGTCCGTGCGGGCACGCACACCATCAAGGACTCCTCCGGCTACCAGCTGGCCCGCCTGCTTTGCGGCAGCGAGGGGACCCTCGGGGTCATCACCGACGTCACCCTCAAGCTGGCCACCAAGCCCAAGACCTCCGCGTCCGCGCTGGTGTCCTTCAAGACAATCTACGACGCAGGGAGGTTCGTCTCCGCGGTCATGGCCAAGCCCCTGATCCCTGCCTCCTGCGAGCTCATGGACAAGGTGTCCATCGACGCGGTGAACAAGGCCCTCAACAACCCCCTGCCTGACTGCGAGGCGCTGTGCATCATCGAGGTGGACGGCGAGCCCGAGCAGGTGGAGAGGGACCTGAAGACGGTGGCGGAGATCGCCGAGACCATCGGCGCCACGTCCGTCACACCCACTCACGACAAGAAGCAGATCGCGGCCTGGACCGCGGCGAGGAAGTCTGTCATGACCGCCCTCTCCGCCCTCAAGCCCGGCTACTCCTCCGTCTCCCTGGCGGACGACATGGGTGTGCCGGTGTCCAAGATCCCGGACGCGGTCACCAGGTACCAGGAGATCGCGGACAAGTACAGGGTCACCGTGGCCACCTACGGGCATGCCGCCGACGGCAACCTGCACACCAAGATGCTGCTGAACCCTCTGGACAAGGACGAGTGGGACAGAGGCGTCGCCGCCGTCTCCGAGATCTTCGACGAGACGATCAAGCTGGGCGGCACCGTCACCGGCGAGCACGGCGTGGGCATCTCGAAGGCCCCCGACTTCCAGAAGGAGAGGAAGACCGAGCTCTCCTCCATCAGGGCCATCAAGGCCGCCATGGATCCCAACAACATCCTCAACCCCGGCAAGCTGGAGCAGTGGGAGGGATCCATCCTCACCAACCTCAGGTACCCCTGCAAGGAGTACATGTGATCAAAGGCTGAGGAGCACAAGGAGGCAGCCGGCGCACACCAGCATCAGGAACAGCGCCGGCACGCTCCACCTCATTATCTTGCTGCCGTCCAGCGGCGGTATGGGGAGCAGGTTGAACAGCGCCAGATACGTGTTGAGGCTGGCGAACAGGTACGCCACCAGCTGCACCACCCCGCTGGTCATGTGGAAGACCGCCATGAAGACTGCCGCCAGCACCAGGTTCACCGCGGGACCCGCGGCGCTGACCTTCCCGTACTGCCTGTCGTCGATCCTGCCGCTTATCATCACCGCCCCGGGGGCGGCGAAGAGTATCCCGAAGTACGATATGACGAGGGTCAGGACCAGCCCCATGGGGAACATGCGGTACTCCGCCCACGCCCCGTAGCGGCGGGCCATGTGCCTGTGGCCTAACTCGTGCAGGACGAAGCTGACGGTGACCAGCGCCATGCATATGGGTATCCACAGAAGGAAGCTCAGGGTGCGGTCGTCCACCAGGAGCATCCTGCGGCCGTAGATCATGGTCATGGCCACCGACAGGACGATGACGGACAGCACCAGGTCCCTGATCTCGGTCCTGCTGCTCGCGGGGCCGCGGGCTCCGGGGTTGATCCTCACTGCGCGGCGGAATCCGTCATCCATGCCCGGGGGATTCCCTCTCCCATTGATAAAACCCGGGTGCGGCGGGCCATGTCTTTTATCCTCGGACAGATACGGTCAGCCATGGCAGGGGCGTATGCGGCCAACGGTAAGACCGTCATGAGGTGGTGCGACAGATGCGGCACTCTGGTCCTGGGGGACGCCTGCTCCTGCGGTTCCCATGCGAGGGCCTTCGAGGCCAACAGCCCGGGGGACGTCCGTCCCGCCATGGGGGACGCCGGGAAGCTGGTCCGTTCGCTGTTCATCGAGGCATTCGGCACCGCAGCCCCGCTGGAGAGGAAGGCGGTGTTCCTCAACAAGGTCCCGGGCGAGGACCGTGCGGACGAGGTGATCGCCCACGGGACGGTTATAGCCGTCATACGGTTCGACGTGGAGTCGGGGGGTTACGCCCTGGATCTGAGGCAGGCCGGTGCGGAGCTGTTCGCTCCCTGTGCGGAGTCGAACGTCGTTTCGTTCTCGGGGATGTCCGGCCATCTGAAGGGCAAGTCCCTGCCCGGCTCATGCATAAGGGATGTGTCGGGCGGTTTCTCGGCCGGCGCCCCCGTCATACTCAGGAAGGGCGGGAAGATCGGTGCCGGCACTGCGCTGGCATCGTCGGATTCCCTGCGCGATGCGGAGAAGGCGGTGCGCATAAGGGACCTCGCCGACCCGTCGGGGACCCCCGTCTCGCCGGATTCCGGCAGGCGCAGGTTCGTGGAGGCCAACCGCCGCCACCTGTCCGCTCTGGAGTCTGCGGCGGTCAGCGACATACGTTCATTCCTCAAGGGCAGGTCCAAACCGGTGACCGCGTCGTTCTCCGGAGGCAAGGACTCCCTGGCGGCTCTGGGCATCCTGCTGAACGTGGTCCCGGACCCGGACCTGCTGTTCATCGACACCGGGCTGGAGTTCCCGGAGACACTGGAGTACGCGGAGCGCTTCGCATCCTCCCGCGGACTGAACCTGGTGAAGGCGGAGGCCGGCGACGCGTTCCGCAGGAACGTGGATGCCTTCGGCCCTCCGGCGAAGGACTTCAGATGGTGCTGCAAGGTGTGCAAGCTGGGTCCCATCACCGACCTGATATCGAAGCGCTACCCCGAAGGCACGGTGACCGTGGAGGGCAACCGCACGCTGGAGTCCTTCTCCCGCTCGAAGACGGGGTTCGTCTCCAGGAACCCCTTCGTCCCCAACCAAACCACCCTCAATCCCGTCCGCGCCTGGACAGCGGCGGAGGTCTGGGGGTACATATGGATGAAGGGACTGGAGTACAACCCGCTCTACGACCGGGACTTCGAGCGCATAGGCTGCTATCTATGCGCATCCTGCCTCTCCAGCGAATGGGAGAACACCCGCCGCATCCATCCGGACATGCACGCGGAGTGGGACGCCTACCTGCGCAGGTACGCCGAGGAGCGTGGCCTGCCGCAGGAGTACGTGGACCTGGGGTTCTGGAGGTGGAAGGTGCTGCCCCCGAAGATGAGGGCCATAGCGCAGCGCCACGGCCTGGATCTGAGGCCGAAATCCTCCTCTGGGCCCTCCATGAAGGTGCTCAAAGGCGCCTCGTCCTGCGCCGCGGGAGGCTTCTCCGCCGAGGCGGTGGTCACCGTCCCCCGCAGCCGCCCCTTCGTCTCCGTGGAGGATTCGCTGAGGACCATCGGGGAGGTGCGCTGCTCCGAGGAGTACGAGATCGCCATGGTCCGCTGCCGGGACGGCACCGCCAAGCTGTTCGGCGGCGGCCAGGTGTCCGTGGTGTCCAAGACCGAAGAGGGAGCCTCTAGGCTCTTCGAGCGGTCGGTGAAGGCGCTGCTGAGGGCGCAGATGTGCACATCCTGCGGCATATGCGTCAAGCGCTGCCCCGAGAGGGCGGTGAGGGTGGACGACGGCCTGCACGTGGATCCGCGTCTGTGTACATCCTGCGGGATCTGCGAGGGGTCGTGCATGGTGGCCCACTACTACGACAAACTGCTCTGATCTCCGGCAACGGTTATATCGTGGCCCGGGAATCGGGCATCCATGGCTTACACCATGGTCCTCGCCCTCGCCATGGCGGCGGTGCCGGCACTCGTGATGTTCTACTACGTGCTCAGGGGATACACCTACCCTGCGGTGGAGGAGCCCTTCTTCAAGGACTCCACCGTCATCACCCTGCTGGTGGTGGGGCTCATAGAAGGGTTCCTCATCGCGGCTTTCTACACCATGTTCGAATGGACCAACCCCCTCTACGGAGTGGCATTCGCCTTCATCCAGACGGTGGCGGTGCTGCTGGTCCTCAACCTCCGCAGGTTCCACGGGAAGTCCGACACCGTGTTCTACGGATACGCGCTGGGTCTCGGACAGGGCGCCGGCATGTCCTACGGCATGATCTCCCTGTTCATCAACGCCGCCGACGGGATAGGCGGCATGGACGGGCTGAGCTGGGCCGTGGCGGTGCTGTTCCTGATCATGCAGCTGTGCCTGATGTCTAGCATCGGAGCCAACATCGGGGAGGGTGTGGCCAGGCTGAGGATCGGCGAGTTCACCATGCAGGCCATGCTGGTGAACGTGGCGGGCATGCTCCTGTGGACCTTCGTGTCCACCCTGTCCGGGGACAACAACATCCTGTGGGTCCTGCCGGCGGTGCTGATGCTGGCCCTCGGGGTGTACTATTTCTACCGCACGGTCTATAAGGGACTGTCCGGCGTGGTGGCCGACGTCCTCCGCCTCGAGGGGAGGAAGCGCGGCGACCTGCCCAGGTGATGCCCATGAAGGAGAGATGGAAGTTCGTCTGCGGGATCCTGGTCCTGGCCGTCGGCGGGGTGGCCATGTGCATACTGGCCTCCGGGGCCGTCCACGACTACATCCTGGGAGCCCTCGGCCTCTAGATGCGGTACCTGCCGTAGCTGACCTCGTGTATGAGGCAGGACTCCAGCATCGCCTCCGCGAACCTGCGGCCCTGCCCGGGGATGATGTGCTCTATGTCGTCCAGGGTGAACTCGCCCTTTATGCGGTCCAGCCCCTCCGCCGTCGCGGACATCTTCTGCTCCGGGTCGCTTATGTGCGACACCGCGTACCGCAGCGCCTCCATGGGGTCGGGCGGCACGCCGTCCTTTACCAACGGGACGTCCTCCCTCCCCTGCAGCACGTCCCTGACGATGCCCTGGTCCTGATGGCTGAACCTCACAGCCAGCAGGGCGTTGTCCGCCTTCCTGCCGCAGTAGGGGCAGACGCTGGTGGACGACGAGAGGTCGACGACCCGCTCTTTCGAGCATCCCGGACACGAGACTATCGCGAACATCTCACCTGTACCCGCAGAACACCAGGGATGCCAGGCAGCATCCGTAGCTGCCCTCCGGCACCCTCATCTCCTCGACGACGATCTCCGGATCCTCCAGCTCCACGCCGCGGATCCTCTCCATCTCCCTTATCTTGGCGCGGAGGCCCTCCTTCAGGGACTCGCCGTCGCCGAAGCTGTGGCCCTCGGCAACGTAGCCGCCGTACCCGTCCTTCCTCTTCGTGTACGCGATCCCGGCGGAGATGACGTCGCCGCCGCACCCCCTCATCTGCGCCAGGACGCAGTGGGTGACCGCCCCCATGGGGATCCTGCGGTACTCCACCATCTCCGCCTCCGGCGGTATCACCGATGATACGGCCACCAGGTTGAGCTCCTCGATGCCCGCTTCGAACAGGGCGAGGTCGAAGGCGTTGAGGTCGGACACGGCGCTGAGGGCCTTCCCGGACGTGACGAAGTACTGGCTGGGTATGAGCATCCTCTCACCCGTAGAGTATGTCGTTGGACCCCTGGTCGGGGGCCTCGGTCTGCGCCTTCAGGCGCTTGTCTATCTCCGCAGCCTCGGCGTACAGGGGGTCGGTGTCGATGCTGACCTCGGGAAGCATCTTCTTGATGGTCTCCAGCAGGTTGGCGGCGCCCTTGGGGTCGGGGATCTCGGACCTGGCCGTCCCCATGATGGACATGACCTTCATTCTCCTCACCGACCCTTCGTAGAGCAGGACCCCGGATATCCCGCGGACCATGCCGTCCTCGAAGGGCTCCACGCCGTAGCGGACCATCATCTCCCTGGCCTCCGGGGTGGAGGCCGCACCCAGTATGTCGTATCTGTCCTGGACGAACATGGGTATCCCGTCGAGGGTGACCACCGCGTCCACCCCGTTGGCCTCGAACCAGTCCAGGAGGGCCAGGGCCACGTCGCGGTGGGTGTCGGGCTTGGGGGCGAACTCCGTGGTGACGACGACCACGCCGCCGCAGTCCAGTCCCTCCCCGCAGTTGTCCCTGCATCCGGAGAAGATCCTGATGGGGGGCATCGGCCTCCCGCCCTGGATCAGGGCGTAGGGAGGGAACTCGGAGGATGTCAGGCCTGCGACCAGGTCCAGCTTCAGGTCCCTGGACAGGAAGTTGGTGGCGATGGAGCTCACCAGACCCAGGCTCGGGAAACCGACAATCGCTACGTGGGTCCCGGGACCCATGGTCCCGAACTGGTGGAGCACCATCTCCGTCATGGTGCGGCCATGTGCGCAAGGCTATTAATCGTTGCCCCCGCATCACCCGCCATGGCGAAGGACAGCATCATCGTGGAGGCCACCGCGGCCGGCATCCCTGTCATCATCGACCGCAACCCCGACAGCCAGAGCGCCGCGTACATGGCGGCGGTCAGCACCGGGTCCAGGGACGAGTCCCCGGATGTCTGGGGGATCTCCCACCTTCTCGAGCACGTGGTCTTCAGGGCCACCGGCACCTACGATTCGTACACGATGGCCAAGGAGATGGAGGGGGCCGGAGGCATGCTCAACGCCTTCACCGGCAAGGAGATGACCGCTTTCTACGGCATCACCCTGAAGGAGACGTCTGACGTGGCCAGGAAGTTCGTGGCGGACATCGTCTGCGACCCGAAGATCTCCTCCGACGACACCGAGATGGAGAAGAAGATCGTCCTCCAGGAGATCAGCATGTGCGAGAACGACCCGTCCTCGTACATCCACGACCTCTTCGCCGAGACGGTCTGGAGGGGCCACGAACTGGGGCACAACGAGGCCGGGACCACCGACATCGTCCGCGGGCTTACGTCCGACGACCTCAGGGCGTACTACGAGGACAGGTACCTCATACCCAACATCACCGTGTTCGCCTCCGGCTGCGTGGACCCCGAGGAGGCGGTCACCTGGGCGGAGGACAGCTTCGACGGCATGTCCGGCGGCCGCAGGAACGTCCGCACCGCTCCTCCGGTGCACGATGCAGTGTACCGCCACTTCAGGCGCAAGGACGAGCACTGCTACGTGGGCATGGGGTTCCCCACCGGCGGCCCGGAGGACCCGGACAGGTTCCCGATCATGATGCTGAGCACCGTCCTCGGAGCCGGGTCGTCCTCCAGGCTCTTCCAGCAGGTCAGGGAGGAGCGGGCGCTGGTGTACTCGGTGTACTCCAGCCAGGACATGAACTCCGACGCGGCGTCCATGGGCGCCTTCTTCTCATCCACCGGCGACAACGTGCCGGAGGCGGTGGAGACCGTCGGGAAGGTCTTCCGCGAGGCGAAGGACGGCATCGGCGGGGAGGAGCTGGCTAGGGCGAAGAACATCGTGAAGGGCTCCCTGGTCCGCGCCTACGAGTCCACCTCCAACCGCATCTACAGGATGGCGAGGCAGCGTCTGGTGGCCGGGGAGTCGGTGACCCTGGAGGAGCAGCTCCGCAGGCTGGACTCCGTCACCTGCGAGGATGTGGCCAGGGCCGCGGAGAAGGTCATCAGGCAGGACAGGCTGCACGTGGTCATGTACGGCCCCGACGTGGAGGCCATGAAGGGCTTCTCGCCGGATCAGATAGAGCTCTGAATCTCCTTCAGCAGGTGGAGCACCGCCTCCACCGCTCTGGGCTTGGCCTCGATGAGCTTCGGGGTCATGCCCTCGTTGACGGTGGCGATGTCCTCCGCCTCTACGGCGACGAACCTGACCTTGTCGGGCATCATCTCCGGCTCCACCTGCCTGCCTATGCGCATGGCGGTGGCCAGGTTGATGTCGTGGGCGGAAGCGTCGCCGATGGTGTCGTCGAAGTCCTCCGGGTCGAAGAACATGACCGTCCCGGGCTCGTACTGGCGGGTCTGGATGGCATCGACGATTATCACGTTCCTGTACCCCCAGAGGACGGGGATGATGTCCAGTCCGCCGATGGCCTCCTGACGGGTCTCCACTCCGGGGAGCCCCATCCTCTCTATCTCGTCCACGACCTCCAGCCCGATGGCGTCGTCGCTCATGATGGGGCTTCCGAGTCCGACGATCAGGACGGTGTCGGTGCGCTCATCCATGGATGGCCTCCTTCTTGAGGCGCTTGATGTAGACGCCGAAGGCGCAGAGGAAGATTATGGGCGCCAGGGCTATGAGGGCTATCACGCCGAACCCGTTGATGACGGCGTCCGAGCCGGTGTACAGTGCGGCGGCGACGCCGGTGTACAACGTGCTGATCACCGCCACGGACATCGGTCCTGTGGCGACGCCTCCCGCATCGAACGCTATGCCCACCAGGTCCCTGTCGCTGAGCCACATGAGCACCAGCGCCGCGATGTACCCGGGCACGATGATGTAGAGCAGGTTGATGTCGAAGCACACCTTGGCCATGCCGATGGCGACGAACAGCGCCACTCCGGAGGAGATGACCAGCTTCACCGTCCTCTTGGAGACCATGCCTCCCGAGGCGTTCTCCACCCTGGCGCACAGGATCGCCACGGCCGGTTCCGCGTAGGCGACCAGGAACCCCAGCAGAGCGCCGAGCAGGATCAGCACCGCGCCGTGGTCCGACATGGCGGTGCCGACGGCGGTGGCCACGGGGATGAAGCCGGTGTAGATGGCGGTCAGGAACACGATGACCCCGATGCTCGCCATGAGGATCCCGATGAGCATCTCGCGGACGGCGTTCCAGGTGAACTTCAGGAACACCTTCTGGAACAGCGCGAAGAACAGCGTCAGCGGGATGATCGCCATGGCGACGCTGTAGACAGATGAGAGGAACTCCTCTAGCATCCTGTGGAGGGCGTCGGCTTCCGAGACCAGCTCCTCCGCGGAGCCGGAGACGGTGACGTCGCCCATGGTCATGCCCATGATCAGGAGCGCCAGGACCGGCCCCACCGAGGCCACACCGATCATGCCGAATCCGTCCAGCTCGTTGCGGTAGCGGCCCACCGAGCATATCCCTATGCCGAGAGCCAGCAGGATGGGGACGGTCATGGGTCCGGTGGTGACGCCTCCCGAGTCGAAGGCAATCCCGATGAACTCCGCCGGCGCCATGCATGCGAGGACCATGACGGCCAGGTAGCAGACCGTGAACAGCACCCTCAGCGACAGCTTGAATACGATCCTGAAGGCCGCCACTATGAGCAGGGCGGCCACACCGATGGCGATGGCGTAGACCAGGGTGCTGCCGTTCAGCGCCGAGAAGAGGGCCTGGACCTGGCTTGTGAACACGCCCACGTCCGGCTCCGCCACCGTCACCAGGAAAGAGATGGCGAACACCACGCCGATCATGAACAGCCTGGAGCGCCTCCTGGGTATCTCCGAGCCTATGGACTCCACCACCGGGTTGAGGCCGGTGTCGACGCCCACCAGGAACACGGTGAAGCCGATGAGGATCATCGCGATGCACACGACGGTCAGGATCAGGTCCTCCGTGGTCGGCTCCGAGAACGCTATCTGCAGTATCAGCAGCAGCACGGCAATCGGCAGAGTCGATACGAGAACCTCCCTGAAAGTATCCTGTGCACCCATCGGTCCCGACGTATGCGCGCATGTTATATCAAACCCACGCGCGGATGCGTTCCGGATGGGCAAAGTTTGTTAACCGCCTCGCCGGTTAACCGGCCGTGGAGATCAGGGTGCGCACATCGCTGCTGGTGGACGGCCATTCGGTCACATCCAGGCAGATCGAGGTCCTGAGGGCCATCAGGGACGGCGGGAGCAAGAACGCCGCCGCCAAGGCCCTCGGCATATCGCCTCCGGTGGTGCACCGCTACATGGAGTCCATGGAGGAGGGCATCGGCCGTCCGATGCTGAGGTCCACCCCCGCCGGCACCGAGCTCACCGACGATGCCCTGTCCATCATCGAGGCGGCCGACGCGGCGGAGCTGAGGAACGCCCCGTCCAAGAGGTTCACCATAGCCTGCACGCC
>CALULN010000003.1 GCA_944321505.1 Candidatus Methanomethylophilaceae archaeon | reverse complement strand
CTCCGCGGCTATGTCTGCATGGTCACCGACAGGTACATCGATTCCATGAAGGACTGCCCGTGCATCGGCGACGGGGGCCGCTTCCTCTGCGATCCGGAGGACGAGGACGTCATCCTCGAGGGGGTCTTCCCATGACGGACCGCGGATGCGAAGGCTGCATGTTCAGGGAACACGACAGCCACGGCTGCATATGCTCCCTCACCGACGACTACCTCTCTCAGATGGACGAATGCCCTTTGGAGGAGGAGGGATACTGATGCCTCATTCCGACGATTCCGTTATATCCGTTGCACCGCCTGTCTCCGTTCAGAACGGAGAAGGAGGTGAGAAAGGAATGGCAAGCGAATGGGAAGAGCTCGAGAAACTCTCCAAGGACGAGCTCATAATCGAACTTGTGAAGGCCCGTAGGGCCATGAGGAACATCTGTCTGGTCCTGAAGGAGCTGTCCGAGGACGGTGCATCAGATTTCATGTATGATTCCGGAGACAAGCCTACAGAATCCTGGCTTGGGAAGATAGCTGATTCTGCAAAATCCGGTCTTGAAGCCGATGAGTATCTGACTTCTGCAGATCTGCAAATGTACGGTGTTGATGAACAGACAGCGGATGATTACATCGATCGTATCGAAGCTTTGGAGGGTTCCGAATGATTCCAAAGAAGTTTCGTGCGAAGAGTGTTGAGATTCATTGTGATAAGGTTCAGAATAAACCGTTGAACATGGAGACAGGGAATCATGAAGGACAGAATAGGACTGTTTCGAAAAATGTAGTTCTTGAGATTCATGTTCCGATTTCAGATAAAACCGATTCTGAATTGTATCCTCCAAAGGGCAGTGTAATAAAAGCTGATAAAGCGAATATTAACGCTAAACGGATATTTGGTCCATGGGGTAGTCGGAAATTCGGCCGTAAACAGAAAAAGCTGATGGCCGAGCAGGATGTGACTGTTCATTATAAAGAGAGGGGTGGTTCTAAATGAGCCGCTATCCCTTCGAGGAGTTCTCCAACGAGTTCATGGTCTCTGTCAAGGGCATCTATTCCGATGCTCATCATAAGAGCCTCGCACGCAGGTACCGCAGAATAGGAAGGGACCTCAGGACCCTTCATGCCGAAGGGAAGATCTCCACGACATCCCCTAAGACCATGACTCCGGAGGATGTGAAGGCCTGCTTCATTCACAAGAAAGGACTGGGGCATTCTGCAAGGGAGTACGCTCACGAAGTGAACGCATTCATCCTGCTCTTCGACTATGTGGGCAACATGGCGGTGAGGGCCTGCCTCAGCCGCTATCCCATGCTGAAGCCGGTCAGCGATCATTCCAGGCTTCCGACGATCTCCGATTCCGACAGGAAGAGGATATCCGAAGGCATGATGGGCGCCGTATCCTCCGGGGATCCCAGGCTCATAAAGTCCTACGCCATGCTTGCGGTATTTCTTGGCTGCGGTCCCAGGACCAAGGAGCTGCGGCTCATGGACCTGAAGGACCTGGACACGGAGGAATGGACCCTCGACATCCTCCATGTCAAAGGAGAAGGCAGATACGGTTCCCCCAGAACCGTTCCGGTCCCTCCCGAATACCGCAGCATCATATCGGCGTATCTGAGCATCAGACCTGAGACCGGTTCTCCCGCTCTGTTCCCTCCTTCGAGGGGGGATTCCGATCACCTCTGCGGCAATTCCGTCAGGAAGATCCTCTCTTTCGCTATGGACGACTGCGGAGTGCGCGTGGATCCGCGGACCCTCAGGAGGAGCTTCGGCCAGGGGTACCTCGATTCCGGCATCGATTCCATAGAATCGGTGTCCGTCCTCATGGGCCATTCCACCACGAACACCACCGAGCAGTACTACGCCCGCAGGCGCAATTCCATGGCCATTGAGGCGGCTCGTAAAACGTGGTGGATACAAACCCAACCGAAAAACGGCTCGGAAACCAATGAGCCAGACATCAGAGATGGTGCGGAGGGAGGGATTCGAACCCACGGAACACTAAGTACGGGATCTTAAGTCCCGCGCCTTTGGCCGACTCGGCTACCCCCGCAGCACTGCTGGGAAACCGTTCAATCTATATCCCCGTATCGGAATCGCGAGGAGAGGGATAGGATGCCGTACAAGATTCCGGACGATGACGCGGTGGCGAAGGCTATGGCCTGCGTCCTCCTGGCGACCCCCGTGGTGAAATCCCAGAACGAGTTCGTCAGACTGGTCAACGCGGAGCTGTCGAAATCGGATCCGGAGTACCGCATCGGCTGCGAGCGCCTGAGGCTGCTGGCACTGGAGAGGGGCATGGTGTCCGTGTCCATCGAGTACCACGAGGCGAAGCCCGCCGCCCTCCCCGAATCCTGCCCCGTGTGCAAGCACCCGCTGACATCCATCACCAACTCCACCCTGGACGGAGGGACGGTGGAGATCAGCAGGAAGTGCACCTTCTGCCCCTACGTGGCCGGCGTCCGCGGCTCCGTGCCCGGGAGGTACACCTTCACCCGCAGGTCCTCCGGCATGCCCTCCAAGGACCCGAGGATAGACTCCCTGGAGAAGGCATCGAAGTACATGGAGATGGCGCTGGCTATGGTCAGGGAAGCCGACGACGGGAGATCCTTCGCCCACCACGCCCGGGATCTGGAGGACAGCCTGTCCATGCTCATCGGGTCCCCGGACGTCCCCCACAGCGTGCGCAACCTCATCCGCATCGCAGAGACCGGGGAGGCCGACCCCATATGGTCCAGGCCCGTCGCATCGGTGAAGAACGCCTACCGCCGCGACATCTGACTTCTACGTTCACGCGCGCATAAGGGTTATAACGGCGTTGCATCTACATGACCCCCGCAAAGGGGATCCACATGAAGAACTGGGAATTCGGCAGGATCAGAGGGAGCGAGATCGTCATCGACGAGAAGATGTCCGACATGATGGGCATGGTAGAGGGCGGCTTCGTGTACAGCACCCTCTTCGAGTACAGCGACGACGGACCCAAGAAGTACGAGCTCATACTCTCCATGTACCCTCAGGAGAACTACCGCACGCTGACCAACATCACCATGTACCTCAGCGACGTGCCGGGCGCCAGCGCCCAGGCCGCCAGGTTCCTGGGGGACAGGGGCATCAACATCCTCAACTCGATTTCGCTGGACGGGATCTCCGACACCATCATCATCTGGAAGGTACTGGCGGACCTGAGCTTCGCCGGGGAGGTGGAGATCCTCAAGGAGGCCTTCGCCGACCTGAAGGAGAACGACGACCCGTCCGTGTCCATGATAGGCCATATCGAGGTCAGGTCCGCGGACATCGGCAGGGTGTTCCGCACCGAGGCCAACATAGGCAAGGAGGAGATCCGCAGGGCCGCGCCGGTCACCCTCACCGACGGCATGTACGACTTCTCGATCGAGTACGGCGACATCCTGAAGGACATGGACGGCAAGAACGTGCTCATCGTCGCCGACATAGGGTCCTGGATCATCTCGGTGACGTTCTTCAAGGACCGCACCAGCCTCAGGAAGGCGGTGCTGGAGATACCCGACTGCCCGGGATCCATCGCGCAGGTGCTCTCATGGATCGCCGACAAAGGGATCAACCTCATCTCCGTGTTCAGCAAGGTCAAGATCTGCTATCAGACCATGAGCCTGGAGCTCGTGGAGGACTTCGCGGGATCGTCGGTCCCTCCGGAGCGCTTCCCCGAGGAGATCGGGAAGGCCTTCGAGGGGATGAACGGAGTGTTCGCCCTCACCCAGTTCGAGGAGCTCAGGTGATAACATGGATACCGACAAGATAGCAGAGCTGTACCCATCCGTCCCCAGGGAGGACATAGACTATCTCACCGAATCGGTGACGGGAGCGGATGTGGCGGGGCTCCTCAGGTTCGCCAAGGAGGGGTCCGACCGCGCGGTGGACCTGGCCAAGAGGATGTGCGCCGCCATCGACGGCGGTACCGTCCTGACGTTCCCGGAGACCGGGTACGGCCTCCCCACCGTATGCGCCTGGAAGGGCATCGACACCATGACCGCTTCCGACGCGATTGCATTCCTGGATTCCCTGCCCGAACCCGGATGCTCCGAGCTGGCGGACGGCTTCGTGGCTGGGGAGAACGCCATGTACGCCGCCGAGATCATCGAATCCATCACATACCTGGATGCGCCCGAGGGCAGGGCGGGGTTCGTCCCCGACCGCGTGCTCAGAGCGCTGGGCCTGCCCTTCGTGGACGAGACCATCCCCGGCGCCGTGGCCTTCCTCGGCGGCCTCGAGGACCCGGATGCCGTGAAGAGGATGGCCAGGGACTTCCAGGGCAAGGGCATGGTTGGCCTCGCATCCGGGGACTACCCCGCTCAGTTCGCCGGAGCCGGAGCCAAGCTGGGCCTGGACCGCATGTTCTACGACGTGGGCTGCTTCACCGGCACCGTCAACGCCATCAACTTCGACGTCAGAGCCGCTCTGACCTTCGGCAACATATCGCCGGGGGACAGGGAGGGCCTGGACGCCTATCTGAAGAAGCGCCCGAAGGTGATCATCGTCCAGACCGGCCCCATCGGCAGGCTGGACGCCGCACTGGCATTCGCCGCGCTGATGCACCACGCATCCATCGTCACCGGCTGCGACCTCCCGGAGGTCCCCGGCGCACTGAGGGTGTGCAAGGACCCCCTGGACATGATACAGGTGGGCATCGAGGAGAGGGGCATCGTGGTGAAGCTGCAGCCCATCGAGCTGCCGGTGGCCTACGCCCCGTCCTTCGAGGGAGAGGTGGTCAGGAAGCCCGACACCTACGTGGAGGCCGGCGGCAACAGGAGCGTGTCCTACGAGGTGCTACTGTCCAAGAAGGAGAGCGAGGTGGAGGACGGGAAGGTCACCCTCATCGGGAAGGACCTGGACGAGATGCCCGAAGGCTCCGTCACGCCCCTGGCCCTCATCGTGGAGGTCTACGGCCCCACCATGCAGGAGGACCTGGAGTCCGTCCTGGAGAGGCGCTTCCACAGCTCCATCAACTTCGCCGAGGGGGTCTGGCACACCGGGCAGCGCGACAACAACTGGGTCCGCGTCAGCAAGACCTCCGCCGCAGCCGGATTCAGGCTGAAGGACATCGGCACCATACTCATCCACAAGATCAAAGAGGAGTTCGGCAAGGTGGTCACCAGGGTGCAGGCCACCGTCATCACCGACCCGGAGGAGATCGAGCGCAGGCGCCCGGAGGCGCAAAAGGCCTACGACGCCAGGGACGAGAGGATGCGCGGACTGGTGGACGACAAGGTGGACGTGTTCTACACCTGCAGCATGTGCCAATCCTTCGCCCCGGAGCACATATGCATCATCGCGCCGGAGAGGATCGGACTCTGCGGCGCCATCAACTGGCTGGACGCCAAGGCAGGGTTCGAGCTGGACCCCAGGGGCCCCAACCAGCCCGTGGACAAGGGCGCGGTCATAGACGCCCCCAAGGGCGAGTGGGACGGGGTCAACGCCTCTGTGCGCAAGGAGACCATGGGCAGGCTGGAGAGGATGTGCATGTACAGCCTCATGGACGCTCCGATGACCTCGTGCGGATGCTTCGAGGTCATCGTGGCCATGACGGTTGACATGCAGGCCGTGGTGCTGGTGGACAGGGAGTTCACCGGCATGACGCCGGTGGGGATGAAGTTCTCCTCCCTGGCAGGATCCATCGGCGGAGGACGCCAGACTCCGGGGTTCATGGGAATCGGCAAGAGGTACATCACCAGCAAGAGGTTCATAGAGGCTGAGGGAGGCATAGCCAGGATCGCCTGGATGCCCCGCCACCTCAAGGAGGCCGTAGGGCCGGAGCTTAAGAAGAGATGCGAGGAGATCGGCATGCCCGACCTCTTCGACAAGATAGCGGACGAGACCGTGACGGACGAGGCGGAGGGCCTGATGGCGTACATGGCCGAGGTGGGCCACCCCGCGCTCACCATGGATCCGCTGCTCTGAGGAGATAGCGATGACAGACATACCCGATGTCGCAGACAGGTTCAGCGGGGCCATCGACGAGGTGGCCCTGGGCAAGGGAGACTACGTGGCGGGAGGAGCCAAGGGGATGCCCTTCCTCTCCTTCGAGAACCCCGTGAAGAGGAGGCCGCTGATAGCGGGAGAGGTGTTCGACACACTGGACGGATACCCGCAGCTGGCGGCGGACATGTTCGACGGGCGCCAGAAGGACCCCGTAGAGTGGGCCCTCATGTGGAAGGAGATCGGCGCGGACATGATCTGCGTCAGGCTGGTCAGCACCGACCCCTCCAGAGGCGGGACGCCGCCAGAGGAGTCGGCCGCCCTGGTCAAGAGGATCTCCGACGCCACGAAGCTCCCGATCATAGTGAGCGGATGCGGCGTGATGGACCTGGACATCCCCGTGTTCACCGCCGTGGCGGAGGCCGTGAGGGACAGCAGGCTCATACTGTCCAAGGCAGACGAGGACGACTACAAGAGGCTGGCATCCGTGGCCATAGCCAACGACCACATCGTCGTGGGCTTCGCCAACCTGGACGTCAACCTGTCCAAGCAGATGAACATCCTGCTGACGGACTTCGGGGTGGACAGGAGGAACATGCTCACCGACCCGCTGATGGCGGCGCTGGGTATGGGCCTGGACTACTCCTACTCCGTACAGGAGAGGATCAGGATAGCCGCGCTGATGGGGGACTCCATGCTGCAGATCCCCATGCTGTGCGACTGCACCGGAGCCTGGGACGTGGGGGACGCCGTCAGCGACGAGGACCCCTCCCTGGGCGACCCGAGGTTCAGGGCGACGTGGTGGGAGGCCATCACCGCCCTGGCGGCCGTGATCTCCGGAGCCGACATCGTGGTGATGAGGGGTCCCGGGGCGGCGGACATGCTCATGGGATACTGCGACGAGCTGAGAGGTGAGATCTGATGCCGACAGCGATAGAGTTCTTCAAGCTGCTTCCGAAGACCAACTGCAAGGAGTGCGGCCAGCCCACCTGCCTGGCCTTCGCCATGCTGCTGTCGAATCAGAAGGCCACCATAGACTTGTGCCCCCATGTGGCATCCGATGCCAAGGAGACGCTGGAGGAGGCCTCCGCGCCCCCTGTGCGCACCGTGAAGGTGGGGGACAAGGACCTGGGAGGGGAGACCGTCCTCTACAGGCACGAGCGCAGGTTCGTCAACCCCACCGCATACGCCCTCACAGCATCTGACACCCTGAGCTCCGACGCCCTGAAGGAGAGGGTGGACTACATCGCATCCCTGAGATATGACAGGGTGGGCATGATGTTCGAGGCGGACATGGTCTGCCTCCGCAACAATTCCGGCGATGCGGGCACCTTCGCATCCAAGGCCGCCGAGCTGGCGGGGATCTGGTCCAAAGGCATAGTGCTGGAGACCCGCGACCCCGCGGCCGCAGAGGCCGCAGCGACCGCCATCAAGGGCCGCAGGCCGCTGATATACGGCGCCGACGCATCCAACCTGGACGCCATGATCGGAGCCGCCAAGGCAGCCGGGTGCCCCCTGGGCCTCGTGTGCGCCGACGAGAAGGACGCCGTCGCCCTGACGGAGAGGTGCGCCGCTGCCGGATTCAAGGACCTGGTGCTGGACCTCGGGGCATCCAACCTCAAGGAGACCCTGGAGAGGCAGACCGTCGCCAGGAGGGCGGCCGTCAGGAGCCGCTTCAAGCCGTTGGGGTACCCCCTGATGAACAGGGTGGGCTCCGGCGAGTACGCCGTGGCCACGGCGGTGGTATCCACCCTCAAGTACGGCAGCCTGGTGGTGTTCGACGACCTGAAGAGCTACGAGGCCCTCCCGCTGTTCACCCTGAGGCAGAACATATACACGGACCCCCAGGTCCCCATCCAGGTGAAGCAGGACCTCTATCCCATAGGGGACCCGGACGAGCACTCGCCCATCATGTTCACCACCAACTTCTCCCTCACGTACTTCACCGTCCGTGCGGACATCGAGAAGTCCAAGATACCGGTGTGGCTGCAGATAGTCAACACCGAGGGGCTGTCCGTCCTCACCGCCTATTCGGCCGGCAAGTTCGAGCCGGAGAGGGTGGCGGAGGCCTTCGAGGAGTCCGGGGTGCTGTCCAAATCGGACGGCCCCGTGATCATCCCCGGCCTGGTGACCAGGATGTCCGGGAAGCTCCAGGAGATCATCGGCCGCAAGGTGATTGTGGGCACCAACGACTCCAGGGACATCCCGAAGCACCTGAGGTCGGTCACCGGGCAATAGAGTCGGTGAGCGCGGCGACGGCGACGGAGAAGGGGCAGCCCTCGGGCACCCTGACCTCCTCGCCCGCCATGGCCGACTCGGTCACCGCATCGTCATGCGGCACGGCGACCGCTTCCGTCAGGCCGAGGCGCTCCGCCTCCTCCCTCAGAGGAGCGGGCACGCCGTCGTATGACGCGGGGACGTTGTTGATCACCAGCACCCTCCTGCCCACCTCCATGCCGATCTCGTCGGCGAGGGCGGAGAGCCTGGCGGCGGTCCTTATGCCCGTGACTGTCGGATCGGACACGAACACCAGCACGTCCGCCTTGGGGAGGACGCCTCTGGAGATGTGCTCCATGCCCGCCTCGTTGTCCACCACGGTGACCCTGTAGCGGGGGATCATCTCCTGGAAGCAGCTCTTCAGTATGTCGTTGACGTAGCAGTAGCAGCCCTTCCCCTCCGGCCTGCCCATGACCAGCAGGTCGATGTTGTCCCCTTCGGACAGGGTCTGCATGACCTTGGTGGCGATGTACTCCTGCTTGCTGATGCTTGCCGGGACCGAATCGGGATCGTCCACCAGCTCGTTCCTGACGGACCCGATGGTGCCGAACACCTGGATCCCCAGCTTGTCCCCCAGGTTGGAGTTTGGATCGGCGTCCACCGCCAGCACCAGCTCCTTCTCCGCCAGGCGCTTGATGACCTGTGACGATATTGTGCTCTTCCCGACTCCGCCCTTCCCTGCGAACGCGATTATCATGGATGCCTCCTCCTGAGCTCCTCCGACGTCTCCCTCAGCAGCTCCAGCACCCTGGGCACCAGCGCCGGGTCAGCTCCCCCGAGGCCGCACTGCGGCGTCACCAGGGAGCGCCTGGCCATCAGGCCGGGGTCCACCCCCTTGGCGGCCAGATCCGCCATGAAGCCGTCCACCATGTCCGCCAGGGACACGGAGGTCTCGTCCATGGCCGCCTCGTTGTTGGGGACGATGCCCCATGCGAGGGACCCGCCCCTCTCCAGGAAGGCGGACACCTCGGCCGGGTACAGCGTGAGCGCCCTGCCGTAGGCGTAGGCGTCGAAGTTGAGGATGTCTATCTTGGTGCGGAGAACCATCGGCCAGTCGGTGTTGCCGCAGCAGTGGATGGCGGTGAATGCGTCCACCCCGTCGATGGCCTCGTCGATCCACTTGACCGCATCATCGGAGGATACGGCCGCGAACGGCGTCCCCAGCAGGGACAGGGAGGGCTCGTCGAAGAACATGATCACGTTGGCGTTCCTCCCCTTCAGCTCCGCAGCCTGCCATTTGGCGCACATGTTGACCGTCCTGCGGACTATCTCGCAGTACGACTCATCGTAGATCACCGACCTGCCGGTGAGGTCCTGGACCTGCAGCCCCTCGCTGATGGGCCCGGTGACCTGCCCCTTCACCGCCATGCAGGAGGACACGTCCCTCCCCAGCAGCTCGTAGAGGCCGGCGTTGTGCTCCTCGGAGGGTGTGAAGTACTGCACATCCTCGCCAAGGATGGCCATGTACGCCTCCGTGGGGTCGTAGTCGTCCAGGTCCACGGCCATGCGGTCCCCGTCCACCCTCAGCCCGGGCAGCCTCTCGCCGGTCTGCAGGTACATGCTCTCGGTGTACCCCCTGCCGGACAGCTGGGGCCACGAAGGGCAGGACAGTCCTGCGCCCAGAACGGCATCCACGGCCTCCGCCGGGTCGGAATAGGGCAGCGAGCCTATGAGAGTGGTAGCGAAGTTCCAATCCATCGGCCTGCGCAACACCGTCGACCTATTAATAACGGACCGACGGGAACTGGGATGCGTCCGTGTTGGGCAGGAACTGGGCGGATGTGTACTCGTCGTAGAACACCGGGTCCGAACCCAGGTCCAGATAGGTCATGCGGGGGAACACCTCCTCCAGACGCTCCCTGAATCCTGCCGACATCAGCGCCCGCTTGGCCCCTCCCAGGGAGGAGTTGCCCAGGTACTCGTACCTGGAGACGTCCACGTCCGGGAACATGCCCATGACTATGGCGGACCTCATGTCGATGAAGCTCCCGAAGCCTCCGGCGATGTACACCTTCTCCAGGTCGGAGAACTCCAGCCCCATGCTCCTGACCAGCGTCCTGGCGGCGGAGTAGATGGCCGCCTTCGTCATGATGACGTCCCTGATCTCCGCATCCGAAATGCCGATGTCGCCGCAGAGGATGAACCTCCCGTCCCTGACGTTGGGCCCCGGACGGAGGTTGCCCCTGCGGTCCACGTTGCCCGAGGAGAAGAGCTGCGCTATGAGATCCACGATCCCGGAGCCGCAGATGCCTGCAGGCTCTCCGCTCCCGATGACCGTATACCGTATGGTATCCCCGATTATGCGCACGCTGTCGATGGCCCCTTTCCCGGCGATCACCCCCGACTTCAGGTTCCCGCCCTCGAAGGCCGGACCGGCGGATGAGGAGCAGACCACCATCAGGTCGCGGTTGCCCAGGGCGACCTCGCCGTTGGTGCCCACGTCGATGAGGAGACACATCCCCTCCGAACAGTCCATCCCGGAGCAGACGATATCGCTGGCGATGTCGCCACCCACGTAAGCGGAGACGCAGGGCATGGTGAGCACGCGGGCCCCGGGATCCACCCTCAGCCCGCTCTCCTCTCCGGTGATCTCCCGTCTCTCCTCCACCGGCAGATACGGAGGCGCGCGTATCGGCGTGGGGTCGATGCCCAGGAACAGATGCTCCATGGTCGTGTTTCCCGCTATGTATACGGACTGTATCCCTTCCGGCGCACCATCCATCAGGCCGTTGATCGAGTCTATGACCATGCGCCTCATGTCCTCGGTGCCGCCTTCGGAAGCGTACTGTATGCGCGACAGCACGTCGTCGCCCACCGCCCTCTGGCCGTTCACCCCCGCGGCCGCGTACACCTCCTCGCCCGTGGAGGAGTCCATCACGCTGAGAGCTATGGTGGTGGTCCCTATGTCCACAGCCAGCGCGTACCCTCCGCACAGCGGCGAGATGTCGTCGTCCGTCTGCCCTCCGCGGTCCGCCGCGACGACCACCCCGCGGTCGCGCTCCGGCACAGACACGGTCGTATCGCATACGACATGATGCCTGCATGCCAGGACCTCCTCCCCGTCGGCGATGACCTTGCATCTGCCGCACCTGCCTGCGCCGCCGCAGGGCATGGGTATGCGGACACCGGCCCGCTTGGCGACATCCGACAGCAGCTCCCCGTCCTCCGCCTGCGCCTCGGTGCCGGACGGCAGGAAAACCACCTTGTGAACCATGGGCATACCAGCACCCGCGCCGTTTATACGGTTTTGCCTGTTTTCCGCGAAAACGGGATATATTCGCTCACACGTACCCAGGGCGTGGATATCGCCGGATTCACCAAACTCAACACCGTCAAATGGGAAGGGGTGCCCTCCTGCGAGGTCTACCTCTCCGGCTGCAACTTCCGCTGCCCCTTCTGCAGCAGAGGAGAGGACCTGGAATGCGGACCCCGCATCTCCGAGGACGACGTCATCGCCCGCATCAAGGAATCGGACTACACCGACGGGGTCATCATCACCGGCGGGGAGCCGCTGGTGCACAGCGACCTCCACAGGCTTCTGAAGAGGATCAAGAAGGAAACCGGCAAGAGGATCCGCCTGGAGACCAACGGCAGCTACCCCGACAGGCTCGACGACATACTCGGCGCCAAACTGGTGGATTTCGTCTCCATGAGCATCAAGGCCCCTCTGAAGACGGACGAGTACGCCATGAACGCCTACGCCATCGTCGACATCGAGGATATAGAGCGCAGCATCAGGACGGTGATGGACTCCGGCATCGACTACGAGTTCAGGACCACCGTCGTCCCCATACACATCACCGAGAACGACATCGAGAGCATCTGCTCCTCGATCAAGGGCGCGGAATGCTTCCGCCTCTGCCAGTTCAGACCCGGGTCGTGCCTCGACAGCACTCTGGACCGCATCAGCCCCTACAAGGAGAAGGTCATCCGCGACATGGAGAGCATCGCCAGGCAGTACGTGAAGCGGGTGAAGGTCTCCGGATTCTAATCCAGGAAGTTCTCCGCCTTGGCCATGCAGGCCGGCCCGATGACGATGCTGGGGTCGTTGACGAACACCTCGTCCGCATTGACCTCCCTGATGAACTGGTCCGCGGCGGAGCTCTCCTTGGTCATTATGCCCGCGCAGACGCCGTACTCGGTGCAGTTGACCGCATCCACCGCCGCGTCCATGTCCTCCACCACCTGGATGGCGAGGATCGGCAGAGAGGAGTCCATGCAGCACACGTCGTCCTCGTCGCTGACGCCCATGAGGATCGCGGGCACCACATAGTATCCCGCCTCGGTGCACTCGTTGGTGATGCGGGTGCCGCCGTAGACGAGGCAGCCTGCGTTCGATGAGACTATCCCCTGGAACTCGCGGAACTTGGCCTCTCCGACGATGGGGCCCATGTCCGTGTCCGACTCGGCGGGATCGCCGATGGCCAGGGCCTTCACCTCGTCGAGGAGTGCGGAAAGCAGCTGCTCCTGCTCCCCCTCGGTGACGATGACCTTCGAGCAGGAATCCGGCCTCTGCCCCGCGTACGCGAACGCCGACCTGACGATCTTCCTGGCGGCGTCCTTCATGCTGGAGGGGCGGTAGACCAGTATGGGGTTCATGCCCTTCAGCTCGTTGATGAAGCGCAGGTCCTCGTCCGCCTGCATGAACATGAGGTTCTCCAGCCTGTCTCCGGACCCGGCGGCGACGATGCCGGCGATGTCGGGGTTGTTGGCCAGGGAGTTGGTGGTGCTGTCGAAGCGGTCGGTGATGATGTTGTACACCCCGTCCGGCAGCCCCGCCTGGACGAGTATGTCGTAGATCGCGTAGACGGGCACCGGCATGTGCTTCGAGGGGATGGCCACGACGGTGTTGCCGGCAACCATCGCCGCCACGGCGTAGCCTATGGGAGCGGCCAGGGGGGAGTTGTACTCCGTCAGAACAGCCCACACGCCCTGGGGCTCGCCCTTCAGCCCGTCGCTGACGTCCTGGCAGGCCTCGTCGATCACCTCCATGAGGCGGTCCACCTCGTCGAAGGCCTCGTCGCGGGTCATGCCGGCGCAGACCGTCAGCAGGGCGGCCAGGCGGTACCTCTGCCTCCCGATGGAATCCAGTGCCTTGTCGAAAATGCCGACCCTCGTCTCAGCATCCGTGAGTGACCAGGCCGCGAAGGCATCGGATGCCACCTTCACCGCCCTGTCCGCCAGTCCGTCCTCGGGCTCCTGGAACGTCCCGAAGATGATGCTGCTGTCCACGGGGCTGAACACCGGATAGTCGTGGCCCGAAGCGACCTTCAGCCCACCGACGTAGCTGGGGTAGTCCCTCTTGTCCATATGGAGCACGGCATTGAGCGCGCCCTCGTAGTGGCGGTCCTCCTCGGTGCCTTCGGATAGCTCCATGATAGTGCGGGTGTCGGACATGGGCCGGGGATTGGCGGGGCCTCTGATAAAGATGATGCCCTGCCATCGGCGGGGCCGGGCCTGGGACGGTATGTAACCGTTAAATAGGATTTGCGCCTTGGGACGCTCAACGGACTCGTGGTCTAGGGGTTATGACGTTGCCTTCACACGGCAGAGACCGCCGGTTCAAATCCGGCCGGGTCCACCATCCACTCACAGCTTCTCGCGGCTGACCGTATGATGCGCGGTCATCTCATCAGCACGATGTTCTCGCTGCGGATCACGTCGTCGTAGCTCTTATGACCCAGCACATCCGCGATCCTGTCGCTGCGCAGGCCCCTGATGCGGAACGCGTCCTCCGAGCAGTAATCGGTTATCCCCTTGGCGATGAGCTCGCCGTCGCAGACGATGTCCACCACATCGCCCCGGTCGAAGCGTCCGGTGACGTCCTTTATGCCCACCGAGAGGAGGCTCATGTGGTTGCGGAGGGCCTTCGCCCCGCCGGCGTCCACGGTGATGGTGCCCGACGACCTGGCTCCGCGTATCCAGGTGGACTTCTTGGGCTCGCGGGCACCGGTGACAAACAGCGTCCCCACCTCCTCCCCTTCGACAGCTCTCACGATCACATCATCCTCGGAGCTGCTGGCTATTATCATGCTGCATCCGGCGTCATGGCAGATCTCCGCAGCCTTCAGCTTGGTCTTCATGCCCCCGGTGCCCACACGGTCCACCGGGTCCCCGGCCATGGAAAGGACTTCGGACACGTCCTCCACCGTGCGGATCAGCCTGGCATCGGGATGGAGCTTGGGGTTGCGGTCGTAGAGGCCCTCCACGTCGGACAGGATCACCAGGAGGTCCGCGTCCATCTTGCTGCAGACATACGCCGAGAGGGTGTCGTTGTCCCCGAACATGGCGTCGATCTCCTTGACGCAGATGACGTCGTTCTCGTTGATCACGGGGACCACCCCATAGGACAGCAGAGTCTGGATGGCGTTCCTGAGGTTCAGGTACTTCTCCCTGTCCGAGTAGAAATCGAGTGTCAGCAGTATCTGGGCGATGACGATGCCCTGCTTCTGGAAGCTCTCGCTCCACCTCTGCATCAGTATGCTCTGCCCCACGGCTGCCGCGGCCTGGCGTATGGGTATCTCCCTGGGCTTCGGATGGGCGTCCATGGCGGCCAGACCGACGCCGATGGCTCCGGAGGTCACCAGGAGAACCTTCCTGCCGGACTCCCTGACCTTCCTCACCTGCTCCGCCACGGAGTCCATGAACTCCGTGCTGACCGTCCGTCCGCCGCGGGTTATGGAGGACGTGCCCACCTTCACCACCACGGTGCCGACCTGGCCCATGAGGCCGGAGCGCGATGTCATAGATCCAGCTCCCGGTCCAGGTCGCGGTGCGTGAACCGCCTGGCACCCTTCCCGGCGTAGTCGGCCACGATGTTCCCTTCGCCGATGAGGACGTACTTGTAGATCATCAGGCCCTCCATCCCCACCGGGCCGCGGGAGTGTATCTTGTTGGTGCTTATGCCCACCTCGGCGCCCTTGCCGAACCTGTATCCGTCGGCGAACCTGGTGGATGCGTTGACGAACACGTCCGCGGAATCGACGGAGGATACGAACGATGCCGCCGCGGAGCGGTCCTCGGTCACGATGGCGTCCGTGTGATGGGAGCCGTGCTCGTTGATGAAGGCCGCCGCCTCCCCCACGGAGCCGACGACGTGCACAGACACCGTCAGATCCCCGTACTCGGTGTCCCAGTCCTCCTCCGAAGCCGGCACCGATCCGGGCATCAGGGGCATGGACTCCGGATCGCACCTCATCTCCACCCCAGCCTCGGCGAACCTGGCTGCGATGACCGGCAGGAAGCTCCCGGCGGCATCCCTGTGCACCAGCAGCGTCTCCATGGCGTTGCATACGGCCGGGTACTGCACCTTGGAATCGAAGACCACCCTCTCCGCCTTGGCAGGGTCCGCATGGCCGTCCACGTAGACGTGGCAGATGCCGGCGGCATGACCCAGAACAGGGATGCGGGTGCTCTCCTTGATGTGCCTGACGAATGCGTTGGAGCCCCTGGGGATCAGCAGGTCGATGCAGTCGTCCAGATCCAGTAGCGCATCCACGTCGTCCCGGGTCTCCGCCATGACGAAGGCATCGGCGGGGACGTGGCCCATGGCAGCGTCCCTGAGGATCCCGAAGAGGGCGCGGTTGGTGCGGACGGCTTCGCGTCCGCCCTTGAACACCACGCCGTTGCCGGATTTCAGGCAGAGAGACATTATCTGCGGCACCACGTCCGGCCTTGACTCGAAGATGACCCCGATCATGCCGATGGGGCAGCTGATCTGGTAGAGCACCAGACCCTCGTCCAGCTCCTTCGCGGACATGGTCTGCCCGACCGGGTCCTTCAGAGCGGCCACGTCCCTTATCCCGGCGATCATGCCGTCGATCTTCTCGTCGGTCACCGACAGCCGCTTGAGCATGGGGCCCTCCAGCCCCTCGGCCTCCGCCGCGGCCATATCATCCGCGTTGGCGGCCAGGATGGCCTCCCTTCCGGCGTCCAGCGCCTCGGCCATGGCGGCCAGGGCCATGTCCTTCTCTGCGGTTCCGGCGGCTGCGAGCTCAAGAGAGGCGCGCTTCGCGTCCCTCACGGCGGTGCGGATGTCACTCATCGGATGCGTATCTCCGCCGCCGTGTTAAAGCTATGCAAGGCGACTCAAATATTCCAGTCGCTATAAATACGCGCACGGGCATGCACGGAGCATGGGAAGCTGCCGCATGGAGCTGGTCCACATGGACCCCGAGACGTACACCGCCATCGCCACCCACGAGCTGAGGCAGGCGATACTCACGAGGCTCTTCAGGTCCACATACAACGGCGAACCGGTCACCAAGCAGCAGCTGGCGGACTCCCTCGACATAAAGTACCAGCAGCTGGTGTATCAGCTATCCAGCCATCTGCAGGACTTCTGGACCGTCGTACGCGAGGAGAAGGTCCGGGGGACCAGGATGGAGTACATCGCCCCGGCGAACCCCAACGCCGTCTACATATCCGTGGGCAAGGACCGCCGCATATTCCTGGTGGACCCCATGGCCGGACTGTACGGCCCGCTGGACGTCGTGGGTGCCAGATGCGACTCCTGCTCGGTGGACGAGGCGGAGCACTGCGTCCGCTCCCTCATCGACAAGGGCATCATCCCGGCGGAGCTGACCACATCCGAGAGGGAGACCCTCAGCAAGAACAAGCGCAGCGGGCTCCGTCCCCTGGACAGGGGGTTCATCGAATCCCTCAAGGGCCTTGCTGCGGGCAACAGCTGCGTTCTGACCATCCCCTGCGAGCGCTGCACCTATCTCCAGAAGCGGAACCTCATCACCATCGAGTGACCCCCTCGCAACCAATATTACATACGGACGGCTTCGGGGGTCCATGGCCAAGACCAGACTGATGGTCCTCGGAGGCTACCTCGGCGCGGGGAAGACCACCCTCGCCGTTAACCTGGCGAAGACCATGAAGGCGGACGACGGGAAGAACACCGCCATCATCACCAACGACCAGGGGGACGTCCTGGTCGACACCGAGTACGCCCGCGATTCTGGGTTCAACACCCGGGAGATCATGGGCGGATGCTTCTGCACCAACTTCGACAACTTCGTCGCCAACGCCAGGGACCTGGTGTCCACCGGGAAGCCGGACGTGATCATCGCCGAGCCCATCGGCTCCTCCACCAACATAATGGGGTCCGTTGTGGCGCCCATGAGGTCCATGTACCCGGACGAATTCAGCGTGGCGCCCTTCTTCGTGACAGTGGACTGCGTGAGGGCGCTGGATATCCTGTCGGAGAAGAAGGACAGGGACGTGGACACCGTGGACATAATCCCCGCCCACCAGATCCGCGACGCCGAGGTCGTCGTGCTCACCAAGACCGACCTGGTCAGCGGGGACACCGTCGCCGAGATCAGGGGCCGCATAGACGCCATGATCCCCGGCATCAGGATCATCGAGACCTCTTCGACGGACCTCCGCAACATATCCGACATCATCGCCATCGTGCTCTCTGACGAGGTCAGCGCCAAGGCGCCCATCGCAGAGGACAACCGCGGGTTCGCCTTCGAGAAGGCGAAGCTGGGATGGTATTCCGGCACCTACGACGTGGTCCCCGAGGGCGACCTGGACATGTACGGACTGGCCACCGATCTGATGAAGGGCGTGGCTGCGGAGTACGGGCCCAGGTCCATCGTCCACGTCAAGGTGGTCATCGAATCCCCGGAGGCCGCCTGCAAGATGTCCCTGGTCCAGGAGAACATGCAGGTGGACGGCATCTTCGGGTCCAGGTACATGAGGTCCCCCGGCAGGCTCGTCCTCAACGCCAGGGTCATATCCCCTCCCAAGAGGCTGGAGGGCGTCATGCGCGGCATAATGGATGCGGCTGTGGAGAGATACGGCTTCAGAGCCGGGAGGACCGGCGAGAAGTGCTTCATGCCGAAGCCGGAATCGCCGTCCCACTTCCTGTTCGAATGAGGAAGAAGGAGCTCGAGATAAGGCTCCAGGGGCTGGAGGGCTTCACGGACCCGGATCCGTCCCTGGAGCAGTACCCCACCCATTCGGCCATAGCCAGCGACATACTCTTCTCCGCTTATGCGGAGGGAGACGTGGCGGACAGGACGGTGGCGGACCTGGGGTGCGGCACAGGCATATTCGCCATAGGGGCATGCCTACTGGGGGCGAGGGAGGTCCGCGGGTACGACATCTCCCCCTCGGCGGCGGAGGCCGCGGTGAGGAACGCTGAGGCGCTGGGATGCGATGTGTCCTTCGAGGTCTGCGGCATAAGGGACGTGGAGTGGAGATGCGACACTGCGTTCATGAACCCGCCCTTCGGATCCCAGAGGAAGCATGCCGACCGGCCCTTCCTGGACAAGGCGATGGAGATCGCTGGCTCTGTGTACTCCATACACATGGAGACCACCCTGCCTTTCATCAAGGGATACGCGGAGTCGAAGGGGCGCGCCGTGGCCCATTATAGAACATATAAGTACGAAATCCCGCATACATTCTCGTTCCACAGCAGAGTGAGACAGAGTGTTGACATAGTTGCGGTCAACATAAGGTGAATCATATGACTGACACTAGAGAGGTTTTCCCCGGCGACGAGGTCGCCGTGGAGGAGGAGTACCTGGCCTCCGACGGCACCTTCGCCAAGGACGGAAAGATCTACGCTTCGCAGATGGGCACGCTGGAGCTGGATGACGACGAGTGCATAGCCAGGGTCATCTCGCCCAACCCGCCCAACATCCTGAAGCCCGGCGACACTGTGTACGCGATCGTCCAGGACATCAGGAAGACCATGGCCACCGCCGACGTGGTGGCGAAGGAGGGCACCGAGAGGGGCATAGGCGGCGAGACATACGCCACGATCCATGTCTCCAAGATCTCCGACGGATACACCGACGAGGTGTCCAAGGAGCTCAGGAAGGGGGACTACATCCGCGCTTCCGTGATCGGCGTCAAGCCGTCGCTGCAGCTATCCACCAAGGGTCCGCGCAACGGGGTCATCAGGTCCCTGTGCGGCACCTGCAAGACAGAGCTTGTTAAGAAGAAGGGCGGGCTCTACTGCGAGAAGTGCGACAAGACCAGCCCCCGCAAGCTCGCCGAGGACTACGGCGACGTGGTCCTCTGAAGATGCGGGCCGCAGTCCTCCTCTCCGGCGGCATCGACTCGCCGGTGGCCGCGTACGTCATGGCATCCGCAGGCGCGGACGTCATGCTGCTCCACATGGACAACGGACCCTACGGCGACCCCAAGGAGCTGGAGAAGGTGAGGCTCCTGGCGGAGAGGCTCCGCGAGGTCACCGGACAGGGGATGCCGCTGTTTTTCGCCGACCACGGATCCAGCCAGAAGCTGATCGGCGAGGGATGCGTTCCCGCCTACCGCTGCGTCATGTGCAAGAAGGCGATGCAGCTGACGGCGAAGCTCTTCTCCATTGAGCACGGCTGCGACGCCATCGTCCTGGGTGACTCCCTGGGACAGGTCGCATCGCAGACCCTGCGCAACATCAACGCCGAGCAGGCGGGACTGTGCTTCCCCGTCCTCAGACCCCTCATCGGCCTGGACAAGAACGAGATCATAGACATCGCCAAGCGCATCGGCACCTACGGCATCTCGATAATCCAGACGAAGGGATGCCTCGCCGTCCCTCAGAAGCCCGTCACCGAGGCGACTCCGGAGAAGGCCGCCGAGCAGGCGGAGCGCATAGGCCTGGAGGCCGCCGCAAGAGCCTCGGCGGACAGCATCCGTCAGTAGAACCTGTTGTGCCAGCTGGAGCGGCGGACCATGAAGGCAGGACAGCAGTCTATGTCCTCCCGGTCATACAGCATATCCATGGACACCCTGTCGATGTAGTCCGCCTGGACCTCCGAGACGTAGAGCGTGTAATCCCCGACGGGTATGCGGATATCCGTGGGCTTCGGCCCCTTGACCGTTACGGGCACGAGGGCGGGACCCCTGCAGGCGGTGCACACACGGTAGTCCCTCTTCTCCCTGAGGATCATCTCCTTCACATCCTCGTCAACGGCTATCGAGGTCATAGCCCGTCCCAAAGGGTGGACCGATATAACCGTTTCCGTGCGACGTTTTAAGGCGACGATGATGCATGTGCCATCATGCTTGTCCTGGACAGTTCCGCCCTGTTCTCCATGGAGAACCTCCCGGACGAGGAGTGCGTATGCCCGCCCGGAGTGCTGCGGGAGCTCAGGAAGTACAACGACCGCCGCCCGGACCTCTGGGGGGACCTCCTCATGGTGTCCGAGTGCACCGCTTCCGCGGAATCGGAGGTCAGGGCCGCTGCGGAGCGCACCGGCGACATCGGCAGGCTCTCGCCGGTCGATGTGACCGTGATCGCCCTGGCCAAGGACACCGGCGGGACAGTGCTCTCAGACGACTACTCCATCCAGAACGTGTGCAGGGCCATGGGGATACCCTACCGCCCCGTGGGCATGAACGGCATCACGCGGAAGGAGAAATGGAACTACCGCTGCACCGGATGCGGAAAATGGTTCAAGGAATCCATGAGGGAATGCCCGATATGCGGCTCGCCGCTGAGGTCCCATAGGAAGAGATGATCAGGGGAAGATCCGCTTGCAGCGGATGAGGTTGTCCATCCTGCGCTTCCCGAGGATCGCCATGCACATGGACGTCGTGAACTCGGTGTGGAACGCGAAGGTGTCCGCCAGCTTCTTGTTGAAGGCCGCGGTCTTCAGGGGCTTGAGCATGTGCCTGCGCCACTCGTCCTGGTAGTCCGTCAGCGGCCTGCCCGAAAGGACGTTGTCCGCCGCCACCCTGCCGCATATGCGGCCGGCTATGAGGGCCAGAGGCACTCCGCCTCCGTTGACGGAGATGACGTGCCCTGCGGCATCGCCGACGATCATCCCGTTGCCGGAGACCGTCTCGGGAACCGGGCCCTCGCTGGGCACGTACTTGCCCTCGACCCTGGTGATGATGTCCAGGCCGTGCTTGGAGACGAACTTGTCGAAGTAGTCGCGGACGCTGCCGTCGGCGAACTTGGGAGAGAAGCCCACGCCCACGTTGGCCTGTCCGTGCTTGGGGATGAACCAGCTGTACGCCCCGGGGGCGATGCCGCCGAAGAACATGGTGACGTATGGCTCGAAGTCCCCCTTCGCCTGGGCGGTGACCGCAGGGTAGGGGTTGGCGTTGCCCTTCAGGCCCAGAGAGCGGCCCACCCTCGAACCGGGGCCGTCGGCGCCGATGATGACCTTGTACTCGATCTCGCCTTTGGAGGTGAGCGCCTTCCCGTCGGCGATGCGGTCGAATGAGCACTCTGTGATGACCTCCGCCCCTGCCTTCTCGGCACGATGGGCCAGATACTGGTCGAACAGGGCGCGGTCGGTGGTGTATCCCGAGAAATCCAGAAGGGTCTCCTTGCCCTTGGGGTTCACCAGCTTGATCCCCTCCAGCTCCCTGAGCCTCAGCTCCGGGGGGATGCGGTCGAACAGGGGATCCAGATCCCCCACGGTGGGGAACATGTCGCGTATCTCGTCGTTGGCCGGCATGAACTCCCCGCATCTGACGGGCACGCCCACCTTGGAGCGTCTCTCGATGACGGTGACGGAGACCCCTTTCTCTGCTGCGTACTCGGCGGCGGTTGTGCCTGCGGGACCGGATCCGACGATGAGTATGTCGGTGCGCAGAGGGATCACCCCTCCCTGCTGACCACGTAGCGGGCCAGCCCCTCCAGGGAGTCCCTGTACTCGGAAGGCGGCAATGCGGACAGCGCATCTATGGCCTCGTCAGCCCGGGCTCTGGCCTCGTCCATGCAGCGGTCGAGGGCGTCGGTGCCCTTGATGAGGTCCAGGGCCCTGGAGATATCCTCCTGGGAGACGCCCTCTCCGGTGAAGATCGCCTCCACCTCCTTCCCCACCTCGGGGTTGCGCATGGCGTAGATGACGGGCAGGGTGGGCTTCCCCTCCATGATGTCTATGCCCACCTTCTTGCCGGTGACCCCGGTGCAGCCGGTGACGTCCAGGACATCGTCCACGATCTGGAACGCCATGCCGACGGCCTCGGCGTACCTGCCGACGGCCTCGATGAGCTCCATGTCCTGTGTGGCCAGATAGGCACCGCTCAGAGCGCTGGCTCTTATGAGCATGGCGGTCTTCCCGTCGATGATCTCGTAATAGTCCTCCTCGGTGACCTCCGCCTTGCGCTCGAAGTCCTTCTGGAGGAACTCGCTGGCGCACATGCGGGACGCTGTGTCGGAGATGATGTCCATAATCTCATGGGGCATCAGACCGAGGGCGCGGTAGCCCTTGACCAGCATGAAATCGCCGGCAACGACGGCCTTCGTCAGGGTGTACTCCTTATGGAGCGCTCTCCTGCCCCTCCTCATCTCGCCGTTGTCGTTGATGTCGTCGTGGATGAGGGAAGCGGAATGGACGACCTCGAAGGCGGACCCCACGGAAACGGCACGGGCGGGATCCGTGCCGCCGCAGGCCAGATACGAGAGGATGCAGATGATGGGACGGACCCTCTTGCCGCCGGACTCCAGCACATAGCGGCACATCTCGTCCAGCTCGGCATTGCCGGAGCGGAGCAGACCTTGGAGGAACCCCTCCACATCCTCAAGCTCCTTGGCTATGGGCTCCGCCCACCTCTCGGCCATGGACTGGGGATGCCTGTTTCATATTAAAGAATTTGCAGACTGGCTAATGAGTCTGGATATAAAAGAGGGGGAATGGGTTTAATGGGTTTGCAGGCGCGGCTCACACGAGGGCGAACAGCGCATCCGCGGCGGTGCTGCACAGGTCCAGGAGCACGTTGGGGTAGACACCCAGGACGATGACTCCGATGACGCACAGAGCGATGGCCACGGTGAAGGCCCTTCCGATGGGCAGGCGCTCCTCGGTCTGGGGCTTCTCCACGTACATGGCCTTGACCACGCGTGCGTAATAGTACAGCGAGATGGCGGAGTTCAGCACGGCCACCAGGACCAGCCACAGCCAGGTCAGGTCCACCCCTCCTGCGGGAGTCGCGAGGGCTCCGGAGAACAGGATGAACTTGGACGTGAATCCGGCCAGAGGCGGGATACCTGCCAGGGAGAACAGGAACAGCATCATGGCCGCGGCCGCGAAGGGCGCCCTCTTGGCGAGGCCGTTGTAGTCGCTGATCCTCTCTCCGAGGCCGGCGGTGATCAGAGCGGCCACCACGACGAAGGCCCCTCCCTTCATGACCACGTGGGTGAACATGTGGAAGAGACCGCCGACGACGGCGTACTGGCTCATTACCGCCAGGACGATGAGGATGTATCCTGCCTGAGCGATGCTGGAGTAGGCCAGCATCCTCTTGATGTTGGTCTGGCTGATCGCCACCACGTTGCCCACGGTCATGGTGATCGCGGCGAGGATGGCGAAGACCATCTGGAAGTCCTCGGACAGCACGCCGGTCTCCATGGCCACGAACATGACCAGGAAGATCTTCAGGATGACAGCGAAGCCCATCTTCTTGGAGCCGGTGGCGAGGAACCCGGACACAGGGGTCGAGGCTCCCTCGTAGACATCGGGGGACCAGGAGTGGAAGGGCACCGCGGAGATCTTGAAGCCGTAACCGGCGATCATGCCGACGCATCCGATGATGAACGGCCAGTTGCCGGCCATCACGGACACCTGGGCGACGATGCCGTCGGGTCCGTAGAGGTCCAGGCTGCCGGTGACACCGTAGATCATGGACATGCCGTACAGGGTCAGAGCCGAGGACAGCGCACCGATGATCAGGTACTTCACCGCCGCTTCGGACGAGCGCGGGTCGTTCTTCTTCAGCGCCACCAGGGCGTAGGAGAATATGCTCACGACCTCGACGCCGACGAAGATGGCCACCAGGTTGGTGGCGCTGGCCACGAACATCATGGCCGCGACGGCGCCTGCGATCAGAGCGTAGTACTCTCCCTTGTGCTTGGTGGTCTCGACGTGGCCCTGGGAGATGAAGACGGTCAGACCGCCCACTGCCAGGAACAGCAGCATCATCAGGCTGGAGAACGCATCGAACTCGAAGAGACCGAAGGCGGTTCCGTAGGTCACCGTGTGCATCATGATGCAGGTGACTACGGCGGAGACCGCCATCAGCACGAAGGTCAGCACGGCCGACGCCGTCCCCTTCTTCGTGATGAAGTAGAGGAGGGGCGACAGCACGGCTGCCACCATGAGGATGATCTCGGGGAGCACATAGATTCCCTGTCCGAGGAGGTCGGAAAGGGCATCGATCATACTGTTGAAGATATCTGCCATTTCATTCACCTCAGATCAGGAGACCTCCAGCGTTCACGATCGAGCTCACGAAGGGCATGATGTAGTCCGTCGCAAGGCCGGGCAGGATACCGAACAGCGCGATGAGCACCGCCAGCACCGCCAGCACGACGCACTCGATGTTGCCGATGTCGTGGGCATGCTCCAGGTCGATCTTGTCGGTCAGCTTGCCGAACAGGGTCTTCTGCATGGCCCAGATGTAGTATCCGGCGGTCAGCAGCATGTACAGCAGACCGAGCAGGATGATGGGCATCAGGTCGACGGATGCCAGGTACTCCCACAGTCCGTACAGCAGACCGAACTCGGCTATGAATCCCATCAGTCCGGGCAGTCCGAGGGACGCCATGAAGGCGATCATCATGAACAGCGCGAACCTGGGGGCCTTGCCGGCCATTCCGCCCAGCAGGCGCATGTCCCTGGTGCCGAAGTTGTGTCCGGCGAGACCGCAGACCATGAACAGGGCGGCGGAGATCAGTCCGTGGGCGAACATCTGGAAGATGGCGAACTCGATTCCGATCTCGGACATGCAGCCCATTCCCACCAGCACCATTCCCATGTGGCTGATGGAGGAGTAGGCGACCATCTTCTTCAGGTCGTTCTGCGCGATGCACGCGTAGACGCCGTAGACCATGGCGAAGATACCGAGGCCGATCATGACGGGCTGCCAGACCGGCATCGCCAGAGCGAAGATGTCTGCGTCCAGGCACACCCTGATGATACCGTAGGAACCCATCTTCAGCATGACACCCGCCAGCAGGACGGATCCTGCGGTGGGCGCCTCGACGTGGGCATCCGGCAGCCAGGTGTGGAAGGGCGGGACGGGCATCTTGACGGCGAAGCCGAAGAACAGCAGGCCGAACAGGAAGATCTGCATGGCCTCGCTCAGACCGCCGGCGTTGGCGACAGCCGCGAAGGCGAAGTCGCCGCCGGAGGTGCCGAACACCAGGCCGAATATGCCGATCAGCATGATCAACGAGGCCACGTGGGTGTAGATGAAGAACTTGATCGCAGAGTAGTGCCTGCGGGGTCCTCCGTACCACGAAATCAGGAAGAACATGGGAATCAGCGTGACCTCCCACATGATGTAGAACAGGAAGTAGTCCTGCGCCATGTACACGCCCATGAGTCCGACCTCCATCGCCAGCAGAAGGGCGTGGAAGTAGTTGGGCCTGTCCTCCTCGTTCCAGCTGAAGACGACCACGAGGAACATCAGCAGCGCGGTGAGGAACACCATGAGGATGCTCAGCCCGTCGATGCCGAAGATGATGCTCATCTTGATGCCGGCGGACTCGATCCATGTGTAGTTCTCAGTGAGGTTTGCGAGGTCGCCGGAGGGCATGAACATCACATAGAGGGACAGCACGAGGGCTGCCGCTGTGAAGACCGCCGCCACGACCTTGGCGTATTTCGTTCTGGCGCCGCCCATGAAGAGGGTCAGGACCGCTCCGATCAGGGGGAGCAGCACCAGCAGGCTAAGGATAGGAACATCCATTTCAGAACCCTCCTCCGTAGCTGACCATCAGCAGGACGACGGCGATTATCACGAGCACTCCCACAACCACGTATGCGGCGTAGTCGCGCACGTAACCGGTCTGGGCCTGGCCCAGTCCCTCTCCGCTGCCGACGACGGCGTTGGAGAGGCCGTTGACCGTTCCGTCGATGACGTTCCTGTCGAAGATGTCGACGCCCTTGGCAACTCCGTATCCCAGCTTCCAGGAGATCTGGTTGTAGAGCTGGGGGAAGTAGTACCTGTTGGCGACGAGCCTGTACAGGAACCCTTTCTTGGTCTGGTCGAAGTCCTCGGCGACGTAGGGCCTCTTCACGTACATGCGGTACGCGATGAATATGCCCACGACAGCCAGGACGATGGCCACGTAGGTCCAGACGTTGGTGAAGATCTCCTCGAGTATGTGCATCGAGTCGTGGAAGCCCAGGTACAGGCCGTTGGCCGCGAGGGCGTCCGCCAGGCCGGGGGCCAGGGACTGGATGATGAAGTAGGAGAAGTCCGCCAGGACTATGAGGCCGATGAAGGCCGCGAACACTCCCAGGATCATCAGGGGCACGGTCATGGTCTTCGGGGACTCGCCGTGGCAGTGGCCGCGAGGCTCGCCCGTGAAGGTGAGGAACCACATGCGGAACATGTAGAACGCGGTCATGAACGCGGTGATCATTCCCAGGATGAACAGGATGCAGAACGCGGAACCCGCGCCGAGCCCGTTGTCGAAGGGGGCGAACGCAGCCTCGAGGACCAGGTCCTTGGACCAGAATCCGGAGAGGATGGGTATGCCCGCGATGGACAGCGAGCCCACGAGCATCGTGTAGGCGGTTATGGGCATGGTCTTCCTGAGGCCTCCCATCTTGCGCATGTCCTCCGTGCCGGTGGCGTGGATGACGGAACCGGAGCACAGGAAGAGCAGGGCCTTGAAGAAGGCGTGGTTGATCATGTGCAGGATTCCCGCTGCGTATCCCATGGTACCGAGGGTGATCAGCGTCTGGCCGGTCTCGCCGCCCATGTCCATTCCCATGGAGATGAGATAGGCGCCCGCACCCAGGGCGAGGATCATGTATCCCAGCTGGGAGAGGGTGGAGTAGGCCAGGACCCTCTTGATGTTCATGTTGTTGAGGGCCATGCTCGCGGTGTAGATCGCGGTGATTCCGCCGATGGCGGCCACGAACAGCATCGCATCGGAGCTGGTGACGAACAGCGGGTAGGACCTGGCGACCAGGTAGACACCTGCCTTGACCATCGTGGCCGCATGGATCAATGCGGAGACGGTGGTGGGGCCGGCCATCGCATCCGGCAGCCAGTCGTGCAGCGGGAACTGCGCGGACTTGCCGATGACGCCTCCGAACATCAGCAGGATGCCGATGTTGACCAGGGTAGGGTCCTGTGCGTAAACCTGCTGGGCGTTGGCGAACACGGTCGCGTAGTCCATGGAGCCGAATGCGTACAGCAGGACGAACAGTCCGGCCATCAGGCAGACGTCTCCGGCGCGGGTGACCAGGAAGGCCTTCTTGGCGGCGGAGGCCGCGTTGATGGAGGCGGCATCGCCCTCATGGTGGGTGTAGCTCCAGAACCCGATCAGCAGGTAGGAGCACAGTCCCATGACCTCCCAGAACACGAACATCTCCAGGAAGTTGCTGGACACGGCCAGCCCGAGCATCCCGGTCAGGAACAGGGAGACCTCGGCGTAGTACCTCCTCTTCTTCTCGCCCTGGTCGCCCATGTACCCGATGGAGTACACGAAGATCATGGTCGAGATGAACGATGCGAACAGCATCATTATGCACGCGAGGGAGTCGATGTAGACGCCGAAGTTCACAGTGTAGCCGCCGATGTTCAGCCACTCGATGGGGCCGATGATGACGGCTTCTCCGAGCTTGTAGGCTTCGGAGGTGTAGTAATCGTACGCCACCAGCGCGGACATCACGAAGGCGAACAGCGCTCCGAAGATCGCTATGTATCCGCCCTTCTCGGGTGTCTTGTGGCCGATCAGACCGACTATGACGAAGCACAGAGCGGGGACCAGCGGCACCAGCCAGGCGTAATCAACGAATCCAATCATCTTACCACCTCATGGTCGACAGCTCGTCGACTTCGGTCGTCTTGTTGATCTTGTACGCGTTGAGCATCAGTGCGATACCGACGGCGACCTCTGCGGCGGCGACTGCGATGGTCATGATCACGAAGACCTGACCGGCGGCGTTGCCGCTGTAGGACGCGAAGGTGATGAAGTTGATGTTCGCGGCGTTGAGCATCAGCTCGATGCTCATCAGGGTGACCAGTCCCCTCTTGGAGGACAGGATCCCGTACAGCCCGATGGCGAAGAGTATGGCTGCGAAGACGAGGAAGAACTCCATTCCGATCATTCCTCATCATCCTCCTCTTCTCTCGAGATGCACACACCGGCGATCATGGCACCGAACATCAGCACGCCCAGTATGAGGAAGACCCCGTAGTACTCCTCGAACAGCTGGAAGTTCAGGCTGTTGTCGGAGAGCTCGCCTCCCTCCTCGGGGTGGAATGCGATGCCGTCGTCGGGCACGGTGTCGGCGTAGTCGGGGCCGAATCCGTTCCAGTCAGTGCTCACTATTATCGCGCCGAACACGAGGACGACCGCGATTCCGAGCACTGCTCCAATCTTTCTGTTCATCTCAGTCATCCTCCTCTCCGACGATGGTCCTCCTGGTCAGCATGATGCTGAACGCGAAGAGGATGGTGATCGCTCCGACGTAGACCATCATCTGCACGACACCCACCAGCTCCGCGTTGAGGAAGTAGTAGGTGACGGCGACGCAGGTGAAGACCAGCGCGAGGTAGAACGCGCTGTGCATGATCTCCTTGGAGGTCACGACCTTCAGCGCCGCCAGTATGGCTATGACGGCCAGGATGACGAATGCGACCGCGTCCATGTTATTCAGGACGGCGTCCACCGCATCTCCGAGCCAGGAGATGGCCGAGTTGACAGCAGCTCCTATGTCTACCATATCAAAGCACCTCGTTCATCTTCAGAGCGTCCTTGGGGCAATCGATGACGCAGTTGGCGCAGGAGATGCACACCTTGTCGTCGATCTTCGGACGCTTGATATCCTTGCCTTTGTCGTTCTGACCCACCACGATCATCTCGATGGCGTTCACGGGGCAGACCTTGGCGCACTTGGAGCAGCTTATGCACTTGCTGTCCTCCAGGACCGGGCGGTCCGTCTTGTAGAACGCCGTGGGCTGGTCGGTGATGCCCTTCGCGATGTTCGACATCAGGTGCTCCTCGATGTGCACCTCCATCATGTCGGTGGTGTACTCGAAGTTCAGCCTGCGGGGGTCGTAGATCAGGTCCTGCCTGGTGAACTCCGCCAGCTCGTAGTCGGTGGTGGTGGTCATGGCGTCCACGGGGCAGTACTCTGCGCAGTATCCGCACATCATGCACCTTCCGAGGTTCACCTGGGGCCTCTTCACCATCTTGCCCTCGTCGTCGGCCACATCCACCAGCTCGATGCAGGTGGTGGGGCAGACCCTCTCGCAGATGCCGCAACCGAGGCACCTGTCGAAGCGGAGTCCGGGGCGTCCGCGGTAGTTGTCCGGCACCCACTCCTTCTCGTAGGGGTAGAGGATGGTGACCGGCCTGTGGGGGACTGTCTTGGTGAAGAAGTGCCTCAGGACCTTTCCCAGCGGCGCGATGACGCCGGTCCCCTTGAATTTCTTGGGGTATTTGTCCAGGTATTTCATAGGCATTTCACATCACCCCCGTGACCTTCAGGAGGATCACGATAGCCAGGTTGATCACAGACAGCGGCATGAGCGCCTTCCATCCCACATTGAGGATCTGGTCCGTCCTGACACGGGGCAGGGCTGCCCTGGCGAGGACGAAGATGAAGAACACCAGCGCGACCTTCAGCAGGAACACGATCTCGGGGAAGTACTGGAGGTACCAGTCCTCTCCGCCGATGACCGGCAGGGACCAGCCGCCCAGGTACATGAAGACCACGAGAGCGCAGGCGACGTAGCCTCTGAAGTAGTCTCCCAGCATGATGAGACCCCACTTCATTCCGGCGTACTCGGTCTGCCATCCCTCGACCAGCTCGGCCTCTGCCTCGGACAGGTCGAAGGGGACACGCTCGGATTCGGCCACCGCGCAGACGATGCAGGTGAAGAAACCGATGATCTGCGGGATGACGAACCAGATGTGCTCCTCCTGGTAAGCCACGATGTCGTTGATGTTGAAGCTCCCGGCCATCAGGACGGTTCCGGCCAGCAGGATGAGCATGGGTATCTCGTAGGATATCATCAGCTCCGCGGCACGGAGTCCTCCTATCAGGGAGTATTTGTTGTTCTGAGCCCAGCCGGCACACAGGATGAGGAAGGGTGCCAGCGCGAACAGGGCGAATATGATGAGCAGTCCGGCCTGGTAGTCGACGATGAACCACCTGTTGGAGAGGGGCACCATGCAGGCCAGCAGCACGGAGGTGCCGATGACCAGGGACAGGCCCCACCAGTAGATCTTCTTGTCGATGGCCTTGGGGACCACGTTCTCCTTCATGAAGGTCTTCAGACCGTCACCGAGGCACTGCAGGAAACCCTTCAGACCCACCATGGTACCGCGCCTGTCCATCATCCTGCCGAGGACCTTACGCTCCTCCCACAGCATGAGCAGACAGAACACGAAGCTCACGGCGAAGATGACGATCACCATCAGGATGATGGCGAAGCCGTTGGTGACGGGGTCGGAGATCAGCCACTGCGATACGCCGTTGTTCGGGAATATGAGGTTGATGAGCCAGGCGATGAGCCCGCCCAGGGACTCCCAGATCTTCACGGCGATGTCGTAGGGGAGGTTGTAGACCTCGTAGGGGGACATGGCGATGAGATCCTCGTATCCCCTGTTCACGATGAAGTTGGTAATACTCTCGTAAGCCATCTCTCATCACCTGTCGGTCTCTCCGAGGCACATGTCGATCATGGCCATGATCGCCGGGATATCGGCGATCCTGACACCCTGGACCATGTGCTTGGATGCGGAAACGTTCACGAACACGGGGCTGCGGACCTTGAGCCTGTAGGGGCTCTCGGTGCCGTCGGAGACCAGGTACATGAGTCCCTCACCGCGGGGGTCCTCGATCCTGGCCATGTGCGTGCCCTCGGGGATGCACTTGGGGACCTTCAGCCTGTAGGGGGCGTTCTTGGGGATGGACTCCAGCTTCTTCATAGCCTGCCTGATGATCTCGCAGGATTGGAACATCTCCTCGATCCTCACCATGTACCTGGAGTAGGCGTCTCCCTCCTTGAGGACGGGCACCTCGAACTCCATCTCTCCGTAGGCGTCGTAGGGGTCGTCGCGGCGGATATCATAGTCCACTCCGCAGCCCCTCATGGCGGGGCCGGTGATGCCGTAGTTGGCGACATCCTTGCGGGTGATGTACCCGATGCCCTTCATCCTTCCCACGAAGATGGACGAATCGTCAGTGAGCCTGATGATGTCCCAGAGGGACTTCTCGAACCTCTCGATGGCCCTCATGCAGTCCCTCTCGAAGTAGTAGGGCATGTCGTTCCTGACACCGCCTATGCGGGGATAGTTAGTTGTGAGTCTCTGCCCGCACAGCCTGACGTTGAGGTCGAGCATGAACTCCCTCTCCCTCAGCGCCCACAGGAAGATAGTCAGGTTGCCCACGTCGGTACCGACCGCGGCCAGCCACATCAGGTGGGACTGTATGCGGCAGATCTCGTCGGCCACGACACGCAGGTACTGGGCCCTCTCGGGGACCTCGATGTCCAGGGCCTCCTCCGCCACCTTGCAGAACAGGTGGGACCATGTCATGGATGCGGAGTAGCAGAGACGGTCCGCCATGGGGATGATCTTGTTGTAGGTCCTGTTCTCGCATTCCTTCTCCCATCCGCGGTGAAGGTATCCGACCTCGGGCTCGGCATCCGTGATGATCTCACCGTCGACCTCGACCCTCAGGGTCCAGAGGCCGTGGGAGAAGGGGTGCTGGGGACCCATGGTGACCCACATCTTGTCAGAATTCATCTTCTCTTCAGCCATCACTCCTGCCCCCTGAGTTTGTATGACTTCCTGAAGGGGAAGAACTCGTAGCTCTTGGGCGTCAGCAGCCTCTCCAGCTTGGGGTGGCCGTCGAAGACGATTCCGAAGAGCTCGTAGGTCTCCCTCTCGTGCCAGTTCGCCCCCTCCCAGATGTCGGAGACGGAGGCGATATGGAGGTCGTCGTTGGGAATGTCCACGGTGATCTCGACCACCATGGACGTGCAGTAGTTGGTCAGGTGGTAGACGACCTGCATGTGGTCGACCCAGTCCACCCCGGCGACGGACGAGGCCTGCTCGAAGTTGAGCTTGTCGTGAAGGTACTTGGCGAGGTCGTGGAGGACCTCCCTGTCCGCCTTCATGAACAGCCTCCTGCCCTCGTTGATGGCCTTGATGTTCTTCTTGGTCGACTCGATGAACTCCACCTTGCCGCCGAACTCGGCCTTGACGAGGGAGACGATATCGTCGCGGGACGGCTTCTCTATGATGTTCGCGTCTTCGCTCATGATATCAATCCGTCATGAATACGCCTCTTCTGAAGTAGGCGTCGATCTTCTTCTGCAGCAGCATGAACCCGTCGATCATCGCATCGGGCTTGATCGGGCATCCGGGTATGTAGACGTCCACCGGGACGATCTGGTCCAGGCCCTGCACGATGTTGTAGGAGTCGTACCAGGGTCCGCCGGAGATGGCGCACTCTCCCATGGCGACCACCCACTTGGGAGCGGGGATCTGCTCGTAGAGACGCCTGATGTCCGGGCGGAGCTTCTTGGAGATCCATCCGTTGATCAGCAGGATGTCGGTCTGCCTGGGGGAGGAACGGTAGATCATCCCCACACGCTCCGCATCGTACCTGGTGTCGGAAGCGGCCGCCATCTCGATGGCGCAGCATGCCAGTCCGAAGTGCAGAGGGTGCATGGAGTTCCTCATGGCCCAGGCCCAGACGGGTCCGGTCAGCTTGTCGACGGTCCTCTTGGTCCCCGCAGACAACATCTCGTTGATCATGGCGGACGACCAGGACATGAACTCGTCGGCGCTCATTGCTACGGCGTGCGGGTACAGGCTCATATCCATATGGATTCCTCCTTCTTCAGTGCGTAAGCCACTCCGAGCAGGAGCATGGCCAGGAATCCGAGCACGAACAGCGTCGCCGTCGTGCTGAGATCGGAATAAGCGACGGCCCAGAGCATCAGGAATGTAGCGACCAGATCGAAAACGACGAAGATGATTCCGAACGCGTAGTACTGGAATCTGAACTGGACGCGAGCCACACCTATCGGCTCCGAACCGCACTCGTAGGTCATGTCCTGCCACTGGGAAGGCTTACTCGGCCTGAGGAGCCTAGATACAAGCCATGCCGCGGGTGCGAAGCCGAGAGCCAACACTCCCAGCACCACCAGAGGTATGTAACTCACAACTAGTGACATTGGGCGCGTGGATGGGTTGTGCGTATTAAAGGGTTGTGGGCGCATTAGTTATAAAATAGGGAAGGCGCCCGAGAAGAGCCAGACACCGGAACGCGATTTAGGCAACCCTTTTAACTCCGTACTCGATGGCGGGGCGATCACATGACCGCCAAAGCAGGGTTCATCGGCACCGGCAGGATGGCATCCGCCATGATCCGCGGTGCTATATCGAGCGGCGCCCTCGCCCCCGAGGACATAATCGCCAGCAACGTGCACGCTGACTCAAGGGAGCGGGCGGCCAGGGAGCTGGGAATCAGGGTCGTCGAGGACCCCCGCGAGGTGGCCTCCGAGGCGGATGTGGTGTTCCTCGCCGTCAAGCCCGGGCAGATCCCCGAGGTGTTCTCCGGCGGCGACCTGGGGCTTGGACCCTCCAAGATCCTGGTCAGCATAGCGGCAGGCGTCACCACCGACAGCCTCAGATCCTATGTGCCAGACGCAAAGATACTCAGGGTGATGCCCAACATATGCAGCACCGTCTCGGCCAGTGCCACCGGTTTCTGCAGGTCCGAGGGCATGACCGACGAGGACGTGGCGAAGGCCCGTGTGGTCCTCGACGCCGTGGGGCTCTGCTTCGAATTCAGGGAGAAGGACATGGATGCCGTCTCCTCCATCGTCGGTTGCGCCCCCGCTTTCATGTTCATGGCGATCGACGCCATCGCGGACGGCGGCGTCCGCATGGGGCTCCCCAGGGACAAGTCCATAATGCTGGCGGCCCAGGCGATGCTGGGTTCGGCGAAGACGGTCCTCGAATCCGGGCAGCACCCCGCCGTCCTGAAGGACGGGGTATGCTCCCCCGGCGGCAGCACCATAGAGGGCGTCGAGGTCCTGGAGGCATACTCCTTCAGGTCCGCGCTGGCGGAGGCTGTCAAAGCCTGCACCGAGAGGAACAGGGAACTGGGCAGCTGAATCAGAGGGACTGCTGGGCCCTGCGCTTCCCGCGGTTGAAGGGCCAGGAGGACTTCAGCAGCCCGGTGACCACCCTGGGCGCATTGGACCATATGGACCCGGCATCCCAGTCGAGGTCCTTCTTGTTGCAGACGGTGGAGGCCATCATGCGCTCCCCCTCCTCCTTTATGTCCCAAAGCCTGCGGGTGCGCTCCGCCTCGTCCCTGACGGCCAGGATGTCGTCCAGCCTGTGGAGCAGGCCCCTGGCTATGCCGGTGCGCTCCACCCTGGTGTCATAGGCGTCCCTGTCTATGCGCCCGGCCTCGAACTCGCACCTCGCCAGCTCCAGGGCCGCGTCGTAGGAGACCTCGGCTATCTGGTCCCTGGTCATCCACTTGGTCTCGTAGGACAGGACGTGCTTCCAGGAGGGGTTCTCCAGCAGGGCCCTGTGCTCGTCGAGGGTGCGGGCGAAGAACCTGTACCCCCACTTGTCGGGGTTCTCGAAGGCCCTGCTCCCGGGATCCACGAAGGGTGCGAAGGGGGCGTTGTAGATGAACAGCCCCTTGTCCCTGCCCACCAGGCTCCACAGGTGCGCGGAGGCCCTGGCGCTGTCCATGGCGGACTCGGGCGTCTGCTCCGGGAGACCGGTCATGTAGAAGACGTCGAACCTGACGCATCCGTTGTCGAAGGCCGATGTCAGGGTGCGGTCGATCGAGGCGTTGTCATAGCCCTTTCCCATGGCGAACCTGACGATCTCGTCGTGTGAGTCGGGGGAGATCTCCATGGAGTACTCCCCGAACCCGTGCTGCAGCTTGGAGAAGAAGTCGGCGTTGCCGGGCTGGAAGATCTCGAAGGCCACATGGTTCTTCACGCCCTCCCTCCTGGCGGCGGCGGTCAGACGGTCCACGTAGTCCGATCCGCCCTGGCGCGGGTCGCCGATAACGAATATCGGGGTGTCCAGGTAGCTCTGGATGATCGTCATATCCTCCACCAGCTTCTCGGGGCTGCGGAAGGCAGGTTTGTTCCTGCAGAGCAGCCTCTTGTTGGCGTCGTGGGAGCCTCCGCACTCCGCGCAGTTGTAGGAGCAGCCGCGGACGGTGAACACCGATGTCAGCGGCAGCTTGTCCCATCCCTGCCAGGGGAGGGCCCCCTTGATGTCCATGTTGCGGAGGGTGCACTTGATCATGGTGCCGTAGTCGAACATGCACCAGTCCAGGTCGTCCGGGATGTTGGTCAGGGGATTCTCGCGGACCCTCCCGTCCCGGTCCTTCCAGACCAGGTTGGGGACGTCGGAGAGGTCCCCTCCGTCCTGCAGGACCTGCATGAGCTTCACGTGGGGCAGCTCGGTGGAGTCCCCCCTCATGACCATGTCGATGTAGGGCCTGGCGATGAGATCCTTGTAGAAGTATGAAGAAGAGAAGCCGCCGAACTCGACGATGGCGTCGGGGTGGTGCTTCTTGACAATCTTGGCGATCTCGATGGCGCCGTGGCAATGGGGCATCCAGTGGAGGTCGATGGCGTATACCTTAGCCTCCAGCTTCTCTATCAGGCGCTCGACGTCCAGATTGCGGTTGTCGAGCATCTGCACGGCCAGGTTCACTATCCTGGTCCTGAACCCCGCCGCCTCCAGATGGGACGACATGGTCATGAACCCGATGGGGTACATCTCGAACACCGGCGACGAGGGGACCACGTCGCTGACGGGACCGTAGAACATCGGCTTCTTGCGGAAGTCGTAGACGGTCGGCGCATGTATGAATACGATGTCTGTGCCGAACAGGGGATCACTTCCCGTAGCGCCTGGCGCGCTGCTGGAAGGAGCGAATGGCCCGCAGTAAATCAATGTATCTGAAACTGGGCCAGTACACATCGGCGAAGTACAGCTCGGAATAGGCCAGCTGCCAGAGCAGGAAGTTGGACAGCCTGAGCTCCCCGGATGTCCTCAGTATGAGGTCGGGGTCCGGCTGGTCGGATGTGTAGAGGTGGCCGGAGACCATGGTCTCGTCGATGTCCTCCACGTCCAGGTCCCCGTCGCGGACCCTGGCGGCGATCTCCTTCACCGCGCTGACGATCTCCTGCCTGCCTCCGTAGGCGATGGCCATGTTGAAGAAGTAGCCGTCGTAATCCCTGGTCAGGTCCTCGGCCCGTTCTATGGCCTTTATCATGCTCTCCGGGATCAGGTCCCTGTCGCCGATCACCCTGAGGCGCACCCTATTCTCGTGGATGCGGGGGTCGTCGGCCATCTCGGTGAGGGACTGCTCTATGAGCTCCAGCAGGAAGCTGACCTCCGACTCCTCGCGCTTGAAGTTCTCGGTGGAGAAGGCGTAGACGGTGAGGCTCCTCACCCCCAGCTTCATGCACCAGTCCAGGACGTCCTTGATCTTGTCCTTCCCGGCTATGTGGCCCTCGCGGATGTCCATGCCGGACGCGGCGGCGTAGCGGCGGTTGCCATCCATGATGATGGCTATGTGCTTGGGGAGAGGCCCTTTGGACACCTCCTTCTCCAGCCTGCCCTCGTACACGGAGTACGCCTTGTCCGTCAGGAATCCGCCCGAGCTCATTCGAAATCCTCCGGGACCCCCGCGGCGCGGAGGCCCATGTCGGTGCAGCCTATGGCCGCCACGGCTCCCACCGAGCCCTTGGGCCCGGTGACCTCGATTATGCGGACGCCGTTCTCCTCAGCCACCCTGCGGGCGTCGTCCACCGTGTAGAGGACGGACTTGGCGCTCCAGGACCACTCCCTCAGCGGCTCGGGGATCTCCAGGCCGGTGAACACCGTGACCACGGTGTCGTGGGCGACAGTTGCCTTGCGGACGTAGTCCACCGCGTAGTCCACCAGCTTCGGCAGGTCCTCCTCGGACACGGCGAAGCTGACGGAGGTGGAGCAGCAGTTGGTGGTCTTGTTGGGCGCCTTGGGGTTCAGCTGAATGATCTTGTGCTCCAGGAACCTGCCGTAGGGACAGGACTGGGCCATCTTCAGACCGGTGACCCAGGTGGCGCCCTTCTCGCAGGTGTCGGTATCGTCGATGCCGATGACGGCGCGGATGAGCTTCGGGGAGACGATTTCCACGTCCACGGTGTTGCCGCCGCCGATCCTCACATCGTCGTCGTAGACGGTCTCGATGACGTCCGGGCACTGGGGGATGCAGGCCCCCACGCCCACGGAGGCTCCGGCCATGCCCCTCCACTTGGTGCGGACGCGGTCACCCTCCACCTTCAGGGAGTACACGCCCTGCGCACCCAGCTCGGAGGATGCGGCTCCGAACCTGAGGTCGGCGTCGCCGATGACGGTGTCCATGATCAGCATGGACCCCTCCTCGCGTATCCCGCTGATGATGCCGCCTGTGCGGCGGCGGTTGACTATGTCCCACTCCTTGGGGCCCTTGGCCTGGCAGACCTCCACTATCCTGGCGCGTCCCGCCTTCTCGTCCACCATGGTGAAGAAACCCTGGCAGAACATCTCCCCGTAGCGCTGGCGAACCTGGTCCGGCCTGAGTATCTGCGACATCGGGGCACCTCAGTCGTTGAGCTCCTCTTCGTGGATTATGCGTATGCAGTCCGCGGGCACCTGGTCGCAGAGGAACACGGTCTTCCCGGCCCTGCCGATGTCGTATCCCTCGTCGAAGCAGCGGTCCACGTCGATGGCGAGTATGACCGGCTGGTCCAGACGGACGGAGCCGGCGTTGTAAGCATCCTGATAGGTGAGCGAGAGATGCACCTTCGCCCTGTCGGAGGGCTTCAGCCCCACCTCGAGTATGATCTCTGCCTCATCCTCGGAAGCGGGATAGTAGAGCTCGTCGGGGATGTTGTCTGTGGGGAGCCTCAGGTCGAGGTCGATGGTATGCCCGTAGGTGGCGCGGATGGTGTCCCCGGAGATCTGGTACCTGCCCTTGGGGTCCGTCTCCACCAGAGCGATGACGTGATGGGGCCTGAGCCAGTGCATCCTGGGGTTGTGCTCCTTGATGGCGGAGATCAGGTCCCTTGTGCGGACGAAGCCCCTGTCGTCCATGGGGAGGTCGTACTTCCCGTGGCGCAGGATGCCCGCCATCTGCCTGCCGAGCCTCTCCATCTCGAAGTCGTTCATCAGGAACCTTCCTTCCTCGCCGCAGACGGGACAGACCTCGTCGCGGAAGTATCCGTGGTCCTCGCATTCTCTCATCATTGGATTCTCTCCGTTAGCGTGACTGCTCCTCGGCCGCCTTCACGGCATTGGCCATGAGCATGCATATGGTCATAGGGCCCACGCCCTTGGGCACCGGGGTTATGGCGGAGGCCCTGTCCTTCACGGCCTCGAAGTCCACATCGCCCACCAGCCTGGAGCCCTTGGGGTGCGTCGGGTCGTCGATGCGGTTGGTGCCCTCATCGATCACCACCGCCCCCTCCTTCACCATGTCGGCGGTGATGAAGCGGGGCTTCCCCACTGCGGCGATCAGTATGTCCGCGGTGCGGGTGACCTCAGCCAGGTCCGACGTGCACGAATGGGCCACCGTCACCGTGGCATCGGCCCCCTTCTGCACCAGGAGCGCGGCCATGGGCTTGCCCACGATGTTGCTCCTGCCCACGATGACCACATGCTTCCCGGCCGTCTCCACGCCGGAGCGGCGCAGCATCTCCATGACGCCGGCGGGGGTGGCGGGCAGGAACCCGGGCTTGCCGATCAGCATCCTCCCCACGTTCACCGGGTGGAAGCCGTCCACGTCCTTGGCGGGGTCGATGGCCTCGATGACCTTGTCCTCGTCGATGTGGCCCGGCAGCGGCAGCTGAACCAGGAACCCGTTGATGGCAGGGTCCGCGTTCAGCTCCGCAATCCTCCCCAGAAGGACGTCCTCGGGCGTGTCCGCGGGCAGCGTTATCGTCACCGAGTGCATCCCCAGCTCCTCACACTTCCTGCCCTTCATCCTGACATAGGTCTGGGAAGCGGGATCCTCTCCGACCAGCACCACCGCCAGCCCGGGGGTGATACCGTGCTCCTTCAGTGCCGCGATCCTCGCGCGGAGCTCGCCGTATATCTGCTCCGATATCTCGGTTCCGGAGATGAGCATGGATGCCATACGCTCCCAAACCCCCTCCCCTTCTTATAATATTAGCGGGACCTCAAAACCCTCCCTTCCAGGGCCTCCGAGACGGTCATCGGCCGGAATCCCGCATCCAGCAGCCCTGCGAGCACTTCGCGGACGTCCGCCAGGTTGGATTCCGCACGCTCCTGGGACATGCGCCCGCCGGACCGGGACTCCACCATGTGCCAGGTGTGGGTTGCCAGCACGAATGTGCCGTCCTCCACCGCCTCGCCCAGGCCGACGAAGTCCTCCGGGCGGCGGAGCCCCTCGTGCATCGGCCAGAGATAGGACGTGACAGTCTTCCCGCCGGCGTCCCTGCCCTTGACGGCGGGGACCTCCGCCAGGCCGTTCCCCAGGAGGTAGGCGTCTGTGTCAGGCGATACGTACGCATAGCGCGACGAGTCGTAGGTGAACCCGTACTCAGGCAGGAAGTCCAGCATGCCCTCGTCCGGATCCATGTACGGCGATCTGAATCCTCTCGGAGACGCCCCGGCATCGTCCCGTATCATGCAGATCCCGCGCTCCACCGCCTCCCTCATGGCGCCCTGATCCATGCGGATGCCGGTGCGGGCGCCGGTGAAGTCCTCATGATCCAGACCGTGGAACCCGATCTCATGGCCGGAGATGACCCGGCCCATGCCGGAGCGCCTCAGGGCCGTGGCCTCGCAGAAGAAGGTGGCCCTGATGCCCATCTCGTCCAGGAGATCGATCAGGACCTCCGTGCCTTCGGCGCAGGACGAGAACCTGGGCGCATTGCCGTCCCCGCGGTCCAGAGACACGGCGGCGGACGACCCCGCCACAGCGTCGTTGACGTCGCGGTCCAGATCCACCGTGAAGCAGAGCCTGCGCATCAGACTCCCTTCTCGATGAGCATCCCCTCTATATGCACCGGCCCCAGACGGAGGGCGGTCTCCTTCGCACGCTGCGCCTTGGCCTCGGTGTCGGCGTGGACGGTCAGGAGGACGTCTCCCTTCTCCACCCGCTGCCCGCGCTTCTTCATGATGAGCAGACCGGCCCCCTTGTCGGTGGGAGCGCCGCAGGCCTTGGCTATGCTGACGATGGCCTTGTTGTCGATGCCGTGGACGTACCCGGATTTGGTGGAGACGATGTCGTAGCTGAACTCCCCGGGCTTCAGGTCCGACGACTTCAGATCTGGTCTGCCGCCCTGGGCGACGACGATCTCCATGAACTTCTCGTGGGCGGCCCCGGACTCCAGTATCTCCCTGGCACGGTCGACGCCGTTGGGTATGCCGCCCATCTCCAGTATCATGCCGGCGCACTCGCAGGCCTTCTCTATGACGCTGGAGGGATGCTTCTCCCCCTCGAGGATGCGGATGCACTCCCTGGCCTCCAGATTCGGGCCGACGGCCTGGCCGACGGGCTGGTCGCCGTAGGTCACCGCGCACTCCACCCTCATTCCGAGCATGCGGCCGAGGGTGGTGAAATCGGACACGTACTCCCTGGCCTTCTCCAGAGTGGGCACCTTGGTCCCCCTGCCGGTGGGGATGTCCACCACCAGATGGGTGGCGCCAATGGCCAGCTTCTTGCTCATGATGGACGCCAGCATCTGCGCTCTGGGGTTGATGCCCAGGGGATGCTCGATCTTGATCACGATATCGTCCACCGGGGCCAGGTTCATGGACCCGCCCCAGGCGAACACACCTCCGACCTCTTCGGATATGTCCCTGACCTGCTGCGCGGAGAGCTCCACGTTGCAGAAGGTCTCCACGAAGTCGGACGTGCCGCAGGCGCTGCTGATGGCGCGGGACGACGTCTTCGGGAGCATGAGTCCGGCCGCCGCGACGATGGACACCACGATAGGGGTTATCTTGTTCCCGGGCACGCCGCCGACGCTGTGGAAGTCGAAGACGGGCTGCCTCTGGAACTGGATGCGGTCCCCGGTATCCACCATGGCGTTGGTGAAGTGGGCGATCTCCTCCAGGTCCATCCCGTTGATGTACAGCGAGGTGAGCCAGGCTGACACCTCTATCTTCGACAGGCGGGACTCCAGGATGTCGTCCACCACCGCGCGGATCTCGTCCTTGGACAGCTTCTCGCCGTCCATCTTCCTGCGGATGTAGTTCACGGAATCCGGCTTCGGGGAGTACACCACCTCCAGGACCTCTCCGTCCTTGATGCCGTACTTCTCCATCTGGATCTCCGCGATGAGCACCTCCCCCTTCTTCAGGATGGAGTCGGACTTGTCCACCAGCGCGATCCAGGAGTCCTTCCCCTCGATGCGGACGCGGTCGTTCTCCCTCACCCCGATCTGCACGCAGTCTGCGTCGTGGAGGATGACGGAGGGCTCGGAGAGGTCCACGTCATAGGATCTTGCCTTGAGCTTCATCTCGTACCCCACCTGTCGAGAGCGGTCTTCAGTTCCGGATGGGTTTCCGCATACTCCGCCACGGGTATGCCGGCGAAGGCCGCATCCACGGCCTGGCACATGGCCCTGGCACCCGCACGGACACCTCCGGGGTGCCCTGCGACGCCTCCGCCTGCCTGTATCTGCACGTTGAATCCCGAGCGCTTCACCATGGTGCCCACCATGCCGGGGAACACCCCTCCGGAGCACACGGGCATGATCTCCCTGTACCCTCCCATGGGATCCAGGCAGGCATGCAGGTTGGCCAGGTCGCCTGCCGGGTTCCCGGACATCTTGCCCACTCCCAGCGTGCCTATGTGCAGAGCATCCCCTCCGCACATCCTCACCAGCTTGGCGATGGGCAGCATGGAGATCCCATGAAGCGGATCCCTTGTCAGCGCCCCGTGCATGGTCCTGTGGACGTGTATCGGCACCTTTATGGACGGGTCCTCCGCCAGGGCCTGGACGGCGGCGAACCCGCAGGTTATGACATCCACCATGATCTCCCTGGCACCCCAGGACTGGACCTTCTCCGCCAGCTCGACTATCCTGTCGCCGTTGGTGCTCACGTTGACGGCGTGAACCATCCTGTGCCCCTCGGACTCCAGACGGTCCAGGGCCTCCGCCACCGCCACCGTCCTGTCCTCGATGGGGCAGAACCTCTGGTCCGTCAGGGTCTCGTCGTCCTTGCTGTTGGTCAGCCCTCCCGCACCGGCCTCGTAGACGTAATCGGCTGTCTCCTTCGGCGGCAGTCCGATCTTCGGCTTGACGATGGTTCCCACCAGAGGCTTCTCCGGACGGTCCAGTATGCGCCTGAGCCCCGATGCGCCGAACCTCGGGCCCGGGAACATATCCGTGATGCACTTGGGGAAGGTCACGTCCTCCAGCCTGAGCTTCCCGATGGACTCCAGTCCGAACAGGTTCCCGGCTATGACCGACAGTATCTGCGGCACACCGCCCACGTCGATGCTGAAATCCTCCACCGGATAGGCTATGACGGTCCTGTCCCCCTCGATAGACAGGACCTTCGCCCCGTAGTCGCCGACGATCCTCTCGGTGGTCGTGGTCAGGTCCGTCCATGTCCCGGTGGACTGCTCCGCGGCTATGGAGGCCGCTGCCTTCTCCATCGGGATGTCGGTGGTGACCCTGTACTCGCACACGACGTACTCGTCGGGGTCCACCTGCTCTCCTAGATGCATGTATGTAGCCATCTCAATCTCCCTCTACCCTGAATGCCTCCTCTCCGAGGCTCTCTACCATCACCTGATAGACGGAGCCGGGGGATATCATCCCCGCCTCCGTGATTATGGCGTCTATGTACGCCGCCGGCGTGCTGTCAAACACCGGATTGAATATCTTGACCTCCGGACGCACCTCCCCGTCCTTCACCACCTCTTCCCTGGAGCGCTCCTCGATGGTGACCATGTCGCCGAAGAGGGTCATGGGCGAGAACTTGTAGGTCTCGGCGCAGACGTAGAACTGCACCCTCGCCTCCCTGGCGGCCAGCGCCACCTGGGATGTCCCCACCTTGTTCACCAGCGCCCCGTGGGACGTGACCGTGTCGGCCCCCACGAAGACCTTGTCGGCACGCTTCATGACGGATCTGACGGCGCTGTCTATGATCAGCGTCACGTCTATGCCGGCGTCCGCCAGCTCGTTGGCCGTGATCAGACCCTGGCGCCACGGGCGGGACTCGGTGGCGTACACCTTGAACCTCTTCCCCTGGGCGTGCGCCTCTTTCAGCACCCCGACTGCGGCGCTGCTGTTGCAGTGGGTGACTATGACGTCGCCGCCCTGTATGCGCTTGGCGCCTATGCGGGAGATCTCCCTGACCGCCGCCTCCGAACGTGCTATGAAGGCATCGGCGTTGGCGATCACCCTCTCCCTCATGGCATCCGCGTCCCCGCATCCGCGGACTCCTCTGAGAACGGCATGCACGCCGTTCCACAGAGATACTGCCGTGGGACGGGAGTCGAGGAGCGTCCTCTTCGCCGCATCCAGCTCCGCCGCGAATCCCTCGGCATCGCCGGAGTAGGACATCGCCAGCTCCCTCAGCGCTGAGGCGCCGGCTCTGGCGATCCGCCCTGCACCCCTAATCTCCATGCTCCTTATCGCATCGGCCGTGGATGAGACGTCCATGACCCGGAATCGGAGTCGCGACTATATAATTGGGAGAGGGACGGCTTCCGATGCCGCATCCGACGCCCTCCCGAAGCCGTGGCAGACGGCCAGTGCGCCAAGCACCGCCTTGTAGGTCTCAGCCGCGACGCGGGGTGAGGTCCCGTCGGGGAACAGCGCGGGCTCCGCCTCGGAGACCCAGTCCCCCAGCCGATCCGACTCCATGACCGTCTGGCGGAACGATGTCATGCCCCCCTCGTCCAAGCCTCCGTGCCCGAAGACCGCGGACGACACCGTCAGCTCCAGGACGGAATCCCCGATCATGGCCAATCTGGCTCTACAGAGCCTGTGGTCCGAATCCGGGCCGGCAGCCGCTGCCGCTACGAGCGCGGAGCACCGGTCAGACACCGGGCCGGCGGTGAAACGCTCCGACACGTGCACCGCGGGCGCAGACGGGACATCCGCACCGAAATCGTGTCCGACCTCCAGACCCAGCAGCTTACATGCCAGTGTCTGCGCCACCTCCTGCCCGCGGACGGCGAACACCGCACCGCATAGGGCTTCGAGGACGTCCGCATGTATGTGCGACACCCCGACGGGATTCATGTTGGCCAGGTTCTTCCTGCTGATGCGGATGACCGAATGGCCCCCTATCCGCTCCAGGACCCGGGCCAGGTTCGCGTTCTCGATGAGGTCCTCCTTGCGGCGGTTGATGTCCTCAGAATCGTCGTACGACCTGCACAGAGAATCGCAGACCGCATGCTTGATCACCGAATCCCCCAGGAACTCCAGGCGCTGGTAGTCCGGCACGTGCCTCCCCCGGTCAGCCTCCTCGGCCGACAGGCTGGGATGGGTGACCGCTGCGGCGAACACCTCAAGCTCCGCGGCGGTCAGACCGCGGATCCCCAGCGGAGGCTCCGCCAGGAACCCCCTCAGCCGCCTGTCCTCCGAGCTCTCCATGCACCGCCATCCCGGGCCGGCGATAAATCGCTTCCGAAGCCCGTCCGCGATACCCCTTAATATGCGCGCACAGATTGTCGCACATGGGACGGAGAGTCAGATTCAGAGGCGTCGTCCGCACCAGCAAGAGGCTGGAAGGTGACATCCTCGAGAGATCGAAGAACCTGTGGGCGGACCCCGAGATACTCAGGCCCAAATGCGCCGGCGACTGCAGGAAGTGCCACTTCGACAAGACCTTCAAGCGCATCGCCAAGCTGGAGAAGTACAAAGGCAGCGCAGAGGTCCTGGAGAAGATGGCCTCCAGAGGGTCCGACGACATCTTCAAGGCCTACGCCGGGACGGCGTCCCTCTACGCCAACGGCAGCGTGCCCTACACCGCCACCGCGAAAATCGCCGGCGAGGATGTGCTCTACGTCCCCAGAGGCGCCGTCGGCAACGACAAGCTGATCGGCTGCCAGCACTACAACGACCCGAAGCTGCGCCTGTTCCTCTACAACGCCTTCGCCAAGAAGAAGGGGCTCTGCCTGTACTCCTTCGGAGACGACCTCGTGTGCTCCAACCGCCCCAACATGCCGGAGGACTACATCTACGACACGTTCTGGGAGACCCCCTATCAGTTCCCCGAGGACGGCCTGGACTGCGGCCACGGCGCCGAGTCCGCCCTGGTCATAAGGGTCAGGTCGGCGAACGAGGAGATCCGCATATGCAGGAAGTGCGCACGCAAAGATGTGTCCACCCTGCAGCACCTGGTGTCCAGACTGGTGTCCGTGGACCCCCTCGGGGACTTCGATGTCCGCATCGAGCACAACTACGGCTCCGGAAAGGAGCTGGAGACGGAGGAGGTCCCTCCCGAGAAGGTCAAGGAGTACGCCTTTGGGAAGATCGGCGACGCCGGGCTGCTGTCCGAGGTCCTCAGATCCAAACTTGGGGACCTGAGGAGCAGCGGCACATCCGCATACATCATCGGAGCGGAGAACTACGGCTCCGACCTGGAGAGGTTCCTCGGCGACCTCAGAGGAGAGGACATAGAAATGAGGGCGCTGTCCGCATACCTGCCGGACGCCTGCGAGTCCATCGTCATCCAGACCCCCCGGGCCTCGGAGGCGCTGTCCTCCATCTGGGAGTCGTCCTACGGCGGCATACTGTCGGCGTTCACCTCGGAGGAGACCGCCGAGGCGCTGGGGGACGTCTCCAAGAAGAACCCCCTGTCGGTGCTGAAGGACGCCGAGAGGATGGAGATCTCCAAGGATGTGGTGAAGTCCCTGCCCGCCTTCAGGCATATGGGCCCGGTCGGGAAGCTGGCGGACGGGTACGTCAAGGCGGCCAAGGCCGGCGGGTTCCCGCTGCTCAGGAGCGAACTGGAGAAGAACCCTCCCCGCGAGTACCGGGCAAGGGCCATGGCCAAGGCCTTCGCCATCGCCGTCGGCGACTCGCCGGACACCGTGAAGACCACGGCGGAGGAGGCGGACCTGGCGGAGTTCCTGGTCCCCTTCGTCAGGAACGTCATGGAATCGGACGCAGGGAACTACGCGGACAGGATGAACACGCTCCTGACCGCCACCGGATGCGGCGAATCGGTCAGCTGATCCTCACGTCGGCGACGTAATGGGAGATGGCTGGTGCGAAGGATTTCACCTCCCGCACACCTATGATCTCGTATCCTCCCGGGCAGGCCTCGTCGAAGATCTGACGGATGCGCTCCATATAGCAGTCCACCGGGAACGTGTCATGATAGTGTATGATCCCTCCGCTCCTCACGATCCTCAGCGCCTTGGGGAGGAAGGAAGATGTGGTCTGCACGTACCCCATCAGCACCCTGTCGGCGTAGTTGCCCTCCGGAAGGTTCCGATTGTCCCCGAGCACGGGCTCCACCCGCCCCTCCAGTCCGTTGAGCTCTATGTTCCCTGCCAGGAAAGCGTACGAATCCGGGTTCTTCTCGCAGGCGATCACCTTCTCCGCCCCGGAGAACTTGGCCAGAGGCAGAGTGAAGTAGCCTATCCCCGCGAACATGTCCACCACCGTCTCCCCGGTGCAGTCCATGGACTTCATCCGCTCCCGCTCGTCAACATTCCCGGAGGCGAACATCACCTTGGTCACATCGAACCTGTACAGTATCCCGTTCTCCAGACGGGTGGATTCGGTCTCCGTCCCGAATATGACCTCCATCTCCGGCCGGCGGTACTCCCCGGAGACCCCTCCGCGGTCCACGCAGACGGTGGAGGCACCCACCTCGGAGGCGTAGACCTTCCCGATGCGTTCGAGATACGGGTCCGCGGAACGGTCCAGACGTATGATCAGGATGGACCCCACATGCTCCCACTTCATCGGGAGCCTCGACCTCACATCCTCCGGGAGATCGCTCAGCGCCTCGGCGATGCGCTGCTGGGGAGGCACCCTATAGCGGGAATGGGCGGTGCCGTCCACCACCTCGAAGCCCATGGACTCCGCATCGGCGTCCCTGCCCTCCAGGAGCGGCACCAGACGGTAACTCCCGTCCTTGGAGATCTTGGCGTGCCTGTCCACCATCCCGGAGCGCATCATCTCCGGTATACGTTCGGCCGCCTCCGAGGAGGGGACCCTTGCGAGCCTCAGGGGACCAGCCCCCGGGCTATGAACGGCAGCGCACGCATAGCCAGCCTGGGACTCCTCATCGCCATGCGGAACAGGTCCGCGGTGCTGTCTATGGACACCGACCTCACCATCTCGCGGACCCTGTCGTCGTCCACCTCGCCGGCCACGCGGTCCAGGTCGCCGTCTGTCAGGTTGCCGTACATCATGCGGAGCATCATGCCCGTCCTCAGCTCCCCGCGCAGGTCCCTCCTCCATGCCCTCTCGTAGGGCGAGAGGGAGCGCGCGGACAGGTCCCCGGCTGCGAATGCGGCCTCGGCTGTCTGTGCCAGATGCGGTACGGCTCTGGCTATCGGATACAGGCCGCCGCCGGACACGGGCTTCACCTGGGAGGCGGCGTCGCCGATCAGCATCACCCTGTCGGCGAAGGTGCGTCCGCGGAGACCCAGAGGGATCTTCCCGGATGATTTGGAAACCACCTCCGAATCGGAGGTGCCGGTACGGGACTTCAGATTCCTCAGCAGCTCGGAGGGGAGGGGCGCATCCATGGATGCGCAGAGGCCGATGCGGGTCCTGTCCCCGAAGGGGATCATCCATGCGAAGAACCCGGGTGCGACATCCGAACCGAGGAACACATCGATGGAGTCCTGCGAATCCATCCTGTGGCGTATGTCGTGCTGAATGCCGCGGACGTAGCGCCTGGGGGATGCACCGGTCAGACGGCGGACCTTCGACGACTGACCGTCCGCACCGACCAGGAGATCGGCGGAGAACTCCCCGCCGGAAGCTGTGCGGACCCTGACGCCGTCCCCCGCCGACAGCGACTCTGCTCTGGCGCCGTATATGAATCTGGCACCTGCATCCTCCGCCCTCTCCGCCAGCATCCTGTCGAGGCCTGCCCTGTCGATCAGATGGGCCTTCACCTCCCCGCAGTCGAACGTCACCCTGCGACCGGAGGGGAAGACCACGTTGAGGATGCTGAAGCTGTTGTAGATGTCCGGACGGGCGTCCAGGAGGCGGAGGGCCTCCGGGGACACCAGCCCCGTGCACTCCATCGGGACCCCGGGCTCGGGATGGTCCTCCAGCACGGTGACGTCGGAGAACCTGGCCAGCGCCGCCGCGGACATGCTGCCGGCCGGCCCGCCCCCAACCACCAGTGCCGAGGGCATGCCGACCTCAGTTGCCCTTGGACCTGTTGTAATCGGCGATGAACTTCTCGATGCCCTCGGTGGTCTTCGGGTGCGAGATCATCTGCTTGAGGACGTCGTAGGGGATGGTGGCGATGTCGCATCCCGCCAGCGCCGCCATGGAGACGTGGATGGGGTTCCTGATGGACGCGGCGATGATCTCGGTGGTTATCCCGTAGTTGTTGAATATGGTGGAGATCTCCGTGAGGAGGGCCGTCCCGTCCATGCCGATGTCGTCCAGCCTGCCCACGAAGGGGGAGACGAAGGCCGCACCCGCCTTGGCCGCCAGCAGAGCCTGCTGTGCGGAGAAGATGAGTGTCATGTTGACCTTGATGCCCTTCGACGACAGGATCTTGGTGGCCTTCAGGGACTCGATGCACATGGGCAGCTTGATGTTGATGTTAGGGTGGATCTTAGAGAGCTCCAGCCCCTCCTTCACCATGCCCTCGGCGTCCATGGACATGACCTCCGCCGATATGGGGCCGTCGACGATCTTGGAGATCTCGGTGACGATGGTCCTGAGGTCCTTGCCCTCCTTGGCGATGAGGCTGGGGTTGGTGGTGACACCGTCGAGGATGCCCCAGTCGTTGATCTCCCTGATCCTGTCTATGTTGGCTGTGTCAATGAATATCTTCATCCGCTCACTCCCTCATGCTGATTGATTTCCTGGCCGCGGCGGCTATGTCCTCCGCCGTCAGCCCGTATTTCCTGAACAGTTGGTCCGGATCCCCGGACTCGCCGAATGTGTCCCTGGTCCCTATGCGCACCACGGGGGCGGGCATGTTCTCGGACAGCAGCTCGGCCACCGCCGACCCCAGCCCTCCGATGACGCTGTGCTCCTCCGCCGTCACCGCGCACCCGGTCTTGGACACGGACTCCATCACCGCGGCGCCGTCCAGGGGCTTGATGGTGCTCATGTTGATGACATCCGCGGATATGCCCTCGGATTCCAGCATATCGGCGGCATCCAGGCAGAGGCTGACCATCTGGCCGGTGCCGATCAGCGACACATCGCTGCCGGAACGCATCCTGCGCGCCCTGCCTATCTCGAACCCCACGTCCTCGTCGAACAGGACGGGGACGTCGGCGCGGCCCAGCCTCATGTAGCAGGGGCCTTTGCAGTCCGCCAATGCCAGCGTCGCCGCGTAGGCTTCATAGGCATCCGCGGGCGAGATGACGGTCATGTTGGGCAGCGACCTCATTATGGATATGTCCTCCAGGGCCTGGTGGGACGCCCCGTCAGCGCCCACGCTGATGCCGCAGTGGGTGGACACGATCTTGACGTTCAGCTTGGGGTAGGCGCATCCGAGCCTGATCTGCTCCCAGCACCTCCCCGTGGCGAACACTGCGAAAGTGGATGCGAACACGGTCTTCCCGGAGGCAGCCAGACCGGCAGCGACGCCGATCATGTCCTGCTCCGCGATGCCTGCCTCCACGAACCTCTCCGGGGCAACCTTCCTGAACTCGCTGGTCTTGGTGGATCCCGCCAGGTCCGCGTCGATGACGACCACGTCCTCTCTGGTCTCCGCCAGCTTCGCCAGCGCCTTGCCGTAGTAGTTCCTCTGGGCGAGCTTCTTCATTCCAGCGCCTCCTTCAGCTCTCTGACGGCCTGCTCGTACTCCTCGGGCTTGCAGGCCCTTCCGTGGAATCCGGCCTGGTTCTCCATGAAGGACACGCCTTTGCCCTTCACCGTGTTCATGATTATGACGCTGGGAGACTCCGAGCGCTTGGCCTCCTCGATGGCGCCGATTATCTGCTCTATGTTGTGGCCGTCCACCTCGAACACGTCCCAGCCGAATGCCAGCCACTTGTCGGGAAGCGGATCCAGGGGCATGACCTTCTCGGTGTCGCCCTCGATCTGGAGACGGTTCCTGTCGACGAAGGCGATCAGATTGTCCAGCCCCTTGGCGGATGCGAACATCATGGCCTCGTAGTTCTGGCCGCTCTGGAGCTCGCCGTCCCCCAGCAGGCAGTACACGTTGTAGTCCCTGCCGTCCATCTTGCCAGCGAGGGCGATCCCGCAGGACATGCTGAGTCCCTGCCCCAGCGACCCGGTGGACATCTCCACTCCGGGGAGCTTCCCGCGGACGGGGTGGCCCTGGAGCCTGGAGCCCAGTTTGCGCAGGGTCAGGAGCTCCTCCGTCGGGAAGTAGCCGGATTCCGCCAATGCGGCGTACAGCACCGGCGCCACGTGGCCCTTGGACAGCACGAAGCGGTCGCGGTCCTCCCAGGCCGGGTTCCCGGGATCGTGCCTCATCACCCTGAAGTAGAGCACGGCCATGAGGTCGGCGGCGGACAGTGAGCCGCCGGGATGGCCGGACCCCGCCGCGGTGGTCATCTCGATGACGTGCAGCCTCAGGAGGTCGGCCTTGCGCTTGAGCTCTGCTGGCGAGAGGGGCATGGGCACCTCAGTCGTTCTCGATCCTCGGCGCCAGGAGGTACCTCACGGTGCCCCTGCCGTCGGCGATGCCGAACACGACCTTGACGGGGTAGTCCACGTCCAGCTCCAGCCTCACGGTGGTCTCCGCGGGGATGGCCTTCATGAGGTTGGAGAAGTAGTCGAGGGGGAATGTGCTGGCGACCCTGGAGGGCGCCTCGATGCTGACGGTGTCGGAAGGCGACATGGCCAGGTCCGCGGAGTCGGTGTCCCCTTCGCACTTCAGCTCGAAGAGGTCGGCATCGGCGACCAGCGTGATGTGGTCGGATATGGACTCGGAAGCCTTTATCCCGCGCTGGAGCTCGGATGCGGGCAGCTCGACGGCCGCCGCCAGCTGCAGTTGGGGGACCTTGGGCACCGACATGGTGGCCGTGTCCAGGAGATTCATGCGGCGGGTGATGTTGCCCACCTTGAAGACGAGCCTTCCGCGCTCGGGGTCCTGCTCCATGGCGATGGTGTCCCCGGAGGATGCGAGCTTGAGAACGTCCTTCACCTTGTCGAGGTCCACGCCCAGCTCGGTCTCGTCCGCCTCGTATGAGGCGAAGGCGTCCTTGCCCACGTTGAGCTCGATCATCGCCACGTGAGCGGGGTCCACCGCCTTGAGGGACATGCCCTCGGGGGTGACCGTGAACTTGACCTCGTCCACCAGGGTGGAGATTATGTTTACCAGACCCTTCAGGGTATCGGCTCTGAGCTCTGCCTTAAGCATCTCGGGACCTCCTCAGTACTCTCTCCAGGAGTGGTTGCACTTGCAGCAGCGGTATATGCGGGTCTCCGGCTCATCCGCAGACCTGGTCTGCCTGATGACGAAGTAGGCCTCCGTGTTGCCGCACTCGGGGCAGATGATGCGCGTCTTGGGCAGGGTCGCCACGTTGTCGGAGATGACTGCCGTCTCCTTGGTCTTGGCGTTGGTGGTGAAGCGCTCCCCTCCGGAGCCGATCTCCTTCTCCTTCCCGCACTGGTTGCAGACGTACTTCCCGCCCTTGGGGAACATCATTGAACCGCATTCGCAAAACAATCTATCATCCTCTGTCTGCGGCGATGGATTGGTACTATAAAATAGCGTTGTAGGACACGCGCACGCGCATGGGCTGTAGCGCATGAGCGGACCTGACGTTCAGAGGTACTCGAAATCGTCCGCCGCCGCATGGGGCTGCTGCGTCTGGGTCTCCTGCGGGGGGATCCTGTCGTCCGCGGCCTCGGGCTCTTTGGGAGCCTCCTCGGGGGCGGGCTCCTCCGCCTTGGCCGGCGCCGGTTCGGGAGCCTTCTTCGGAGCCGCCTTCTCCGCCTCGGGTTTGGCGGGTCCGGGCACCGGGACGGAGACCGTCGCGGTGGCGGCCGCTAGGGATGATGTGGGCGTCACAGAAGCGGTCACGGCGGCGGCCGTGGTGGCGGTGACCTCCGCGCGTTTGGGCTTCGGCTGCACGGGAGCGGGCTTCTCCTGCGACCGGGCCTCGGTGCCGGCGGTGGAGTTGACCGTCAGCGCCGTGTAGTCGGCGTAGGTCCCGAACCCCAGCTGCCTGCCCTCCATGGCCGCCCTGGCGGACCTCGGGGGCTTCGGGGCGCCCTCCCTCAGAGCGTGGCCGACGATGATGGACATCTCCTTGCGGGACTGGTTCGCCATGGCGCCTCCGACGATAGCGAAGACGCCCATCATGACGAAGTCCCCGGCGGCGATGGTCACAGAGCCAGAGGATATGCCTGCGAACCCGGACATGTATTCGCCGAGGGACGTGATCCAATCGGATGCGGACGGCACCGTGGAGGCTATGAAGTCCTGCACGTTCTGCAGCGACAGCAGCCATTCGGCGCCTGCGGTGACGACCAGCGACAGGCCGATGAGGATCGCGCTGCCGGCTGTGGCCACGGCGAGTCCTCTGGACATGCTGCCGGCCCTCCTGCCTCCCACGTACCCAGCAACCATCTGCCCCAGCGGTATGATCCACCAGAGCACCAGTGCCAGCACGAAGAGCAGGAACAGTCCGGACTTCGGATCGTAGAAGCTGTTGGACCCGTTGCCTATGGCTGTGTCCATCGCTTTCGCGGCGGACTTGCCGAGGTTCAGGCTGCGGCCCTTCCTCCTGTAATTCATGCATCCCACCGTCAGACGTCGGTCCGACAGGCTATCAATCCATAAACGATATATAAGCGTTGCCGAATAGGCCAACCTACACGTGCGCGCATGCGCAAAGCGGACGTTACCGCATCCATATATCACGGAAAAGGGGCCGAGGCCCCGTTATCACGAAGTCCTCGCCAGAATGCGAGGCAGAAAGGAGGTATGAGATGAAGACCGAATTCAGATTCCTGGGCGGCGCCGACATGGTCGGCCGCATGGGCATGACCATGGAATGCAAGGGAGAGACCATGCTGGTGGAGTACGGCATGAGCCCCTCCAAACCGCCGGAGTACCCGCTCCAGGCCCCGAGGGTGAAGCATGCTTTCCTCACCCACTCCCACCTCGACCACTGCGGCATGATGCCGGCGGTGTGCGGGAGGGACAGGTGCGAGCTGTTCACCACCCCCCTGACCGCCGAGGTCGGGGAGATAATGATGCACGACAGCCTGAAGATCGCCAAGGCCGAGAACTACCCCCAGCCCTACAGCGCCGGGGACATCGAGAGGACCATGAAGAGCGTGGTCCCCCTGGAGTTCGAGGACGAGATCGAGCTCGACCACTTCGATGTCAGGCTCCACAACGCCGGGCACGTCCCCGGGGCGGCGATGTTCGAGTTCAAGGGCGACACCAGCACCCTGTACACCGGGGACCTGCACACCATCCCCACCGGGCTCACCGAGGCGGCGCAGCCCGTGGACTGCGAGAACCTGTTCATAGAAGGCACTTACGGAGGCCGCCTCCATCCCGACAGGAAGGCCACCGAGAGGGAGTTCCTGGAGAAGATCGACGAGGTCGTGGACAGGGGAGGCACCGTCATCATCCCCAGCTTCGCCATCGGCAGGACCCAGGAGATCATGATCCTGCTGAAGGACTGCGGCTACGACATGTGGGTCGACGGAATGGGCAGGTCGGTCACCAGGCTGTACGGGGACTACCCCGAGTACCTGGCGAACCCCAAGGCGCTGAAGGCCGCCAGGAAGAGGTTCAGCGAGGTCAGGACCGCCAACATGAGGAAGGAGGCCCGCCGCGCCGACGTCATCGTCACCACCGGCGGCATGCTGGACGGCGGACCGGTGCTCAACTACCTCAAGGGCCTGAAGGACGATCCCAAGAGCGCGGTGCTGCTGGTGGGATAGCAGGCGGAGGACACCAACGGCAGGATGCTCATGGAGTCCGGCGCCATCACCGTGGACGGGGAGACCCACAAGATCGAGTGCGAGGTGCAGAAGTACGACTTCTCCGCCCACGCCGACCACAGGCAGATCGTGGACTTCGTCCGCGCCTGCGACCCGACGAACGTCATCCTGATGCATTCCGAGACCAGGGAGCTGTTCCTGGAGGACCTTGCGGACTACAATGTCATACTCCCCAAGCCCGGAGAGGCGTTCCAGCTCGATGTCTGAGGACATAGACAGGTTCATCGCCGAGGACGTGGGCGGCGGCGACATCACAGCCGCCCTGCTGCCGGACACCGTCTCCGAAGCGGAGATCAGGTGCGAGGACACCGCGATAGCTGCCGGCCTGGAGGAGGCTGCCGAGGTGTTCTCCAGGTTCGGCGTGGAGGCCGTGCCGCTGGTGATGGATGGAGACCAGGTGAGGAAGGGGAGGTGCGTCATGCGCCTGTCCGGACCTGTCAGGGGGATCGTGACCGCGGAGCGCACCGCCCTCAACCTCATGATGCGCATGAGTGGCATAGCCACCATGACCGCCGAGGCCAACGCCGTCATAAGGGCGGCGGGCGGGCACGCCGTCGTGTCGGGCACCAGGAAGACCACTCCCGGGTTCCGCAGGTTCGAGAAGAAGGCGATAGCCCTGGGGGGCGGGGAACCCCACCGCATGGGGCTGTACGACATGGCGCTGGTGAAGGACAACCACATCGCCGCCGCGGGTGGGATCCGCAACGCGCTGGCTCTCCTGAAGGGCCTGCCGGAGGGGACTCCCGTCGAGGTGGAGGTGGAGGATGCGGAGCAGGCGGCGGAGGCCGCGTCCTGCTCCCCCGACATGATTATGCTGGACAACCGCAGCCCCGAGGAGGCGGCGGAGCTCTACGCCCTCATAAAGTCCATTAACCCAGAGATAGCGGTGGAGGTGTCCGGGAGGGTGGATATGAGCAACATCGCGTCATACGCCGGATGCGCGGACAGGATCTCCATGGGCTGCCTGACCCACTCGGTCAGAGCTGTCCATTACTCCCTTCATCTCCTCTGACCTCGACGGACTTCTTCCTCTTGGCCAGATAGACGCCGATGAGCAGCATGACCACCACCACCGGGACGATCACGAACGACCCCGTGGTGCCGAACGGCCCCGGGAGCAGCAGGAGGATCAGCAGGTCGATGGTGGCCACCAGCAGAGCGGTGCTGTAGTAGAGCAGGGAACGGTACATCTCCGCCCTCTCGCTGTAGCCCTCCGGCTTGTCCAGGCTGTTGATCCCCAGCATGATCTTGTCGATGAACTTGATGTTGCGGACCAGGACCGTCGTGGGCGTCACCAGCAGGAAGAAGTTCACCGCCATGACCACCAGATGCGACTGGTACGTGCTGGTGCCTAAGTATGACGACAGCTCGTGGGTGAAGGTCTCGGACAGCAGGATGAACACGACCTCGATCACGACGATGAGGAAGATGGACGAATATGCCCTGTTGGCGCTGGTGCGGACGCGCCGGGACACCTCCGCCGAGGCCTCCATCCTGGTGTACAGATCCTCCCTGGCGGCCACGGCCCAGTTGAGGAAGCGCGTGAGCAGGCGGGGATGCTTCTCATCGTACCAGTCGATCACACCGAACATGTGCCTGGATGTCAGCGGCAGCACCACCATCGAGATCAGGGCCGCGCCGATGACGGCTGTGTAGAACGCGGAATCCACCACCCCTGCGTCGAAGGCCTCTTTGGCTATGATGAAGGCGAACTCACCCATGGCCATCAGCGACACCGACGCTATGAAGCCGTCCTTCACGCTGCGGTTGCCGATGAAGTAACCCAGGAACACGGTGGCGAACTTGGAGACGGCGAATGTCAGGAAGATCAGCAGCGCCATGCCGAGGCTGCCGATGAACTCCGACATCACAACCTCCATCCCGATGGAGATGAAGAAAATGGCCATGAACAGCTCGCGCATGGGCATGACCTTCTCCTCGATGCTCTTGGAGAAGCAGCACTGGGACACTATGACGCCCATAAGGAACGACCCGATGGCCATGGACATGCCGATCCTCACGGACAGCAGCGCCATGCCGAAGCACAGCCCCACGGCCAGGACCATCAGCACCTCCGAGGAGGTCTGCCTGCCCACCCAGTCCAGCAGACGGGGGACGAAGCGTATGCCGAGGAATATGCTCCCCAGCATGAACACCACGATCATGGCGATCATTATCACGAGGGATGCGGGGTCCATGGAGCCGCCGGCGAACATAGGGGCCACCATGGACAGTATGATGACCTGTCCCACATCCTCCATGACGGTGACCAGGATCATGGTCTCCGCCTCCTCCTTGGTGATGCGGTCGTACATCTTGAGGACGGCGGTGACCACCGCGGTGCTCGATCCGGAGATCACCGCGCCAAGGGTGATGGCCTGGACCGGGTTCAGGCCCATCAGCGTCCCCGCCACGTAGCCGCAGAGCACCATCAGCGGCAGCTGAACTATGGCCACCACCATCGCGAATCTGCCGTTGGCCTTCAGCTTGCTGATGTCCAGCTCCATGCCGATGCTGAACATCAGCATGACCAGGCCGATGTCCGACAGCACGGAGATGATGTCGCCGCTGGATGCGGGGATGGAGACGACGTTGGCTATGAGGATGCCCGCGAACAGGTACCCTATGATCGGAGGGAGCCTGAGCTTGCTGAAGACCACCGAGCAGACCCCGGCGAGAAGGGTCAGCGTGCCCATGATGACAAGGAACTCCAGCTCCTCCATGAGGTACGCAGTGCGGACGACGTATTAAGATTGGGTGTGCAGAATGCGTGTGAGTGGGCCCGGCCGGGATCGAACCGGCGGCCTACGCCTTGTAAGGGCGTCGTCATAACCACTAGACCACGGGCCCGGTCGGTTCCCGATTGGCCGACGGGTTATAAAACATTGCCACCGGGGGGCCTCCATGCAATGTATTAAAGATAGGACCGCATCTCTCAGCGTCCGGTGCATGTTATGCTGGAGATCGACTGCTCGAGGGGAGAGGGAGGAGGACAGGCCGTCCGCACATCCGTAGCCATGGCTGCGATCACCGGCAAGGCCACCCATCTCACCAGGATCCGCGAGAACCGCCCCACCAACGGGCTGTCGAAGCAGCACTGCACCGCCGTCGAGGCTGTGGCGGCCATGACCGGGTCCACCGTCATCGGGAACACCTTCGGCTCCCAGGAGCTGACCGTCATCCCCGGCACCGAGAAGGAGTACGACATCGTCAGGGACGTCGGATCCGCAGGGAGCATCACGCTGGTCCTCCAGGCCATGATACTCGCCTCCAGGAACCACGACAAACCGGTCCGCATGGACATCACCGGCGGCACCAACGTCATGTGGGCCCCACCCATCGACTACTATAGGCAGCTCCTGTTCCCGCTCATGGCGAGGACGGGGCTGAAGGCCGACCTCGACATCATCCAGAGGGGGTTCTACCCCGAGGGAGGCGGGAGGGTGGTGGTCACCCTGGAGCCCATGAGGCGCATATCCCCCCTGACCATGCACGAACTGGGGGAGCTCAGGTCCATCAAAGGCACCTGCTTCGTCCAGAACCTGCCCGGATGGCTGGGGGACCAGCTGATGGAGGGCTGCATGAGCGTCCTCGGAGGCTACGACGTCGACATCGCCATGGAGCGCACCGAGGACGGCACCTCGAAGGGAGCCGGGATGTCGCTGGTGGCCGAGTACGACAACGGGGTGCTGGGCAGCAACGTCCTGACGTCCCGCAGCCACCCCGCGAGGCAGGCGGGGATCGATGTGGCCAACGACCTCGTGAAGAACATGGCGTCCGGGGCCACCATGGACGTCCACACCGCCGACCAGATTCTCCCGTACCTGGCCATGGCCGACGGGGACAGCTCGTTCACCGTCTCCAAGATCAGCAGGCATCTGCTGAGCCAGATGGACACCCTGGAGACCTTCCTGGACGTCCGCTTCGGCGTCGTCCGCAGAGGCGGGCTGTACCACCTGTCCGTCACACCGGAGGCGGAGGCTTGAGGCCGTACGTCCACATCAACTGCGCCATGAGCGCCGACGGCAAGATCGCCGGCCCGGAGCGCAGGCAGGTGAGGATATCCTCCGACGAGGACAAGGCCAGGGTCAAGGGGCTGAGGATGAGGTACGACGCCATCCTGGTGGGTGTGGGCACGATCTTGGCGGACGACCCCCATCTCACTGTCAAAGGCCGCGGCAGGGAGGAGAATCAGCTCAGGGTCGTCATCGATCCTCACGGCAGGACGCCCGCGGACGCGCTGGTGGTCGACGACAGAGCCAGGACGATCATCTTCACATCATCCTCCTGCGACAGGGAATGGCCGGGCGCGGAGACGGTCAGGATGGATGCCGTGGACATCCCCGGGATCCTCGGCGCCCTCTGGGATATGGGCATCCGCAGCGTTCTCGTCGAAGGCGGCGGCACCACCATAGCATCCTTCTTCGCGGCCGGCGCCGTGGACGAGTTCACCGTCTTCGTGGGCAGCTTCGTCATCGGCGGCAGCGGCTCGCCGACTCCCGCAGACGGCCCGGGATGGGTCAGGGAGGGCGGATTCAGACTCAGGCTCTGCGGCGCAGAGACCCTGGGAGACGGCGTCCTCCTGTCCTACAGACCGGCCTGAATCGGCTCGAACTTCATGCGGATGTAGTTGTTGCGGTCCCCGAAGACCTCCTGGTCGGTGATCCTGTACTCCTTGCCGAGATTCTGCTCCAGCAGCGTCACCAGGAACCCGGAGACGAAGGAGGCCATGACCTCCGCCGTGGTGTAGGTGAGATCGATGGTGTCCCGGAACAGTATGGTTATGGGGTCCTTCGAATAGACGGCCAGCTCCCCCAGTTGGAAGCTGTCGAAATGCTCCTTGATGGAATCCAGCAGCCTCCCCACGCTCCTGGAGGTTATCTCGTCGGTGAAGTGCTCCGCCATGTTGCAGCCGATGGTGAACATTACCGGCGCCATGTCCAGGCCCACTCCGTCGGACATCAGGATCATGGACCTGAGGATCAGGTTGCTGGACAGCTCGGGCATGACCTTGGACACCCGGAGGATGTCCCTGGACAGTGCCAGGGCCGAACGGTCGGGGCGCTTAGACTTGATGAGCGGGTCCGAGATCAGGTAGTAGATCTTGCTCCTGCCGTCCTCGGGGTTGTCGCGGTACCCCACCAGGCCGTCCCTCACCAGGTTGTCCAGGTGGACGGTCAGCGTCGACCTGGCCCTCCCCACTATAACGGATATGTCCGTCGCCGTCATGTCCCCGTCCTGGAGGGCCTTCAGTATGCGGCGCTGTATGCCGCTGGAGACCTTGACGAAGCCGTCCCCCATCATGTACAGCTCGAAGTCCCCGCTGTCGTACATGCATCATGGAACGCGTCACACGGGTTAACCGCTTCGCAGAGGGGACAACAAGGTTTTACGGTCCCATAGGATAGCCCGGGGCTAGGTGAATACATGAGAGTCAGGACGGAGAACGGCGACAGGGACATCCGCGCGGTCTGGTTCGAGGACGGCCGCGTCGTGATGATCGACCAGAGGAGGCTGCCCCACGAGCTGGTGTTCGTGTCCTTCGACGACTACAGGGACGTGGCGGAGGCCATCCGCAACATGACCACCCGCGGAGCCCCCTCCATCGGCGCCACGGCCGCCTACGCCATGTGCCTGGCGGCGCTGAAGGGAGAGGACCTGGAGACCGCCGCCCGGGACATCAAGGCCGCACGTCCCACCGCCAACGACCTGTTCTACGCGGTTGACCGCATGGCGGAGAGCCTGGCGGAGGGAGCGGACCCGGTGGAGGCCGCGGACGCCTACGCCCAGTCCATGGTGGACAGATGCATCGCCATAGGCGAGTACGGCGCGCCCCTCATCAAGGACGGATTCAGGGTCATGACCCACTGCAACGCCGGGGCCCTGGCCACGGTGGACGTGGGCACCGCCCTGGCGCCCATACGCAAGGCATGGGCCGACGGCAGGAGGTTCTTCGTCTACGCATCCGAGACCCGCCCCAGGCTGCAGGGCATGCAGCTCACCGCCTGGGAGCTCAACCAGGAGGGCATCGACCACGCCATAATCCCCGACGGCGCCTCCGGGCACTTCATAAGGCAGGGCGTGGACATGATAATCGTGGGTGCGGACCGCATAGCCGCCAACGGTGACTTCGCCAACAAGATCGGCACCTTCGAGAAGGCGGTCCTGGCGAAGGAGTTCGGCGTGCCGTTCTACGTCGCCGCGCCCATCTCCACCTTCGACTTCGACACCGCCACCGGAGAGGACATCGTGATCGAGAACCGCTCCGAGGAGGAGGTCACCGTGGTGGCCGGGAACAGGATCGCTCCCGTCGGGTCGCCCGCGCTCAACCCCGCCTTCGACATGACCCCCGCGAGGTACGTCACCGGCTTCATCACCGAGAAGGGGATACTGAGGCCCTCGGAGATCGAGAAGGTGAGGGGATGAACGAGGCCTACGCCCGCATGGTCCTGGCCGACACCTGCCGCATGCTGTACGACAGGAACCTCACCGTCTCCGCCGGAGGCAACATGAGCGTGAGGCTGGACGACGAGTACATCCTCATCACCCCCAGCGGAAGGAACAAGGGCGCGCTGGCCCCGGAGGACATGATCGTGGTGTCCATGGACGGAGAGGCCCTGGGGGACGCGAAGCCGTCCATAGAAACGGGCATGCACCTCGGGATCTACGGGAACAACCCCGATGCCGGGGCCGTGGTCCACTGCCACCCTCTGAACTGCATCGCCCTCACCATGAAGGGCAGGGTCCGCACCGACCTGACCCCCGAGGGCGTCCTGCTCCTGGGGGACGTGCCCACCGTCGGATACATGACGCCGGGCACCAAGGAGCTGGCGGACGCCGTGGCGGCACACGCCGCATCCAAGGCGATCCTCCTGACGAGGCACGGCGCGGTGACCGTCGGACGCGACCTCCAGCAGGCCTTCGACAGGATGGAGGAGCTGGAGTTCCAGGCGAGGCTGCAGATGCTGGTGGGCAGGTGCAGGGGCCTCCCGAAGGCCGAGGTGGAGAAACTGCGGGGGATGTGAATGATACTCGTCACCAAATGGTTCGGCGTCTTCCTGTGCGACGGCACCAGGGTGGTGGACAAGCGCCTGATGCCCAAGGACGCGGACGCCGTCGCCGAGAAGCTGGCCCTCGTGCAGAGGGGCGGCATACTCCCCGAGGAGTCGGAGCTGGCGGAGGGGAAGGAGAGGCTGAGCGTCTCCGAGCGCAGGCAGTCCGCCCTGGGCAAGCCCGCCCTGTACGATTCGTCATTCATCAGAGCGGAGGACTACGGCTTCACGCCGGAGCTGATGCACGAAGCCATGATCGGGCTGGGGAGGCTGCGCACTTCGGAGCCCATCGGCAGCGACAGATCGGCTGTGCAGGCGGTGAGGTCCCTCGACGATCTCATCGAGACCTGCAACCTCATGAACGAGAGGCTGCACGAATGGTACGGCATGCACTTCCCCGAGCTTGCGGACTACGCCCGCGACAGGCGGTACGCCGAGCTCATCGCCAGGCACGGCGAGAGGGACGGCATCATCGAGGAGCTGGGGCTGGACATCGAGTCCATGGGCGCCGACTTCGACCCGGAGGACATGCGGGCATTGCAGGATCTTGCGGACCAGCTCTGCATGGTCTACGAGAGCAGGGAGCGCACCGAGGAGTACATCTCCGACATAGTCGGCAGGGCGTCCCCGAGCCTGTGCGCACTTACCGGCGGTCCTCTGGCCGCCAGGCTGATATCGTTGGCAGGAGGGCTCCAGAGGCTGGCGTCCCTGCCGTCGTCCACGGTTCAGATGCTGGGGGCGGAGAAGGCCATGTTCAGGCACCTCAGGTCCGGGAAGAAGCCTCCGAAGCACGGAGTGATCTACCAGCACCCCGACGTCCACCGTGCGCCCTATTGGCAGCGCGGAAGCATCGCAAGGGCCCTTGCCGGGAAGATCTCCATCGCGGCCAAGATAGACGCCTTCGGAGGGGAGGACGCCGGAGAGCGCCTGAAGGCGGAGTTCGCCGCCAGGGTGGAGGACATAAAGCGCAGGCGCCCCGACCCGCCCAAGCGGGAGCGGAAGCCATCCAGGGGGAAGAGGCGGAAGCAGGGCAGGCGCTGACCTCCCTCTTCCCTACAGGTAATAATTATAAATGGAGCGCCGTTAATACCGAGGTATGAACCGCGCTAAGTCTGCGTGCCTGTACCGTGACGTACAGCCGATGCGCTACGGCAAGCGGATTACATGAGGAGTGTTAGAAATGGCAGATTGGGAGATGAAGGAGATCAGGGAGCTGAAGGTGGGCAGGTACGTCAACATCGACGACGAACCCTGCAAGATCATTTCCATATCCACCTCCAAGCCCGGAAAGCACGGCTCTGCGAAGGCCAACATCGATGCGGCAAGCATCTTCACCGGGGCCAAGAAGTCCCTGGTCGGACCCGTCAGCACCAAGGTCCAGGTCCCTCTCATCGACAAGAGGAAGGGACAGATCATCTCCGTCCAGGGGGACGAGGTGCAGATCATGGACCTGGAGACCTACGAGAACTTCACCATGACCATAAACCCCGACCACGAGTGCGTCATCGAGGACGGCGCCGAAGTGATGTACATCATCGCGATGGACAGATACAAGCTGATGTGAGGGTGAGCGGATGCCCAACGGGATCTCGTTCGCCGATGCCGAGTCCGCATACAACGACGCGGATGTCTGCATCTACGGGATCCCGTACGACCACACAGCCTGCTTCAGGGCCGGGGCCCGCGAAGGGCCCATGGCCATAAGGCGCGCCTCATACAATTTCGAGAGGTCCCATTTCGAGCACGGAAGGCTCCCCGAGCTCTCCGTGTTCGACTACGGGGACTGTGACGACTTCTTCTATCCGGAGGACATGATCGACGAGGTCATGTTCGCCATGGGCAACCCGATCAGGGACGGCAAGTTCACCGTCGCCTTCGGAGGCGAGCACTCGGTCAACATACCGATAATCAGATGCTTCCAAGAGAGGAGCATCGCCCTGATATCCATAGACGCCCACCTGGACTCCAGGGACGAGTACATGGGCGCGGCCAACAGCCACGCCTGCATCATGCGCCGTGCCGCAGAGCATCTGGGTCTCGACAACGTGTACGTCCTCGGGGTGAGGTCGGTGGCCGACGAGGAGCTGGACCGCGACGACGCCGTCCCCTTCGTCAGCGCATACGACATCCTGGACAACGGCATCGAGAAAGCGGTGTCGCTGGCACTTGACTCCGTGAAGGCGGAGAAGGTGTACCTCACCGTGGACATAGACGGGATCGATCCCGCCTTCGCCCCCGGCACCGGCACCCCCGAGCCCTTCGGCCTCCACCCCTACGACGTGAAGAAGGCCATCAACGCCATCGGGGATCGCCTGGTGGGCTTCGACGTGTGCGAGGTGTGCCCTCCGGCGGACCCCACGGGATGCACCGCCGTGCTGGCGGCCAGACTGGCCAAGGAGGCCATGTCCGTCTACGCCAGGCGCCTGTGATCAGACGCCGATGCCGCTCATTATCCTGAGGGCCACGGCCTCCGCCTCGGCTCCGCGCTCCGCAGCCAGGCCCTCATCCTTGGACTCGGAGTAGATCCTGAATATGGGCTCGGTGCCTGATGGGCGCATCAGCACCCATCCGCCGTCGTCGAAGGTGACCTTCAGACCGTCGGTGGTGTCCGCCTTGCCGAGGGACCCGTACTCCTCCTTCATGTGGGTGATGAGGTCGTTCTTGCGGTTGTTGGGGCACTCGATCTTCCTCTTGTCCACGTAGTACCTGGGGAGCGAGTCGATCTGTGCCTGGAGTGGGCCGAATCTGACGATGCACTCCAGCATGCGGGCGATGGTCATGGCGCCGTCTCTGCAGTACTGATGATCCGCGAAGATGAGGCCTCCGTTCTCCTCTCCGCCGAAGGGGGCGCCCTCGGCCATCATGCGCCTGGCGACGATGGGGGATCCCACGGCGGTGTAGATCAGGTTGCCGCCATTGGCCTTCACGACCTCCTCCACCATGGAAGAGGAGCTCACCGGCGTGACGACGGAGCATCCGCCCTTCGATGCCACGACCGTCCTGGCTATGAGGGTGAGGCTCTTGTCGCCGCTGACGAAGTTGCCCTCCTCGGTGGCGAAGACCGCGCGGTCCGCGTCGCCGTCGTGGGCGATCCCCAGGTCCGCGCCCACATCCTTGGTGAGCCTGAGCATGTCCCTGAGGTTCTCCTCGGTGGGCTCGCTGGGGTGCCCGGGGAACTCCCCCTGGGCATCGGCGTTGAGGGTGACGGCCCTGACGCCCAGCTTCTTCAGGAGCAGGGGCGTGGTCTGATAGGCGGCCCCGTTGGCGCAGTCCAGCACCGCCGTCAGCCCGGCGGCCTTTATGGCGGCCACATCCACATGGGTCAGGACGGCGTCGATGTACGCCTCCCCGGCGCCGCGGACCTCCTCCATGGTGCCGATGGCGTTCCACTGGCGGCAGGGGATGTCCTCCTCGTAGTAGCCCTCGATGACCTCCTCCTTCTCCCTGGGCATCTCCGTGCCGTCTCCGTCGATGCACTTGATGCCGTTGAACTTGGGAGGGTTGTGGGAGGCGGTTATCATCACGCCTCCCGCCACGTCGTGGGTCTTGACGTAGTACTGTATGGCGGGAGTGGGGACGATCCCCAGGTCCAGGACCCTGCAGCCGGTGGCCATCAGGCCCGCCGAGACCGCAGACTTCAGCATGTCGCCCGACACCCTGGTGTCCGTGGCGATGGCCACGGCTCCGCCGAAGAACCGGCCGATCGCCTTCCCCAGCTGAAGTGCCAGATCGGTAGTCATATCCTCGTTGACGACGCCTCTGACGCCGTTGGTCCCGAACAGTCTCGCTGCCATCTCACTCGCCTCTCGTGCTTATTATCAGAATTATCGTCTCCGCGCAGTTCTTGCAGGCGTCCGCCGCCTCCTCGATGTCATCGAACAGGCTGCGGGCCAGCATCACGCCGCGGAAGTCCATGTCGGACACCAGCACCTTCTTCAGGCCGGTGTAGTACATGGAATCAACCACCCTCTCCTGGTCCTTGACGCTCTCCACGCAGCGGGTGGCATCCTCCAGGGGCGCGCCCTGCTGCAGACAGTCGATGGCGGACACCAGGAGCTTCACCGCCAGCTGGAGCTCCTTCGTCATGGCGGACATGGACTCCCAGACCGGGTTCGGTATGCGTATGCCGGTCTCGATGATCAGCTGGACATACGTCCCCGCGTCCAGGCACCAGTCGGCGATCTTGTCGGTCTTCTTGATGAAGTGCAGGAGGTCCTCCCTCTCCTGGATGGTGAGGGAGCCTTTGGCCATCTCGGACGTCAGCGTCTCCTCCACCCTGTCCGCCTCCCTCTCGCAGAGGACGATGCGGTCCACAGACTTCGCCGCTGCGTCGGCGTCCCCTCTGCCCATGGCGGCAACGGCGTTGGCGAGCTCGTTGACGGCATCGTGGACCACGAGGCCGTGCGCCCTGCTGCCGGTGTCTATCTTCTCCCCTTTCCTCTTGACGAACCAGTCAAGAAGCCCCTTCGCGTCATTCAAGTACGATCTCCTCCTGTAATCCCTGTATCGGCCTGGCGAACAGACGTGCCGCCTTCTTGTTGAACACCAGGTACACCACGTCCCCTTTGGACGGTGTATCCGTGTCCGCGGATATGTTGTAATCTATCAGATCCTGGGAATCCGCCTCGGTGCGGACCCTCCAATAGGTGCCCATGAACACCACGTCCCTCACCACCGCCCTGATCCCGTCGTTGGCGGTGTAGACGTGCTCCGGACGGACCGAGAGGACCACCGGGTCCCCCACCTCGAACCTTATCCCCGCCACCCTGGTGACGGAGCCGTCGCGGAGCACCACCTGCGTGTTGCCCTTCTTGGTGCGCTTGACCACCGTGCACTCTATGAGGTTGGTCTCGCCTATGAAGTAAGCGGCGAATATGCTCTTCGGGTCGCGGTAGATCTCCAGCGGCGTGCCGGTCTCGTGGATGGTGCCCTTCCTCATCAGGATGATGCGGTCCGACACGGACATCGCCTCCTCCTGGTCGTGGGTCACATGGAGCACCGTGATGCCCAGCTTCTTGACCAGCCTGCGTATGTCGTATCTGAGCTCCACCCTCACCCTGGCGTCCAGGGCGGACAGGGGCTCGTCCAGCATTATCACCTTGGATCCGGAGGCCAGCGCCCTGGCGATGGCGACCTTCTGCTGCTCCCCTCCGGAGAGCTCCGAGGGCAGGTATCCGGAGCGGTCGAGCATCCTCACCAGGGACAGGTACTCCTCGGCCACGGCGTCGGTCTCCTCCCTGCTCATGTCCCTGACCCTGGGGCCGTAGCCCACGTTGTCCTTCAGGTCCATATGCGGGAAGAGGGCGATGTTCTGGAACACGTATCCCACGTCCCTGTCCTCGATGGGCACGTCTGTGACGTCGGCCCCGTCGATCAGCACCCTCCCCTCGGTGGGGTGCAGTATCCCGGAGATCATCTTGATGAGGGTGGTCTTGCCGCACCCCGACGGTCCGAGGATGGTGACGTACTCCCCGCTGTTGATGGTCACGTTGATGTCCCTGGCGGCGGTCACCGTCCCGAACCTCATCACCACGTGCTCCAGCTTTATCTTGGGCATGTCACTCCACCCTCAGCTCCTCCTCCAGTCCGCATTCCGGTATGTCGAATACCGATGCGGCGGAAGGCATCCATCTGACGGAGACCTCGTCCCCCTCGGAGTAGTCGTCGAACTTGCGGTTGGGGAGCTTCGACGATATGAGGCCCAGCCCTTCGACCGCTATCTCCACCGTGATGCTCACCCCCTCGTACAGTATGCGCTCTATCCTGCCGGAGAAGAATCCCTCCTCCTTCTTGGATATGCGCGTGTTGCCTATCTTGACGGCGACCACCACGTCGTCCCCTATGCCGTGAACGGGATCCATGGCGGTGACGGTGACCGGCCCGCAGTCCACCGAGATCGTGTCCCCCTCCCTGGAGGACACCTTCCCGGTTATGACGTTGGACCTCCCCACGAAGTTGGCGACGAAAGGCGTCGCCGGGGTGTCGAACACCTCCCTGGGCGTGCCCACCTGCAGTATCCTGCCGTTGCGGATGACCGCGATGCGGTCCGCCATCTCCAGGGCCTCGTCCTGGTCGTGGGTGACGTGGACGGCGGTCAGCCCCATGGACTTCACCATGGACTTCAGGTCCTTCCTGAGCTCCAGCCTCAGACGGGCGTCCAGCGCCCTCAAGGGCTCGTCCAGCAGCAGGATCCTGGATCCGGACGCCATGGCCCTGGCCAGGGCGACCCTCTGCTGCTGCCCTCCGGACAAGTGCGTGGGCCTCTCCTTGGACCTGGACTCCAGATGCACCATGTGCAGGAGGTTGGCGGCGATCTTCTTGGAATCCTCCGGGTCCCACTCCTTGATCATGGGCCCGAACATGATGTTGTCCATCACGGACATATGGGGGAACAGCGAGTACTGCTGGGACAGCATGGTCGCTCCGCGCTTGGCGGTCTCCAGCTCCGTGACGTCCTCCCCGTCGAAGGATATCGTTCCGCTGTCGGGGAGGGTCAGGCCGCAGATCATCCGCATGGCGGTGGTCTTGCCGGCCCCGGTGGGGCCGAGTATGCACAGGTACTCGCCGTCCTCCACCTCCAGGTTCAGACGGTCGGCGGCTACGGCGTCGCCGAAGCGCTTGCAGACGTCGGTCATCCGTATGACGGGCATCAGTCCTTACCTCCCATGCGGCTGATGACGATCCTCAGTCCGAACATGAACACGAAGCAGATGGCGATGAGCATCACCGAGGACACGGCGGCTCCGAAGTAGTCGTTGGCGTTGATGAGGTCGACGATGTAGATGGGCACCGTGCTGACGTCGGCTATGGCCTGGGTGGCGCCGGTCTCTCCCAGCGAACGGGTGAACGCCAGGACGGCTCCCGCCAGCAGCGACGATTTGACCATGGGCAGCAGCACCTTGCGGAAGGCCTGGAAGGGTTTGGCCCCCAAAGTGCGGGCGATCTCCTCGTAGGACGGATCCACCTCCTCGATGGCGCCCACCAGGTTCCTGACCAGGAGCGGGTATGTGAACGATATGTGCCCGAAGATGACCAGCAGCATGCCCATGGACGACAGGCCCAGCTGCCCCCAGAACAGGCCCAGCGAGACCCCCAGCGCGGTGGTGGGGATGATGAGGGGCACGTTGACCAGGTTGTCCAGCAGCTCCGCCCGCTTGGTGCCGCGGTTCCTGGCTATGTACATGGCCACCGGGACCCCGAAGATGACATCGAACACCGTGGCGGCCCCGGCCACCAGGAACGATGCGCCGACAGCACCCAGGAACCCTCCGTAGTCGGAGTACGTGCCCTCGGTGCCCAGGCAGACGAATATGTAGAACGACGGCAGCAGCACGAATATAAGAGCGAACAGGAACGCCAGCACGTCCTTGGTGCCGGCCACCTTCCTGCCGCTGACCCTCCTGCCGAACTGCGGCCACACCTTGCGCCACGGGATCCTCAAACGGGTCATCACCGCCTTGGCTACGAACAGCATCAGCAGGGCGAACACGATCAGCAGAGAGCTGATGAGGATCAGCACCGGCATGGAGTCCGTCTCCGGGATGTCCTTTATGGTGCTGATGAGGGTAGGACCGGTGAAGAAGCCCGTGACGTCGAGCGTGGTGGCCCCCATCATCCGCAGGACGATGTACGTCCCCCCGGTCTCCGACAGGGACCTGGCGAAGCAGAGGATGAACCCGGTCACCAGGCCCGCGCGGAACAGGGGCAGGGTGATGGTCCTCACGGCGGTCCACTTGGACGCCCCCAGGGTCATGGCGGCGGTCTCGTAGTTGGTGTCGATCTGCTCCAGAATCCCCGACAGGCAGCGGACCATGTACGGGTAGGTGAATATGATGTGGAGGAGAATCACCATCAGGTACGGGTCCACCACCAGGCCGGTCCCCGGGACGGTGATGCCCTCCGGGCACCCCCAGAACACTATGACTGAGAACCCCAGGGCCACCGTCGGGAAGGCCAGGGGCATATCGATGAAGGTGTCGAGGTACTTGCCGAAGCGGTAGCTCTTCCGCACCAGCATCCACGCCATGGGCAGGCCCACTATGATGTCGATGATCGTGACGATGAACGCCAGCGAGAAGGAGTTCCATATGGCCCCCCAGATGATGGACATCATGGCGGAGTCCGACAGGACATCCTGGATGCCGCTCCAGTTGGAAGGTATGCTGAATATGACGTAGACCGCGGGGATGACGATGATCACCGCGAAGATCACGCAGGCAAGCGCCAGCCACGCCTTGCGGTTCCTCGGATTGCTGGATATCTCGTCTACCGTCTTGATTAGCGACAAAGGGACGACCCCTTACCCAATCGCCTGAGGCGTTGATAACGGTATTGGGGGTCAGAGCAGCGAGATGCTGACGACGTTGTTCCCGCGGAGCACGACGGTGCCGAGGCGGCGCTCTTCCTGTGCCGCCGTGCGCTCGACCGTCTCGTCCAGGACCATGTTCATGTATTCGTCGTAGCCGGTCAGCTTCCCCTCCAGGACCCTGCTGTCCTTGAGGAGGAGGGAGATGCGCTTGTCCACCGTCTTTTCCAGCAATGCGAGTGGCATGACCATATCAATCGCAACCGAAACCCGCAGGCCCGTTATAATACCTTCCGCTCTGGGACTGGGCCGGCGGGATCGGTGTGGATCCTGAGGCGGACGCCGAACAGGTCCTCGAAATCAGGCCTGAGCTCCTCCAGCCTCCAGGCCTCCATGCTGACGTCCCCATCGGCGACGATGGTCAGATCGGCGTTGATCCCCGTGCGCTCCAGCACCGCCGCCTTCACCTGCCCCCTCCTGTGCCTGTCCAGGACGTCCGCCATCTTCAGGACCATGGCGCACCTGCGGACCTTGTCCGCGGTCTCCGGAGTCAGATCCGACAGCAGCTTGTCACCGGCCTTCGGGAACTTCTTATGATGGTATCTGGCTATCAGCGCGATGCACTCCAGCTCCCTGTAGTCGAACCCCAGCATGTAGGAGTTCTGGATGATGGTGTAAGTGTGGATGTTGTGCTTGAGGTAGGATATGAACTCCCCGATATCGTGGAGGGTGGCCGCGTAGGGGAGCAGCTCCTCCGTGAAGACGTCGTCGTCCAAGAGGCCCATGGCCATCATCTGGGAGGACAGGCTCTCCGCCAGGGACCTGACCTTGTCCGCATGGGGGCGGTCGTACATGCAGCGCTCCGCCAGCTTGCGGACGGATGACTCCCTCACATTCTCCAGGGAGCCGCCCAGGGACATGATGTGGTCCACCAGCATCCCCTCGCGCATGCCCTTGTCGCTGATCTCTATCCTGCGTATGCAGAACAGGCGCATCAGACCCAGCGCCACATATCCGCCTCCGATGATGATGTCCGCGCGGTTGGCTCCCAGCTTGGGGACGGAGAGCCTCTTGGACATGGGCATGGAGGACAGCTCCTCCATCAGAGATTCCAATTCGCTGCGGAGCAGGTAGCTAGGGTCCCTGTCGGCGCGGCGGCACGACGCAATCTCCGCCAGGGCGATCAGCGTCCCGGAGGACCCCACCGCCCTGTCGAAGCCGTGCTCCTCCACGAAGCGGACGGCATGGTACGACTCGGACTCCACCTTCTTCAGCAGGAGGTCCGCATCCGCGTCCGACACCGTGCCGCGGACGTCCACGCCGCATCCGAAGGACAGCCTCACGGCACCGAGCCTGAGGCTGTCGATGTACTCTATGTCCTGCCCCTTCCCAAGCGTGACCTCGGTGCTGCCCCCGCCGATGTCGATGGTCAGGGTCCTGTCGGGAGGGCCGTTGGGTCCGAAGATGCCCAGTCTTATCAGGCGTGCCTCCTCGGGGCCGGGGATCACCCTGGCATCCACGCCGTCGGATCTGAGGGCGTCGATGAGCTCCGCACGGTTCTCGGCCTCCCTGGCCGCCGACGTGGCGAAGCAGTAGATGCTCTCCGCCCCCAGGTCCCTGGAGTGGCGGACGAAGTTGCCGACGGTGATCCTGCATCTCTCGATGACCTCCGCCGACAGCCTGCCGTCGCGGTACAGCGTCTGGCCCAGGCGGATGGACTCCTTGTCCTGGTAGACCGGCACCGCCAGCATGTCCGGGTACAGCCTGACGGCAAGCATGTGGACGGAGTTGGTGCCCAGATCTATGAACGAGACCACCTGGGAGCCGTCTTCAGCTATTCCAAACACCCCTGTTGTCTATCAGCACCTGCTGCGAGCGGAACGGCGCCTCGTTGTTGAGGCGCTTCACGGGCTCGTAGGTCCCGTCTGGCCTGAGCTCCATGGCCTTCACGTTGTCGGAGAGGTGCACCTTCAGCATCATGTCCCTCACGGTGCGCAGCATCTTGGGATCCAGCACCGGGAACAGGGTCTCCACCCTGGCTATCAGGTTCCTGGGCATCAGGTCCGAGGAGCCCATGTACATCTTCGGGTCCCCGTTGTTGTTGAAGTAGTATATCCTGGCGTGCTCCAGGAAGCGGTCCACTATGCTGGTGACCCTGATGTTGTCGGAGATGCCTGGGACTCCCGGGCGCAGGCAGCACAGCCCGCGTATATTGAGGTCGATCCTCACTCCGGCGATGGAGGCGCGGTACAGCTCCGCGATGATGTCCGAATCCACCAGCCCGTTGGCCTTGAATGCGATGTATCCGTTGCCGTTGACCCTGTGGGACTCCGCCTCCGCCCTGATCATGTCGATGAGGGCGGGCTTGAGGGTGACCGGGGACACCAGCAGATGCTTGTACTGCCGCGGTCCGAAGAACCCGGTGAGGGCGTTGAACAGCTCCCCCACATCCTGACCGATCTCCTGGTTGGCGGTGAAGTAGGAGAGGTCGCAGTACTGCTTGGACGAGGATGTGTTGTAGTTGCCGGAGGACATGTGGGTGTACCTCACCATCTTCCCGTCCTCCTCCCTCACCACCTGCAGCAGCTTGGAGTGGACCTTCAGGTCCACCGGGCCGAAGACCACGTGGACGCCCATGCTCTCCAGCTCCCGGGCCCACTTGATGTTCATGCTCTCGTCGAACTTCGCCCTGACCTCCATGAGGACTGAGACCGATTTGCCGTTCTCCCATGCCCTCTTCAGAGCGTTGACCAGCGACGGGTCCTTCCCGATGCGGTACAGGCAGATCTTGATGCTGCGGACCTGCCTGTCATCGGCGGCGGCGTTGAGGAAGCGCATCACCGTGGAGGAGAAGGACTCGAAAGGATAGTAGAAGATCCAGTCCTTGGTGCGGATGGCCCTGAAGACGTCCGCCCCCTCGGCGAACTCCGGGGGGACGCTGGGCTCGAAGCAGGGCTCCTTCAGCTCCGGACGGTCCAGCCCTGCGATCTGCCACAGGTCCACCAGGCGGATGGCGTCCTTGAGCTTGATGATCTGGCTCATGGTGAGGTTGAGGTTCCTGCCGAACATCGCCATGATGCCCGCCGGCATGGAGTCGTCCACCATCATGCCCACCGGGAACCCCATGTCGCGGTCCTCGATGCTCTCCTCCACCGCCGACATCATGTCGCATGCCTCGTCTATGGTCACCTTGACGTCCGCGTTCCTCTTGACGTTGAAGTAGTACACCCCGGAGACGGTGAGGCCGGGGAAGAGGAGGTAGATGGAGTGGCGCATGATGTCCTCCAGCTTCACGAAGTCCAGCCCCTTCTCCTCCGAGGGCACCTGGATGAAGCGGGGGAAGTTGTTGACCGGCACCTTCACCCTGGCGTACCTCACCGAGCCCACGGCGTCGATGAGGCGCACCGCCAGGTTCAGGGAGTCGTTGGAGATGAACGGGAACGGATGGGACACGTCCATGGCCAGGGGCGTCAGCACCGGGTGCAGCGCGGAGCGGTAGAACCCCTCGATCCACTGGGTCTGATCCGCGCTCAGGCTGTCCAGGGTGTGTATCCTGATGCCCTGGGCGGCCAGGTCCCTCCTGAGCCTGTCCCAGCAGGCGCTGTACCCGTCGGCGAGGCTCTGCACCTCGTCCAGGACGTGCTCCAGCGCCGAATCGGTGCGGTCCATGTCCGGACCGTAGTAGGGCATGCGCTCGGCCTTCACCATGCCGGGTATGCGTATGGTGAAGAACTCGTCGATGTTCCCGTAGCATATGGCCAGGAACTTCACGCGCTCCAGGAGTGGGACGGAAGGGTCGTCCGCCAGCCTGAGGCACCTGCGGTTGAAGCCGAGCCACGACATCTCCCTGTTGATGTACAGGGATGGGTCGTAGAGGTCTGTCTGCCTGTCGTCGTCCGAGAAGTCTGGGTATCCGGTCATCTTACGGCCATGGCCGGAATCCGGTTCTACGGATATAGTCTTTTCAAGACAGCTGCCTGGAGTCCAGCCAGCGGCGGATGTCCTCCTTCCTGGTTCCCTCGACGCCGAAGTACTCCATGAACCTCTTGGTGACGGTCAGCTCCTTGGAGTTGCCGACCTTCTTGCCGTTGACGAAGCCCTTCTCGATCAATGCGGGCACATCGTCGTACACCCTGGCCCCGATCTTCTTGCTGAGCTCGGACTGCATGATCGGCTGGTGGTAGGCTATGGCCACCAGGGTCTTCATCATGCCCCTCCCGATCTCCGCATCGGTGAACCTGTCGCTGTAGTCGCTGTACTCGTCCCTGAGCCGCATGACGATCTCCGGCCCGATCTTGGATATGCGTATGGCCGAGCCGCGCTCGTCGTACTCCTGCTTCAGCTTCTTCAGGGCATCCCTCACCGACGCGTCGGACAGGCCGGTGCGCTCGGCGATGTCGCGGACCCTGAGGGGACGGGAGGCGGAGAACAGGGCCGCCTCCACCGCTCCCTTGGAATCCATCTCACATCACCGCCTGGGTGACAGCCGTCTCCTGGGGGATGTCCTCCACGGTTCCGGAGGCCCAGTCGACCTTGATCTCCATGAATATCTCGCCGTAGGGGAGCTCGTCCTGCCAGACGTTCAGCTTCCCGTCCCTCACCAGCTGCAGCACCGAGAAGAACGCCGTGATGTTGTCGGTGATGTTGCCGGTGTAGAGCTCGGACAGGGGCAGCGTCCCGGTGCCCAGCTTCCTGATGCGCTCCCAGACCATCTCCACGTCCCTCTCGTCGTCCTCGTCGTGGGCCTTGTTGTCGAAGGCCCTGGGCTGCTTCGCCTTGAGCTCCCGGCGGACCCTCTCCCTCTCGGCGGAGATCTCCATCTCCTCCCTGGCCTCCTCGAAGGCGTCAAGGAGCTCCATCACGGTCACAGGGCGGACCGGGAACCTGTAATGGGCCTCCCTGAGGGTGACGTCGGGTATGTGCAGGGGCTCCTCCTCCGACCAGATCTCCTCCTCGGGGAACTCGTCCCACTCCTGCTCCTCGACGCGCTCGCCGCTGGCGACGGTGGCGTCGGACTGGAGCCTCAGGATCCTCCACGCCATCAGCACCAGCTTCCCGGCCACGATCATGTCGAAGGTGTTCATCCTCACCTTCTCGGAGTACAGCCTCACGAACTCCCTCAGGTCGATCCCCCAGGGGTCCATGTCGTGCTCCAGGACGAGGCTGAACGCCGCCCGGATGGATTCGTCCACCGGGTCCGTCATCCTCTCTCCCTCGCTGTCCTCCAGTATCTCCATGTAGTGGTCGATCCTGTCGTTGGCCTCGCTGTCGTCCACCAGCGCCTTGTGGAACAGGAGGTGCTGCTCCAGCGCCGCGTTCTGTTCTGTCTCCATTGTCATCCCTTCCTTTCCCTCTTCGAATGTCATGCGCCCTCGGCGGCCTCCTCGGGCGCGGCCTTCCTGGCCTGCTCCTCGTACTTGGACACCTCAGCCAAATCCGGCTGCATTATCACCTTGCTCATGCCGTTGGGCTGCCTGGTCACACCCAGCAGATGGTCCGCCAGCGCCAGGGTCACCTTCCTCAGGGACACCTGTATGAACTGCGCCTTTGCGGAGCTCTCCTTGACCCTCTTGGCCACCATCTCCGCGTTGACGGAGTCCAGGAACATGTCCACCTCGTCCAGCACGTAGAACGGCGACGGCTGGAACTCCTGGATGGCGAAGATGAAGGCCAGGGCCGTCAGTGACTTCTCCCCTCCGGAGAGTGCCTCCAGCCTCAGGAGCTTGCCGTTCTTCGGCTTGGCGTTGATCATCAGCCCTCCGGAGAACGGGTCCTCCTCGTCCTCCAGCTTCATGTATGCCTCCCCGCCTCCGGACAGCTGGCGGTATATCTCCCTGAAGTTGACGTCAATGCCGTCGTATGTCTTCATGAACAGGCCCTTCTTCTCGGCGCTGAGGGACTCGGTCAGCTTGTTCAGCTCCTTGATCTGGGCGTTGAGCTTGCCGGTGTCCTCGGCCAGAGAGTCGTACCTCTGCTTGCGCTCGTTGTAGTCGTCTATGGCGCGGAGGTTCACGGTGCCTATCCTGTTGATGGTGCTCTCGCAGGAGCGTATGGTGCGCTTCAGCTCGTCCTCGGACGGCGGCGGTAGCGGGACCTCCACGGTGACCTGGGCTATCTCATCCGCCAGCTGGTCCACCACTCCCTGCGAGATCACGATGTTGGCCCTCAGCTGGTCGATGAAGCCCTCCTTGGTGGACATCTTCTCGATGATGGCTTTCCTGTCCCCGTCCAGGCCGTACTTCTCCTTGACGGCGGCGTCCTTCCTGTCCCTCAGGTCGGATATGCCCGCCTCCATCTGCGCCTCGATGGTGCGGTTGGCGCGGAGCTCCACCTCCTTCTCGGACACCATGGCGGTGAGCTTCTCGGACTCCGCCCTGTTGGCCTCCATCTTCGACTCGCGGGCGGCGATCTCCTTGGCGCAGGAGTCGCGGGCGGCGGATGCATCCCTGCGCTCCGACTCCAGGGCCATGGCCTCGTCCTTGAGGGCGTTGAGCTCCCCGGTCAGGGCGAACACCGCATCCCTCGCGGCCTGGATCCTCTCCTGCAGCTCGGCGGGGGCGATCTCCTCTATGCGGTCGCGCACCCTGGTCCTCTCCTCCCTCAGAGCCTCCAGCGAGGACGTGCGGGCGGACAGGTCCGCGGCGGACTTCCGGAGGAGCTCTTCGTTGTCGGCGTACTCCTTCTTGGACACGGCCAGGGCGTCCTCCAGGCGCTTCTTCTTGTCCCTGAGCTCCTTCAGCTGGGCCTCGATCCTGCCGATCTTGCCCTGGACCTCCACGGAACCGGTGCTGGCGGCCCTCATGGCGTTGTCCAGCCCGCGGATCTCCTCCCGGAGCTCCCTCAGCAGCGTCTGCAGCGCATCCATGGAATCGTTGGCAGCACGGTACTCGGCACCCACCTCGTCCAGCTTCGACTGGGAGGCGGCGCCGAACTTGAGGCCGCCGGCCTTGACGGGAGCGCCGCCCACCATGGCTCCGGAGGCTTCTATGACCTCCCCGGTGAGGGTGACTATCCTGACGCTGCCCATGATGCGCCTGGCCTCGTCCAGGCTGCCGGTGACCAGGGTGTCCGCGAACACGTACCAGAAGGCGGCGCGGTACTTGGGGTCGAAGTCTATCAGGTCGATGGCGTACCCGAGGGTGTTCTTCACCACCATGATGGCCTTCGCCCTGGGCTTGCCGTCCTGCATTTTGTTCAGAGGCAGGAACGTCGCCCTTCCGGCTCCGGTCTTCTTCAGGACGGCCATGGCATCGGCGGCCACCTGGTCGTCGTCCACCACAATGGCCTGCATCCTGGCGCCGGCGGCGGTGGACAGGGCCAGCTCGTACTTCGGATCCACCGATGCGAGCTCCGCGATGGTGCCGTGGATGCCTTTGAGCTCCCCTTTGTCCCTCAGCTCGAGTATCTTGGCAACAGCGTCGCTGCCGCGCATGCGGTCGGTGACCTTCTTCTCCGCCATCAGCCGGTTGTATTCCCCGCTGATGCGGGCGATGGCGCGGCGGAGCTCGTCCTCCTGCTTCTCCAGCTCGGACTCGCGGCGCTTGGCGTCCATTATCTTCGCCTGTATCGCCGCCACATCCGTGGCCCCGGACTCCTTCTTCAGCTCGGAGAGGCTCCATTCCGCATCCTTGATCTCGAATCCCGCACCGTCGATCTCCGCCTCGGCGGATGCCACCTCGCGGGACAGGGACTCCTTCTTCAGCTCCAGCGCCGCATGGGACGCCTTGAGGGAGGCCTCCTCCTCCGCGCCGGTGTCTATGCCGCGCTCCAGCTCGGAGAGGCGGTCCTGCAGCTTCCTGTGCTCCCCGCCCTTGCTGCTCATCTCCTGGGCGATGCGACGCTCCTCGGCGTTGGCCTCCTCCAGGGCCTTCTCCTTGGCGGCGCGTCTGTCCGCCACCGACCTGAGGCCCTCGTCCGCCTCGGCGATCTCCTTGTCGGCCTCTGCGGCCTCGGCCCGGAGCTCCTCCAGCTCCTCGGACATCTCGTCGTTCTCCGCGGAGTAGCGCTCCATGCGGTCGCTCCAGTTGGCGATGGCCACCCTGGCGTCCTCGATGCGCTTCTTGACCTCGGCGTACTCGGGGCCGACCTTGCTGGCGATCTCCGCATCCAGGGAGTCGATCTGCTCCTGTATGGCGTCCATGCGCTCCCTGAGCGAGTCCCTCTCGGCGCCCATGGCCTCCAGGTCCCTGAGGTTGGACTCTATGCTCTCGGAGGTGTAGGCCATCTTGGCCTTCTCGTCCTCCATCCTGCGGTGGAGCAGCTGGGCGTTGGCGACCTCCAGACGGCTCTTGGCCTCCATGTAGAGCTTGGCGGCCTCCATGTCCTTCTTGAGCTGGGAGATCTGCGTCTCCAGCTCGTTCATTATGATCGTGATGCGCTCCAGGTTCGACTCCGCCTCCGCCTTCTCCGCATTGGCGCGGCCGATGTCGGCGTCGTAGCTGGCGATGCCGGAGATGGAGTCCACGATGCGCCTCCTCTCCAGCGCACCCATCTGGACTATGCGGGTGACGTCCCCCTGCTGCACCAGGTTGTACCCGTCGGCGCTTATCCTGGCCCTGGACAGCAGGCTGTCGAACTCCGACATGGTGGATTTCTGGTCGTTGATGTAGAAGTAGGAGTTGTAGTCCTCCCTGTTGGCGGCCAGCCTCACCAGCCTGGTGAGCCTGACGATATCGTCGTTCCAGGGGAGTATGCGGTCCGTGTTGTCGAAGACAAGGGACACCTTGGTGAAATCGGCGGGGTTCTTGGTCTTCCCGCCGTCGAATATGAGGTCGGTGAGCTTGCCGGCGCGTATGGCCTTGGAGCTCTTGGGGCCGAGGACGAATAGGATCGCGTCGGCGATGTTGGACTTTCCCGAGCCGTTCGGACCGGTGACGGCCATGTACCCTTCCATGAGGGGGATGGTCATCTTCCCTCCGAAGGATTTGAAATTCTCCAGTTCTATCTGCTTCAAGTACATCTTCGAATCCCCGCGGGGGGACGTGATGCCCGGCACTGCCGCGCATCCTGTGCATCCCATATCCTTTCGGACGAGGAAACGAACGCACGGACACATATTTAATACACGTCACGCGCGCGGGCGCACAAGACGGTATACCGGAAAGTCTACCGCAGATCGATGCCCAGATGCGGGATGTCCGCCACTGATTGGCAGACATAGGTGGGACGGTACGGGGACGCCTCGATGGACTCCGGCGTGGCCTCGCCGGTGAGCACCGCTATGGACTCCGTCCCGGCGTCGCATGCCATGCGGATGTCCGTGTACAGGCGGTCCCCCACCATGATCACGTCCTCGGGGCGGACCCCCATGTCCAGCGCCGCCATCTCCAGCATGCGCTGGCTGGGCTTCCCGATGACCACGGCATCCTTGCCGCACATCTCGGTGAACATCCGTATGAACGGGCCGATGTCGATGTCGTAGCCGTCCTCCGCCGGGCAGAGGTCGTCGGGATGGGTGGCCACGAAGGAGCACCCGGCCATGAGGAAGCGGTAGGCGCGGTTTATCCTGCTGTAATCGGCGGTGGTGTCGAACCCCAGCAGCACGATGTCTGGATCGTCGTAGGAGATTTCGACCCCCGCGGCCTCCAACTCGGCCACCACGTCGGGCACGCAGACCGGGAAGACCTTCTCCCCCACACGCTCCGAGGTCAGATAGCGGGCGGTGGCCGTAGCCGATGTGAGGATCTCGCTCTCCTCCGCCTGCAGCCCCATGCCGCAGAGGCGCTCCGCGTAGAACCTCCTGCCGTGGGAGGAGTTGTTGGTGAGGAAGCGGAAGGGCACCCCGGAGGACCGCAGCCATGCGATGAAATCGGTCGCCCCGGGTATCGGCCTTCCTCCGTGGTACACGGTGCCGTCCATGTCGATGGCGAACGCCTTCACAGCCTCGACCTCACTATGGACATGGCCTCCGCCAGCCTCTCCCTGGCCTCCTTCCTGTAGATGCATGCGGCCGGATGGTAGGTCGGGAGGAAATCGATGTCCTCGCCGCATATGCGCACCGTCGTGATGACGTTGGCGATCTCCGACATGGGAGGTTTGATGCCCATGAGGTCCGCGCAAGCGGACCTGCCGAGACCGACTATCAGGCTCCTGCCCGCCAGCTCCGACTCCAGGAACCTACGGCAGGCGGCCATCTCCTCCGGGAGGGGGTCCCTGTTGCCCGGAGGACGGCACTTCACCGTGTTGGTTATCATCACGTCGTCCCTCGAGAACCCCGCCTCGGCCATGGCCGTCTCCAGGATGCGGCCGGACCTTCCGACGAACGGCACGCCGGACAGGTCCTCGTTCTCCCCCGGCGCCTCTCCGACGAGGACCACCGAAGCATCAGTCGGCCCCGACGGCAGGACGATCCTGGACCTCCCGGCGCACAGCCCGCAGAGGCGGCAGCCCTCGTCCGGACGGATCATAGCAGCTCTGAGGCCCTGACCAGCGGATGGAGGGTCACGCCGATGACGTTGAGGTTGGTGGCCCCTCCGGCCTCGCGGTCTATGACGGAGCAGACGTCGGTGACCACCGCGCCGGCGGCCCTCAGCGTCGCTATGGCGTTGATGGACGAGCCGGCGGAGGTTATGACGTCCTCCACCACCAGCACCCTGTCCCCTTCGGACAGGTCTCCCTCGATCAGCTTGCCGGTGCCGTGGTCCTTCTTCTCCTTGCGGATCATCACGTACGGCAGCCCCGTCTCCAGGGACAGGGCGGCGGCCAGCGGCACCGAGCCCAGGACGACGCCGGCGATGCGGTCGGCGGGTATGCCGTCCTCGCGCATCCTCTCGGCCATCTTCCGCGCTATGAGCCTGAGGACCTTCGGGTCCGTGCTGGCCTTCTTGATATCGATGTAGTAGGAGCTCTTGGCCCCGGAGGCCAAGGTGAAGTCCCCGAACTGGAGCGCTCCGCATCCGACCAATGCTTCAGACATCTCTGACATGTTTATCACCAGGGCTCGTTCTTCAGGCCGAGCCTGTAGCCTATTATGTTGACCCCGCGGTGCAGGAACCAGACGAGGGCGAGCAGGAGCACCAGGGCCGCGATGTGCCAGCCCTCCACGTACGTGGACCAGACCCACTGAGGGTAGAAGACCGTGACCACCAGGAACGCCCCTATGACGAAATCGTACTGATCGAGTATCGGCGCCTTCATGCCCCTCTCTATGCCCAGCCTCCTCTTCAGGAAGGACCCGAGCATGTCGCCCACCAGCGATCCCACCGCCAGGCAGGCGACGATGCCGATGCCGTCCGCCACCGTCCCATAGCCCCACAGGTCGGGGCTCCCGGCAAGCCATGCCGCGCCGATCATGATGAGACCCAGCACTATACCGGAGAACGCCCCTCCGAAGAATCCGCGCCAGGTCTTGCCGTCGCCCAGTATGCGCTTCCCGCGCCAGGACCTCCCGAAATCCACGGGCGTCCCGCCCCCGAACACCACAGCGGCTGAGTTGGGGAGGAGCGCCGGGACGAACACCCAGACTCCGACGAGCAGCATTACGGCGATCTCGGCTGCGGACATATCGGCCCACAGATGAAGGTCCGGGTTAATCATGTTGCCGATTGGACGGCAACGGAAATCCTAATATCCTTCACGGCATCGGAGGGGCGATGGCGACGATCAAAGAGCTCTGGACCCGCTACGAGGAGCTCATCCGCTACGTCTTCTTCGGCGGGCTCACCGTCCTGGTGAGCTGGGGGTCCTACGCGGTGTTCGTGGCGCTGGACATCGACCCCAACATCAGCAACGCGGCGTCATGGCTCTGCGCGGTGCTGTTCGCATTCGTTGTCAACAAGTACTGGGTCTTCATGAGCAAGGACTCCTCGGCAAAGAAGATCGCATCGGAGTTCGCGCAGTTCTTCGGATCCAGGATACTCACCGGCGTCATCGCCATAGTGCTGTTCCCGGTATTGGTGCACGTAGGCGTGGACCAGGACCTCTTCAGGCTGGAGAACATGGTGACGAAGCTGATCGTGTCCGTGGTGGAGATAGTCTTGAACTACATGCTGAGCAAGTACCTCGTCTTCCGCAAACCTGGCTCAGCGAAAGAATAAATCCGCGGGCTACCGTCCACTACCGATGCCGTCCGCGAGCGTGAGGGATGTGTTCGGAGATGCCTGGCCCGGCATGGTCAGGTTCTCCGCGGTGTTCCTGGCCGCCGCAGTCGTCTACTACATCATCTTCGTGCTGTCGGGGATAACCAGCGAGACCGTGCTTTACTTCGGATACGCCGAGGCCATGGTCTCCGGGCAGATGCCCTACAGCGGCTTCGATGCGGAGTACCCGCCGATGGGCATGGCCCTGATACTCATCCCCAGGCTGTTCTCATTCAACGAGCTGTCCTACCAGATAGCCTTCGGGGTCATGATGTTCCTGTTCCTGCTGGCGGGCGCATACTTCGTGCACGGCATCTGCTCCGAGTTCTCCCCCCGTCCCGCCAGATGCGTGGACCTGTACCTCCTGTTCTGCCTGATCCTCATCGACTTCGTGCTGGACAGGTACGACGCCGCACCCATGGTCATGGCCCTGGGAGGGCTGTACTTCCTGCTGAAGGGAAGGGACGGCGTAGGATGGGTGCTCATCGCATTGGGCACGATGGCGAAGCTGTACCCGGCCATCCTCGCCCCGATCCTGATGATATGGATGATCCGCAGAGGGAGGACCGGGGATGCGGCGAAGGGGCTGGGGATCTGCATGGCGGTGTGCATGGTCTGCATGCTGCCCTTCCTGATCGCCGAGCCGTCCACCGCATTCTCGTTCATGGGCTATCATGCGGAACGCGGCCTGCAGGTGGAGTCTGTGGCCGCAGGGTTCATAATGGTGCTTTCTGAGCTGGGGCTCACGGACATAACCTTCATGTTCGAATACGGCTCCGACAACATCTACGGGCACCTGCCCGAGATCGCCGCCGACCTGATGATCCCGCTGCTGGCCGTCGCCCTCATCATCATCTACGCCGTGTTCTACGCGATACTCGGGAAGAAAGAGGGCGAGTGCCACGGCACCGTGATAACCGCATGCTTCGCCGTCACCCTGGCATTCATGGTGCTCAACAAGGTGCTGTCTTCCCAGTACCTGGTGTGGATCATCCCGTACGCGGTGATGCTCTGGGCCATGCTGCCTGCCTCCGGAGGGAAGAGGACGTCATGGGCGTTCATACTGGCAGTGGGACTGACCCAGCTGAACATGGTGGTGAACTACGCCCTCAGGACCGGCTCCGACTTCTCCGCCGTCGGGATCATGGTGATCTTCCTGAGGAACATCGTGCTGCTCTGGTTCGCATGGAAGCTGATCGAGAGGGGCATCGGATCACTGAGAGGCGATCCTCCGGAGCCATGCCGCACCTGAGCCTGTGCCGTCGAAGAACCCCTGAACGTCCCTCAGCGGGTCGTCTGCGGGGATGGCTCCGAACCCGGTGACCTGGGGCGCCCTGGAGTCCAGCACCACCGCCGCTCCGCGGTCCGTCTCCGACCTTATGAGCCTCCCCCTGGTCTGGCGCATCTTCCTGACCATCGGGGTCTTCACGGCATGCTCCCATCCGTTGCCGAACCTGCGGTCGCAGTACCTGATGAGGGCCTCCTTCTTGAAGCTGGGACGGGAGTATGGCAGGCCTACGATGACCGCCAGCTCAAGGTCCTGACCGGGGAAGTCCACCCCCTCGCTGACCCTGCCCCCGGTGACGGCGAACAGCACCCCTCCGGAGGATGCACGGAACTGCCCGACGGACTCCATCAGCTCCGCCTGGCTCATGCCCCTGCGCTCGAAGAACACCTCCCCCTCCACCTCCTCGGCCATGCCGTCGGAGATGAAGCGGTCCATCATGTCGTAGGACGGGAAGAACACGGCGGCGTTCCTGCCGGTGCCGTTCACCAGGCGGAGGGCGTGCTCCCTTATCCTGGCTATGTTGTCCGGATCTATCTGCAGGTCGCGGTGCCTGGTGGTCACGTCCTCCACGTACAGGGTGAGCAGGTTGTCCGGATCGAATGGGGAGGGGAACGCCCGTGCCTCCGCACCGGCCAGTCCCAGCTCCTCGCAGTACTCGTCCAGCGGCTCCAGGGTGCCGGACATATGGACGCTGGCACGGCATTCCCTGAAGGGCTCTGCGGCCTCGAAGGGGTCCATGCAGTAGGCCTCCAGCGACGGGTCATCGCCTCCGTTTATCAGGCGCACGTAGCATCCGTCGTCGCAGGACATCCAGAAGTCGAGGAAGGACCCCATGCTCCCGATGTAGGACCTGGGGAGCCTCCTGCGCTCCTTGCGCTCCTCCCGTATGACCTCCCCGAGCTCCACCAGGTTCTTGCAGGCGGCGGACAGCCGTGTGGAGGGGATGTGCAGTTCGGACATCAGGGACTCCTGGAGGAACCCGAAGGGTATCAGCCCGTCCTCCTCCCTCAGATACTCGACGGCCGCCTCCCCGAAGGCCTTCCTCAGAGCATCCGCCACATCCATCACGGAGATGCCCGGCGCAACCTCCGGGTCATGGTACTCCGACGCCTCCTTGGCGACATGGTCCAGGGACCTCAGGCGGTACTCGGCGGTCATGGACTCCCTGAGGTAGTCGGGAAGGTTGTGGGCCTCGTCGACGATGACGTACACGTCCCCCAGGTCGACGTTCATCCAGTCCAGCAGCCTGCGGCGGACCGCCGGGCTCACCAGGAACACATAGGGTGCGGCCACCACGTCCGCCTTGGGCACCAGGACCTTGACAGCCTCGTAGGGGCACAGGCCGGCGTCGGCGCATCTGCGCTGCATCTCCTCCGGATCGGGCATCCCCTCCGAGAGCATGGACGCGATATCCTCCGGATCGGAATCCAGGATGCCCTGGTAGTACCTGCATCCGCAGACGCCTCCCGACTCCCTGCGCTTGAGCCTGGAGCACAGGCGGGACATCTCCTCGGACGTCCCTGACGAAAGCTCTCCGTTCTCCGCCATCAGCGGACATGTGGAGACGGACCTGCCCTGTATCGCAAGGCCGAAAACGGGGACATCGGCGGAGATCCTCCTGAGCTCCGAGATCACCTGCCTCTGCTGGGACTTGGTCCTGGTGAGGTAGATGACCTTCCTCCCGGACTCCAGCGCCGAAGGCAGCACCCCGGCCAGGGAGCACACCGTCTTGCCGGTGCCTGTTCCGGACTCTATGACGCAGTGCCTCCCCGCCGAGACCGCCGCGGCTATGTTGCCGACTATGTCGTCCTGATGCCTGCGGGGCTCGTAGGGGAAGGGGATCATGCGGCGGAACCGCGCTCCCAGACGTCGTCGGGGAGGTCGTCGTAGACGGACTGCTCGGCCTCCTCCTCTCCGGAACCGTCGTCGATGCCGGAGATCAGCTCCTCGATCTTCTCGCGGCGGAACAGCCAGTAGTGGATCCTCCACTCCCTGCCGTCGTAGAGGGTGGTCTCCTCCCGCTCCGTGGTCAGGATGGCTGCGTCCTCCAGCATGTAGAACGCATCCCTGTCCTCCGGCTCCAGGATGTTGTCGATGATCCTATCGGAGTACCCGAAGAAGTTGAGGACGTGGAGGGCCAGGGCGTAGGCCTGCTCCTCCAGCATCCCCCGGTTGTCCGGGCTGTTCTGTATGGCGCGGGTGAGCTCCTCTACGGTGATGATTCCCTTCATCTCACTGGATCTCCGCGTACTTCGAGTCCATGAATCCGGACGCCTCGTCCACCGCCTTCAGGACCTCCGGCGGGACCGGGTCGTCGATGCTGAGGGCCATGACCGCGGTGCCGGCCGGGACGTCCCTGCCGACGGACATGGTGGCGATGTTGATGCCGGCGTCTCCGAGGACCCTGCCCACCTTGCCGATGGTGCCGGGGGTGTCGGTGTACCTGGCGAGGAGCATGTGGCCTCCCAGGGGGACCTCCAGGCGGTAGCCGTTGATGCCCACCAGCCTGGGGGTGCCGATGACCGTCCCCACCAGGTCGAACACGTCCCCGTCGGTCTCGATCCTGACGCCTATGGTGCTGTCGTAGACCTCGGCCTCGGTGTTCCTGCTCTCCTTGATGTCGATGCCTTTGGCCTTGGCCAGGGAGGCGACGTTGATCATGTTGGCGGCGCCGTTGCCGACGATGTTGTCCATGACGCCCACCAGGACGGAGAGGTTCAGCATGCGGGTGTCCTTCTCCGCCAGCTCCCCGCTGATGGTGATCTCCAGGGAGCCGATGGGCTTCCTGCCGTTGAGCTGGTATGCCAGGCTGCCCATCCTCTTAGCCAGGTCCAGGAACTTGGCCACCATGGGATCCAGCTTGCCCTTGGGGGCGTTGATGGCGTTGACTATCTCCCCGTCCCTGAGGTACTTGACCACGGAGTTGGCGATCTCCACCGCCACCCTCTCCTGGGCCTCCGCGGTGGATGCGCCGAGATGTGGCGTGGTGACCAGGTTGTCCAGCTCAAGCAGCCTCTTCTCGCTGTCGGACAGGGGCTCGCTGCACCAGACGTCGAAGGCGGCTCCGGCGATGACCTTCTCCTTGAGGGCGGTGTACAGGTCGTCCTCGTTGACTATGCCTCCGCGGGCCACGTTGATCAGCATGGCGTTGGGCTTCATCATGCGGAACTGGGGCATGCTGATCATGTTCCTGGTGTCCGGCAGGAGAGGGGTGTGTATCGTCATTATGTCGGACTTGGTCAGAACCTCCTCCAGGTCTGTGAGCCTGACGCCTATCTCGTCGGCCACCTCGGGAGGGAGGTAGGGGTCGTATCCGATCATGGTCATGTTGAAGTGCTTCAGCCTGCGGGCAACCTCTCCGCCCACGCGGCCGACGCCTATGATGCCCAGGGTCTTCCCGTTGAGCTCGATGCCGCTGAACTTGCTGCGCTTCCACTCGCCCCTGTGCATGGACTCGTGGGCCTGGGGGATGTTCCTCGCCAGCGCCAGGATCATGGCGCAGGAGTGCTCCGCGGCGGAGACTATGTTGGCCGAAGGTGTGTTCATCACCAGTATCCCCTTCTCGGTGGCGGCGGGGATGTCCACGTTGTCGACTCCGACGCCGGCGCGTCCGATGACCTTGAGCCTGGAGCCGGCCTCGATCACCTTCTTGGTGACCTTGGTGCCGCTCCTGATGACCAGACCGTCGTATTCCCCAATGATAGCGCAGAGCTCGTCCTCGGAGAGCCCCGTCTTGACATCCACGGGGATCCCGGAATCCCTCAGGATGGTCAGCCCCTCCTCGGAGAGGGGGTCGGAAACCAGCATCTTCATTGCATCTCCTCCAGTGTTTCGTCCATGGCTTTGATGAGACCTTCCAGGGCAGCGGGGGTGATGTCGCCCATGTGCCCGATCCTGAAGGTCGATGATTTGATGTCCCCGTAGCCGTTGGATATCTCGTACCCCTTGGCCTTGAGGGCGGTGTGGAAGGCATCGAAGTCGAGGCCGCCCCTCTTCACGACGCCGATGGTCCTGGACCTGAAGCCCTCCTCGGGGAACAGGCCGTCGAAGCGCTTCTGCGCCCACTCCTCCACCATGCGGGCCATCTTTGCGTGCCTCTCGTAGCGGGCCTGCATCCCCTCGGCGAGGATGCGGTCCAGCTGGTAGTCCAGAGCGTACATGAGCGACACGGGTGGGGTGGTCAGGGCGTAGTTCTCGTCCGCGTTCTTCTTCAGCTTGACGAAGTCGGTGTAGAAGCCCTTGCCCTTCGTCTTCGCAGAGCGCTCCATCATCTCCTCGCTGACGCAGACGAACGCCAGGCCGGGGGGCAGCGCCAGGGCCTTCTGGGTGCCGAACATAAGGGCGTCCGGGCGCATCCTGCGCAGATCCAAGTCCGCCGCGAATGCGGAGGTGACCGCGTCCACCATCACCAGGGCGTCGGGGTTCTGCCTCCTGACCTCCTCGGCCAGCTCGGTGCTGGGGTTCAGCACCCCGGTGGAGGACTCGTTGCTCACCCAGCACACGGCCTCGGTGGCATCGGTGACCTTCCCCTCGATGTCGGAGGCGCGGATGGCCTTCCCCCAGGGGACGTCGACCCTCGCCACGTCCTTGCCGTTGGCGGTGCCGCACTCGATGAACCTGTTGCCGAAGGAGCCGTTGGACAGGCCGAGGCATGCGGACGACACTCCGTTCCTGACCGCGCCCTCTATGAGGACGGTGGCGGAGCCGCCGACCAGGAAGATGTCCATGTCGGTGTCCAGCGCCTTCCTCATCTTCTCCACGATTGAACCGTGGAGGGCCTTGTACTCCTTGCACCTGTGGGTGATCATCGGCCGGGTCATGGCGCGGAGGACGTCGTCCTCCACGTGCACCGGTCCGACGGTGAAAAGCTTCCTGCTCAAAGTTACCACTCCGCGTCGACTGTGCGACCAGGCATGCGATGCGGATTCCCGTATAATAAGTGTGCGCGGGCGCATACGCGCCCGCAGGCTCACATCGAAGCCAGAGCCTTCTTTATCCTGGACAGGCCCTCGCGGATCTGGTCCTCGCCGGTGGCGTAGGATATCCTGAAGAAGCCCTCTCCGGCGGGACCGAACGCCCTGCCGGGGGTCACGGCGACCTTGGCCTCCTTCAGCAGCCTCTCCGCCAGCTCGTTGGAGGGCATGTCGATGCTGCAGCGGGGGAAGAGGTAGAAAGCTCCCTCGGGCACGTTGCACTCCAGCTGGGGGATCTCCGATATGAGGTCCAGTGCCAGATCCCTGCGCTTCCTGAAGGTCTCCACCATCCTGTCCTTCTCCTCCTGGGGGCCGGTGATGGCCTCCACGGCGGCGGGCTGGGTGAATGATGTGCAGCAGGTGATGGAGTGGGACTGCAGCTTGTTGATGGCGACGATGTCCTGCGCCGGGGCGATGGCCCAGCCGAGCCTCCAGCCGGTCATGGCGTAGGTCTTGGAGAGGCCGGACACGGTGATGGTGCGGTCGAACATCCCGGGCATGGAGGCGATGGACACGTGCCTCCCGCCGTAGATGACGTTCTCGTAGATCTCGTCGGACAGGGCGTAGATGTCCCTGTCCACGCAGATGTCCGCGATGCCCTTGATGGTGGATTCGGGCTGTACGCACCCCGTGGGGTTGGAGGGGGAGTTGATGACCACCATCTTGGTCTTGGACGTGGCGGCGGCCTCCACCTTCTCCGGGTCGATCACGAAGCCGTCGTCGAAGGACGTGGTGACGTACTTCGGCACGGCGCCGGTCATGCGGATGTGGGCCTCGTAGGAGACCCAGGAGGGATCCGGAAGGAGCACCTCATCCCCGGGATCCAGGTATGCCAGCGCTATCATGAACAGCGCCTGCTTGGTAGGGGTTATCAGCACGTTGGACGCGTCGCAGGGGATCCCGTTCTTGCTGCGGGAGTAGTCGGCGACGGCCTTCCTGAGCTCGGGAATGCCGGTGGACGGGGTGTAATGGGTGAACCCCGACCTGAGGGACTCCACGCACGCGTCCGCGATGTTGGACGGCGTGGAGAAATCGGGCTCCCCCATGGAGAAGGACACGATGTCTGCGCCCTCGGCCTTCATCTTAGAAACCAGATTCGATATCGCGACCGTACCTGACGGAGGGATCTCCTGCAGCCTCTTGGAAGTGATCATGCTCAGCAACCACCTGGGATGGCTCCGAGTATGCGCGCTGTGTTAAAATCGTTTGCGCGGTCACGTCATGAGGTCCTTGAGGTTGCCGTCCCTGACCGCCTCCTTGATCTCCAGGGCGATCCTGCCGCCGGTGCTCAGGCCCGGATAGATCAGATCGGCGTAGGGGGACCCGGATATGAACGGGTTGGTGCCGGCGACGATGCGGGTGGATATCTCGAACACCTTGAACTCCAGCTTGTCGGTGACGACGGTCTCCAGGCAGAACGGGCCCCACATCCCTCCGAACAGGTCGTAGGAGCGGTTGACCACCTTCTCCGCCATGGCGAATGCCTTGGGGAGCAGGGACTCGCGGATGACCACGGGCGTGTTGCCGGTGACCACGAAGGACGGGTTGACGCCGAGCCTCCTGGCCTCCTCCATGGAGCCCAGCTTGTACATCTCGTCGATGTTGGTCTCGTCCCTCCTGTCGATGGAGAGCAGCTCCAGCGTCCCGCCCCTGGAGACGGAGTAGCCGTCCTTCTTGAACGGGGAGTAGAAGAAGTGCAGATAGTACCTGGTACCCAGGATGTACTCCTGGATCGTGTACGGCTGGCTGTTGTCGATGGAGGCCTTGAAGTCGGGGTAGTCCTTGGCGATGAAGAAGCCGCGGCCGCCCTTGGCCCCGTGGTACTTCACCATCACAGGCTCGTTGATCTCCCTGGCATCCTTGAAGATCTTGGGCATGGACACCCCTGCGGATGTCAGCCACTGCCGCTCCATGTCCCTGTCCGACTCCCACTGGAGGACGGAGCGGTTGCAGTAGGTGGGGACCTCGTAGTCCTCGAACCTGCGGGGGCCCATGTACTCGACGAAGGACCCGTGGGGGATGATGATGACGTTCCTGTCGTGGAGCTCCCCCACCCTGGACTCCATGTCCTCGAAGTCCTTGTAGCGGATGATCTCGTCCGGCTTGGCCAGCGGGAACGCGTCGTAGTACTTGGTGTCGTGAGTTATGGTGAGCCCAAGCGTCTTGAAACCCAGCTTCCGCGCTCCGTGGAAGATCTGGAGCGAGGAGTGCGAGCAGAGCGTCGCTATGGTTATGTCGCTGAGGTCGTAACCGTCGAGAATGGAGTCGATCCTCTTCTTGGGAACCATACCCTCTGATTGGTTTTTCCGATATAAAGGTTCGGCAATGCGTTAATGTGCGCACGCGTGCGACGTGTGCATCCGCGCGCGCGTCGGCACACCTTATTAAGTCAGGCGGGGATGCACCCGCCGACGTGCTTCGCACGGGGAGTCGGACATGGACAGAGAAGAGCTTACACCCCATCTGGAAGAACTGAAAAGGGTGCTTGGAGACAAGGTCAGCGAGGAGGAGATCCTGAAGGAGCTGGACACCTACCTCAACGTGTACCGCGTGGATGTGAAGTCCGCGAAGAGGGGCATACTGAAGAAGCACGGGGCCGTCGACCCCGGCGCCGGGATCGGCTCGGGCGGCGGCTCGGTGTCGAAGAAGATCGGCGACCTGACCGGAAGCGAGACCACCGTGGACATCCTCGCCAAGGTTGTGTTCGCCGAGAAGAAGAGCGTGCAGATCAAGGGGTCTCCCAGGACCATCGTGTCCGGGATCCTCGGCGACGACACGGCCACCGCATCCTTCACCGTATGGGACGGGGAGAACTGCAACCTGGACAAGGGCGCCGTGTACCTGTTCAAGAACTGCTACACCAAGCTCTGGAACGACAAGGTCCAGATCAACATGGGCAACAGGTCCGTCATCCAGCGGGAGAACGTGGAGATGGCGACCCCCGAGAGGCAGATCTCCTACTCGTCCTCGGTGGCCAAGGTGGCCGACCTGAGGGAGGGGATCGGCAACGTGACGGTCACCGTCAAGATCGTATCCGTCGAATCGAGGAACATCCTCGTCAAGGGCGAGCCCAGGGTCGTGTTCTCCGGCATCGCCGCCGATACCACCGGCAAGGTGCAGTTCTCCGCCTGGTCCGACTTCGGGCTGCAGGAGGGCGAGACCGTCTGCATCAAGAACGCGTACATCAGGGCCTGGAAGGGAATCCCCCAGCTGAACTTCGGGGACAGGTCCGAGGTCAGCAGGGTGGACGACACCATCGGCGACATCGACGAGACCGCCCTGTCCCGGAAGAGCGTGGGGGAGATCGTCAGGAACGGCGGAGGCATCGACATGACCGTGTCCGGCACCGTCGTGGACGTGAGGTCCGGCAGCGGCCTCATCAAGAGGTGCCCCCAGTGCAACCGCTCGATACTCGGCACGGAATGCCTGAACCACGGCACCGTGGAGCCGGTCTACGACGTGAGGCTCAAGGTCGTCATCGACGACGGCACCGGGGCCATGAGCGCCATCATCGGCAGGGAGGTCACCGAGAGGCTCACCGGCATGACCCTGAAGATGGCCATGGACCTGGCCAAAGCGAGAGGGGAATCGGACGCCGTCGCCCGCGCCATGGCGGGGAAGGTGCTGCTCAGGCACGTGAGGCTCACCGGCAACGTCATGAGCGACGACTACGGGCCGATGATGATCGTCAGGGACGCCGAGGAGGAGGACACGGACATCCCCCGCAGGGCGGCGGACCTCCTGAAGAAGGTAGAGGAGGCGGTGATGTGAACGCCAGGGAGACCGCTTGGAGGATATTCGCCGGCGAGCTGAACGCGTCGTCGCTGGAGAGGAAGGGGGACGACGACACGTCCCCGTCCTACGTGGTCACGCCGCTGGGGTCCATGGTCAACAGGGTCATGGCCGCAGGGGTGATGACGGAGAAGGAGAACATCGGCACCGACGACGAGCCCATGTGGAAGGCCAGGGTGCAGGACGTCACCGGATCCTTCTTCCTCAACGTGGGGAGGTACCAGCCGGAGGCTGCAGCGGCCATGGCCAACCTGGACACCCCGGCGTTCGTCGCCGTCATAGGGAAGGTCAGGACCTACTCCCCGGAGGAGGGCAGGGTGTACGTCTCCCTCCGCCCGGAGAAGATCGTCCAGATCGACGACCGCTCCAGGAACCTGTGGATCCTGGAGGCGGCGGAGAGCATGTGGGACAGGCTGCTGAAGGTCCGCAAGGCCGTCACCAACCCGGATGCGGGGGTCAACGACCTCATAGCCATGGGGCTCACCTCCGCGGAGGCCGAGGGCATCACCATGGCGCTGGACCACTACGGGGACCCGGACTCCTCCAGGTACCTGTCCGTGCTGCAGTCGGCGCTGAGGATGCTGCTACCCGACCGCGAGATCGACCTGGGCCTGCCGGAGGAGATCCCCTCCGCCCCGGAGGAGATCGAGGTGGACGAGGAGAAAGGCGACGGCGGCATGTCGTCCGCCGACAAGGAGGACGTCATACTGGCACTCATCGAGGAGCTGGACGATATGCGCGGCAAGGGCGCTCCCAGGTCCGAGATAGACCGCCGCGCGGCCATGGAGGGCATCTCCGAGGCCGAGGTGGAGGAGATCTCCGACGCTCTCATGGACAAGGGCCTCGTCTACGAGCCCAACCTCGGATACCTGAGGAAAATCTGAGAGAAACAAAAAGAGCCGGCCTCCCGGCCGGCTCGGTTTCAGTCTTTGAAATAGTCCTTCGATATGTAGACGCAGACGGCCACCAGCAGTCCGATCACGACTGTGATGAAGCCGCCCAGCAGGTAGCTGGCCAGCGCCGCGACGGCCACGAGGGCGGCGGCGACGATGTGCCTCCTGCGCATGTAGCAGAGCACCCCACCAGCGAGGGCGAGGACGGCCACGCCCAGGGCGGCCAGACCGGAGTTCCTGATCGCCGCCACTATGTCGGCGTGGCTCATGCCGCTGATGTCGGTGCCGAAGGAGGCCATCAGGTCGGCGAGGGAGATGCCCTGGGAGGCGGCGAAGTCCTCCATCATCCCCACCATCGATTCTGCGCTGAACGCGGTGTATGCGCCGAGGATCAGCGTGATCACCGCAAAGAGCATCGTCAGCAGGAATGCGATGAGGAACAGCCCGCCCATGGGGGCGTCGCTGTAGCGTCCTGCGGACATCGGCGCATCCCCTCTGTACGACGGCGAGGGGTCGCCGCCGAGGGGCTTCCCGCAACTGGGGCAGTACGCCGAGTCCTCTGTGAGCATCTGCCCGCATGCAGGGCAGAAGCCGTGATTGTCATCGGTCATGCATTTGAGAACGGAGTGCCACTAGATAAAGGAAAACCAGAAAAAGCGGGACGGCATGGGCGATGGCAGGGATCGGCATGAGGTTCATCTACTTCGTCGGGACCGCCGGAAGCGGCAAGAGCACCCTGGTGCAGGCTTACAAGGAATGGCTGGACTACAACGGGATCGATTCGATAATCGTCAACCTGGACCCCGGCGCGGACTCCACGCCCTACACCCCGGACATAGACATCCGGGAGTGGATCTGCCTGGACGAGGTGATGGAGGAGTACGGCCTCGGCCCCAACGGGGCGCAGGTGGTGGCATCCGACCTCATGGCCATGAACGCCGACAAGCTCACCGGCGCCCTGGACGATTTCAAGACCAAGTACGTCCTGGTGGACACCCCGGGACAGCTGGAGCTGTTCGCATTCAGGGACTCCTCCCTGAGGATCGTGGAGGCCCTGGGCAGGGACAAGTCCATGATCGTCTACACCTCCGACCCCATGCTCTACCGCTCGCCCAACGGCTTCGTGTCCGGCAAGATGCTGTCCACCCTGGTGCAGTTCAGGCTGGGCCTGCCCACCATAGACGTGCTCACCAAGACCGACCTGCTGGAGGAGGACGAGATGGAGCGGATGCTGGGCTGGTTCGAGGACTCCGACAGCCTGTACGGGGACCTCCTGGACCGGGACGTGGACCCTCAGACCGTCATCGGCATGGAGCTGTTCAAGACCCTGGAGAACATCGGCACCTTCGGCAGCATGAGAGCGGTCTCCGCCAAGGAATCCATGGGGATGGAGGAGATCTACGCGGCCTCCCAGCTCACCTTCTTCGGCGGCGAGGACCCGGACATCCAGTGATCATCCGAACATCGCGGTGGGTGCCTGCTTGACCTTGTTCCTGCCGGCCTCCAGAACCTTCGACTTGGCGTGGAGGAAGTCGTCGTAGGACACGGTGTCCCTGTTGTCCCTGATGGCGAGCATGCCCGCCTCGGTGCATATGGATTTGATCTCCGCACCGGAGGCGCCGTCGGTGATCTCCGCCAGGCGCCTGGGCTCTATGCCCTCGGCCACGTTCATGTGGGACACGTGGATCCTGAAGATCTCGGCTCTGGCCTCGGTGTCCGGCAGGCCCACGTCGATGATCCTGTCGAACCTCCCCGGCCTGAGCAGGGCGTCGTCCAGTATGTCGGGGCGGTTGGTGGCGCCGATGATCTTGACGTCGCTCATGGGGGTGAAGCCGTCCAGCTCCGACAGGAGCTGCATGAGGGTCCTCTGGACCTCGCGGTCGCCGGAGGTCGTCACGTCCAGCCTCTTGGCTCCGACGGAGTCCAGCTCGTCGATGAATATGATGCTGGGCGCCTTCTCCTTGGCCAGCTCGAACAGCTCGCGGACCAGCCTGGCGCCCTCTCCGATGTACTTCTGCACCAGCTCGGAGCCCACCATGCGGATGAAGGTGGCGTCGGTGGCGTTGGCCACGGCCTTGGCCATGAGGGTCTTCCCGGTTCCCGGGGGACCCACCAGGAGCACGCCCTTGGGGGGCTCGATGCCCACCTTCGCGTACAGCTCTGGACGGAGCAGCGGATCCTCCACCGCCTCCCTGAGCTCCAGCATCTGGCTCTTCAGTCCGCCGATGTCGTCGTAGGTGACGGTGGGCTTCTCCATGATCTCTGCGTCGGAGACGGCCGGGTCGAAGGGTGTGGGGAGGACGTTCATGACCGCCAGGGTCTGCTTGTTGAGCGCGACCCTGGAGCCGACTATGAGGTCCTCGCGGGGGCAGTACTCCGACACGGAGACGACAAAGTCCGGCCCGGTGGAGCTCTTGACCACCACCCTGTTGTCGGGGAGCACGTCGCGGAGAGTGGCCACTATGAGCGGGGGCGCCTTGATGCGCTCCATCTCGTTCCTCAGCCTGGTGAGGTCCTTCTGGAGCCTGTACAGCTCCCCGTCCGAGTAGCGCTTGTCGCTCTCAGCAGTCTGGAGATCCTCCATCAGCCTGACGTTCCGCTCCTCAAGGGACTGGATCTTCTCCCTGAGCTCGGCAATGGTCTCCTTCTCCGCACTCCCGTCCAAGATATCTCCTCGCACCTCCATACGCACCGCATTCTTATTAGTTTGTCCACAACCTGGCATCGGGTGCGCGCGATCCCCCGGAGAGAAGGGCCGGGGCCTGTGCCAGCGCCTGCAGGGAGCGCGGAAGGCGGCTCGCTGCGACGATGGGGCGCTGAGTCAGGTTGGGTCATTAATTATTAATGGTACGTCGGATATCGCCGGGGCATGATGTGCGAGATGTGCGGCAAGGAAGTGCCTGTGACCCGTCCGGTCTTCATAGAGAGGACCAAGCTCAACGTCTGCCCCAGCTGCGCCAGGTTCGGCGACGAGTACAGGGGCTCCGCAGGACAGAGCCAGGGACCCAGCGCTCAGGTCATCGAGCAGAGGCTCGAGAGACGCAACCGCCGCATGCAGACCAAGGACGTCTATGCGGGAAGGGACAGCGTCCGCCTCATCGACGGGTACGGCGAAGCCATCAGGAAGGCCCGCTCCGCCAAAGGTATGGACGCCGAGCAGTTCGCCGCTTCCATCAGCGAGAAGAAGGGCATCATCATGAAGGTGGAGTCCGAGGACCTCACCCCCGACGACAAGCTGGTCAAGAAGATCGAGAAGGCCCTCGACATCACGCTGACCGAGACGGTCCAGGGCGGAGGATCCATCGGCAAAGGCGGATCCAACGCCAAGATGACCCTTGCGGACTTCATCAAGAAGGAGTGAGTCAGCGGGACATTATGGATAGGCGGGCCTTCTCGTACAGCCCGGATATGTCCGCCCCCGCGTCCCTCAGGACTATCAGAGCGGCCGCTTCGATGTGGATGTCCAGGTCCTTCCTCAGCTGGTTGCAGCGGGACATGAACTCCCTGCGCTCCATGCCGGCGGCCACCGCGGCATCCATCATCAGCGGCATGACGTCCTCGTGGGCGGGCCGCTCCGCCGACCCTCCGGCGACCGCCGCGTCTATGAGCTCCCTCGGAGGGCGGTATGCCACCGGGACGTCCCTGTCGGCCACGCCCGGGGTCGGGCGTATGAGGCCGGCGTTCCGCTCCATGACCCCTGCGCGGATCATGGCCGCCAGCACCGCCTTCGCCTCGCTGTGGGACATCCAACGGAGGTCCATGGACATGCCCATGAGCACGTCGCTCTCGGTGAAGACGTCCTTGCCCTTGTTCCTCATGAAGGCCGCTGCGCACACTGCGAGGCTGTCGTCCATGGAGGCCCAATCTGCGGGGCCGTAGATATCCGTTGCCCCGACTGTGACGGGGCGCCCGCACCCTCCTATATTAGAAAGAAGGAGGGGATTTTCCAAAACCTTTATATCACCCACCCTAATACCCGTTTCACTCCACACGGTGATAACGATGAGCGACACCAGATTCGAGAAGGCTAGGATCGTCGGCGCCAGAGCGCTCCAGATTTCCCTCGGCGCACCCGTCCTCATCGACTACCCCGAGGACATGCTCGACCCCGTCGACATAGCGATGCTGGAGTACGACGAGGGCATGGTCCCCATCACAGTCAAAAGAGATTGAGGTTTGAAAATGAGTGAAGCTGAGAACACTGGACTTTTAATCGAGGAGGACGTCTACCTGACCTCCGGAGTTCACATCGGTACGCAGCAGAAGAGCGCCGACATGAAGGATTTCATCTACAAGGTCAGGCAGGACGGTCTGTACGTCCTCGACGTGAAGAAGACCGACGAGAGGATCAGGGCCGCCGCAGCGTTCCTCGCCCGCTTCGACCCCAGGAGGATCCTCGTGGTCTCCGCAAGGCCCTACGGGCAGAGGCCCGCCAGGGAGTTCTCCAGAGCCATCGGCGCACCCACTTCCGCCGGACGCTTCGTCCCCGGCACCCTCACCAACCCCAAGAACGCAGGATTCATGGAGCCCGAGGTCCTTGTCTGCACCGACCCCGCTGCGGACAAGCAGGCCCTGAAGGAGGCCCTGGACATCCAGATCCCCATCGTGGCGATGTGCGATGCCAACAACGAGACCAGAAACGTCGACCTGGTCATCCCCACCAACAACAAGGGACGCCGCTCCCTCGCCTGCATCTACTGGCTCCTCACCAGGGAGGTCCTGCTCGCCAGGGGCGACCTGAAGGACCCGGCCGACTTCAAGGCGGAGATCGAGGACTTCGAGTCCAAGCTCTGAAACCTTTTATCACTCAATCTCCCTTCTTTTCCACATGAGATACCCGGCGGTTGCGGGGAGGTTCTACCCCGCCGACCGCGGATCCCTGTTGGCTGCCATCGAGTCCTGTTTCAGGCACCCGCTGGGCCCGGGATCCGTGCCGGCGGAGGGCGACGACAGGAGGATCAGAGCCGTCCTGGCGCCCCATGCGGGGTACGCCGCCTCTGGACCTGTCGCGGCCCATGCGTTCGCGGAGATCCTGAAGGACGGCCTGCCCGAGCTGTACGTGGTGATAGGGCCGGACCACTACGGCATACCCTTCGACATGGCCATGTGCTCCGAATCGTACCTCACCCCGCTGGGGGAGTGCCCGACCCATGAGGAGGTGGCGAAGAAGCTGGCGGAGCTGATTCCCGACTCCCCGGGCGCCCACAGGCTGGACCACTCGGTGGAGGTGGAGATCCCCTTCATCCAGTACATCGACCCGGACCCCCACGTGGTCACCGTGATACTGTCCCGTCAGGATCCGGCATCGGCCTCCGGGCTGGCGCAGGCCGTCGCGGCGGCGGTGAAGGGGCATGACGCCCTCATCGTGGCCTCCAGCGACCTGTGCCACTACATACCCGCGGCGGATGAGAAACGGCTCGACTCGCCGTTCCTCGATGCGGTGGAGTCCTGCGACAGGGACGCCGTGTACGGAGAGGTCGAGCGCAACCGTCTGAGCGTCTGCGGGTACGGCCCCATCGCCACGGCCATCGAAGCCACGGGGGCGGAGAGGGGGACACTGCTGTCCCACCGGAACTCCTGGGACACCCTGCGCTACGACGAGAGAGCCGTTGTCGGATACGCGGCCATGCGCTTCGAGTGAGGGGCCACGCATCCCCTTCTTATATGTGAACCTGATGCGCACATCATGGACAGCAACCCGCCCGGATCCATCTACGATGCCTCCCCTGCGGAACCTGCGGACGGTGCACCCGCCTGCAGCCCCGTCGGGAAGGGGATCGACAGGAGATGGCTTCGCATCCTCGACATCATATGCCTGGCGATAACCGTCGCCGCATTCGTGATCGGCATGTTCGTTCACGAATCCGACCTCATATTCGCCGGGATAATCACGTCCCTGATCCTCGCAGTGCTGATATTCATGGGCGAGAAGGCAGGGTACGTCAGACCGATCTACGTGGCCCCCATGGGCATCCTCATGCTCCTCTGCATAGCCGTCAACACCCATGACGGCGGCTGGTGGATGGACATCCTGGGGACCGTGCCCGTGTACGTTGCCACCTCCTTCACCATCATAGGACTCCTCGTGGGGTACTGCGGGGTCAGGCTGGACAGGGTCATGATGGGGGTGTACATCTTCTTCACCTCCCTCTCCATGGGCGGGTTCATCGGCGCCGGATTCTACCTCTACAACTACAACCGCGGCCTCTCCGAGGAGTTCTCCCAGGAGGCCAACTACTGGATCGGCTGGGAGTACCTCACCGTCATGGTGGCGTCCCTGATCATCACCGCCCTTGTGTACGCGGTCATGAAGAACCGCAACATCCTGCTGCTCACCAGCGAGGACGTCCTGGAGGCCGAGGCATGATCGAGTACACCAAGCGCCAGCTCTACTTCGACATCGCCCTGGCGATAATCCTCCCCGGGATACTGTTCGTCCTGATGGTCATGGCCATCATGGGCCACAGCGTCGCCAACTTCGGCACCGACTACGTGGCCGGGACCCAGGGCGTGTCCATGATCGTCGTGGCCATCCTGCCCATCCTCAGGATAACCGGCAGGTTCAGAGCGCCCTACTGGTTCCTGTTCCTGGTCACCGGCTGCCTGTACCTCCACGCCGCATCGCTGTACCTGGGATTCTACCAGGACCTGTGGTACTGGAGCGTCGTCGCCCACGCCGTCGCGGGGGTGGTGGTGTCCATGATCGTGTTCACCGGCCTGGCGGTCATACAGACCTACAGCCGCGCCGTGAACCTGGGCGTCTACCCCCTCATGTTCATGAGCTTCATCATCACCGTCGGATTCGGCTGCGCCTGGGAGCTCATGGAGTGGGGTGTCGACAGGCTCGCCGGGGTCCCCTGGATGTCCTATTCCATCTTCGACACCACCGACGACCTGGTGGCCGACGTGGTGGGGAGCCTGGTCACCAACCTGGGCATCCTGGTGATGGTCAAGACCCGCAAGATGGAGGACGTGGTGGAGGCCATCAACCTCGGCGCCCAGATGCGCGTCATCGGCGCCAAATGGGACCGCAGATGCGGCCTGGATGTGAAGGTGCCCGCCAGGGGCGAGGAGACCTCCATCGAGTTCGGCAAATGGGAGAACATGCCCAAGGAGGAGCGCTTCTCCCGCCGTAAGGGTCCACAGTGAACCCCGGACGGCTGCTGGCGGAGTCCGTCTGGTACTTCGCCGGCAGCGGTCATGTTTTATAGGGTCTAACCCCTTTCGAACCCACCGTACCATTAGGTGGACTATATGAACGCAATCGTACTGGCTACTTTCATCGCCTATTTCATCATAGTCATCCTGGTCGGCGCCTACTTCTACGACAAGAAGACCGGAATGAACGAGTACTTCTTGGCGGACAGGCAGATGAACCCCTATGTGGTGGCGATGTCTGCCCAGGCGTCCGATATGAGCGGATGGCTCCTCATGGGCCTTCCCGGCGCCATACTCATGGCAGGCGTCGGCGAGGTCTGGATCGGAATAGGCCTGGCTATAGGAACCTACTTCGCCTGGCTCATAATCGCGAAGAGGCTGAGGGTGTACTCCGAGAAGGCGGACAACGCCATCACCGTCTCCGAGTTCTTCGCCAACCGCTTCGAGGACAACAAGGCCCTGCTCAGGATCGTGAGCGGCATCGTCATCCTCGTGTTCTTCACATTCTACGTCGCATCCGGATTCGTGGCGGGAGGAGGCGTGCTGAAGGCCATCTTCCCCGACGTGGACCTGAGCCTGCTCATAGTCGTGGGCGCGGCGGTGGTCATCGTCTACACCTTCCTCGGCGGATTCAACGCCGTCTGCTGGACCGACTTCCTGCAGGGCATGCTGATGCTGGTGGCCGTGGTCATCCTGCCCCTGGCCCTCATCGGGGAGCTGGGCGGTGCCGAGTCCGCATGGGACTCCATCGTGTCCATCGCCGGCGTCGACCCCGGATTCAGCCTCGACATGATGTCCGTGGGCGCCATCACCATAGTATCCGGACTGGCCTGGGGCCTGGGATACTTCGGCATGCCCCACATCATGGTCAGGTACATGTCCATCAAGAACCCCGACGACATCAAGAAATCCAGGCGCGTCGCCACCGTCTGGGTCATCATCGCCCTGACCTGCGCCTGCCTGATCGGGCTGGTGGGCAGGGCCTGGGCCGAGAGCGCGGGCATCATGGGCGAGGGATTCAACCCCGAGCACATCATGATCTACGCCGTCGACGCCATGTGGACCGTCGCCGTTCCCGTGCTCGCCGGCGTCATCTTCGCGGCGCTCATGGCCGCCATCATGAGCACCGCCGACTCCCAGCTGCTGGTGGCCGCCGGTGCGGTCAGCAACGACATCATCAAGCACCACAAGAAGGGCGAGATCTCCGACCAAAAGCTGGTCTGGATCTCCAGAGCGGTCGTCATCGTGATCTCCGTCATCGCACTGGTCATAGCTCTGGGCGAGAACAAGACCATCATGAACCTGGTCTCCTTCGCCTGGGCGGGATTCGGCGCCGCCTTCGGCCCACTGGTCCTCCTGGCCCTGTTCTGGAAGAGGACCAACTCCAAGGGCGCCATCGCAGGCATCATCGTCGGATTCGCCGTCACCATCCTGTGGAACACCTTCCTGGGAAGCGGCCAGATCGTGGACGGCCTGCAGATCACCGACGCGCCCCTCTACGGCCTGTACGAGCTGCTACCCGGATTCATCCTGTCCGCTCTGGCGGTCATCATCGTCTCCCTGATCACCGCGAAGCCCTCCAAGGAGGTCGTCGGCACCTTCGAGGCCGTGGATGCCGAGTGCAATGCCGTGAAGCCTATCGGGCTGGCCGGCACCGGCATCGCCGCCGTGGTCGCGGCCGCCCTGTTCTTCATCGGGCTGGACTTCGCCGACCACCTGACGGCCTGGGAGTTCACCGAGACCATCGGCGTCATGAACATCGCCGGCGGACTGGCCGGCGGCTGCGCCTTCGTGGGCACCGCCGTCGCGGGAGTCGCCCTCGCCGTTGCGGGATACGGGCTGTACGCCAACCGCAGCGACAGGCTCATGGGAGGCGCGGGTGCACTGACCCTCCTGGCAGGCCTATGCCTGCTCTGCGCCGGCGTGTTCGACCTGGGAGTCAGTGACTTCCACTTCGTGGTCAGGGACCTGGCACTGGCCTTCGGCGGCCTCGCCCTGATGTGCCTGGTGTACAGGAACGTGGAGAGGAAGCAGTACATCTGCGCCGGCGCCTGCATTATGGCCGGCATCGTGACCGTTCTCGCGATCATCGGCGGCGCCGCATGCCTCACCACCGCCGCTGCCTTCGGCATGATGTTCTGCGCCCTGGTCCAGGGCCTGAAGCTCATGCTGGCCAAGGAGTACTGAAACCATACGGACGCCGGCGCCCGCCGGCGTCCACCTTTTTAATACTAAGAAAAGGATTCGACAGCAATCCAAAAGGTGCTATCATGAAGACATCTACTAACTCGCTCAAACTCGGGGCAGTGGCTGCCGCGGTGGGCGGAGTGGTCGCAATCATGATGATGGCGGCCACCTTCGACATCAGCAAGGAGGGCTTCTTCGGCGACATGTGCCTGTACCTCCTGACGATCGTCCTGTTCTTCGCATTCGCCGGGGCATTCAAGAGCAACGGCCAGTGGGAGAAGGGGGCGTTCACCATCATGGCGTTCGTGCTCTTCGCCGTTATCATCGCATCCACCGTCATCGGCTCCTTCAGCCTGCTGTACGGCGCGATCCTCCTGGTGTTCGGCGTGTTCTCCCTGGTCTGCGCGCTGCTCTCCTCCAAGAGCGACGTGTGGTTCTCGGAGTCCAAGTTCTGAACCCACGGCCTCCCGGGCACCGCCCGGGAGCCGGAAACCCTTCATTCATCTTATAAAGAGACAATCGATATCCGCCCCGATGGATGAAAAGTTCACCTTCGCCCTCAGGAGGATAGCACTGCTGGGAGGCATGGACGACTACATTGCGGTCTCCTCCCGGGAGCTGGGGGATGCCCTGGGCATGAGCCAGCAGTCCGCATCCAAGCGCATACTGGAGCTGCTGGACCTCGGCCTCATCGAGAGGGACCTTGGAGCACGGAAACAGCGCATCAGGATCACCGACAAGGGCGCCGAAGAGCTCAGGAAGGAGTACCTGGAGTACCGCAGGATCTTCGAGTACACCGACCAGATGGTCATACACGGAGAGGTGGCCGACGGCATGGGCGAGGGAGGGTACTACATCTGCCAGCCCGAGTACGTGGCCCAGTTCGAGGACATCCTCGGCTTCACCCCATTCCAGGGGACCCTCAACCTGAAGATCGCCAGCGACGACATCGGGAAGCTGGAGGTCATCAGGAACTCGAAGGGGCATCTGGTGAAGGGGTTCACCAGGGACGAGCGCAGCTTCGGGAACGTCATCGTCTACAAGGCCAGGATCAAGAACATGGACTGCGCCATCGTGGTGCCGGAGAGGTCCCACTACAGGGAGATCATCGAAATCATCTGCCACTACCACCTGAGACGCACCCTGGGCCTTGAGAACGGCAGCAGGGTGGAGGTCAAGGTGGACCTCTAGAACGCGTGCGTCGTGGCCCAGTTGACGAAGGGCGACCCGAGCCTCAGATAGAGGACGTCGCCTGCGGAGGGGGAGTAATCTATGGACACATCGGTGCCCCAGTACCCCTTCTTCCCGTCCCCGGAGAAGGACTCCACGGTGTCTGTGTCTATCCCGGATGCGATCACGTCCGCAGAGACCATCTGGTAGTATGCGGGGAACACCGCGGATGTGTACATCCCGAGAACGTAGATCCTCCCGCTCCCATAGTCGCAGACCGCGTAGGAGGAGAATCCGTCGTCGTTGATCAATCCGAGGGACACCGCTCTGATCCCATTCTCATTGAGTGCGGTGACGTTCAGCCCGTTGGTGCACTGGGACAGGGTGGGCATCAGCCTCTGGGACCAGTAGGTGTGGTTGTGCGCCAGGTCCGCGCTCCCGTCCGCAACGGTGCCCTCGGGGAAGAACGCCGCAGGGTTCCAGTTCTCTATTCCTGCCTCGGAGGTCACGTACGCCCCCATGGCGTTCCCGGTCCAGTGGACGGTCCCGCCTGCGCGGATCCATTGATCTAAGAGTCCGTCTTCCATGATGGCCTTGGGCAGCACATCGCCGCAGAAGTACACGGCGGCCTTGGACACCGTGCCGTCGGCGATGGTGCGCTCCATCATCTCGACGAGAGCCTGCGTGTCCGCACGCTTCCCCGCCTCATGGTTGCGGACCTTTAGGAGGGCATCCATGGAATCGAAGAAATCGCTCTGCATCTGATGGGTCGACCTGCACTCCACGGACTCGTCGTACCAGTAGTACAGCTCAGAGGACACGTCGGCTCCCGAGTAAATCGAATAGTGGTAGTCGGAGGGCAGCAGGCCGTCGATGCGCACATCTGTTCCGTCGTCTCCGGCGGTCACCTTCACGGAGGTCCCGCCGTAGATATCGACCTGGATGACCGCCCAGCCTGCGACGAGGACCGCGACGAGGACCGCCAATATCGCAATCTCAGGATTCTTCATGCAACACCTCCCGTGCCCTGTACCACGTGTACGGGATGTAGAGCATCGAGATATATGATATGATGCCGAAGACCGCCATGACCACACCGACCATCGGTATCGGGCCTATGTAGGAGCACATGAACTCCACCACCGGGATCAGCGAATCCATGGATATCCATCCGGTGTACTCCGCCAGGGAGAACAGCGCCGATGCGTTGGACATCATTATGTCATAGACGGCGAAGGCCGCCGAGAACATCAGCAGCGGCCTGGACAGAGCGGGCATGTGCATGGCCGCGTACACCGCCACGAAGGGCACGATCAGCAGAACGTACTGAGGAGCCGGCGGCCACAGGAAGATGGCCGCCACCGACAGCATCACCACCGTCGCAACCCTCTTCTCCGAAGAGTCGCCCAGGAACAGCAGGCGGTACGCCAGATAGAACTCGATGAGCAGCGACAGCACCGACATCACGGTGACGAACCTCATGCCGAAGCTGCTGAACACCTCGTAGGCGGTGTTCCCGCCCACGGATACGAATGAGTACGCCAGGATAGCGATCATCGCCACTGCGAACACCATCACAAGCCCGCGCCTGACGCGGCGGTGGAACCCTTCGGTCCCGGCTTCGGAGACGATGCGGGAGAGGGTGCCGCGGGACCTCTCCATATACCATACAGCCGCGACGGCCGCTATGACGACCAAGAGAATCGCAGCGACGACCGGGACGGTGATGATGCCGCCGACCTCCTCGGCAGTGAACCCCAGACGGGAGATTATGAAATGCAGCGACTGCCAGAAATCCCCTGCCAGGAGGGAAGGCAGCTCGATGAGGACGAACGCCGCGATGGCGCCTGCCAAAGCTCTGCCCACGCATGCGGCCCCGTGACTGTCCACCCCCTCCCTCTTCAGCACCAACGCGATCAGCAGGAACGTCAGGAAGACCGGGAAGAACTTGACCAGGACGGACAGGGAGAACGCCGCCCCTGCCAGCACATACCTGCGGTCCAGCAGGAGCAGGAAGCAGACGATTATGGCGAGGACGGCGATGTTGTCGAACATGGCGTGCATACTGCTCTCCACTATCACCAGCGGGGACAGGAACCACATCGCGGACGCAGCGACGGCTTTGCGCTCATCCCCCGTGCGTCCGGACACGAACCTGTGTATCAGCAGCGCGACCAGCAGGTCCACGACGATCAGCGGGACCTTCAGCATGAACGAGAACGCGATGCTCGGGACCGCGTCCAGCACCACGTACTCCCCGCCGGTGTACGGCAGCAGCTCATCCGCGAATGTACCCAGGTCGGTGATTCCGAGGAGGCTGCATACGGATGCGCCCACCGCCACCACATAGCCCCACGGAGGCGTGTAGTGGTACGAAGTGGTCTCATACAGCCCTGTGCCCCCCTCTTCGGTGCCGGCGATGAACATCCAGAACGCCACATCATTGCTGAACGTTATCAGGGGAGCGACGACCAGCCTGATGACCAGCCCGATGAGGATCACCATCACGATGGGACACTTCAGGAAGGACGACAGACTGGATGCTGTGAGCATACGGAACACTTGCCCGCCAATCTCAATCGGCTGATTTAACCACTGCGGGAATCGCCCCGGAACCCGATGCCTCCCTGTACCATCTGTACATCAGCCACAGGAATGCCAGATATGCCAGCGCCTTGAAAACTCCCGTGATCGTTCCGGCTATGTGCACATCGCCCATACGGTTGTACAGCACCTCGGACATCGAGACCAGGGCATCCATGGGGATCAGCCCCGTCGCCTCGGATAATGCGTACAGCATGGTGATCCCGCCGGATGACAGGTCGTAGAGCGCGTATCCCAGACCCAAGAGGAACAGGGGCTTCCGCAGGGACGGCATGAACACCATCACGTACACCGCCGCGAACGGGATCACGAACACCGGGTACTGCGGCAGAGGCGGCCACAGGATGACGGCCATAGCTCCGAGGAAGAACAGCATGGCGAGGCGCTCGGGCGTCCTCTCCCCGCGGAACAGGTACCTGTATGCCAGGTACACCTCGAAGAGCACGCACACCACGTACACGATGACCAGCGCCTTGCTCCCCAGGAACGCCACCGCTTCCGGGACATCCGACCATCCCACAGTCGCCAGGGCGAACACCAGCACAGCGACGGCCACGATGACTGCGATGATGCCCAGCGCCTTCACGACTCTGCGCTCGGCTTCCGGCGTCCTCAGACGGTCCAGGGATGCACGCACCCTGTCCGCGTTCCGGGTGCACCACACCCATGCGGCAACGATGGCCGCGGCGAGCACGGCTGCCGCGATGAGGACCGCCCAAGCCGGGATGCCGCCTGTCAGGGATGCCCTCGATGTCAGGAACATCACGGTCTCCCAAAAGTCCCCGGCCATGATCGACGGGAGCTCCACCAGAATGAAGGCGGCTGCGAATCCGACAATGGCTTTCGCCAGGGATGCGGCGCCCTTCCTGTTGATGCCTTCCCTGCTCAGCACCCAGGCGATCAAGAGGGGCACCAGGAACACCGCGAAGAGCTTGGTGAGCATCGCCAGCGAGACCGCCGCACCGGCCAGCGCGTAGCGCCTCTTTGAAACCAATCCGATGCCGATGACCGCGAACAGAGCCGCGATGCAATCGAACATGCCGTGAACGGACGATTCGACTATCACCAGAGGGCATAGGAACCATGCCGCCGCCACAGCCACGGCCTTCCCGTCACCGAAGCGTTCACTGACGAACCTGTGCAGAAGGACGGCCACCAGCAGGTCGACGATCACCAGGAACGCCTTGATGAGGATGACGAACCCCAGTGTGGGGACTATATCCGAGAATATAGGAGCGTCGCTGGAGGACATGATGTCCCCGCCCATTCCGAAGGAGAGCTCCGGCACCCTCGTACCGTAGGTGATGCCGAAGACCGAACCTATGAGCGCCAGAAAGGACAGGACGTAGCCCCAGGGCGGGGTGTAGTAGTACCCGTCTACGACATAGAGGCTCAGACCGCCGTCTACCATGCTCATAATGCGCATCCAGAACGTCATGTCGTAGTTCGGTGTCAGCAGAGGCGCCAGAACCGCCCTTATCACCAGTCCGATGAAGATGACTTTGACCAGGGGGCGGTGCAGGAAACAGCTCACCTTGTCCCGGAACGGTCCCGGGGCCACATCCGACGAACAAGAGCCCTCCATCGCGTACCCGACATGATGGGGAGCCTTAAAACTTGACCTGCAGACGTCAGACGGAACGCAGGGTGAACCGCTGACCCCACTCGGAGTTATAGTCTCCTGACCACAGATAGAGCGCTTCCGCACCTCCGCGGGATATCGTGAAGGTCGTGCTCCCGTATCCCTTGGATCCGGTCCCGCTGTCGACGAGCTCCGAGCCGGATGCCAGGCCCATAGCGATCACATCCGCAAGAGCCAGATTGCGTCCGACAGCGGTCTGCCCCAGCTCTGATCCATCCAAGGACCCTCCAACGACGACTATGCTTCCGGAGCCGTAGGGCACCGCGCCGCAGGAGGAGTGTCCGGATTCCGTGACGAGACCGAGATCGGTGAATCCAGGGAGGTCCGTGCTCAGCCCGTAGGTGGCATCGGTGTTGCGGTAACGGAGGGCCTCCGCCCACGGTGAGATGTCGGATGCGAACGTCTCCTCATCTGGATCCAGCTGCGCCCCTTCACCCAGCAGAGGCGTACCACCTTCCGCGGTTCCTCCGCGGACCGAGACGGTCTCGCCGATGAAGCCGTACATCCAATACAAGGTGCCTCCGGCCTCCAGCCATGTTTTGAACACAGACATGTCCTCTCCGTACACGGTGTCCGGCAGGGCCCCGGATGCCATCAGCACCGCAGTGGATGATGCGGAGCCTGTGTCGGACATGATCTCAGCCAATCCACCGGCGTCCACATAGCTGCAGGATACGCCTCTGGAATCCAGGTATTTCTTCATGGAGTCCATGAGGTCCTCCTGATCAGAGTATCCGACGGGAGAACCGTACTCGTAATCAAGGTACAGGCATACGTGGTTGAAACCCGCCGAGCCCGTGTACAGCATCCAGCCGTATCCGGCCGGGAAAGTGCCGTTCATGGTCACCTGTACGGTGCCGTCATCATTCTCGGTGACGTCGGCGTTGAGTCCCATATGACCTGCCCAGTCCGTCAACAGAGCGCCGGCCACCATGACAGCGCAGAAAACGGCCAGCAGGGCGACCGCCTTGTCCGCTTTCATGCTCCCGCCTCCAGCTGCCCCGGCCTGAACCATCTGAGGAGCAGATACAGCATGAGCACATATGCGAGAACATCAGGCACCGCCATGATGAGGCCTCCAACGGGGAACCCGGCGACGGTGCCGGTGAGGAAGCCGATGGCTCCGACCACTGCGGTCCCGACGCTGGGGAAGCCCCAGTACACCGCGATTGACGACAGAGAGGTCAGAGCGGACGGGAGCTCCGCCAGAGCGAACAGTCCGATGACCAGCAGGGACAGCGGCAGGAACCTGCGGTCCACCACCACAGAGTACATCAGCAGGAACGGAACCATTATGATCGTATAGGAAGCCGCCGGAGGCCAGAGGAATATCAGCACCGACGATGCGGCGAGAGCCGAAAGGACCGCCGTGCCGTCGAACGTTCCGCAGAACAGCAGACGGTACGCCACGTACACTTCCCCCAGCAGCGAGATTATGGAGAGGATCGTCACCAGCTTCATGCCCACGGCGGTGAACACATCCATGGTCCCGCCGGCCAGAGACACGGACATGACCGAGTACACCAGCACCGCCACGGCCGCCAAGGCCGCAATTGCTAGCAGGATCCTGCGGACCTTCCTCTCCCTTACGGCGGGGTCCATGGATACGAACGCCTCCAGCGGACGGAACGATGTGCGGGAGCGAAGCAGGCGGTATGCCGCATACGCCACAACAACGACTGCCAGCAGAATGACCAGACTGCGCACGGTGAGCACCGAATCCAGGAACTCCTCCGACAGACCTACCCTCTCAGCTATGAAGAACACCGACCTGGACAGCTGACCGCTGAGGGCCGCCGGGATCTCCAGCAGCACCAGGGCGGCGACGGCTCCGCACACCGCATGGAGGAGACGGCGAAGGCCGTTGGAACCCATGCCCTCTCTCCTGAGGACATAAGCCGCCAGGACGAACACGAAGAACATGGGGAAGAACTTGGTCAGGACGCCCAGCGACAGCGATGCTCCGGCAAGGAAGTAGCGCCTGCGGACAGCCAACAGGACCGCGAGCAGGAGCATCATCGCGGATATGCTGTCGAACATCACGTGCATGGTGCTCTCCACGATGGCCAACGGGCACAGCAGCCACAGGGCCATGGCGACCGTCGCCTTCCTCCCGTCACCAATCAGCTCGATGACGATCTGCCGTATCAGCAGGGCGCAGGCGATGTCCGCCAGGATTATGGGAATCTTCATCAGCACGTTAAACGCAGGGGACGTGATCTCCGGAGCCACCGGGAACTCACCCGTCACCATGCCTATGACGTCCGGGATCAGGGTCGCATAGTCGGTGACACCCAGGAGCGTGCCGATCCCCGCCATGACGGACATCACATATCCCCATACGGGAGTGTAGAAATAGCCCAGCGAGCCGTAGAGGCCCTCGTCGTTGTCCACCAGCGCCAAGGCCTGCACCCAGTAATGGGTATCAAGATCGAAAGTCAGGAACGGCGCTATGACCAGGCGGATCCCCAGTCCCAGAGCGATCAGGATCACCACTGGGTTCCTGGCGAATACCAGAATCTTGGAGATGACCGCGTCGGTCGACCCCTCCTCAGTCCGCAGCATCTCAACGCCGTCTCCCATGCCACTTGAAGGCGCCTCCCGTGTCATAATGGTTTAGGCGGAGATAGGAACCCCGTGCAAGCCGTCGGGAAGAGGACTCTTTGACTCCACATACCAGCGATATGCCAGATATATCAGAGATATCTCGGCAGTCACATCTGTTATCGTACAAAGGAGATCGTCCAGATAGGTTCCGAACACCGGGGTAGCCAAGAACTCAGCCGCAGAATACAGAGAATCCAGGGGTATCCAGCCCAAATCCGCGGCCAGCGTATAGACGTAGACCAGGTTGCCGTATCCAAATGTCAACAACACGTATGCGACTGTGAAGAATACCAGGGGACGGATAAGCCCGGGCCTGTACACGGCGGCATAAGCCGCGAATATCGGGATCGCCACCAGGATGTACTGCGGAGCCGGGGACCAAATGAACATGGCCAGGGACGCCAGCATCAGTATCGACATCAGCCTCTCGGAATCGTCCTCCATCCTGAAGAGGACGTGATACGCCAGATACAGCTCCACGACCGCAGACAGCAGGAACACGATAATCATGAAGGTCGACAGCGAGACCGATCCGCCTGCAGATGATATCGCGATGATCGCCAGCGATGCGATCCCCCACAGCGCCAGAAGGACTTCCGCAACCTTGCGTGCGGATGCGGGCTCCGACATCTTCGCCGCGAACCCCATCAACCTGCCACGATTGTGCTTCATCCACCTGATGACAAGGGCTGCAATGATGACCGCCAACACCGCGATGACCGCAAGCACGGCCGGAGAGAGCGCTTCGGTCAGCATGCCCACCGTATCTCCCGCCCTCGTGGTTATGAAGTACATGGAAGCCCAGAAGTTACCTGCGACGATCTCCGGCAACTCAAGCAGAACGAACACCAATGCACATCCGATGACGAATTTTGAGACGCTTCTCCCACCCCCCTCGCTGATGCCTTCTCTGCGGAGGATCCACGCCAACATGACCGGGATCAGGAACAGAGGCATGAACTTGGTCATCACAGCGAGGAACATCGAAGCCCCGGAGAGGAAGTAGCGCCTTTTGTGGACGAGCACCATGGATATGAGCACGAACAGAGCCGAGATGTTGTCGAACATCGCATGACCTGCCGTCTCCAGCACCAGAACGGGAGCCAGGAACCAGATCGCCGACGCCGTGGCGGCGATGCGTTTGTCTCCGGTGAAATCAGAAAGAACGCGATACAGCAGCACCGCCACCGCCAGATCCACCAGGATGAGGAAGATCTTGAGCACCACCGCGAACCCGGCCGTGGGGACGAGGACTTCGCTCGGAAGGCCGTATTGGAACACAGCCGTGAGCTCATCATGCGGCACCGCGAATGTCGTTATGCCGAACATCAGGCAAACGAAGCTTACGAAGGACACGAAATAGCCCCACGACGGCATGTAATAGTACCCTTCGATGTCATACATGCCCAGGCCGCTGTCCGCCATATTGGCTATGCGGACCCAGTAGATCACGTCGTTGTTCTGATTGATGATGGGTGCGATAGCGATGCGCACTATGATGCCGATAAGCACGACCGTCAGGAATGCACGATGTGGCGACAGCACACAGCGGATTCCGCTTATCCTTTCCATCATCGAATCAACGGCCTCGGTCATGACATCTTCCCCGCTTTAGTGAATCCGTTAGCCGTTAATGACATCTTCTCTTCCGAACGCCACCACACCATATCCGCCGGACTCCCTGTACCAGCAGTAAACCAGATACACCAGCGTCACCTCTGCGGCGACATCCGCCACGGTGCTTATGATGTCATACACGGTCGTCCCGAAAAGCTCCGTGGATAGGAACGCGGTCGCCGACTCCAGGAACGAATCGGAGATGAGTCCGATGCTCTCCATCGGGATGAGGTATGCGACATGGCCATAGGCCAGAGTCAGGACCGAATACGCAACGGCGAACATCATTATCGGCCTCACGAATCCCCTCTTGTACACGGAAGCGTACACGGCCAGGAACGGGATCATGAAGATCAGGTACTGAGGGGCCGGAGACCATATGAACACCGCCAGGGAAGAGACGACGAGGACGGATGCCAGCCTCTCGCTGTCTAGATGGCCTTTGAACAGCAGAACATAGGCCAGGTACAGCTCTATGGCTGCGCTCAGAAGGAAGGCCAGCATCATGAAGGCAGAGGCTGACGTGCCCATGAGGAATGAGAGGGTCAGAACCGCCACCGCAGCCACGGCCCAGAGCGTCGCAAGCACCTTGACGGCTCTGCGCTCAGCACCCGGGGCAGATGCCTCGGATATGATCCGGGAGACCCTGCCTCTGTTGCGGGAGCACCAGATCCATGCCGCTGCTGCCGCCGCCACGATCAGAACCGCAAGGATGAGGGCATTCACGGGTGTGATGAACCGCAACACCTGCGTTCCTGCCCTCGTCGTTAAGAATGACAGAGTGTCGGCGAAATCGCCTGCCAGAGCATCCGGCAGCACCAGAAGGATGAACCCGCAGACGAGACCGACGATGTACTTTACGGCGGACACGGCGCCGTTCCTGTCCAGCCCCTCCCTCCTGACGATCCAGGCCAGCATCACGGGTATCATGAACAGCGGGAAGAACTTGGTCATGGCCGCAAGGAGCATCGACAGGCCCGACAGCGCGTATCTCCCCCTCATGAGGAGGACGACGGAGATCACCAGGAACAGAGCCGCTATGCAGTCGAACATCCCGTGAACGGACGATTCGAAGATCACCAACGGGCACAGGAACCACAGCGCAGAGGCGAAGACGGCCTTGTCCCCGCTTCCGGTGAAGCCGACCACAGCATGACGGATCAGGAGCGCCACCGCAAAGTCCACCAGGATCAGCATGACCTTGATGACCATCACGAAGCCGATGGTCGGGACGATGTCCCCCGCCAGATTGTTCAGCCCGTACAGATACGATAGATCTGGGTCATACACGGCGAACGGGGATATTCCCAGCATCGTCGACACCAAGGCCGCGAAGGTTACGAAGTACCCCAGGGGGAGGTGTAGTAGTACCCTTCGATCCCGTACAGCCCGACCCCGCTCTCAGCCATGTTGGCGATGCGGACCCAGTACGTGACGTCGAAATTGTTGAAGGTCAGCGGTGCAAGGACGAACCTGATCGCCAGACCCAGCAGGATCACGTTCAGGAAGCCGCGGGGCCCTCCGAACGCTGCCAGCATCCTGCGGGTCCACCCGTGTCCAGCTTCCGATACAGCAGTTCCGTCCATGCCTTCATCATCCCATCCGTCCGGATGACCGGAGGGCTGACGCCCCCGTCTCATCCGATCAGATGATCCATCACCGATCTGAACACCGCCAGCCCGTCGCCCTCCTCGGAATCGTACCCTCTGGTCCAGTCCGGATGGGTGAAGCGGGTGAGCACCCTCTCGGGGTGGGGCATCATGCCCATGACGTTGCCCGCGGGGTTGCATATGCCGGCTATGTCCGACGGGGACCCGTTGGGGTTCCACGGATAGACGGCGTCCCCCTCCGGGGCCACGTACCTGAACACGATCTGGTCGTTGTCCTCCAGCTCCGCCACGAAGTCCGGGTCCATGCTCATGAGCTTGCCCTCCGCGTGGGCGGACGGTATCGTCAGCACCTTGCCGTTGGGGATGTCTCTGGCGAACACGCATTTCCCGCGGCTGTCGCACCTCAGCAGAGAGGGGCGGCACTCGAAACGGCCGGAGTCGTTGTTGTACAGCGCGGCGGTGGGCACCGGCGACATAGCATCGTCCATCGCCGGCAGCAGGCCCAGCTCCACCAGGATCTGGAACCCGTTGCATATGCCCAGGACAGGCTTCTCCGCCTCCACGAACGCCCTCAGCTGGGGCCCGACCTGGGACTTCAGCCTGGCGGCGAATATGGCGCCGGCGCGGATGTAGTCTCCGGCGGAGAACCCTCCGGGGAAGGCGAGGATGTCGTAGTCCTCCAGATCCCTCCTCATGGCCGCCGGAGCGCTGCCGGACAGCTGCTTTATGTGGACCTTCTCCGCCTTGGCGCCCACCATCTCGAAGGCGAGGGCCATCTCGTCCTCGCAGTTGGTGCCCTCCATGCGGAGCACACAGACCCTGACGTCTTCCGCTCTCATGCCTTACCCCCCATGATGTCCCATATGGGATCGCTCCAGGCCCTCCTCAGCTCATCCACCGGGATGTCCTCTCCGGCTATGCGCAGGCTGTCCCCGCCCACCTTGCCGATGAGCCTCGCCTGTGAGCCTAGGAACGACTCGAACTCCTTTGACCTGGGCATCGGGACCTCCGCTATCCAGCGTGAGCAGCTCTCCGAATACATCTTCCTGCGGTCGTCCATGGCGCCCATTGCCTCCAGGGACACCTCCGCGCCGATGCCGCCGGAGATGCACATCTCGGCCACCGCCACCGCCATGCCGCCGTCGGAGCAGTCGTGGCAGGCGCGGACGCATCCGGCGTCCATGGCCTTCAGCAGACGGTCTATGCGCTCCTTCAGCTGCTCGGGGTCGGAGTCGGGGACCTCTCCCCCCTTGCCTCCGTACCTGCGGAACAGCAGGGACGCCCCCATCTCGTCCTTCGTCTCGCCGATCATGTAGATGAGGTTCCCGTCTTCCTTGAAATCGGCGGACACGGCCTTCCTGACGTCGTCGATCAGCCCCGTCCCCAGGATCATCGGGGTGGGCAGGATGAACTTGCCCCCGGGAGCCTCGTTGTACAGGCTCACGTTGCCCGAGGGTATCGGGAGGCCCAGGGCCATGCAGATGTCCCCGAGGCCGCGGACGGCCTCGCGGAACTCGCCCAGCCTCTCGGGCTTCTCCGGGTTGCCGAAGTTCAGGCAGTCTGTGAATGCGTGGGGCCTGGCGCCGGTGGCGGCGATGTTCCTGCAGGCCTCGTCTATCCCGGCTTTCCCGCCGCGGTAGGGGTCCTCGGCGCAGAACCAGGGGTTGCACCCCACGGCGGCGGCAAGACCCTTCCATCTGCCCGGCACGGGCATCAGGACGGTGGCGTCGCCGGGGCCCGTCATGTTCATGCGGCCCACCATGGGCTTGATGACGGTGCCCGCTCTCACCTCGTGGTCGTACTGCCGGATGGCCCACTCCTTGGAGGCCACGTTGGGGTCGGACAGCAGCGAGAGGATGACCTCCCGGTCCGACGGAAGCCTTGGGAACTCCTCCCCCGCCTTGCCGGAGACCTCCGGGAGGACGTAGGGGCGGTCGTAGACCGGTCCGCCGGTCAGGAACTCCAGGTCCATGTCGAATATCTTCTCCCCTTTCCAGAACAGCCTGGTGCGGGGGACGTCGGTGGTCCTGGCGATCGGCGTGGCGAGTACGTCCCACATGTCGAATATCTCCAGGATGGCGTCCACGTTCTCGGGCTTGCAGGTGACCATCATGCGCTCCTGCGACTCGGAAACCCATATCTCCCAGGGCGCCAGCCCCTCCTCCTTGAGGGGGACCCTGTCCAGGTCAACGTCGGCTCCGCAGCCGGCGTCCAGGGCCATCTCGCCCACCACGCAGCTGAGGCCTCCGCCTCCCAGGTCCTTCATGCCCGTTATGAGGCCCTTCTCGTTGACCTCCAGGCAGGCGTGCAGGGTGGGCTCCTTGGTGATGGGGTCCCCCAGCTGCACAGCCCCTCTGGAGTCCTCGTCCGATGTCGACGTCAGATCGGCGGATGCGAAGGTGACACCGTGTATGCCGTCGCGGCCGGTGCGGCCGCCGATCAGGATCATGACCTCCCCGGGCCCGCCGGCGTAGTTGAGTGCGAGATCCTTCCTCTTCACGATGCCCAGGCAGCCCACGTTCACCAGGCAGTTGCCGGTGTAGCGGTCGTCGAAGAAGAATCCGCCGGACACCGTGGGGATGCCCATCCTGTTGCCGTAGTCCCTGATGCCGGACACGACGCCGTTCATCAGGTAGCGGGGGTGCTTGATCCCCGCCGGGATCTCCTCCTCGGTGTCCGGAGGCCCGAAGCACAGGGGGTCCACCAGCCCGATGGGCTGGGCGCCCATGCAGATGACATCCCTCAGGATGCCGCCGATGCCGGTGGCGGCGCCTCCGTAGGGCTCGATGGCGGAAGGATGGTTGTGGCTCTCGATGCGGAGGGCGTAGCCGTAGTCGTCGTCGAAGGCCATCACGCCCGCGTCCCCCCTGGACAGGATGTCCGGGTGGTCCAATGCGAAGACGAACTGCTTCAGGATGTTCTTGGAGCTCTTGTAGCAGCAGTGCTCGCTCCATGCCTGGCCGAGGGACTGGAGCTCCACATCCGTGGGGACCCTGCCCTCCTTCGAGAAGTACTCGGCGATGGCCTTCATCTCCTCCAGGGAGAGGCTGAGGCCCATCTCCGACGACAGCTGCTTCAGCTCGTCGTCGTCCGCCGAGAGGATGTCGATATCGTAGAGGGAGTAGGGGGCGTCCCTCCTCCTCATGAGCCTGTCAGCGGACATGGCTCATCTCACCGTGACCTTGTAGTTCTGGATGACGGGGTTGGCCAGCAGCCTCCTGCACATCTCCTCCCCCATCTCCGCCGCACGGTCCGCGGGAGCGTCGATGTCCACCTCGAAGACCTTGACGGTCTTCACGGAGGCCACTCCCTCGAATCCCAGGGACTCAAGCGTCTTCCTGGTGTTGCTGCCCTCGGGGTCCGCGACCCCTTTCTTGAGCTCGATCCTGATTTCGACGACTGTCATGATGCGCGCGGATGCGCGTAAGCGATAATAAGGGTTCTGGGCGGCTCACAGGGCCCTCTTCCTTCCGAAGACCAGGTACGCCGTGTGGCCCAGCATGTCGAAGGACGGCCTGACGCCGCCCGGATGCACCTCCATCTCCCTCTGGATGTTCTCCAGTGCGATGACGGAGCTGAACCCCCTCTCCCTGAGTGCCAGCACTATGGCCTCCATCTGGTTCATGTTGGGGACGTAGGCGCACACCCTGCCGCCGGGACGGAGGTTGGGGAGCAGGTTGTCCAGAGCGTTCTGGGGGTCGGGCATGTCCATCACCAGGGCATCGGCGGGGAAATCCACCGCCGCTGTCCTGGCATCGCCGATCTGGCACTCCCAGTTCCCATCCAGTCCGGCGCGGCGGATGTTGCGCTCGGCACGCTTGGCGTTCTCCTCCACGAACTCCACCGTGTGCACCCTGCCCTCCGGCCCTACGGCCATGAGCAGGGCGGTGGTGAGCCCTCCGGACCCCGCCCCCACCTCCAGCACCCTGCAGCCTGGGCGGATGTCGGTGTTCATGACGATCGACGCGGCATCCTTGGGGGTCACGATCTGGGCGCCCCTCTCCAGGGACCCCATAAGGTCCATGGTCCCGGGGCGGAATGCGGTGAGCCTCCTGCCCGCCACGGTCATGACGGAGCCGTCGTCCATGCCCTTCAGCCTGGAGCCGTCTATGGTCCCCAGGGACTGTATCTTGAGCATGCCGAACGCCACCTTCAGGAAATGCCGCTTGCCGCCGTCTTCCTCCAGGAAGATCAGCTCGCTCTCCTCGAACGCCATGGCCACGGCGACGCATAGCGGCGATATAAACCCGTGTGCGGATTTTTATCCGCGGGATGCACTGACATGTGCATGACGTCGGGAAAGCTCTGCATGATGGCCTGCCCCATCCTCGAGGACGAGATGGTGCACAACCTGTCCTCCGACCCAGAGGACAAGAGGATCGTCCTGCTGGAGAACGGCAACACCGAGACCCTGCTGCCCAAGCTGGAGCATGCGGGGATCGAATACGAGAGCTTCCCGGAGAGCGCCTTCTTCGACGATGCGATACCTTTCGGCGACGGCTACAACGTCATCATCTGGATGATGGACACCGGCCTCCACGAGGAGCCGGAGAACCTGAAGCAGGAGATACGCAGGCTGCTGCTGGAGGCCGACCCCCACGTCGACGCCGTCATGCTGTACTACGGCCTCTGCGGCAACGGGCTGCTGGGGATCGACGACTGGGCGAGGGAGAGCATGACCCATCCCGTGACCATCATCAGAGATGCCCAGGGCAGGATCTGCGACGACTGCATCTGCGTGCCGCTGGACGGCACCGACAACTACCTGAGGCTGCTGAGGAAGTACGCCGGGATCATGTACCTGACCCCCGCCTTCGCCAACGGCTGGGACGAGTTCCGCAAGCACATGTCCCTGTTCAAAGGGGTGGACCCGGAGGACGATTCCATGTTCCGCATGATAATGGACATGGCCGGGTACACCAAGGCCATGAAGGTGCAGACCGGCCTCGGGGACCAGGAGCACTTCCAGGAGAACTGCGAGAAGTACGCCGAGAAGTACGGCCTCAAGCTCGTCGAGCTGGAGGACGGCTGGACCTCGACGGCGGCTGCGGACAGGTCCTACGCCGCCGCCAAGGCCAGCCTCGGATGATCACATCGTGCGGGCCGCGTAGGCCTTGGTCTTCGTGGGCTTGCCGCAGATGATGCACTTCCCCTCGAACTCCTCGGGGATGTACGGGGTGCCCAGGATCTTGATGTCGTGGGCGTCCTCGAAGGCGTGGCCGCACTCGTCGCAGCCGCACCATCCGAAGCTGTAGACCCTCTGCTCCGCGGTGTCCTCCTTGGGGATCTCGTCGGCGGACTCGATATGCCTCACGGAGGAGTTCTGGAACTCCCAGGCCTTGGCCTCCATGTCGTGCATGATGGTGTCCAGGATCAGCCTCACGCCGGGCACCAGGGACTCCAGGCCGATGGTGCCCTTCTCGGAGGTGTCCCTCCTGGCGAAGGTCACGACGTTGTTCTCGATGTCCCTTCCGCCCAGCTCCAGCCTGAGGGGCACGCCCTTGATCTCCCAGTCGTAGAACTTGGAGCCGGGGCGGTCGTCCCTGTCGTCCAGCTTCACGCGGATGCCGCCTGCGGTGAGCTCGTCCCTGAGCCTCTCCGCGGCCGCGGTGACCACCTCGGCGTTCTTCTTGCTGAGGATGGGCACGATGACCACCTGGAAGGGAGCGACCGCGGGCGGAAGCACCAGCCCGTCGTCGTCCCCGTGGACGCTGATCAGAGCGCCCAGGAGGCGCTCGCTCATGCCGTAGGTGGTCTGGTGGACGTGCTTGTGCTCCCCGTTCTCGTCCTCGTAGGTGATGTCGTAGGGGACTGAGAAGTTGGTGCGGTAGTGATGCACGGACCCCAGCTGCAGGGTGCGGTAGTTGGGCATGACCGTGTCTATGCCGACGGTGTAGTGCGCGCCGGGGAACTTGTCCCACTCGGTGCGGCGGAGCAGGAAGTACGGCAGGCACAGCTCCTTCATGATCCTCCTGAGGATCTCCAGGTCCTCCTCGATCTGGCGCTGCGCGTCCTCCTCGGAGTCGTGGCAGGTGTGGGATTCGAAGAAGTGGATCTCCCTGACCCTGATGAAGGGGCGGGTCTGCTTGGTCTCGTACCTGAAGGTGTTGACGATCTGGTACGTCTTGAGGGGCAGGTCCTGGTGGGACCTCACCCACAGGGCGAACATGGGGTACATGGCGGTCTCGGAGGTGGGGCGCACCACCAGCCTCACGTCCAGCTCGTTGAGGCCGGCGTGGGTGACCCAGTACACCTCGGAGTCGAACCCTTTGATGTGGTCCTTCTCCTTCTTGAACTCGGTCTCCGGGATCAGCAGGGGGAAGCACACCTCGTCGTGGCCGGTGGCGTCCAGCTCCCGGCGGATGTAGGTGTCCACGAACCTCATGATCTTCCATCCGTAGGGAGTCCAGACGTTCATCCCCTTGATGGGATACCTCTTGTCGGAGAGGGCGGCCCTCTCCACCACGTCCAGGTACCACTCGTTGTAGTTGTCCGCCCTGGTCAGTGGATCACCTCAGGGCGTCCGCGATGACTCCCGCCACCGAGATGTGGGAGACGCTGTTCTCCAGGGTGTTGCAGCACAGGACCCCGTCGAGGGAGCTGCCGGTGAGCCTCTCGATGGCGTTGTTGACGAACACACCGTGGGTGCAGGCCACGGTGACGCTGAGGGCGCCGGCCTCCTTCAGCTGCTGGGTGGCGGCGACGATGGTGCCCCCGGTGGCGATGATGTCGTCCACGATCAGGACGTTCTTGCCGTTCACGTCGGAGGACGCGGGCTGTATCCTGACCTCGGTGCCGGAGATCCTGGTCTTCTGCAGGTGGTCGTAGGGGACGCCCATCCTGGTCCCCACGTCCTTCGCCCTGCCGGCGGCGCCGATGTCGGGCGCCAGGACCATATCGATCTTCCTGCCGGCGAAGTAGTCGGCGATGGCGGCGGCTGCCTTCAGGTCCTTAGCCTCGCAGGTGAAGTACCTGAGCATGTCCTCCTTGTGGACGTCGATGGTGAAGACCCTGTCGCAGTTCATGTCCAGCAGTTTGCACATGACCTTGGCGCTCTCGGGCTCCCCGGGCTTGAATACGCGGTCCTGCCTGGCGTACCCGAAGTAGGGGATGACCAGGGTGACGGTCTTGGCGCCGAGGTTGCGGACCACGTCCTGCAGCAGGAACATCTCCACCAGGTTGGGGTCCGGATAGGTGTTCTGGACGATGACCACGTCGTCGTCCAGGGACTCCTCGTCGATCCTGGTGTAGCATTCGCCGTCGGGGAACCTGGTGGACAGGGCCTGGACGTACTGGCAGTCCAGCAGCCTGGCCAGCTCCTTGGCCAGGTCTTTGGAGGATGAGCCGCCGACAATTATCATGCCCCGGCGTACGCCGACCCCGTAGTTATATGTGACGCAGGCGCGCCCGCACCTTATAATTAGTGGGCGGTCATCACCGTGACAGGGATGCGGATGACGGATGCTGCAGAGACGAGTTTGGATGCCTTCGCCGAAGACGGCGATGCGCCTGTCGGGATGATCTACGGAGAAGTGGGCACGAACGGTTTCAGGTTCGGCGTCACCAGGAAGGTGGAGAGGTCTGATTACGTCGTGGTGGACCACCCGGACGTGGGGCCGGTGCTGTGCCAGGTGGGCAGCATCGTGCGCAAGACCAACCTGACGCTGGACAAGAGCCTGGAGATGGACCCGGACGCCCGGATAGAGGAGAAGCTCTCCGCCCAGGCCGACGTGATAGGGTACAGGGACGAGAAGGGTCTGCTGCAGGTCCCCAGGACCACGTTCAAGGCCGGCTCCGATGTGAGGCTGGCGGACGCCAAGTTCATCAAGAAGGTGCTGGGTCTGAAGGACAACCCCCGCACCTGCGCATACGTGGGCCTGCTGCGCGGATACGACATGCCGCTGATGCTGGACATCAACGAGCTGGTCCAGCGCCACGTGTGCATACTGGCCAAGACCGGCGGCGGCAAGAGCTACATCTCCGGCGACATCATCGAGGAGCTGATGAAGCACGACGTCACCTGCATGATCATCGACCCCCATGGGGAGTACGGCGCCATGCGGGACCCGGGCTCCACCACAGACCCCAGGTTCGGCGTCAAGCCCAGGGGGTTCGCCGACAGGATACTGGAGTTCGGCATGATCGACGCGCCCAACGTCAGGCCTCTGAAGTTCACGTTCAAGACCCTGGACGCCAGGGACATCCTGGACCTGCTGAGCTCCACGGACACCAAGACCCATCTGCCGACACTGAAGAAGGCGATCGACGCCCTCAGGGAGAAGAAGGGGCTGTACTCCGTCAGGGACCTCATCGACGAGGTCAACGAGGAGACCAACGGCAGGAACCCCGTGCTGGTCAGCGAGCTGGAGTACCTGGACTCCATCGGCCTGTTCGCCGAGAGGGGGAACCACATCGACGAGCTTGTGCAGAAGGGCAAGACCACCATAATCAACCTCAAGGGCGTGAGCCCGGACATCCAGCAGATGATCGTCCGCAGATGGTGCACCGTGCTGTTCGAGATGAGGAAGCTGAACCGCGTGCCCCCTATGATGATGGTGATCGAGGAGGCGCACAACTACTGCCCCCAGGCGGAGGCGACCTCCTGCAGGAAGGCCCTGGGGACCATAGCATCCGAGGGGAGGAAGTTCGGACTGGGTCTGATGGTGATCAGCCAGCGTCCGGCGAAGATCGACAAGAACGTCCTCAGCCAGTGCGGGACGCAGATCATCCTCAAGGTCACCAACCCCAACGACCTGAAGGCCATCGCCCAGTCCATGGAGGGACTGACCGACGGCATGGAGCAGGACATACAGGGGCTCCCCATAGGCACCGCGCTGATCGTCGGCGCCGGGATCCAGACCCCCATGCTGGCGGAGGTCAGGCCCAGGGAGAGCAGACACGGAGGTGCCAGCGTCAGCATACTGGAGGAGGATTGATGCAGGACACAGTCACCGAGGAGAGGATCGACCGCTACCTGGCGATAACCGCCAGGGCCCTGGACAAGCTGAAGGTGGTCACGCCGGAGCGCAGCTTCTCGAAGCGCCTGGCCGACGACTTCCTGAACATGGCCACGTCGTACTACAGCGATGCGAAGCACTTCCGCGAGGAGGGGGACTTCGTCACCGCCTTCGCGGCGGTCAACTACGCCCACGGATGGATAGATTGCGGGGCGAGGCTGGGACTGTGGGACGTGGACGGCGACGACCAGCTGTTCACCCTGTACGAGTGACCGGCATATCGGTGGAGGAGCAGGTGAAAGCCGGAACCTCCGCCGCTTCCTCCAGCTCCGATGCGGGGAGGTCGCTGAACACGCTGTGACCCAGCATGCACATGCCCGCATGGCCGGGCAGGGCATCGAGGACCGATGCCACCGCGCCTGTCTCCAGGCCGGCGGACCTGGAGAAGCGTCTTGAGAGCGAGAAGAGCGCCTCCGCAGACGGATGGCCGAGGTACTCATCGACTGCCTCGGCTCCGCAGGCGGCGATCCTGGAGGAAGCCGCGGGATCGTTGATGACCGACGACGTCCCCAGCTCCCCGCCGAGGACGGCCAGGGACATCACGGGCATGGATCCGAAGGACCGCACGTCGCCGTCTATGCCGGGGGTGACCCTCACCGGGCAGTGGCCGGGGCAGCGTATGGCGGCCACATCCCCGAGGCCGCCGCCCTCCAGGACCTCGGCGGCATGGGCCTGCCTGAACGCCCAGTCCCCGTCGTGACCGAGCAGCTCCGCCAGGCAGAACGCCAGGGCCACCGCTCCCGCCGCGGACATGCCGAAACCCTGCCCCACCGGCAGACCGTTCTCCACCGTCACGTCGAATCCCCTTCCCGGGCATGCGTCCGACAGCAGCCTCCTCGTCACCGGAGCCGCGGCCTCGGCTCCGTCCATGGACACTGTCACCCTTGAATCGGTGCGCTCATCCAGAGTGACCGACGCTCCCAGCGACAGGCGTATCCCCGCTCCGCGGGAGCCCGTGGAGAGGATGTCCCCGGCCCTCACCGGCTGGAAGAAGCAGGTGACGTGGCCGGGGCAGAAGTACGTGCTCATAGTATGGAGACGCAGTAGTCCAGTATCGCGTCCGCCACCTTGGTCTTGGGCCCTGAGATGTCGGTCTCGCGGTCCTTGGTTATGAGTATCACCGTGGTGGCGGACCTGCCTGCCGTGTCGATGTCGTTGGCGACGATGGCGTTCAGGTCGTACTGCTCCATGCGGTTCTTGGCCTTCTTCACCAGCTCCGCCCTGCTGAGCTCGGACTCCGCCTTGAACCCGATGACCAGGGGGCACTTCTCCTTGAGGATCGGCAGGACCTTGGGGATGGGCTTGAGGACGATGTCGAACTCGGCGTCGCTGGGGATCTTGCCCTTCTCCACCTTCTCGGGGCCGAAGTCCGCCAGGGCGGCGGGGACGATGACCACGTCGTGGTCGATCCCCTCGGTGAGCTTCACCAGGTCGGCTACGGAGGAGTACCTCCGGACGGGCATGTACTCGGGCAGCTGCACGCTGGCGCCTCCCATCCAGAGCTCCACGTCCGCTCCCCTCTCGAAGGCCTTCTCGGCCAGCTTGACCGCCATAAGCCCGGAGGAGCGGTTGGTGATGGTCCTCATGGAGTCGATGGGCTCCTCGGAGCGGCCGCCGATGATGAGCACCCTCTTGCCTGTCAGGTCGTCTTTGGATGTCAGCCTGAAGGCCCATGCCACGATCTCGTCCTTGGAGGCCACCTTGGCCCTGCTCTCCCTGACGTGGGGGCCGATGAAGGAGACCCCCATGGACTTGAGCTTCTCCACGTTGGCCGCCACCGCGGGGTTGCGCATCATGGAGTCGTGCATGGCCGGAGCGATGGCCGTGGGGACACCGGCTCCGATGGCCACCGTCGCCATGGACGTGACCGCGGTGTCGTCTATGCCCATGGCGATCTTGGAGATGGTGTTGGCGGTGGCGGGGTAGATCAGGAGCGCGTCGGCGGTCTGGTTGTCGAACAGGCTGACGTGCTCCGCCTGGCCGGTGATCTCGGTGATCGGCTTCTGGCCGGAGGCGAACTCCATCGCCGTGGGTGTGACTATGCGCTGGGCCTCCGGCGTCATCACCGGGATGACGCGGGCGCCGTGGCGCACCAGCTCCCTGATGGTGGAGAAGCACTCGGTGGCGGCTATGCTGCCGGTGATCCCGATGACGATGGTCTTCCCTCTGAGCTTGTTGCTCTTCTCACAGAATATCTCCTCTGACGGATGCATTTCGATCCCTTAGTCCGTTGATGATGTGCCAGGCGTCATCCAGCACCTCTTCCGGGCTCCTGCCCGCGTCGATGATGCTGAAGCCGTCCTCGGCGGCTATTCTCAGGTAGTTCTCCCTCACCCTCTTCTGGTACTCGGTGCTCTCGAACCTGCTGCGCTCCCCCCTAGAGTCTATCCTCCCGGAGCATGCGTCGGGGTCCGCGTCCAGCAGCAGCGTCGCATCCGGGCGGCGTATCACGCCGCTGTTCACGGCTCTCAGCCATCCGATGTCGGTGGCCCCGGCGGCCGCCTGGTAGGCGAGGGTGGATGCGTAGTAGCGGTCGCAGATGACGGTGACCCCTTCCTCCAGGAGGCGGCCGATCTCCGCGGTGTGGCATGCCCGGTCCGCCGCGAACAGCAGAGCCTCGGCCCTGGGGTCGTCGGTGATGCCCTCCCTCAGGAGCGTCCCGATCCTCCCGTCGGTGGGTTCCGCGGTGAGACGGACGTCCGCGCCCTCCGAGGCGAGCCTCTCCGCGAGACCGCGCGCGAGCGTGGTCTTGCCGGAGCCGTCCACTCCCTCCAGGACTATGAACAGACCTTCGCTAGACATCCGTGCCGAGGCAACATCTTACATGTTAATAAGCTGGAGGATTAGCGGACCGCCGAGGACAGCCTCCCGTAGAGGGAGTCCAGCGCCTCCACGTCCTTGATGTCCTTCCTGCAGACCGAGGACAGCCTCCTGCGGACGGAGGTGTCGAACTCCGTGCCGTTGGCCCTCAGATACGATTCCAGATCCGCCGCCAGGCGTCCCCCGCGGGCGTCCCAGTCCATGAGTATCACCGCTCCGCGCCCAGATGCCGCCACCCTCTCGGCGACTGCCAGGGGGCCGCCCTCCCGCTGGACCTCGATGGACTCGAACCCGTCGCCGATCAGGGCCTCCAGCGCCTTCCGGTCCTTGTTGCCCTCGATCAGGATGATATGGTCCTCCGCCAGCTCCCTGAGCTCCGACAGGATCTCGTCCAGGAACCTGAGCCTCTCGGCATCGTCGTCGATGTCATCCATCAAGCCTCTGCGCGACATCCTCCGCATCACCTCTGAAGAACACGGTCTTCTGCCTCGAAGTATGGCCCCTGACCACTGTGCACTCCGCTCCGGCGGAAGCGGACAGGACCTCCTCCACCTCGCGGTTGGCCCTGCCGTCCAGCGGCGGTGCCCTGACCCTGACCACCAGGGCCCTCCTCCAGGGATCCACCGCCTCCGGGCCGGAGCGGCTGGCTCTCGGCGACACCTGGACATCCAGCTCGCACCCTCCCTCCACGGGGCGGACGATCTCCGAGACCTTCATCGCCGAGTCACGGGAGGGTGCCGATTTATGGGTTTCGCAGGCCCTCCGCGACGGTCGGCAAAGCATAATATACGGCGGGCAGATAGCGAAAATCCATGGCGGGAGCGGGTCAGGGAGAGACTGGGGACCTGGGCATAGAGGACGTTTCCTCCTGCCTCAGGAGCGAATCGGGGACCAAGTCCCTGACCCCTGTCAGAAGGGACCTGTACCAGGCGATGGTCAGGCTCATCGCCCGCTACGACAAGGAGTGCGAGAAGGCGCTCTCCGACGACCCCTTATCGATCATCTCGGAGGGCGTCAGGCTCCGCAGGAACAAGGCCGCATCCGAATCCAGGCGCATCGCCGAGATCCGCATGGGGAAGATCTGCAGCATAGCCATCCGCAACTCCATGGGCGCAAAGGTCCCGGTCGAGTCTCTGCCGCAGGAGGAGAAGGAGTTCTACGACGGCGTCTACGCCGCGGTCATGGGCATCTGGAACGTCATGGACCGGAAGAAGAAGGTCACCATACCAGACATCGCCCCGGAGTCCGAGCCTCCGTCCAAACCCGCGGAGCCGGCGGTTACGGAGCCGGTGCCCGAACCGCCGAAAGCCGAGCCCCGGGCGAAGAGCCAGGACGATGTGCCCCTCAGCGAGATGCCCTTCATCGACGACGGTCCCGAGACCGAGGAACCGGATTTCGACGAGCCCTTCGACCAGCCCGCCGCGCTGCCTCCCGAGGAGGAGCCGGAGACCGTCGAGGCTCCCGCGGACCCTTTCGCCGACGGGAGCATGTCCGTAATAAGGATAACCGGCCAGGTGCCGCCCTTCGCCGGACCCGACAGGGATTACGTGCTCAGGAAGGGCGACGTGGTGAAGATGCCGACGCCCATGGCCGACATACTGGTCAACGGGAGCCTGGCCGTCCGCATCAGATTCTGATCACGCGGGTGTCGTCCGCGACACCGGGGTCGAGGCAGTCCAGGCGGCTGCGGCGGATCCCCGCCACGGCCTCCACGGTCTCCTTGGCCACGTCCGGCGTGTTGTTGGTCCTGCTTAAATGGGCCAGGAATATCCTCCTCCCCTCCCTCGACGTGGCGCGGATGGCTTCGGCGCACATGTAGTTCGACATGTGCCCGATGTCGCTGTCAATGAGCCTCTTCAACGGGTATGGATAAGGCCCTTCGGACAGCATCCTCCGGTCGTAGTTGGACTCTATCACCGCCACGTCTGCCTCCGCCAGGGCCTGCTTCACCGGAGCGGTCAGCACCCCCGTGTCGGTGGCTATGAGCACGGTGCCGTCCTCCGACGACAGGCGGTAGCACACCGGCTCCGCCGCGTTGTGGGATGTTGGGAGCGGCATGATCTCCATGCCCCCCAAGGATAACGGGCGGCAGGCCGAGACCTGCCGGAAATCCACCTTCCCCATGTTGGAGCCGGCCATGGTGCCGGCGGTGCAGAACACCGGGCACTCAAGCTTGCGGGCGGTGGGGCCGACCCCGGAGACATGGTCCGTGTGCTCGTGGGTGACCAGGATGCCGGAGATCTCGGAGGGGTCTATGCCGTTGAGGTCCATCAGATGGAGGGCCCTCTTGCGGCTGATGCCCGCATCCACCATGACCGAGGATTCCGGGCCGCGGATGACCGCGCAGTTGCCGTCGCTTCCGCTGGCGAGGATGTGGACCTCCATCGCTCAGATCTTCCTCTTGTAAATCGAAAATATTATGTCGCTGCGGGACACGATGCCCACCAGCACCCCCTTCTCGAGAACGGGTATGCGGTTGACGTCCCTGCTCAGCATGAGCCTCAGCACATCGATGACCATGGTGTCCGGAGTCACGGTGAGGACGTCCTTGGACATTATGTCCACGACCTTGGTCTCGGAGATCTTCTTGGCAGCCTCCATGAGGACGGGGTCGTCGATGGCCGAATCCATGGGGAAGGCGAGGAGGTGCAGGACTGGGTCTTCTATGTTGAGCTCCTCCTCGTACTTCATGATCAGCTCGAGGATGTCCGTCTCGCTGACGATGCCGATGAGACGGTAGTCGTCGTCGATCACGGGTGCGCCCGACAGGTTGTCGACGGCGAGCGTGATGGTGGCGTCCTTGACGGTGTCCGTGCCGGCAAGGGAGATGACCTGCGTAGTCATGATGTCTCTGACTCTCAACTGACCCATGTACCCACGCAACGCGGATGCCGATTATATACTTATAGGGGGTGGGCGCGGGTGCCCAGACCTGCCGCTCCCGATTCCGTGGAAAGCAACCTTTATTAACGATGACGGTATCCGACGTTCCACACGGGCTTGTAGCTCAGCTAGGTAGAGCGATGGACTCTTAATCCATCGGCCAAGGGTTCGAATCCCCTCAAGCCCGCCATCGATTCTCACACCATCTCCGCTTGATTCCCTGATATACGTGTCCGCGTCGGATCTTGCCGTTTGAATGCATTATAGTGTGCATCAAAGTGCATATCAAGCTAGTATGTGCGACATATGCGACATATGCGACATGAACCACGACATGATGCCATTTTGGTGTATTATCATATGCATTGATGTACACATCAGGCGTGAATGTATGCCATGTATGCCATTGATGTGCGACATGGATCGTAACGCCCGTATCACCAAGACCTGCTACCGATACAGCGGACGTAAATCTCAGTCGCATGTTGCGACTGTTCACTCTAGTGCTAGTTTTTTATGTGTTCGGTCATACCCGCACCCGGAGACAGACATGCACCGCAACACTTTCGACCCACAGCTCCGCGGAACGGAGGCGACCGCATGATCGGCGGGATATTCGAGGTCATCATGCTTCTGTGCTTCGCCGCCGCCTGGCCCGCCAGCATTATGAAGGCATACAGGGCACGCACCGCCCTCGGCACCAGTCTGGCCTTCATGCTGATCATCGAGACCGGATACGTCTGCGGGATGCTGAACAAGATCGTCAACAACGACATCAGCTACGTCCTGGCGTTCTATGTGTTCGACTTCGCCCTGGTCATGATAGCCATCGCCCTCTACTTCAGGAACAGAGGGCTGGATGCCAAAAGAGCGGCGGCAGAGTGACTCAGAGGAGGTCCGGGAACCCCTCTGCCGCCTTCGCCCTGAGCTCGGAGAAGGGGTCGTTGAACACGTACCTCATCCCCTTGGAGCGCCCCTCCTTCCTGAGGATGCCCATGTCCGCCAGAGCATTGAGCTTCAAGCGGAGGGTCTGATCCGACAGCGACGGGACCCATGCCGATGCGTCGGCCAGCGTGAATGCGCCGATGTCCTTCGCCGCATATGCCAGCGAACGGACGGCTTCGTCCATGTCGGCCACCCGGTCCCTCTCCGAATAGATGCCGAAAGCCTCGCGGTATGCATTCAGCAGCGACTCCGCCACATAGCAGACGAACGGCGCATAATCCTCGGTCTCGTCGGTGTAGGCCAGAAGGTCGTAGTACAGACCTGCGTCCCCCAACAGGTGCTTCTCGAATCTGCAGAGGCCGCAGTACCTCAGGCCCATGCTCCGCAGAATGGTCTGGAACAGGACCCTGCCCACTCTGCCGTTCCCGTCGGAGAAGGGGTGTATGCTCTCGAACTCGTGGAAGAACAGCGCCGCGGTGCACACCGGATCGAAGGGCGCCGCATTCACCCATTCCAGCAGGGACTCCGTTTCCTCCCGCACGTGCTGTGGAGGGCAGCATATGAACAGCTCCTGTCCGTCCGGACTCTGAACCGATGCCGCGCCCGTCCTGATATCCCCCGGTACGCCATGATACCCCGTGCCGGTCATCAAACGGCGATGAACGGCAGTGACCTCGTCCAATAAGAAACGGCGGTATCTCCTCACGTCCACGAACATCGGGTAAAGGTGGTTGACGATCTCCTGCACATACTCGGGATTGCTTTCCATGACCGCATCGGACGAGAAGCGACGGGTGATCCTGCAGACCTCCTCCGCTGACAGAGGATTGCCTTCGATCCTGGTGGACCAATGGACGTTGGAGGCGTATGCGTCGATCACCAGCTCCATGTAATCATCAGCGGTGAGGATGCATTGCCCAAGATCCCAATCGAGGCTTTTAATCTCGTCGACTATCCCACGGTACCCCTCGGGGAGCATGGGGTACGGACGGAACGGGACCTTCCTCCTGTGTCTGACCGGAAAACCGGACGGCACGAAGGTGCTGTAATCCATGATGTGAGGACCAACGGTTCCCTCGGTCGTAGTCTGCCGGCCTTTCTTCATGACGAATCATCACATTGAATGAACCAATATTTAAGAGTGAGTTTTTCTTGATAGAATATCATAATAAAAAATCATCATGAAAAAATGATGGGGTCCTTCAGGATCGCTTGCCAAGGACCTTCTCCGCCGAATGAGCCAGGAACATCCCCCAGCCGTCGCACTGCTTCAGCAGGGAGATGATGATCCCGGAGCTGAGCTTCGACTCCCCGCCCTGGCGCTCCCCGAACTCGAACACCGTCTCCTCTATGCAGACGTCCTTTGGGATGTACTTCATGAGATCGAACAGGGCCTTGAACCCCCTCATCTGGAAATCGTCCCTGTGCTCGCGGATCACGGACCTGCACAGATCAGCCTTCCCGCCGAACAGCCCGCTCATTATGTCGGAGGACAGCTGGCGGTCGTGCATCCTGAGGGTGAACGCGGCGAGGTAGTGTGCGCCCCAGGACCCCACCCAGCGGGTGAAGGACGACAGATTGGTGCGGTCCTTCCTGACGCCGATGGAGAGGTCCGCGCCGCTCTTCAGTTGATCGTACATCCCCTGCAGCGCTGACGGGGGATGCTGGAAGTCGGCATCCATGTTGATGAAGAACTCCGTCTCCGTAAGCTCGATGCCCTCGAAGATGCTGGCGGAGAGCCCCCTGTCCGCAGGGTCCCTGACCACCAGCCTCACCATGGGGTCGGCGGATGCCCGCTCCGACACGATGCTCTGGGTGGAATCCTTGGAGTTGTCGTCCATCACCAGCACCCTGAAGTCCGGGTACATGGCGCGGAGGGTATCCACCATCCTCCCGATGTTGGCCTCCTCGTTGTAGGTAGGCAGTATGACCGTGCATCCTCCGTCTCCGCTCATCGGCACCCCAAATCATTGAAAATAGATATAGTATGTTCGCGATTCAAAACGCCGGGTGCCTGGATGCATGTGATCTCCCTCGTGGTGAAGAACGAATTCGGCGTCATGCAAAGGGTCATGGGCGAGTTCACCCGCAACAAGATCAACGTCGAGACGATCGTTGTGGGGAAGTGCGAGCTCCCCGGCAAATCGCGGATCGTCATGTCGGTGATCGACGGGGACCAGGCTAGAGTGGCGGTGGGCAAGCTCCGCAGGCTCCAGGACGTGCAGGACGTCCGGGAGGTGGAGGAGAGTGGCCAGTCCGCATACGCCCTCATATCCACCAGCGGCGGGAACGTCGGAGTGGTCGGCGAGTCCGACCAGGTGGAGGAGATAATCGAGCGCTCCAAGCCCGACCGCTACGTGAAAGCGCTCAACGCATTGTGAGAGGAGATAGGAAATGGAGAAATCAGAGTTCATCTGGCTGGACGGCAGGCTCGTCAGGTGGGAGGACGCCAAGGTGCATGTCCTCGCCCACGGGCTGAACTACGGCACCGGGGTCTTCGAGGGCATCCGCGTCTACGACACCCCCAAAGGGAAGGCCATCTTCAGGCTGAAGGACCATGTGAAGAGGCTCATGGACGGAGTGAAGGTCATGGGGTTCGACATGACCATCAACGGGAAGAAGTACGGCTACGAGGAGGCCTTCGAGGCCATCAAGGAGACCGTCAGGGCCAACAAGAACGTGGACTACATCAAGCCCTGCGTCTTCCTCTGCGGAGAGGAGACCGGCCTGAATCCCATCGGCGTGCCCACCAGCTTCGCGATAACCTCCGTGTACATGGGCAACTACCTTGGCAAGGGAGCGGACGCGGGAGCCAAGCTCATAACGTCCACCTGGCACCGCCCGGACAATCTCTGCTCCCCCGCCGGAGCAAAGGTGAACGGCGCATACGTGACATCGTGCCTGGCCAAGAGGGAGGCGATCCTCAGGGGCGCCAACGAGGCCGTCATGCTGAACGCCAACGGATACGTTGCGGAATGCACCGGCGAGAACATCTTCATGTACAAGCGCGGCAAAATCTACACCCCTCTGCCCAGCAACAGCATCCTCGAGGGCATCACCAGGAACTCCATCATCCAGGTTGCCAGGGACATGGGCTACGAGGTCATCGAGACCGACATCAGCAGGACCGAGCTCCTCACCGCCGACGAGGTCTGGATGACCGGCACCGCGGCAGAGATCGCCCCCGTCACCATGATCGACGAGAGGCCCATCGGCACCGGCGAAATCGGCCCTGTGGCTTCCGCGCTGAAGTCCAGGTTCCACGACATCGTCACCGGGAAGGTCCCGGAGTACGCCGACTGGATCGACTGCGTCTGAAACACACAGCCCGGGCATCCGCCCGGACATCATTTCCCATTTTTCAGAAAATAAGAACGTACGGGTCGTTCCGCCGGACGTATCGGAAGAAGGAAATTGGTTTTCGAGGGGCCGTGGCCCCCAGGGTTTGGATCAGCTCTTCATCACTGCGTACAGGAAGATGCCGACAGCAACCAGGGCACCGATGAGGATGCCGACGAGGTTGATGACTGCCTCGCGCACTGCGTCCCAAGTGTGGACGTCGCAGAACGGCGCGATATCGCTGAATCCGGTCAGGTACACCCAGACGACCCCGACGATCAGGCCGATGAGTGCGAGCACAAAGCCGACGGTCCTGCTCTTGCCGGTCCCGAAGTAAGCAGTGAAGATACCTGCAAGGACCATTATGAGAGCGAAGGCCAGGACGGCGATTGTAATGAATGTCATCCAGTCCATGTTATTACTCCTTCATGACTCGTTTCCGGCTGGGCCGGAATCTGTGGACACGCGATGGTTTGTAGAATTTATATATTTCGCGTTCCAAAACTCATTATAGATTCCCGTCCATGCCCTGGCTGGTATGTACAGAGGCATCAGGCAGGCAGTCATCATGGTCGGCGGAATGGGGACCAGGCTGCGGCCGCTGACACTCACGCGCCCCAAGCCCATCCTCCCGGTGGCGGACAAGCCCTGCCTGGGATACCTGATAGACTCCTTCGTGAGAGGGGGCATCGAGGAGATCATACTCGCATGCGGATACAGGTCCCAGCAGCTGGTGGAAGCCATCGGAGACGGCTCCGACCGCGGCATCAGCATAGAGTACTCCTTCGAGGACGAGCCCATGGGGACCGGCGGCGCCATCAAGCTGCTGGAGGACAGATTGGACGACGTATTCGTCGCCGCCAACGGCGACGTCTTCGCCGACTTCGACCTCAGACAGGAGATCGACGCCCATTACGACAACGATGCGGACATAACGCTGGCACTGACCCCCGTTGACAACCCCTGGGAGTTCGGCACCGCCTGCACCGACGGATCCGGGAGGATTTACAAGTTCATCGAGCGGCCGAAGAAGGAGGAGGTCGTCTCCAACATGATCAACGCCGGCATCTACATCGTCAAGCGCGGGATGATAGGATACATACCCAGCGGGCAGATGTACGACTTCTCCAAGGACCTGGTGCCGTCCAAACTTGAGAGCCACCGCATATGGGGCCACCGCATGGAGGGCATATGGATGGACGTGGGCAGGCGCAAGGACCTCATCGGCGCCAATATGGTGATGGCCGAGAGGGTCAGGAGCACCGGCTCCGCTTCGGACACCGAGACGTTCGGACCCGTCTACCTCGGCGGGGATGCCGTGGTGCAGTCGTCCACGCTCAAGGGAGCGTCGATCATGAAGGGGGCGTTCGTCACCGACTCCGAGATCGTAAACAGCGTCGTGATGCCCGGCGCCAGGGTCTGCGGGGCGAGGATCGTCGATTCGGTGATCGGGGAGAACGCCGTGGTCAACATGGGCTCCATAGTTGAGAGATGCCTGATCGGCGACGGAGCTGTGATCGAGAAGAACACCGCACATACCGACGAAGGCGGGAAGGCCTGATGGAATCGCTGAAGATTGTCGTGTCCAATCCGTTCTTCTACCCCTTCGAAGGGGGGATCGAGCACAGGATGCACAAGCTGTGCAGGGTGCTGGCCGACAGGGGGCACGACGTGAGCGTGCTGACGGCGCGTCTCCCCGGCACGGAGGCCGAGGAGGAGACGGAGAGCGGATACACCATCGTGAGGGTGCCCTGCCGCACCATCGATGTGTACAATCCTCCCTACATCGTCTGCAGGGACACCCTGGAGACGCTCCGGCGCATCAGGCCGGACATAGTGGACCATCAGTACCGGTGGGCGCCCTCCTTCGACAAGGACATAGCCTCCTTCGAAGGCAGGAAGGTGTTCACCTACCACAACATGTGGGGCGAAGGGGTCGGATTCCAGAAGGTCCTGTCCGAGATAAACGACGGGCTCTACCGCAGCAAGCTGCTGAAGTACGACCGCATAATAGCGATAACCGATGCCGTCAGGGACGACCTCATCCGGCGCGGCATGGACGGAAACACCATCACCGTCATCGACAACTGCCTGGAGGTCCTCCCTCCGGTGTCCGAGACCGAAGGGAACTTCATCCTCAGCCTGGGACGCATGGTGGCCACGAAGGGCCTGAAGTACCTCGTTGAGGCGATGCGCGATGTGGACTACAGGCTGATCATGTGCGGGAAAGGTCCGGAGTCCCAGCGCATATCCAGACTCATAGCCAGATACGGACTGGAGGACAGGATCGAGCTCAGGGGATGGGTCTCGGACGAGGAGCGGGAGAGGCTCATGTCCGAATGCAGGTTCTTCGTCATGCCGTCCATACAGGAGGCCTACGGACTGGCTGCCACAGAGGTGCTGGCACATGGCAAACCCATGATCTGCACGGATGTGGACGGGCTCCCCGGCAACGTGAAGGACGCTGGGCTCTACGTCAAACCGAAGGACTCGGCGGGACTTGCAGAGGCCATCAACAGGCTCCTCTCCGACGACGGCCTGAGGAAAGAACTGGCGAGGAACGCTGTGAAGGTCACCAGGACGTTCACCTGGGAGGGCCAGGTTGCCAAGACCGAAGAGGTCTACAGGTCGGTGCTCAACGGATAAATAGGGATTCCGACATGGAAGGGCATGGAGCAGATCGGTGCTGAGTACATCTTCCAGGCGCTGATGATCATCTCTCTTCTGCTGGTGATCATGTCCATACCAACCATATTCATCACCATCCGCAACTCATCCAACGTCCTCAGGAGGTACATGGCCCTCAGGTCCCTCAGGGACGTGGACGACGGCGACATACCCAGCCACATCCTGGAGGAGTGGAACGCCGTCAAGAACAACGTGAACTACGCCACCCTCATGACGGAGGAGCTGGAGAAGCTCAACGGTCTCCGCCCGGCGCTCTTCCAGACGGAGGTTGCCGTGGTGCTGATGGTCATCATGGCCTTCATCCCGGGATACGAGCCTGCGGTGCTCGTGCTCATGGCCGTGCTCATCGTGCTGTCCGTGATAGCGTTGGCGTACAGCTACGTCTGCATCAAGAAGTACGGCATGGAGTACATGAGCCTCCTGAGGGAGATGAGCAACGGACCCAGCGGCGGCAGGGACGCCATGTACGGGTGACCAGCAAACGTTATTAGACCGCCTGGGTATGTCCGCACCATGACAACAGTCACACTGCAGACAAGCATGGGCGACATCGTCATCAGGATGTACGACGACATGCCCATAACCGCAGGCAACTTCGTCAAACTCGCCAATGACGGCTTCTACGACGGCCTCATTTTCCACAGGGTCATCCAGGACTTCATGATCCAGGGCGGATGCCCCAAGGGCAACGGCACCGGCGGACCGGGATACACCATCCAGGACGAGTTCATCCCCGGCCATTCCAACGTCAGGGGCACCATCTCCATGGCTAACGCGGGCCCCAACACCGGCGGCAGCCAGTTCTTCATCAACATGGTGGACAACAGCTACCTGGACTGGGACAACAGGACCACCCCCTACGCCCACCCGGTGTTCGGAGAGGTCATCCAGGGGATGGATGTTGTCGACAAGATCGGTTCCACCAAGACGGACATGAGGGACCGCCCGATCTCCAAGATCGTGATAAACAAGGCCGTGGTGTCCGACTAACGGAGGGGTCTCCCCTCCACCACCAGATGCGTTCCCGACCTGAGGTATATCAACGGGACGCCTGCCTTCCTTAATTTCTGACGCAGCGCCTTGTCGTTGGTGAGGACGTATGCGTCCTTCTGTATCGCCAGCTCGATGACCGATGCGTCGCCGGTGTTCTCCGTCCTGACGATCTCGAAGCGCCTGGCGAGGTCCAGAGCGGCATGGGCGTACCTGTGCTCCAGATGCTTGAGCTCCCCGATCAGAGGGCCGGGGACCATGAAATGGACGTCCCCCAGAACCTCCCTGACCGCATAATCGAGGTTGATGCGGAGCTCGAAAGGCATGAGTAAGGCGTTTGTGTCCAGGACGACGTTCTGCATGTCTACTCGACGATGCCGTATCCGATTAGCCTCCACTTGCTGGAGATCCTCCTGGATATGGCAACCCTCTGGCCCTTGACGACGCAGACCGGGATCTTCAGGTTGACCTGTATGGACCCGGACTTGCCGCTCTTGACCACGCCGATGGTGGTGGCGGTGCCGATGCTGAGCATCAGAGGCTCGTTGGACTTGATCTCGTCGACCCTCAGGTCGGAAGAGGAGCCCACAACGCGGTCCAGCAGGACGGTCTTCATGGCGAAGTCGTTGACCACCTCGGGCAGGCTGCCCGGGATGCCCACCATCCTGCCGGTGAGACCATCGGACTTGGTGATGGAAGGGTCCAGGGATGTGCCTATGGAGATCAGGCCTCCGGGGCCCACCTTCTTGACGCTCTTGCCTCCGGCCACCAGGGATGTAATCTTGGTGACCACCCTGTGCATCTTGCCGGACTGGTCCCTGATGCCGGGAGCCACCTCCACCTCGTCCCCGACCTTCAGGACCCCCTGGATGAGGGATCCTCCCAGGACCCCTCCCTTGAGGTCCTTGGGGCGAGTGCCCGGGGAGTTGATGTCGAAGGACCTGGCCACGTGCATCAGCGCCGGGGACTCAGTGTCCCTGACGGTGGTGGCCACGATGTGGGTCTCGATGGTCTCGATGAGCTTGTCGATGTTGACCCCGCTGTTGGCGGAGATGGGGACGATGGGTGCGTCCTCGGCGATGGTGCCCTTGACGAACTCCTTGATCTGCCTGTAGTTCTCCACGGCCTGCTCGCGGGTGACGATGTCGATCTTGTTCTGGACGATGATGATCTTGTCGATGCCCACGATCGAGAGCGCCATGAGATGCTCCTTGGTCTGAGGCTGGGGGCACTTCTCGTTGGCGGCCACCAGCAGTATGGCGCCGTCCATGAGGGCGGCTCCGGAGAGCATGGTGGCCATCAGGGTCTCGTGTCCGGGAGCGTCCACGAAGGACACTGCGCGGAGGAACTCGGTGTCGGCCCCGCACTTGGCGCACTTGGGCGATGTCCCGTAGGCCGCCGCGCCCTCGCAGACCGGGCACTTGTAGAAGGCGACATCGGCGTACCCCAGCCTTATGGAGATGCCTCTCTTGACCTCCTCTGAGTGACGGTCCGCCCACTCGCCGCTGAGGGCCCTGGTGAGCGTGGTCTTGCCGTGGTCGACGTGGCCGATCATCCCGATGTTGATCTCGGGCTGTTTGGGCACCTTCATCGTCTTACTCCGAAGGCGCCTCGGGGGCCAGAGACTCTTCGATGGACTTGGGGCCGTACTCGGTGACGGCCATGTTTATCTGGACGATCCTGTCGGAGATGACGGCGCCGTGGATGGCGGTCCTCTTCCTCTGTCCGGGGTACTTCTCGTGGAATCCGAGGGACTCGGCCAGCAGGAGCTTGCGCCTCCTGTTGCCGGGGAGGTCCTTCCTCATGGGGGTCCCGTTCCCGTCGCTTCCGCCGGTGATCTTCAGCTTGTAGCCGGGAAGGCCGACGAAAATCCCGTCCACGACCTCTCCGACGCTCTTGCCGTTCAGAGAGTTCGCGTGGTGGCCAGTGACGACGACATTGTAGGATCTGCCGGTCTTCACGTCGTTGATGACTGCTTTGTACTCAACCATTTGAACACCTGTGGCCCGGCCTATTCTAATAATGGTTATAAAGGTTTGCAGACCGGGGAGGGGTCATCTCCTCTTCTTGCCGGACCTGGAGAGGCGGGTGGACAGGAGCTTCTTCAGCCTGGTGATCTGGCCCACGTCGCTGGGGTCCTTGAAGTCGAAGAACGCCAGGTGCAACGATATGAAATCACCGAGGAGGGTGGCGCGGAAGATCCTCTCGAAGGTGGACTTCCCGCTGACGCGGATGGTGTAGGGGCTGAGACCGCGGTTCCTGAGGGTCGCCGTGGTCAGCGCCACTATGTCCTTCATGAACCGGGAGAGCCCGTCCTCCACCAGCAGCACCGGTTTGATTACCACACCGTTGCCGGAGGTCAGGCCGACGATGTCGGAGTGGTTGGTGTCGGGGATGTGGCCGTCGAAGGCTATGAGCTTGGCGTTCTCGTTGAACTGCGCCCTCCACCTGCCTGCCACGGAGTAGAGGTATGAGGTGGAGTAGATCACCGGCACGCTGTCGTGGATGTGCTCCGCGATCTTCTGGGCCTCGCTCTGCCTTCCCTTCAAGGAGTTGACGTACTTCCTGAGCTCCGGTATGCTCTGGCGTATATCCTGCATGATGCCGGGTCCGCCGATGGTCTTGATGATGTTGAACATGTAGCCGACGGTGTATCCCACGGCATTGCGTGGCTGCAGGCCGGTCTTGACGGTCACCACCGGCACATCGTCCTTGGCGCAGAGGTCCATGAGCTCTCCGCCGGACGTCACCGCGATGACCTTGCACCCTGCGGCCACCGCCTGGCGGTAGACGGTGAGGGTCTCGCGGGTGTTGCCCGAGTAGCTGCTGACGATGACCAGGGACCTCTCCCCCGCCCAGTTCGGGAGGTCGGGGAAGCGGATCACCTTGATCGGCACTTCGGACACCGGATACAGGCAGTCGGCGACGATGTCCCCGCCGATGGCGGAGCCGCCCATGCCGCACACCAGTATCTCGTCGAACTCCACCGCCGGCAGGTCCAGCTTCTGGTTGATGGCGGTGTCCAGGTCGTTGACGATCTGGGACGTCTCCCTCATCATGTTGTTGGGGTCGCGCTCCTGCATTCACATCCCCCAGAAGGGCTCCTCGCGGCGCTTGATGCGGACGACCTCGTCCAGTACCTGCTGCTCGTCGGCGGTTATCCCGTACTTGGGGAACTCCTTGACCGAGGACGCCAGCAGGTCAACGTACATGACATCGTCCTCGTCGGCCTGCCTGCCTATGGTGATATCATCGATGGCGCAGGCCACCTCATCCCCCTGCTTGGCCTCCTTGACGGGGTCCTCCCCGTCCCTGAGGCTGCGGATCTTGCCCAGTGGGCGCCCGTCCTCGCCGATGAGCTTCAGCCCGGGACGGACCCTGCCGGCCAGCACCCTTATGCCCACGATGGCGGGCTTGCTGGCTCTGAACACGTGATTGGGGAGTATCTTGATCTTGGCGGGGAAGGGGAACTCGGCCCTCTTGTCCGCCTCGCTCTGGCGCTGGGACTCCTCCTTCCATTCGATGTACTCCTCGATGAGGCGGTACACCACCGCGTTGGAGAACACCCTGACGTTCTGGGCCTCCAGCTCCGCCTGGGCGTCCTTGGACATGGGGACGTTGAAGGCCAGGATGACCCTGTTGGACTGGTCGCCGTGGGCGGCGGCGGTCTCCATGATGTCCCTGCGGGATATCTCCCCGAGGCCGTACTTGCGGATGGGTATGTCCGCGTTCCTGGCCTCGTAGGCCAGTGCCTCCAGGGATCCGATGGCATCGGCCTTTATGGTGACTCCCTGCTCGGTCACCTCTATCTTGACTGAGGACTCCTCGGTGAGCTCCCTCACGGCGGGGTCCTTCTCGTTCCTCACAACCCTGAGCGGCGCTCCGGCGATGACGCCCTCCATGTTCTGGCAGGCGACCTTGACGCCTGCCGCGGCGTGGAGCTCCTTCACCTTGTCGAACCTGTCCATGGGGTCCATGATCTCGTCCAGGGGCTTGGGCTTGAGGATGGCTTTGACCTTGGTGATGACCGGCGCCCCTCTGGTCCCGAGGGCCACGGTGTCGCCCTGCTTCAGCACGCCGGAGTAGAGGATCATGTCCAGGGTCTTGCCCAGGCCCTTCTCCTCCTTTATCTCCAGGATGGTGCCCCTGCCGGGACCGTCCTCGCTGGTGAGCTGCTGCTCCAGGAATCTCTGGGCCAGGCCGATGAGCATGAGGAGCAGGTCCGGAAGGCCCTCCCCCTCCTTGGCACTGATGGGCACCAGCGCCACGGTCTTGGTGAAGTCGTCTATCTGATCGTACCTGTTGGCGTAGATGCCCTCCGCCGACAGGTCGCCGATGATGGCGTACAGCCTCTCGTTGAAGGCGTTGATGGTGTGCGCCTGCTGCTGCCTCTCCGAGAGCACGAACGGGCGCCCCTCCTCGCACTGCCAGCCCTGGATGGTGTCCACCTTGTTCAGGGCGATGACGAAGGGGGTCTTGTACTGCCTCAGTATCTTTATCGACTCTATGGTCTGGGGCATCAGCCCCTCGCGTATGTCGATGACGAGGACCGCGATGTCCGCCAGGGATCCTCCCCTGGCCCTGAGGGTCGTGAACGAGTGGTGGCCCGGCGTATCGATGAAGAGCAGTCCGGGGACGTCGAACTTCTTGTTGCCGATCA
>CALULN010000002.1 GCA_944321505.1 Candidatus Methanomethylophilaceae archaeon | reverse complement strand
TGGATTGGCTCTCCGACGAGGAATGCATCAGACTCATGCAGGCCCCCAAGACCCCTCTGGAGGACATCGTCATCCATCTGGAGCTCTGCATGGGGCTCCGCGTCTCCGAGGTCATCAAGCTCCGCGTGGGCGACGTCCACTTCAGCGACGACCCCCGCAAGTGCTCCATCTCGGTCTGCGGCAAAGGCCGCGGGGAGGGGAAATGGAGGACCATCCCCTTCCATCCGGACAGCGAGAGGGTCTTCAGGAGATGGCTGGAGGAACGTGCCAAGTAGTCTCGAGGATCAGATCGTACAAACCAGCCTGGCCTGTCCCGGACAACCTGCTGATCTGGTGCCACTATGTAGACAAGCCCGCCGGCGGGGCATACACCGAAAGGGGTCACAGCCTGGACCGTGCGGTGATCCACAAGGTCCGCGACCGCCTCGGGATGGACTTCAGCAACCACACCCTCAGGAGGACGTTCGGCCGTAACCTGTACCACGCCGGGACCCCGATAGAGACGATATCGAAGCTCTACGGCCATGAGGACATCCAGACCACCCTAAGGTACATCGGTGTGAACCTCGACGACATGAGCGACGCCCTTGGCAAACTGTACGCACACCAGCTGGCCATGTCCCGCAGAGTCGGATTGGGTGATTGAATTGGCAAAAATGCCAAGTAGCAAATCAGGGAGTGGGGACCATTCTCACACATCCCGATGTCAGTGCATCATCGATACACTGCCGCCGGTAATGAATACGGCACTGCCTCATAAGCAGAACCCTTATCACCCATCCGCGCCTGCGACGTTCATGGACAGGAGGACTGCGGTCATCGGCCTGGCGGTCTGCATGTTCGTCTCCAGCATGGGCTGGATGATCATGCAGTTCCCGGACATCCTCATGATGGTCACGGACATCGGGCACGATGTCGACTCGAAATGGGTGCTCTCGATGTACATCATCGCCGAGGTCACCGTGCTCCCCGCCGCAGGCAAGCTCACCGACGTCTACGGTCCCCGGAAGGTGCTCACAGCCGGCGCGGCCGTCTTCGTCATCGGCGCCCTGCTCTGCGCCGTGACCGGTACGGAGAGCATGCTGGTGGCCATGCGCACCGTCCAAGGCATCGGCGCCGGCACCGTGTTCGCCGTCGTGCTGGCGTCGGTGGGGCGCATGTACCCCCGCTCCGAGAGGGGGCACCCCCATGAGGTGATGACCGCCGCCTTCGCCTTCGGCTCCCTCTACGGCGCCATGATCGGCTGGTGGTTCGTCATGGACTCCGGCTTCGGCATCGACCCCGGATGGAGGTACACCTTCTGCCTGGAAGCGGCACTGATGCTCGTCGGATGGGCGGTGGCGATGAGGGGGCTCCCGGAGCAGGACGCCCGCAGGACGGGAGGTCACGACATCCTCTGGACGGTCCTCGTTGCGGCGCTGATCGCGGACCTGATGATCATGTCCCAGCTCGTGAACGACGAGATGGAGCTCGTCAGCATCGGAACGGGAGCGATGGTCCTGGCTGCGCTCATCCTGTCCTTCGCAGTGGGATACGTCGAGAGGAGGGCGGACGACCCCGTTCTGCCCCGCCGTATGGGGATGACCAGGGTCGGAAGCATGGCCTGCATGTTCATGGCCGGCTTCTGCGGACTGGGCATGGTGCAGTTCCTCATGAGGTTCATGCTGCTGGGCATCGGAGTGAGCATCTACGAGGCCAGCCTGACCTTCCTGTTCCTGCTGGCCGGAGGAGGGATAACGTCCATGATCGGCCTGAAGAAGGTCAACTCCACCGGCGTGAGGCCGTGGGTGATGATCGGCGCCGTAATCGTCATGATCGGGTTCGCCGTGGCTTCGCAGACCCTGATGCTGGGCATGAACTATGTGCGGCTGTCCCTCTTCATCATCGGCCTGGGCCTCGGATGCATGGTGACGGAGATACTCTGCAGCATCCAGGGGACCACGAAAGTGACGGACATGGGATCGGTGACCGCGGTGACCATGTCATCCCGCTTCATCGGCATCCTCCTGGGCGTCGCATCCTACACGGCGATCCTGGACCACAGGGTGTCCGCCGTGGTGGGCTCCATCGGCGACGGCATCGGGAGCAACGGCATACTGTGGCTGGTGGAGAACTACCTGGTGCTGCACGACAAGGTGGTCGAGGTGTTCGAGAGCAGCGTGGAGCTGTGCTGCCTCGTCGCCGGGATCCTCTGCGCCGTCATCCTGGCGATAGCGTACCTCATGGTGGGGAAGGACGATGTGGTCCCCCACGAGTTCATCGGCAAGGACGGATCCGGGTTCGACGATGAGCCGGAAGAAGAGGATTGAGCCCGTTTCCCGCATTCCGCTGACAACATCATGCTGTGCTGGCACAACCAGGTGTTCCATCGAATGGAACGGACACGCATCTGTTCCATTCAATGGAACAAACAGGCTTCCGTTCCACCCAGTGGAACAGTATAAAAATATATCCATGATCAGCACGCCTGAAGAGCAACATAACAGAAGATCGTGCGTCCGCTACCGATCCGTTCATCGGCAGGAAACCCGCGAAGATGCTGTGACTTCCTGTACGTGACGAAATCGTTCACTTTTTCTGAACGTTTTGAAATCGTTCACTTTTTCAGAACAATATTATACACCGCATGCGATGCAATCTCATGAGGTTCATAGGGCGCACGGAAGAGCTGTCCATGCTGGAGAGGCACTTCTCCTCGGATACCGTCAGAGGATGCGCCATATACGGCCGGCGCAGGGTCGGGAAGACCACCCTCATCGACCGGTTCTGCGAAGGGAAGCCCAGCATCAGGTTCAATTTCGCCGGCAGCGAAGCGGACAAGGTTATGGAGCACATATCCGAGGATATCTCCGCCTACACCGGCGATGGATTCCGCCGCATAGCAGAGGTGATGCATAACTTCGACGACGTCGTGAGGTTCCTGGAGTCGCTGGACCCGGAGGAGCGGACAGTTGTTGTTATGGATGAGCTTCCCGACGCCATCGCCCTGTTCAAAGATGTCCCGGCATCTCTGATGAGATACATGGATGGAAGGATGAAGCGGCAGAACATCTTCCTCATCATCTGCGGCTCATCGATCTCGGCGATGACCGGAGAGCTCAACAATGCGGACAGACCGCTGTTCCAGAGATTCCCCGTGCAGATGAACCTCCGTCCGCTCCCGTACAGAGAGGCCCGCCTGTTCCACCCCGGCCTCTCCGAGGAGGACCGCGTCAGGGCATACGCCATCTGCTCGGGCATACCGCTGTACCACGAGATGATGTCGGCCTACGACAGCGTGGAGGATGGTATCCGCCGGATGTTCCTCGGACGCGTCCCCCCGCTGTACCTGGAGTCCAGGAACCTGATCGCCATAGAGGCATCCCCACAGGACACCCACATGGGGGTGCTGTCAGCCATCGGGAACGGCGCGTCGGATCTGAGAACGATCTCCGATGCCGTCGGACTGTCCAAGAGCAGATGCGTCTGCGTGCTCGACCGGCTGATCCTGCTGGGCTATGTGGAGAAGAGGGTGCCGTATGGGAAGAGGCGCTCGAAGGTGGCATACCGCATCAAGGACGGGTTCATGGACTTCTGCTACAGCGTGCTGGCAGGCAACGAATCCCTCCTGGACATGGACAGCGCCGACGCCTACGGCATCCTGAAAGGCAGGATAGAGACATTCTACGGGAGGAGGTTCGAGTACATCTGCGCACAGTATATCGGTTCAACCGAATCCTGCACCTGGATCGGAGGGTGGTGGGGGAAGGTCCCGATCAAAGAGAACGGCAGACTGGTGAGGGGCGAAGACGGCAGGGCCCTCACCGAAGACGCCGATATTGATGTGGTGGCGGAGATCGGCGGTTCTGACACCGCATATGTGATGATGGCGGAGTGCAAATTCAGCAGGAGGCAGATCGGCGTACGCGAAATCCGGGAGCTCATGCACCGTTCGGAAGCGGCGATGATGGGAGGAGAGAGCATCAGGTACATGCTGTTCTCCAGATCGGGCTTCACCGAGGACGCCATGGACCTGGAAGCGGACCGCCCCGACCTGAACATCAGACTCGTGTCCCTGAAAGATATCGGAAAGTGGGCGGAGTCGTGCGAGAAAAAATGATTCCCCTCCCCTTCCGGGGAGGGCGATCCCCCATGTCAGAGGTCCCGCTTCAGGAACCTGTCGCAGGAGATCCTGTAGGTCACCAGCACCACAACTGCCATCACAGCCACCAGGAACGCCAGGATGACAGCCATCCCTCCGCCCAGCAGGCTGTTGGCGAACACCGTGCCGGACACCAGGGCTATGACGCTCACCATCAGTATGATGATGGAGAGGTACTGCGCCCGGATGCTGTTCCCTGTGACGTAGTTCACGCAGATCCCTATGCTGAATATCACCACGCTCAGGACGATGCCCGTCAGGGTGTTGACGGCGATGCTCGCGAGATCCAATCCGTCGCCGAAGGTCACCGCCACGGCGATGACCGCGCCGATGACCGCCCCTATAGGTATGACCAACGCGGACGAGACGTACTTGGAGCGCACGATCTCCTTCCTGTCGATTCCGGAGGACACGGCGAAGACGTTCCACTGGCACTGGTCGTCCCAGGCGAAGGATGTGGACGCCAGGGAGGAGAACAGCACCGGCGCCACGATACACATGACGTAATTCGACCTGTCTATGAACAGGAAGCAGAACACCGCAGCGAACAGGCCCAGCCATATGATGCCTCCCTTCACGAGTGCCAGATCCTTCTTGACCAGGCTCATCATGCCACATCCCCCCTGATGATCATCACCATTATGTCGTCCAGGGACGCGGGGTCCACCACCAGCTCCGGGTACGCCTCTCCGACCCCCTTCCTGTCCTTCACCAACGCGGAGACGCTGTACCCGTCCCTGCGGATGCTGACGATGTTCTCCCTGCCGATGGAGAGGACGTCCGTCTCGCGGCCCTTGGCGATCCCGTAGTTCTCCATTATGTCGTCCTTGGTGCCGTACATCAGCACCCTGCCCTCATGGATGAAGGCTATGTAGTCCGCCACGCGCTCCAGGTCCGTGGTGATGTGGGACGACATGAGCACGGTGTGCTCCTCGTCGGCCATGTACCCCATGACGATGTCCAGGAACTCGTCCCTGGCCGCGGGATCCATGCCGGCGGTGGCCTCGTCCAGGATCACCAGCTTCGGATCGTGGGACAGCGCCACCGCCACCTGGATCTTCATCTTCATGCCGCGCGAGTATTCCCTCAGCTTCTTGTCGAGAGGGATCCCGAACCCGGACATCAGCCTCTCGTAGGATGCCTGATCCCACTTGGGGAACATCCCCGACATCACACCCCCGATCTGAGCCCCGCTCATGTTGGGGAAGAAGTGGCACTCATCGAACACGATGCCGATGTCCCCCACCTCCGGCCTGCCTCCGGAGGGGAACGACACCTCCCCGGAATCGATGCTGCAGGCGCCTGTCATGCACTTGATGAGCGTGGTCTTCCCGGCTCCGTTCTCGCCGATGAGGCCGACCACGTAGCCCTTCGGTATGTCCAGGCTTACATCTTCCAGCCCGAAGGACCCGAATGACTTGCAGAGCCCTCTGATCTCCACAGCGTTGTCCATCTTCAATCACCGTCGTACAGGATGTCGACCATCTCCAGCAGCTCCTCTTTGGTTATCGAGCTGCGCCTGGCAACCTCCACCGCCCTGCGTATCCCGTCCTCGGCCAGCCTGAGGTTGGCCTCACGGAGCAGGGCCGGATCCTGGGCGGCCACGAAGCTGCCCTTGCCGGCCACCGTCTCTATGAACCCTTCCGCCTCCAGGTCGTTGTACGCCCTCTTGGTGGTTATCAGGCTGACCTTCAGATCCGCCGCCAGCACGCGCATGCTGGGCAGGGGCTCCCCCGCTTTGAGCGAACCTGACATGATCTGGCTCTTCACCTGGTCGGTGATCTGCTCATAGATCGGCTTCCCGCTGGAGTTGCTTATGACGATCTCCATTTCCCTCTGGTTCCCCGTACGGCATGGTTGTATATAAGTGTATATGCATAATATACACAGTAATCACAGATTGGACCGACCTCCGTCCGGGATCACTCCGCGGACGCAGCGTGACTGCTCTGCGATAGCCGGAAGGCCAATCGGCATCGGCGAATTAAACCTGCCCATCTCCCAAGAGCGCACCCGGCATCTCATCCTCCGGAGACCACCTGCGGAGCGGAGGAGGGTTTATCGGACGGACAGTGAGGCCCGCCGCCTCCGCGTACATGGCGAACTTCCAAACCATGTACAACGGCACAAATGTGAACTCTCCTTCGCCGCCTATGCGTACATTCCTGCCGGAGACCACGAACGCCGCCTTGGGACGGTATTTGGAGCAATAGCATTCCAGGCTCTGCATCCTGCCCACGTGGCCGGACTTGACCTCAACAGGAACCGGATCGGGTCCGATCGTAACGCGGAAATCCACCTCTGCGGTGCCCGGCCTGTTCATCCAGTAGTAGGCATCCCCGTCCGTATCCAGAGCATAATCCAATTCGTTCAGTACGAAATTCTCGGCGATGGCTCCCCTGATGACGGAAGTGCGTCCGTCCTTCACAGAGAGGGTGTCATACTCGACACCCGCCCTGCAGGTGAGCAGACCCACATCGGGGAAATACAGCTTGTAGTAGATCGAACCGCGAGGCTCCGGAGGAACGCGATCATCGTTGACCTCCCAGGCCCTGTGCAGCAGATCGGCTCCCAGCAGCCATCCGATAGGCCCCGCCAGCGTCTTCATGTATCCGCCGGCATCCTTCATCCTGAACCTGTCACCAGATTCCGCCAGCTGATAAGCCGCTGAACTCCAGACAGCATTGATTCTGCCGAAGTCCTCTCCGCTGTACTTGGACATGTCACGCTCGAAGGAGGTTATGATTCCGCGCTGCAGACGCCTGACTGCCGACATGTCCTCGGTCTCGCACCATCTGGAGACGGCTTCCGGCATCCCTCCGACGAGAAGATATTCCCGGTACGCGGCTTCCAGGGTCCGCATCAGACCGTCCGGCAGCGGCTGTTCCGGTCTGAGGGAGTCCATGAACTCGAATGTCTCCCTTCCAAGCCTTGCCATCACGAACTCGCCGAAGCACATCGGGCGCATCCTCAGGAAGTCGACCTTTCCCACAGGGAACGAGAACCCACTGTCGGCCCCCTTCCTGTCCGCCAGGGACACCCCCAGAAGCGAACCCGCACAGACGATATGGTATTCGGGAGCGTCCTGACAGAAATACTTCAACGACGTCAGTGCGGGGTAGCACATCTGGACTTCGTCGAAGATCATCAGAGTATCCGGCGTTATCGGACCGAACCTCTTGGAAAGCGTTTCGATTATGCGCATCGGATCGAGATTCCAGAACACGTCCCTCAGCTCCGGCATGCTCTCGAAATCGAGATAGACCGTGCTACTGTAATGCTCCTCTCCGAAACGGCGGAGCGTGTACGTCTTGCCGCATTGGCGCATCCCCAGAACGACGAGAGGCTTCCTGTCCGGGGAATCCTTCCATTCCAGCAGCTTCCTCTCGATAAGCCTGTCCATGATTCTGAATGTATTTGAAAGGTATTTGAAAAATAGGGTACCTAAAAATCAAAGAATTTCGATTTTTTGGGTATCAAAAAATCTGACATGAAGTCAGAACGTACCACTCACGCTTCTCCGGACAGAGTCGGTGCATCGGGGATCCTGGCGCTCGCATCAAACAAACCTCCGAAAATCTGATTTTTGATTCAGAAAAACCTCCGAAAATCTGATATACAGACATCGCGTCGACATCTCATGCGCAGGAAGATCGATGCGATTATCGATGCCTGGGACAGATCCGATGGCAAGAGGGCTCTCTTGATCACAGGTTCGCGCCAAATCGGGAAGACATTCTCAATCAGAGAGTTCTGTCAACGCAGATACCCTGGCCGCTTCCTGGAGATAAACTTCAAAAACACACCGCAAGCGTGCGCGTCATTTGAAGGAGGGTCAGAAGTCGACAACATCATCACCCGTCTCAGCGCACGGTACATGGATTTCAAATTCGAACCCGGAAAGACCCTGCTGTTCCTGGATGAGATCCAAGACTGTCCGGCAGCACGCACTGCTCTGAAACCCTTAGCAGAAGACGGCAGATACAAGGTCATCGCATCCGGGTCGCTCATCGGCATCAGGATGAAGGAGGTGGGCCTGCACCCGATGGGATATCTGAAAAGAGTTACCATGCACCCCATGGACTTCGAGGAGTTCCTGTGGGCGCTCGGCATGCCTCAGAGAGCCATAGATGAAGTGACCGGGAGCATATCGAAGACTGAGCCGATAGATAGTTCGCTTTTCTCCACATTCTCGGAGATGTATTCCCTGTACCTGGCAGTGGGTGGCATGCCGGATGCAGTGAAATCCTTCGCTGCCTCCCGGCTCATATCCGAGGCCCGGGCAGTGCACAAGGAACTGATCGATGGATATCTGGATGATATCGCATCATATGCCACGGGAACCGCTAAATCATTGACTGGGGCCTGCTTGGACTCTGTGCCGAGGATGCTCGCGAGCGAGAACAAGAGGTTCATGTTCAGCAAAGTCGAGGATCCGCACAGACCTCTGGCAGAAGGCACCAAGAGCACTGGATTCAGATACTTCGCCCCGGCATTGGAATGGTTGGAGATGGCGAACATCACCATGACCTGCAATTGCCTCACCGAACCCGTAAGCCCTCTGGAGGAGAGACTGCAAACTGACAGGTTCAAACTCTACATAGTCGACACAGGAGTGCTGACATCCATGTACGACGACACCGTCATGACCGCGGTGGTGGAAGGGCACGCGGATGCGAACATGGGGGCGGTGGCGGAGAACGCCATTGCCCAGGCGCTCCGCACCCAGGGTCGCAGGCTGATGTACCTCTTCAAAGACGATCCGAGGATGGAGGTGGACTTCGTGACCATAGTGAACGGCCGCGTCTGCTGCGTAGAAGTGAAATCCGGAGAGAAGAGAAGCTGCAGGTCCCTGAACCGCGTCATGAGGGAATACAGCACAGACGGGATCATGTTCGAGACTAGGAATGTCTTCACCGACGAGAAGGGCGTCCGCCACTACCCTCTGTTCGCGGCCTCGTTCATGGATGCGATCGATCCGCGCCCGGAGAACGAGGTCGACCTGTCCTCGTTGGATGAGATACGCCGGAGGTATTCGGAATGAACCGGGGGGTGACCCCCCCCCACAGATCACTTGGCTTTGCCCTGGTTCGCGACAGCGGCCATCTTGGCCTCCACGTCCTCGCCCAGGTACCTCTTGGACACCACGTTGAAGCCCCTGTCGAACTCGTAGACCAGCGGCACGCCCGTCGGTATGTTGACGCCGACGATGTCGTCGTCCGACATGCCGTCGAACACCTTCACCAGCGCCCTGAGGGAGTTGCCGTGGGCGGCGATGAGCACCCTCTCCCCGGCCAGCATCCTCGGCTTGATCTCACTCTCGAAGTACGGCACCGCCCTGGCGACGGTATCCTTCAGGCTCTCCGTCAGCGGGAGGGAATCCTCCGGGACGGTCCTGAACATCTCCTGCCTGGCGGGGTTCCTCTCGTCATCCGGGGACAGCTCCGGCGGGGGCGTGGCGTAGGATCTGCGCCATACCCTGACCTGCTCCTCCCCGAACCTCTCGGCGGTCTCCGACTTGTTCAGCCCCTGGAGGGCGCCGTAGTGGCGCTCGTTGAGCTGCCAGGCCTTGACCACCGGCAGCCACTCCCTGTCCATGGCCTCGAGGGCGAGGTTCAGGGTGTGTATGGCGCGCTTCAGGTACGATGTGAAGCAGATGTCGAAATCCAGGCCGTTGTCCCTCATCAGGACGCCGGCAGCCCTGGCCTCCTCCCTCCCCTTGTCGGAGAGGTCCACGTCAGTCCATCCGGTGAACAGGTTCTCCCTGTTCCAGACGCTCTCCCCGTGGCGGAGGAGCACCAGCCTCATGGTGTCAGACATATCCATGCACCCCGTATGCGGATGTCCCCTTAAGCACTCATGCCTCGGGTGAGTACCTGCCCACCAGCTTGGCATGCGCCAGGACGTGCCCCTGCATGGCGAAGTACAGCTCGTTCAGCCTGAACCCCCTCTTCAGGTCCAGGACGGTGTCCAGAGCGTAGACCTTCAGGGTGTACCTGTGCTCCCTGTCTGGAGGTGCGGGGCCGCCGTAGCCGGTGGCCTCCTCGATGCTGTTGTCCGATGCGGCGCTGTGCCAGCTGTTGCACCCCTCCGTGAAGTCGGGGCTGTTGTGGGACTCGCCCTCCTTCACAGAGGGCTTCCGCAAGTCGCTGATGGTCCAGTGGATCCAGTCGAAGCCGCACACCGGCACCGCGTCGTAGTCGTCGAATATCACGGCAAAGCTCTCCGTACCTGCCGGGGCATCGATGATCTCGAATGGGATGGACAGTCCCGGCATCCCGTTGACGAACACGTCGCCTCTACATCCGTACTTCGCGGCGATCACGCCGCCCTCTATCGCGCTGCTGGTCACCTTCATGGGATCACCGAGGGTCTAACGGCGGAGGCGGATATAAACCAGACTTCGATTCAGGGCGGGTGCTGCTACGGTGTTTGAGGGATGTGCCAGCATCGAATCCATACGGAATGTGCGTCTTAGTGCGGCGATTGTTTACATGTGAACTATAAATAGGACCTCTGTTTACAAGTGAACTCAAGGTGAGAAGCATCACTCAAGAAGAGATCACTTGGAAGAACATCGACCCCAAGGTCCGCAACGTGACCATGGCCGGTATTTTCCTGGCGATGCTTATCGCATGCTTCGACGGGACCATCGTCGGGACATGCGGCCCCGTCATCGCCGCCGACCTCAACGGGTCGGACCTTTACTCATGGATGATCACGGCGTACCTGCTGTGTGAGACCATCATGATCCCCATCGCGGGGAAGCTGTCGGACATGTTCGGGAGGAAGCCCCTGTTCCTCCTGGGACTGGGTCTGTTCATCGTCGGCTCCATAGTCGCCGGACTCTCCGTCAACATGGAGATGCTCATCATATGCCGTGCGGTGCAGGGATTCGGCGGAGGTATCCTGATCCCCGTGGCCACCGCGGCCGTCGCTGACTTCTACGCCCCCAGCCAGAGGGCCAGGATCCAGGGCGTCATGGGCGCACTGTTCGGTATCGGCAGCGGAATCGGCCCCCTGATCGGAGGCTACATAACCGAGACCATCTCCTGGCACTGGATCTTCTACATCAACGTGCCTCTGGCCATCGCCAGCATTTTCCTGACCGTGAAGAAGTTCCCCACCCCCGTAATCAGGGCGGACCAGAAAGTGGACACCGCAGGGATCTGCCTGCTGTCCGTCCTCCTGCTGGATGTCCTGCTGTTCATCGAGCTGGGCGGCAAGAACTTCGAGTGGGCCAGTTCCACCAGCGCGATCATGATCGCGGTCGCCGTCGTGCTGCTGGTGCTGTTCGTCATGAGGGAGAGGAGAGCCGAAGAGCCTCTGCTGGCACCCCACCTCCTGAAGAACAAGACCGTGGTGCTCTCAGGGATCTTCATGCTGATCTACGGCATCGGGATGATGGGTGCCATGACCTATGCGTCCATGTTCGCCATCTACATCTTCGGCCTGACCACCCTGGAGGCGGGATTCTACTCCCTCGCACTGGTCGCCGGGATGATGATAACCTCCCTGACCAGCGGGAGGTACGTCAACAGGACCGGGTACCGCCCCTGGCTGATCGTGGGCCCCGTGCTCTGCTTCGTCGGACTGTACATGATGTCCACCATGACCCTGGGCACCACCATCACGTTCTACTGCGGCAGCACCTTCGTCCTCGGTCTAGGCCTCGGATGCATGATGTCGGTCATCATGACCGCCGTGCAGAACAGCTCCGCCCCCAGGGAGATGGGAATGACCACATCCTCCGTCAACCTGATCAGGTCCATCGGAGCCACCATGGGGACGGCCATCTTCTCCATGATCATCACGGCGTCCATCACCGGGAACCTGGAGTCCCTGCTGCCTGCGGACATATTCGCGCAGGTGCCCCACGACACCGGAGTGCTGGACATCGTGGCCAAGGTCATGGAGGGCGACCTCGAGTACATGGTATTCGCTCCGTATGTGCAGAACATCCTGGAGGCTTTCGCCAACAGCGTGGACATGTCCTTCCTGATCGGTGGCATCCTGCTGCTGCTCCTGGTGATCATCGGCCTGGTCTTCAAAGTGAAGACCCCTACCCGGGAGGAGGAGTGACGTTCCTTTACCCCCGCCGCAAGGCGGGGGGCATCATACCCGTCACGGAGTTGATCTGAACGGCATGCGGATTCCCGATGGATATCAAACGGCCCAACGAGGTCAAGAAGTTCATACACACCATGATGAAGGACAAGCTCAAGGGCACCGGCGTCACCGTGTCCATGAGCGTGTTCCTCCTGGAGCTCGACGAGACCGAGGGGCTTTCCAACCGCATACTCTCCGAGAGGGCGGGCGTCACCAAGGCCCTGACCACCAGGGTCACCAGGCAGCTGGAGGCAAAGGGCCTGGTGGAGATACGCCCCAACGGCAGGGAGTGCAGCATAACCCTCACGCCCGAGGGCGCGAAGGCCCGGGAGATCGCCCAGAGGTGCTCCGACGAGTGCATGGAGTACCTCTTCTCCACCATGGACGAAAGCGAGAGGAGGGCCCTCCACACCATCTACGTCAAGATGTCCGAGCGCATCGATGCCTACTATGCACAGAGGAAGAGCTGAGGCGCAGGATTCATAGCCTCCTCCCCCTTGATGCACACTGTTCGCCGGAGGGGACATGTGGAGCATAGGCAGCCTGCATCTGGAAGGAAGGGTCGTGCTGGCGCCCATGTCGGGATACACATCCGCAGGATACCGCGGATTCATGTCCCGGTTCGGGGCGTCGGCCTGCGTCACGGAGATGGTCTCCGACGCCGCCGTCCTGCGGAACCCCTCCTGCAGGGAGGAGTTCCTGGATTTCGAACCGACCGTACCTACGGGATTGCAGCTCTACGGCCACGACCCGCAGACCATGGCGGACGCGGCCGTTAAAGCGCTGGACATCAACCCCTCCATCGCGTTCATCGATGTGAACCTCTGCTGCCCGGCGAAGAAGGTCGTGCGGAAAGGGGAGGGGTCGGCGCTGATGGCGGACCCGGACCTGTGCGGCAGGATCGTGGAAAGCGTGAAGGATGCAGTGGATATCCCGGTGACCGCCAAGATCCGCCTCGGAAGGGATGACGGCAGCATCGTGTTCAGGGAACTAATCTGCATCCTGGAGGACTCCGGTGCGGATGCCGTAGCCGTGCACGTGCGCACCGCCGCGAGCATGTACTCCGGGAGACCCAGATACGATCTCGTCAGAGGGCTTGGGGAGGACATGGGCATCCCCCTCGTCATCTCCGGCAACATCTACTCCCCCGAGGATGCCGTCGCGGCCATGGAATGCACCGGAGCGCAGGCGGTCATGGTGGCCAGAGGCGGCATCGGGAACCCGTTCCTGCTGACCCAGATCAACGAGATGCTCGAGACGGGCAGCCATCCCGGCGACCCGATGGTCTCTCAGCAGGCGGACTGGTGCCTGGAGCTGGCGGACATCCTGTTCGAAGAACTCGGCGAGAGGCCGGCGGTCAGGCGGATGAGGAGCATAGCCCCGAGGTTCGTGGCCGGATGCGACGGATGCAGGGAGCACCGCAGGAGGCTGGCACAGGGCATCGACGACCGTGGGTCCCTGGCCGCCATACTGGATGACATCAAAGAGGAGAAGGGGCACCTGGAAGCCGGGTTCAAAGGCAGAGTGGGCATCCGCAGAGAGGACCTCGGATGAGTCGCTCCGGGTCCCGGATTTATATATATAGGGGATACGGACAGGCATGGCTTGGGAGACAGTGGTGCTCAGAGGCAGGATCGGCAGGACGACTACGGTCTGCTCCGCAGTTTTCCTTATCATAGCCGTCTGCGCCTTCATCCTTCTCCGCGGCATCTCCGGAGCGATCGCCGGCATCGCGCTCGTCCTGGTATCCGCCTTGATCATCCTTTATCCGCTGACGACGAGGTACGTCTTCGGCCCCGAGGCAATAGAGGTGAAGGACCTGTCGTTCAGAGAGGTCCCCGCGCGCTACGACAGCATATACAGAGTAGAGGAATCCGAAGGGATCGTCGCCGGGAGCCACTGCACCGCATCCGGGTGCATCACCATACGCTATGACCGGGAGTACCGCCGCATGATCGCCGTCACCCCCTCCGATCATGATGCCGCGATGGTCATCCTCAGGACAAGATGCCCCTCCGCGGAATTCGCAAAGAATTCCCGTTCCTGACGTCCCTTCAGAGGCAGAATCGCGAACATGTTCGCGCTTTCCATTATACCGTCTCAGATCCGTGCTAAACAGTGGCAAAGACAGCGGGATCGACCCGGAGTGATGTGAAAATGTCAGAATACACACCCAAGGAGAGATTCCAAATCGCAATCAAGGGCGAGAAGGCGGACCGCCCCCCGGTCTGCGGGATGACCACCGCCGGGACCACCGAACTCATGGACTACACCGGGGCCGCATGGCCCGAGGTGCACGTCGACGCGAAGCTCATGGCCAAGCTCGGTCTGGGCATGTACCCCTTCGTGGGGCTGGAGTCCATCAGGATCCCCTACTGCCTCACGTACGAGGTGGAGGCCCTGGGAGGCACCGTGGACCTGGGGAAGAAGAACTCCACGCCCATGGTCAAGGGAAGCCCGTTCCACGGCAACCCCGACCCCGACTTCGAGACCATGGACGTCAAGGAGATGCTGAACAAGCCCAGGAACAAGGTCATCCTCGAGGCGGCGGAGATCATCAACAAGGACCCGCTGTCCAAGGAGCTGCCCACCCTGCTGGGAGTCACCGGGCCCTTCACCATCGCCGGCCACCTGGCGGGCACCGAGTCGCTGATCCTCTGGACCATCACCGAGCCCGACGTGACCAAGAAGTTCACCAAGTACGCCAGCGAGTACGAGAGGATGTGGCTCGAGTATGTGGAGAACCACGTGGGATTCGACTCCATCCAGATGTCCGAACCCACTGCGTCCTACGATATGATCTCCCCGGAGATGTTCCAGGAGTTCGCCGCTCCCAACCTGCGCTGGGTCTACGAGCCCCTGAAGGAGACCAAGAAGGTCCTGCACATCTGCGGCAACATGCTGCCCATGCTGGACGAGATGATCTCCTCCAACGCGGACGGACTGTCCCTCGAGGAGAAGACCGACCCCTACAAGGCCGTGGAGAAGAACGCCGGCAGATGCGCCCTCATCGGGAACGTCGGCGTGGTCAACCCGCTGCTGCAGGGGACCCCCGAGCAGGTCAAGCACGACGCCATCAGGAGCGCCGACGCAGGATTCAGCATCATATCCGCCGGATGCGGTCTCTCCGCTCTCATCAAGAAGGAGAACCTGGCCGCCATGGTGGAGGCCATCAAGGCCTACAGGTACTGATCCGAAGACCCATGGGATCCTCCAAACCCCTTCCCTTTTCTCACTTTATGTCCTCGACGTCGGAGTTCTGGCTGAAGAACAGGCTTATTACCTTCCGCTCAGCGCTCCTGATTATGACGGACACCGTCGACTTCGACAGCCCGAACTGGGCGGCCAGCTCCTCGGTGCTGATCCGCTTCGGCACGTCGTAGTACCCTTTCTCGAAGGCGTAGCGCAGCACCTCGTACTGCTTGGGCGTGAGTGTGCCCTCCGCCTCCAGATTGGTGGACTGGCATTTCTCGACCCTGTACCCGAACTGGCGGATGCGCTCCACCAGCTTGGTGATCATCATGTTGTTGGGAGCCAGCAGATGCCATTCCGTCACGTAGTCGTCGTAGGGTATGGCGCGTATCATGAAGACGCCCGACTCCGCTATCAGCTGGGCGAAGCGGCAGTTGTTGTTGAGGATGATAGCCAGATAGTAATGGTTGGAAACCTTGGTGACGGAGTACTCCCCCATCAGGCTGCCGGTGGTGTTCATCATTATCCTGGAGCCGTTGAGCCCGGTGGGATCGGTGATCCTGATCAGCGAACGGCCCATGCCGTCCCCCAGATAGGAGCATCTGACCACTTCTACCTTGACGCCTGCGTCCCATACCCTGATGGGCAGGATCATGTGGCACGCGTTGCCCAGCGGGCGCTCCCCGTCGACCCTGCGGTCCACCACTATCCTAGCGAACTGCACGCAATCTGACTATGAAACGCTTTATTAAAGACGTGATGCGAACATGTTCGTTAGCACCCCTATATAGGGTTTCCAGCGCGAACATGTTCGCGAAGGCCGATATATAGATTCCTGAGGCATCCCTAGCCCAAGGTTTGGTTCCCCTGTCTTTGCCGAAATCGATAGAGGAATACAAATGACAATCAATCCAGAAGAGAAGAAGAAGGTGCTCAGCTACCGCTGGATTATCTTCATCGTCCTGGCGATAGCCTACTTCTTCGTGTACTTCCACAGGACCACCGGAGGCGCCATCTCCGGTATGATGGAGGACGCGTTCCAGGTCGGCTCTGCCTCGGTTGCTCTGCTGGCTTCGGCGTACCTCTATGCATATACGCTGATGCAGCTGCCGAGCGGAATCCTCACCGATAAATTCGGACCCAGGAAGGCCGCCTCGGTGTTCATCATACTGCTGGCCCTCGGTTCCGTGCTCTGTGCGGTCGCCGAGCCCATGAACAACTTCAACGTGATGATCGCCGGTAAGTTCGTCATCGGTATCGGTGCGGCAGTCATCTACATCCCGATCATGAAGGTGCTGGCCGTCTGGTACAAGAAGGACGAGTTCGCATCCATGAGCGGCATACTGCTGCTGGTCGGTAACGTCGGAGGAATCGCCGCCGCTACCCCCATGGTCATCATGATGGAGAACCTGGGCATCGACGGAACCTACTACGTCTTGGCCGCCATCACCGCAATCATCGGTGTCCTGACCTACGTCCTGGTCAGGAACCACCCGAAGGAGATGGGTCTGCCCTCCATCGAGGAGATCGTCTCCGAGGAGACCGGTGAGCCCATCACCGAGTCCACCTCCCAGCAGGTGCCCATGATGGAGGCCCTGAAGATGACCTTCACCAGCGGAATGAAATTCTGGCCCCTGGCCATATGGTTCTTCTGCATCTACGGAACCATCATGCTCTGGCAGGCCTCCCAGGCCGGCGGATTCTACGGCAACGTCGGCGGATACGACACCAACACCTACGCCATGTTCATCACCATGGTCGGTGTGGGAATGGTCGTCGGATGCCCCCTGGCGGGAATGCTCTCCGACAAGGTCCTCAAATCCAGGAAGAAGGTCATCATCGTCGGTACCGTGATGTACACCATCATCTGGGCCGTCATCTGGCAGACCGCCGGTAACCCGGACTTCGTCGGCAACGCCGCCATCCAGTACGTGATCAACTTCCTGTTCGGATTCTTCGGAGGATTCTTCGTGGTGTCCTATGCGCAGATCAAAGAGCTCTTCCCGGTGGGAATGGCGGGCACATCCACCGCTGCCCTCAACCTGTTCCCCTTCGCGGGAGGCGCCATCCTGATCACCATCGCAGGTGTCATCGTCGCGGACAAGACCCTCGCCCAGTACGAGACTGTCTGGATGATGGCCGTCATCCTGATGGTCATCGGATGCATCTGCGCATTCCTGTCCAAGGAGAAAGCCAGGAACTGATGCCAAACAGCGGACGGGGCATCCCGTCCGCACCTTCCTTTTTCTGCATATCCCGGATTCATCGCGACGTTTTTCTATATGCATCCATTAAGCGGGACCGATGGGACCAGTCATAATCTACGCATCCACTGCGGGGAACACCAAGGCCGCGGCGGAGTACATAGCATCGAAGACCGGCGGGAAGGCCGTGCCCGTGTCGAAAGCAGGCCCCGGGGACCTCTCCTCGGCGGACCGCGTTGTGTTCGGCAGCCGCGTCCATGCCGGCGGGATATCTAAGGAGATCCGCCGCTTCATAGAGGTCAACAGGCCGCTGCTTTCGCAGAAGAGGATCTCGGCGTTCCTGTGCTGCATGTTCGACGGCGAGAAGGGCGATGCGCAGTGCAATGCCGTCAGCGAGAAGCTGGGGATCGGATGCTCGTACTTCACCTCGGTCAAGAAGAAGCTGAAGGCGGGGGACACGGCGGAGCTGGATGCGTACATAGCATCCCTCTGACATCCGCACCGCACCGGTTCCCTTGAATCATACAGATAATATCAATATAGATTCTATATAGAGATATATAGATTCTATATTGATATATTCCAACCAATATATTACTTCGAACAACTATATACGGCGCAGCGGGGAGTCACGCTCCGAGGTGCAATACCTTGGACAAGAAGATACTCGCAATCATCGTTGTGGTGATCGTCGCCATCGCGGGAGTGGGCGGATACCTGCTCCTCAAGGACGACAAGTCTTCTTCGGAGGGCACATACGCCGTCAGCATCGACGGCGTGGCCGCCACCGAGGACAACGTCACCAACAACACCTACAAGATCCAGAGGAATCTGATCGTCTGCATCAAGGGCGAGCTGGAGAATGCTCCCTACGACGTGCAGAACTTCCTCAACTACGTCACCAGCGCCGACGGGCAGGCAGTCCTCGCAGAGGAGTTCGTGCCCCTCCCCGAGGACGAGATGACCGAAACAACCGCTCCTACCCAGGACATAACCCTTGACATTTCTGGATCCACCACCATCGAGCCCATCATGAACAAGCTCGTGGAGGCCTACACCGCGAAATACGCCGATGCCGGAGTCACCATCAGCATCAACGTCAGCGGCGGAGGATCCGGAGTCGGAGCCAGCAACGCCGCGTCCGGCCAGTCCGACATCGGCATGTGCTCCCGCGACCTGAAAGCTGAAGAGACCGCCCAGGGCCTGTCCTCCGTCCAGATCGGAAGGGACGGGGTGGCAGTCATCGTCAACAACGCAGGGGTCAAGGACCTGACCCTCGAGCAGATCGCCAAGATCTACAGCGGAGAGATCACCAACTGGAACCAGGTCGGCGGCAACGACAAGCTGATCGCCGTCATCGCCAGGGACGACTCCTCCGGTACCAGAGAGTGCTTCGACGAGAAGATGGAGGCAGCCCTGCCCGGATGGGAGATGAAATCCGGGGTGCCCGAACAGAACTCCACCGGCGCCGTCCTGACCCAGGTCAAGAACACCGAGGGCGCCATCGGATACGTGAGCATCGGGGCCCTGAAGGACCTCAACGGACCCACCGGCACCTACGCCCTCGACGTCAACAACGTCGAGGCCAACGAGGACAACGTCACCAACGGAACCTACGAGATCCAGAGGAACCTCATCGTCTGCATCAAGGGCGAGCTGGAGAACGCTCCCTATGAGGTGCAGAACTTCCTCAACTACGTCACCAGCGAGAAGGGACAGGCAGTCCTTGCAGAGGAGTTCGTGCCCCTTGGCGCCGACCAGATGACCGAGACCACCGCTCCCACTCAGGACATCATCCTCGACATCTCCGGCTCCACCACCATCGAGCCCATCATGAACAAGCTGGTCGAGGCCTACGAGGCCGAGTACGCCGACGCAGGCGTCACCATCCGCATCACCGTCAGCGGTGGCGGATCCGGTGTGGGCGCCAGCAATGCCGCCTCCGGCCAGTCCGACATCGGCATGTGCTCCCGCGACCTGAAGGACGAGGAGACCGCTCAGGGTCTGTCCTCCATCCAGATCGGAAGGGACGGAGTCGCCGTCATCGTCAACAACGCCGGCGTCGAGAACCTGACCCTCGAGCAGATCGCCAAGATCTACAGCGGTGAGATCACCAACTGGAAGGAGGTCGGCGGCAACGACAAGCTGATCGCCGTCATCGCCAGGGACGACTCCTCCGGTACCAGAGAGTGCTTCGACGAGAAGATGGGAGAGGCACTCGAGGGCTGGGAGATGAAGGCGGGCGTTCCCGAGCAGAACTCCACCGGTGCCGTCCTGACCCAGGTGCAGAACACCGAGGGTGCAATCGGATACGTGAGCATCGGAGCCCTGAAGGACCTCTGAACCTTTTTCTAGGGGGGTACGGCCCCCCTGCCTTTTCCCAACCATACCGGTGATATCATGGAAGCATATCAGTACGGCCTGGCGAAGAGGAAGAGCGCGGACAAAGACCAGATCATCAAGCACATCCTCACCGCAGTGTCCGGTGTCGCCGTGCTTGCGATTTTCCTGATCATACTGTTCATTGCGTACAACAGCGTGGATGCCTTCAAGGACGTCGGCATCCTGCAGTTCCTCTTCGGCACCGAGTGGGATCCCGCAGAGGGGATCTACGGCGCGGTGCCGGTAATCACAGGCACCATCCTGGTCACGCTCGGTGCGGTGGCGTTCGCCGTGCCGGTGGGAGTTGGATGCGCAATATACATATCGGAAGTGGCCCCGGCGAAGTACCGCAACATCCTCAAACCCGTGTGCGAGGTGTTCGCGGGGATACCGTCGGTGGTCTACGGATTCATCGGACTGATCCTGCTGGTCCCGCTCATCCTCGACATATTCAGCGGACAGACCGTGTACGGATCCTCCTGGCTGGCAGGCTCCCTGCTGCTGGGGGTCATGGCCCTGCCCACCGTCATATCCGTGTCGGAGGACGCCATACACGCCGTCCCCCAGTCGTACAGGGAGGCATCCCTTGCCATGGGGGCCTCCAAGTGGGAGACCACCATCAAGGTCATCGTCCCCGCTGCGATCTCCGGGATCTCCGCGGCGGCGATCCTCGGAATAGGAAGGGCGATAGGAGAGACCATGGCGGTGATGATGGTCACCGGCAACAGCCCGGTGTTCCCCGAGCCCATATGGAACATATTCTCTGTCATTACGACCATCACCGGCACTCTTGCCGGGGAGATGCCCGAGGTCGTCGTCGGCAGCGTCCACTACTCCTCGCTGTTCGCCCTTGCCCTGGTGCTGATGGTCATCGTGCTCCTGATCAACTTCTGCGCTCGCGCGGTCATCAGGAGGACCAAGCGCAGATTCGGGGAGGAGGATGCCAAAGAAGGCAGGTTCTCCTCCCTTATCGACCGCATCATCGGCCCCATCGTGGAGTCGGAGGTCTACGCCAAGGCCCACAAGAACAAGCAGCTCATCATGCGCGCGGCGGGAGCCGTGCTCCTGTTCGTGTTCGCTTGGATGATGCTGTCGCTGTTCGTGGACGAGCTCATGGCGATAGTCTTTGCGGCGGTTGTCGTCGCGGCCGTGGCGATCGGGCTGAGGTACCTGCAGACCGGCAACGCGAAGACCACCCAGGAGATCTGCCACACCGGCCTCGGGTTCCTGATGGGGTTCGTGGTGCTCATCCTCGTTGTGATCATAGGCTACATCTTCATCAATGGCATACCCGCCCTGTCCCTGGACTTCCTGACCCAGGAACCCAGCAACATGGGCCTCGAGGGAGGCATATACCCGGCGATTGTCGGGACCCTGGAGCTCATGGCAGGGACCATAGCCATCGCCCTGCCTCTGGGGATCATCGCCGGGGTGTACCTGGCGGAGTACTCCAAGAACACCAGGAGCACACGCATCATCAGGGAGGCCATCGATATCCTCAACGGCACGCCGTCCATCGTCTTCGGACTGTTCGGCATGGCCGCGCTGGTCCAGATGCTGGGCTGGGGCAGGTCCATGGCGGCAGGGTGGATCACCCTGGCGCTGATGATCCTGCCGGTCATCATCAGGACGACGGAGGAATCCATACAGGCGGTGCCCCACGAGCTCAGGGAGGCCTCCAGGGCCATGGGCGCATCCAAATGGCAGACCACCGTGAAGGTCATCCTGCCCGCAGCGATAAGCGGCGTGATGACCGGCTCCATCCTGGCCGTCGGACGTGCGGCGGGAGAGACCGCACCCATCATGTTCACGGCGGCGGTGGGATTCTCCACTTCCATGGCCGGGAGCATATTCGAGCCCGTCATGGCCCTGCCCTACCACCTTTACTACCTGTCGATGGAGGTGCCCGGGAGCACCGCCCAGCAGTACGGGACCGCCTGTGTCCTGCTGATACTGGTGCTGGCCATGTTCCTCCTGGCCTCGGTCATCAGGTACCGCAGCAACAAGAAGATCAGATGGTGATTCCAAATGGATAGCATCAACACAGAGAACGCCGGGAGCCCCGGCGGAGAGGTCGTCATAGACATCAGGAACATCAACCTGTGGTACGGCGACAAGCAGGCCCTGTTCGATGTCTCCATGCCGGTGAAGAAGAACCGCATCACCGCCCTCATCGGGCCTTCGGGATGCGGGAAATCCACCCTGCTCAGGAGCATCAACAGGATGAACGATCTGGTCGAGGGATGCAGGATCGAGGGGCAGATGCTGTTCCGCGGAGAGGACCTGTACGCCCCCGACGTGGATCTGAACGCACTGAGGACCAGGATCGGCATGATCTTCCAGAAGCCGAACCCCTTCCCGATGTCGATCAGGGACAACATCACCTACGGTCCCAAGATACACGGCATCAGGGACAAGGCGGAGCTGGACGAGATCGTGGAGTCCTGCCTCCAGAAGGCCGCCCTCTACGACGAGGTGGCGGACCGCCTGGACAAGTCCGCCCTGGGCCTGTCCGGAGGGCAGCAGCAGAGGCTGTGCATCGCCAGGGCGCTTTCGGTGAACCCCGAGGTGCTGCTGATGGATGAGCCCACCTCCGCGCTGGACCCCATCGCCACCTCCAAGATCGAGGACCTGGCCATAGAGCTGAAGAAGGACTACACCGTGGCAATCGTCACTCACAACATGCAGCAGGCGTCACGCATCAGCGACTACACCGGCTTCATGTACCTGGGCAAGATGATCGAGTTCGGGGAGACCGAGCCGCTGTTCAACAAGCCCAGGGAGGAGATGACCGAGAGGTACCTCACCGGGAGATTCGGGTGATATCATGCAGAGATTCGTCAACGACATAGACGCGATGATCGCGGAGACCGTGAAGATGGGCGACCTGGCGGCGGAGATGATCGCCGCCGCCGTGGACGCCGTCACCACCGACGACGTGCAGAAGGCCCAGAAGGTCATAGCCGACTTCGAGGCCATCAGCAGGTACGACACCGAGATAGAGGACATGGCCACCAGGATCCTGACCCTCTACCAGCCCACGGCGGTGGACACCAGGACCATAGTGGCGGTGCTGAAGTCCATCACCTACCTGGAGCGCATCGGCAAGTACAGCAAGAACATCGCCGTGGCCACCGAGTACCTGTCCCAGAGGGAGTCGTACCCCCCCAGGGACCTCATCGCCCCCATGGGTAGGACCGTGGTGGAGATGGTGAGGATCGTAACCAAGGGCTTCGAGGAGAAGTCCGTGGACGGCTTCGGCAGCATCGTGGAGAAGGACGACTACCTGGACGAGACCATGAGGAAGAGCCTCATGGAGATAGTCGGGTTCATCAACTCCAACGAGAACAGCGCCGACGTGTGCACCTACTACATCTCCATCCTCAAGTTCCTGGAGAGGGTGGGGGACCATGCGTGCAAGATGGCCGAGAAGATCAACTTCATGGTCACCGGCATGCACGTGGTCATCAGGTGAGAAACAGGGGCTCCGGCCCCTCCGTTCCATTTTTTGAATCGTCCGATAGAGGACAGCCAGATTCCGATACTATATGTATTCTATATAGACATATATTCTTTATATGGATTATCTATATATCGGATTCCGATATGAAAAGCCACATGGAGAGCCGCAAGCTCCAGATGACAGGGGGCTCCTCGTACATCGTTACCCTCCCGAAGGAGTGGATCGAGAGCTGCAACCTGAAGAAGAACGACACCGTCTACCTGGAGAACGGCACCGACGGGAGCCTGATCATAAACTCCCGCGGGGACAGCGGGCCCAGAGCGAAGGACAGGCGCCGCATCGAGGTCACCGACGACATGGACACCGACCTGGCCTACAGGCTGCTGGTCGGATCATACATGGCGGGATACGACACCATCGAACTCATCTCCAAGACAGACATGGATCCGTCCATCTCCAACGCGGCCGAGGACTTCACACAGACGTCAATAGGCTTCGAGATCCTGGAGGAGGACGGGCGCAACATAGTCATCAAGGACCTCATGGATCCAGCGGAGATGCGGCCCCGCAAGAGCCTGGACCGCATGCGGATACTTGTCAGGAATATGATCGCCGAGACCCTGGCGGCCCTGAAGGAGGGGCGCTCCGCCCCCGACCTGGACAAGCGCGACAGGGACATCGACCGCCTCGACTGGCTCATAGCCAGGCAGAACCACATATTCCAGAGCCGTCCGGCGCTGTACCGCAAGATCGGCATATCCCCAGAGGAGATGACCGACTTCTACATAGTCTCCAGGATCATCGAGAGGATCGGCGACCACGTGGTGTCCATGAACGGCTATCTGGCCAATGTGGACGACCCGAAGGCCCTGAGCGCCATCGCCGGGATCGTGGAGGACATGGGCCTCGCTTCCCTGTTCCTGGAATCCATGGACACCCTGATGGGCAAGGACGCCGTGGCAGCCAACGACTGCATCGGCAGATGCAGGACCGCCCTGGAGGGGATCGTGAAGCTGCACAGCGTCGGAACCGGGCTGGCGGCGGATTCCGCCGTGGCCGTCAGCATGCTCTCCAGCAACGTTAAGAGGATAATCGAGTATTCAATCGACATCGCGGAGATCGCCATCAACTCCGCCATGGACTGATCACCATGAGGACGGTTGCCATCGACAGGGACAGATGCGACGGCTGCGGACTGTGCGTCAGCGCCTGCCACGAGGGAGTCATCGAACTGGCGAACGGCAAGGCCGTCGTCTCCAAGCCCTGGCTCTGCGACGGCATAGGCGACTGCCTGCCAACATGCCCCGCCGATGCCATCTCCTTCGTCGAGAGCGGCATGACCGTCCCTATCGGCCTCTCCGCGGACGGCCCCCAGTGGCCGGTGAAGCTGGAGCTGGTGGCGGAGAGGAACCCCGCCTTCGACGGGAAGGACCTCCTGGTCGCCGCGGACTGCTCCGCCTTCAAGGCCGACGTGGTCGGAGAGTACGGCGGCGGGGCGCTGGTCATCGGATGCCCCAAGCTCTCGAAGGTGGACGAGAAGAAACTCGCATCCATCATCTCCGGGAACGACGTCAGGAGCGTCACCGTGGTGCGCATGATGGTCCCCTGCTGCTCCCCTCTCGCATCCAAGGCCGAGTATGCGGTCAGGGAATCCGGGAAGGACATCCCATTCCGCGTGGTGGTCCTGGGAAGGGACGGGAAGCCGCAATGATTATTATCGGATGAGCGTGCTGGAGCGCTCATGATCGAACCCGGACTGAAGCACACCATGTCCATGAACGCCGGCAGGGACCGCCTCGCCGACGCCGTAGGCAGCGGCAGCCTGCCGGTCTTCGCAACGCCCATGATCGTCCTGCTGACCGAGATGACCGCCTCGGAATGCGTCCGCCCCTACCTGGAAGAGGGCACATCCACCGTCGGCACCAGGGTGGACATGGCCCACAGCGACTCCACCCCTGAAGGCCTGGATGTCGAATGCACGGTGGAGCTGATCGAAGTGGACCGCCGCAGGCTGGTGTTCTCCGCCGAGGTCCGCGACCCCTTCGGAGTCGTGGCGTCTGGCACCCATGAGAGGTTCGTCGTGGACAACGCGAAATTCATGGAGAAGGCCCGGAGGAAGCTCCGTTCCGATTGAGAATAGGTTAAAGCGTTTAAGAGGAGGGGCTCGCGCCCCTCATTCCTTGTCCCAGACGGTTATCCCGCTGGTATCCAGCCCGGAATCCTTGATGTTGTCCACGAAGAACTCCGGCACCTCCACTCCCGCATCCTTCTGATTGCGGTAGTCGTCATGCGCCGCGACGACGTACTTGTACAGATGGAACAGGGCGTAGATGTTCAGGATCGCCATTACCGCCATGAACAGGTCCATCAGGTTCCACACCATGCTGACGGGGATGATGCAGGCGATGAACACCGCCAGAACGACGACCACCCTCAGGATGAACAGGCCCTTCTTGGAGTCCTTGATGAACCTGAGGTTGGCCTCGGACATCGAGTAGTACGATATCAGGCTGCTGAAGGCGAACACGAACATGAAGATCGCCAGCAGATACAGCGTCCAATCGCCGCCCAGAGTGGCGGACAGAGCCTGCTGGACCGGAGCCAGAGGCGTGGTGTCGAAGAGACCACCCTCAATAGCACTGCCTGCGATGACGTTCATGCCTCCCTCGACGAGTCCGTCGGGGAAGAAGGTCAGCAGCAGGAAGGCAGTGGCGGAGCAGACCACGACGGTGTCGATCAGGACGCCGATGGACTGCAGGTAGCCCTGGCGGATGGGATGCTCCACATGAGCGGAGGATGCGATGTTGGCAACGGAACCGATACCGGCCTCGTTGGAGAACACACCCCTCCTGAGACCCCACATGATACAGCTCCCGGTGAATCCGCCGATGATCTTCTTGAAGTCGAATGCGTCGGTGAATATGAGGGCGATGGCATCGTCGATGTAGTGGAAGTTGACGACCACCGCGGCGAGGGCGAAGACCATCCATCCGATGGCCATGAGAGGGACCATCCACTCGGAGACCCTGGCCACACGGACGATCCCTCCGAAGACCAGGAAGGCGGTCATGGCTGCGAACACGACGGCCAGGATCACGCCCAGATACTCCATCTCGGGAGCCAGGGACGTGAAGGCGCTGGCGGCGTTGGAGGCCTGGTTTGCCACGAATCCGACACCGTACGTGATGATGATCCAGAAGGCGATGAAGATCGCGAACTTGTGGTTCTTCATGCCGTTCTTGATGTAGTATGCGGGACCGCCGTGGTACTGGCCGTCCGACTTCTTCTCCTTGAACATCTGTCCGAGGGTGGACTCCACGAAGCTTGTGCATGCGCCGATGCAGGCGAAGATCCACATCCACAGGATGGCTCCCGCACCGCCCATGAATATGGCGGTGGCCACTCCCGAGATGTTACCTACGCCGATACGGGCGCCCATCCCCACGAGGAAGGCCTGCAGGGAGGAGATCGTACTGGTCTCACCCTCCCTCTTCTTCTGCTCCTTGGGCTTCAGGAGCCTGATGTGCTCCGGAAGCCTGACGAACTGCATAAGCCTGAACTTATACAGGAAAAAGAGACCCGCGGCGAGGATCATCGCCAGACCGACATACCATATCACGTTGTCGGCGGCGACGATCGCATCGTTGACGGGTTCCAAGAACTTGTTCAGATCGTCTACGAACTGTATTCTACCACCACCTCGCCCATTCGGGCAGGCTCCGTCTGCGTCGGGCGCAGCGGAAAGACAGTTGTCGGGGTACCCGCACGTTTTGATTTATAGTTTTACGGAAGCGGACACCTAGGAATCAGACATTTGTACTCCGGAGTACACCGTTCGGTTAATAACAGCACATGACGATTGGTTGCACATGGTCCTGGGCGAGCTCTTCGGGATACCCGTGCTGCTGATACTCGTTCTTGACATCATCCTGATGATCGTCATGCTCTTCCTGGAGAAGGAGGATCCCAAGAGCTTCCTGATGTGGATCGTCGTGATGGTTTTCCTCCCCATCATCGGATTCGTGCTCTACCTGTTCATCGGACAGACGTTCTACATGCGCAGGGTGTTCAGCGTCAAAGGGGTGGACGACAGCGTACTCATCGAGAGCCTGAGGGAGGAGCGTGCCCGCATCGAGGCCATGAAGACCGAGGGGAACGAGAAGGACGCTTTCGTCTCGGAAGTCGCCGCCTACATCCAGAGATCCGGCGGGATGGCCTTCACCTCGGGGAACAGCATCGACCTGCTGACCGAGGGCGAGGACAAATTCAGGAGGCTGTTCGAAGACATCGCCGACGCCCGCGAGTACGTGTTCATGGAGTACTACATCATCCGCAACGACGACCTGGGCAACCGCCTCATGGATCTGCTGGCACAGAAGGCGGAGGAGGGGGTGGAGGTCAGGCTGCTGACCGACGCCTTCGGCAACGGCAAAGGGCCCAAGGAAGGGATCAGGAGGTTCCAGGAGGCCGGCGGGAAGTTCGCACTGTTCCACAAGACGATCACACTGCTCCTCAGCCCCAAGAAGAACAACCGCAATCACAGGAAGATCGCCGTCATCGACGGCAGGATATCCTATGTCGGCGGTTTCAACATCGGCGACGAGTACCTGGGCAAAGGGAAGCTGGGTCATTGGAGGGACACCGCCGTGCGCATAGAAGGTGACGCCCATGCAGTCTGCTGCCTCAGGTTCATAGCGGACTGGAACTACTCCAGCCGCGACGACATACCGGACCCCAGGAAGTACATAAGGGAGGACGGCAACGTGGGCACGGACTCCATGCAGCTGGTGTCCGGAGGACCGGACGTGGTGTCCGAGAACCCAGTCCAGTTCCAGTACGAGGGGATCGCCCACTACGCCAAGGAGCGCCTCTACATCCACACGCCGTACCTGGCCCCCAACGAGGCCATGAACGAGTTCATCCGCACGGCGGCCATGAGAGGCGTGGACGTGAGGATAATCATCCCGGACAAGCCGGACCATCCGTTCGTCTATTGGAACAACATGTCCTGCGCCAACAAGCTGATGAAGTACGGCGTGAGGGTGTACCTCTACAACAACGGGTTCGTCCACTCCAAGACCCTGGTGGCGGACGGCCGCATAGGATCGGTGGGATCGGCGAACATGGACGACCGCTCCCTCCGCCTCAACTTCGAGACCAACGCCATGGTCTACTCCGAGAGGGTGTGCCGGCAGATGGAGGAGGCGTTCCTGAGAGACCTGGAATGCAGCACCGAGTACTCCTGCGAGGAATATGCCCGCAAAGGGTTCAGGAACACGGTCAAGGTCGTGGTATCCAGCTTCTTCAGAGGCCTCGCCTGAAGCGCCCGGTGATGTTCTGGCTCAGATGCACCCTCAATGCCGAGGGGGTATGCGGCAGGAAGCGCAGGGTGCAGGCGCCGCCCATGGCCACCTTCCAGGGCAGGCTCTTCTCCCTGCCGATGACGATCGACCTCCCCGATGCCACCGCATCCAGTAGGCCGTCCGCATCATCGGCGCATGCGGCGGTGACCACGTTGCCCAGCTCAGACCCCAGGTGGCCGTCCGTCCCGCCGGTGATCCCCAGTCCGTGGCGCTCCGCATTGGCCAATGCGGCGAGGTTGCTCCTGCGGGTCATGCCGCTGCAGATCACCTCGTACGCATCAAGGAGATCGCATATGTCGTCGCCCAGGATGCCTTTCGATATGCACTTCTCGACGCCTTTGTTGCCTGAAGGATAGCCCATCGGATGCGCGGCGGACACCACGCAGCTCTCCCCTTCCAGGGACTCCAGTATCTCTCGGGTCCCTCTGCGGATGGCCAGCCACGGGTTGCCGGACATATGGGGATGCACATGCCTGCTCCAGTAGGACTCCAGGTCCCTCCAATCATAGAAGTACACGAGGATGTGGGGTCCGTCCCAGGCGCTGATCTCCATCCCCGGGATCACGATGTCGTCGGCTCCCTTCTCCCTGCACAGCCCCACCGCCGAGGAAACCAGGTTGTGGTCGGTGACGGCGAAGCCCACCCCCCGCCTCCTGGCCAGCTTCAGTGCCGACCATGGGGAGGTGAATGAATCGGAGCACCTGGTGTGGAAGTGCATGTCCGCGCACACCATGCCCCGCTCCCTCAGCGCCGCCGGATCGGGGCGCTCGAAGGAGACCCTGTCCGCATAGCTCATCTCCTGCACAGGGACTCCCACATCCCCTCCGAGCGGGACAGGACGTCCTCGCAGTCCAAAGTCATGATGCTGCCGTTGTCCACGACGATATCGCCCTGGCACATGACGGTCTTCACGTTCAGGCTGCTGCCGGAATAGACGATGTTGGCGATGATGTTGTCCGGCAGCAGCGGCCTGAGGTTGGGTGCCTTCCCGTCCATTATCACGATGTCCGCCATCTTCCCCGCCTCTATCGATCCGATGGAGTCCCCCATGCCGATGGCCCTGGCGCCGTTGATGGTGGCGAAGTCCAGCAGGCTCTGGGCAGGTGTAACCCTGGCGTCCCATCTGCTGGACTTCTGCAGCAGGCCGCACACCTTCATCTCCGACAGCATGTCCAGGGAGTTGTTGGTGGTGTTGCCGTCCGTCCCCAGGGAGACGTTCACCCCGTTCTCCAGGAACTCCGGCACCGGGGCCACGCCGCCGGTGGCCAGCTTCATGTTGGACACGGGGCACAGGGACACGGACATCCCCGCCCTCCCCATCAGGCGGACCTCGTTCATGGTCAGCCATGCGGAGTGGGCCGCGATGACGTTGGGAGAAAGCACGCCGATGGAGTCCAGCCATTCGGCGGGGCGCTTCCCTGTCTCCTTGATGTGAGTGTTCACCTCCCCGCGGGTCTCAGACAGGTGCATGTTCAGAGGTATGTTCTCGGAGACGGCGTACTCGTGGGCGCGGACGCAGGTCTCCTCTCCGCATACGTACACCCCCTGCAGGCCGATGGAGGGCAGGATCTTCCTCTCCCCCTTGTACTTGGAGCGGAACGCCTTGGCGTTGTCCACCGGGTCCCCGTTCTGGGTTGTCTTGTCCGGGTCCAGGGCGCACCAGCACAGCACGCCCCTTATCCCCGCATCCTTCACGGCCTCGGCGATGACGTCCTCGGAGTAGTAGAGGTCCACGAACGTGGTGGTCCCTCCGCGCATCATCTCCATGCAGCCCAGCCTGGCGCCGATGTCCAGGTCGTCGTCGGTGCGGTCCGCGTCGATCCTGAAGACCTTGTCCAGGAAGTCCGGGAAGGAGAGGTCGTCCACGACCCCCTTCATGACGGACATGGCCACGTGGGTGTGGGTGTTGACCATCCCCGGCATCACGATGTCGCCGGAGGCGTCGATCTCCTCGTCGAACCCGCCTTCATACCTCCCGCCGACGGAGAGGATCCTCTCGCCGTCGATGGCCACATCCCCTCTCAGCACCCTGCGCTCGGGGTCCTGGGTCACTATCCATCCGTCGCGGATGACTCTGATCATGAGCCGTCCCAGGGATTCCCACTATATATCTGGTATCTGACCAAACCGTTATACCTTGGAAGCATAGGGGGTCGCATGGCCACCGTACTGACCTTCCTCGGCACCGGAGGCGGGAGGCACACCACCATGTTCCAGGCCAGGAGCACCGGCGGATTCCTGCTGGACGCCGGCAAGGGCACCGTGCACGTGGACCCCGGTCCGGGGGCCCTCACCAACATGTGCGGCATCCGCTACGACCTGAGGAAGACGGACGCCATCATCGTCTCCCACTGCCATCCGGACCACTACTCCGACGCGGCCTGCGCCATCGAGGGGATGACCTACGGCGGATGGGTGAAGCGCGGTGCGTTCTACGGCACGGAGAGCGTCATCTCCGGGCACGACGGGCTGGGGCCCTGCATGTCCTCTTACCACCTCTCCATACCGGAGAAGACGGCCACCATCAAGGCCGGGGACGTCCTGGACATCTGCGGCATGGAGACGGAGATCACCGAAGCGGACCACAGCGACCCCTGCAACGTGGGGTTCAGATTCAACACCCCCGACGGCATAGTGTCGTATGTCAGCGACACCGCCTACTCCGACAGGATCGCGGAGCAGTACATCGGATCAAGGGTGCTGCTGCTTCCGGTGACCACGCCGGACGACAACCGCATAGCCGGCCATCTGTGCACCGACGATGCGATAGATTTCGTGAGGAGGGTCCGCCCGGAGCTGACAGTGCTGATCCATCTGGGGATCGTGATGCTCAAGCATGACGAGAACGCCCAGGCGGAGAAGGCGGAGAAGGCTACCAGGTGCAGAGTCATGGCCGGCAGGGACCTGATGCGCCTGACCATCGGCGACTCCATCACGATCGAGGACCTGGAGGCGTCCAGACCCGACTGGAGCCCTGCTTGGGACCTATAAATATCCAGTTCCAGATGGAGGGGCATGGGTTTCTGCGGGAGATGCGGCGCCGAGACGAGGGAGGGTGCGGACTGCTGTCCCGAATGCGGCGCACCCTTACGTGCAGGCATCGCTCCAAAGCCCTCCTCCGGCGGGAAGCTGATCCCCATCGCTGCATTGATCGTCGCGGCAATCCTGGTGGCGGCGGGCGTCTACTACATCCTCAATGATGACAACAGCCGTCCTGCGACCGAAGACTCATACATCATCACGTTCAGCGTCGAGGACCTTGTCATCCATTCGGACGACGGCACGCTGTACAACATCCAGCAAGACGGGAAGTACTACAATCCTGAATCTAAGGAATTCGAACTCGACGAACCCTGCCCATACGCAAACCTCGTCCTCGAGGTATCCATCGGAAGTGCCCCTTACACCAGCGCTCCATTCAGAATAGATGTCAATGGAGAGGCGATGGATAGGCAGATACAATTGGATATCCCACCGGTGAATGGCACCTCAATTGTGGAGATTACCGTCTTCCTCACCACGGAGCCCAATGCGACTGGGGAAAAAGGAAGTGTGATCAGCATACTGAGCGGTTCCCAGAGCCAAACAGGCGCATCTCTCACCATTGATCTGAACAAACGCACATCTGTGCTGGAATTAACCGGCGGGCCGCAACCTTATGCTTCCGGTAAACTGGTCATCAGTGTCACACCCGCATGATCATGCGTACGAGTTCACATAGCCTACGAGCGGCAGCGCGAAGGCACCGAAGTACTTTGAATCTTGATGACCCGCGTGCACAAGACTGAAATTGCTGTCGAGGGTTGTCTCACAGAAATAGTACCTCATTCCGTCTACGGACACATAGCATCCGTTTGCCGGATCCGTCGAGAGGCTTACACCCGCCATAGCATGCTCGGGCAGCAGGAATATGCACGCGCTTTCGATGTAGTCCCCAGGCGCGAACGCACGGCCCTCCGCATCCGACAGGGTGCTCATGCAGTTGCATATGGCGGACATGAGGATGGATGTGTCCTCGCAGTCGCCGTACCCGAGGTACAGGGTCTCCACCGGCAGGCGCCAATACTCATTAGACCCGTCCGATGACGTGGGATCCTCCTGGTAGGTGATCACTGTGTTCACGAACGCCAGCAGATAGTTCGCGAAGTCGGTCGCGTTGATGTACCCCTCGTTCCCGGAAACGGACACGAAGTCGGAGTACTCCCTCCACAGAGCATCGCACAGTACGGTCACTGTCCTGCCGACCACCACGTACTCCTTGGCGGCATGCATGCCCGCGGGAGCCTCCGCGTAGGCCGAACCGGTGCGGGGGAGCGTGGTGGACTCCGCCGCCTTCAGATCCGCCTCGTCTATCGAAAGGGACACCGAGAAGGTGTGGCCCTGGAACTCCCAGACGTACTCCTTCTCCAGGTCCGTGTGCCCCGGGCTCACGGGCGGATTCAGGAAGCCCATGACCATCGGCACGATCATCATCACGCAGAGCGCCAGGATCAGGATGGTGACCAGGGACCCTCCGCGGGACTCCTGCGCCATCGCCTGCTGAGGGTCGACCCTGTCGGCGTCGGACAGATCCCTGCCGCAATGGCGGCAGAAGGGCTCGCTGTCGTCCCAGAACTGGCCGCACTCGGGGCATCTGCGCATGCTCTCGAATCCGAAGGCGGATATTTAATCCTGGCACGATGCCGGGGAGAAGGATGTCGAACTGTTTATTATCGGCCATAAGCATCGCGGGGCCATGGATACGGAGAAGGAGGTGCTCGCACGCATCGTCCCATCCCCCGGGGAGTGCGCGGCGATAGTGGAGACCGCGGAGGAGCTCAGGAGGATGACCCAGGACTACTTCGCGGCCAGGGGCATCGACGTCTCCGTGAGATACGTGGGCTCCGTCGCCAAGGGCACATACCTCAGGGACCCGGACGTGGACCTCTTCGTCATGTTCCCGGAATCCGTGCCCAAGGAGGACATGGAGCGCATCGGCATCGAGGCAGGCGTGGACCTGATCTCCGGGCGCATGATGTACGCGGAGCATCCCTACACCACCGGGAGCTTCCGCGGACTATCGGTGGATATGGTCCCCTGCTATGCCGTGGATTCCGCCGAGCACCTGCAGACGGCGGTTGACCGCACCCCGTTCCACACCGACTACATACTCGCCCATACGGACGCCGCCATGCGCGACGAGATGCGCCTGACCAAGGCGTTCATGAAGGGCATCGGAACCTACGGGGCGGAACCGGAGATCAGAGGGTTCTCCGGATACCTCTGCGAGATCCTCACCCTCAGGTTCGGCGGGTTCCGCGGACTGCTGAAGGCGGCATCCTTGTGGAAGGAGGGCACCGTGGTCTCCCTGGAGAGGAAGGGCCCGGACATGGATGCCCCGCTGGTGTTCTACGACCCCGTGGACCCCAAGCGCAACGTCGCCTCGGCGGTCCACCTGGACACCATGTGCAGGTTCATCATAGCCGCCAGAGAGTACCTTGGGTCCCCCGGCACACGGTTCTTCTTCCCCGGACCGGAGGAGCCCATGACCAGGGATTGCATCCGCGCGGAAGCGGAGGCCCGCGGCACCAGGCTGATGGCGGTGATGTTCCCGAACCCCGGCATAATCGACGAGAACCTCCAGGCCCAGATCTGGAAGAGCCAATACGCCCTGTGGCGGAGGCTGGGCGAGAACGGCTTCGGGCCCCTCAGGGCTGTCCACGGCCACGATGCGGAGAAGGCCGTCATCATCTTCGAGATGGAGAGGGACGTGCTCCCCAAACTGCACACCCATGCCGGCCCCCCGGTATGGGTGGGCACTTCCGCGGACTTCTTGGCCAAATGGAGGGACAACCCGTACGGCAGCCCCTTCGTGGAGGCCGGGAGATGGACGGTGGTCACCGAGAGGAAGCACCGCACGGCCGAGGAGGTCCTGAGGGCGGAGATCCACAGGGCCGGCATCGGCAGGGACCTGGACGTCTCCGCCATGAGGGTCCTGAACCATGAGGAGGCCCTCGGCACCGCGGACGAGATGCTGCTCACGAGGCTGATGCGCCCGCAGATGCCGTGGGAGCGCTGAAAGGTCCTGTGGAGGAACCTGAAGAAGGTGAATGGGTTTCCATGCCCTTCAGACGAAGGGCGGGTTGACCATCAGCGTCCAAACGCCGAGAGCCAGCAGGATGTACAGGATGTAGTTCCCCAGCATGGTCTTGGTCTCGACCAGCTCGGCGTCGAAGCGGAGCAGGGTGAGGAACTGCTTCATCCCCAGCAGGACGACCACTAGGAGCAGCAGGCCGCCCAGCCAGCTCCACATGTTGGTGATGCAGCCGGCGCAGATTCCGACGATGACGGCCAGGACGGCGCAGATGATCGTGACCTTGGTACCGTAGAGGTCCTTGTAGATGTACTCCTTCTCGTCGAACTCCGGCGGGACGAACTCGTACTCGGGCTCCTTGGGCTCGCCTACCTTCCTCTTCTTGGCCATCGGGCCATGAATCCCGCGCCTTTATATTAAGGCTTTTGGGCGTCGGCATTCGGCGGTATTCGGTCACCTCTCCAGAATCGCTTTAAGTAGGGTGAGCCCATGGAAGAACCGGAGGTCATAATATGGTCGCAGAGAAAACCCTAGAAGACATACCAGGAGTAGGACCAGCCATAGCAGAGAAGCTCCACGAAGCGGGTTACAACGATCTTTTGGCCATCGCGGTAGCATCACCGGGGGATCTCGCGGAGAGGTGCGAGATCGGCGAGAAGAAGGCGATGGACATCATCGAAGGAGCCAAGCTGGTGGCCGACATCGGAGGATTCGAGACCGGCAGCGAGATCATGGAGCGGAGGAAGGAGATCGTCAAGCTCACCACCGGATCCAAGGCGTTCGACGAGCTGCTGGCGGGAGGACTGGAGAGCCAGTCCATCGTCGAGTTCTTCGGCGAGTTCGGCAGCAGCAAGACCCAGGTCTGCTTCCAGCTGGCGGTGAACGCCACCATGCCCGAGGACAGGGGCGGTCTGGACTCCGATGTCATCATCATCGACTCGGAGAACACCTTCAGGCCGGAGAGGATCGTGCAGATGGCCACGTATCTGGGTCTGGACCCGGAGGCCACCCTGAAGAGGATCCATGTCGCAAGGGCCTTCAACTCGCAGCACCAGATCCTGCTGGTGGAGAAGGCGATGGAGCTGGCTCAGCAGACCAAGGTCAGGCTGATGATCGTGGACTCCCTCACATCGCACTTCAGGGCCGAGTACGTGGGCAGGGGCACCCTCGCAGAGAGGCAGCAGGTCCTCAACAGGCACATGCACGACCTGCTCAACTTCGCCACCCTCAACAACGCCGTCATCGCGGTCACCAACCAGGTCGCCGCCAAGCCGGACGCCTTCTTCGGAGACCCCACCCGCCCCATCGGCGGACACATCGTTGGGCACACGGCCACGTTCCGCATCTACCTGAGGAAGGGCAAGGCCGGGAAGAGGGTCGCCAGGCTCATCGATTCCCCCAACCTGCCGGAGGGAGAGGCCGTCTTCATGGTCACCGAAGATGGTATTAAAGACTGAGACGGACAATCAGGGGGCCATGCCCCCCGCCTATTTCTTCGAGCTGTCCGGCGAGCACAAGGTCATGTGCGCCGCAGAGGCCAAGAAATGCATAGAGGCGGAAACCGGCAGTGCGAACGTGGTTGCGGAGGGCCCGGGGTACATCATCGCGGAGATGGACCCCGCCTGCGTGGACCCCGTCGCCGACAGGATATCCCTGACCCACAGGATCGGCAGGCACCTGTGCTCCTTCGACCCGGACGACACATCGCCGGTGCTCGGTGTGGAGCTGCCCCCTGGCACGTTCGCCGTCAGATGCCACAGGTTCGAGGCCCGCATGAAGGACGTGGACTCCCAGGACCTGGTCCGCAAGGTCGGCGGCATACTGTCCAAGAAGAACGATGTGAGGCTCAAGTCACCGGACCTGGAGGTCCACATGATCATGAGCGACCGTGTCCACCTCTTCCTCGGAGAGAGGGAGGTGGACCGCAACGCCCTGGAGACCAGGAAGGTGGGCGAGCGCCCGTTCTTCTCCCCCATCTCGCTGCACCCCAGGTACGCCAGGGCTCTGATCAACCTCACCGGAGCGAAACGCGGCTCCACCGTCCTGGACCCCTTCTGCGGGACGGGCGGCATCGCCATAGAGGCGGCCATGATGGGCATGAAGGCCATGGTGTCGGACTTCGACGAGGAGATGATCGCCGGCACCCAGGAGAACATGGACTTCTACGGGCTGGAGCTCCACGATTCCGCCGTGACGGACGTCTCCGGCATCAGGGATGCGTTCGGCGAGGTCGACGTCATAGCCACCGACCCCCCCTACGGGAGATCCACCCACACCGGCGGGGAGCCCATCGACAGCATCTACCGCAGAGCGCTGAAGGCCTTCTCCGAGACAGTCTCGGAGGACGGCTGCGCCGGAGTCATACTGCCGCACAGGATGGACGTGGAGTCCATGCGCCTGGACGCCTACTACGAGCAGAGGGTGCACGGCTCACTCTCCAGGCACTACCACCTGCTCCGCCACTGAGCCAGTGCAAGGGTTGAAATACCGCATAGGGATACTTTCAGACGGTGGGAGATTGACTGTCAGAGACTTCATACTCGGCAACCTAGGGAAGCGCACGCTCCACATGTCCCTCCTGGACCCGGACAAGCAGTCCGCCGAGGAGGCCGCGGAGCTGGCACAGATGTGCAAGGATGCGGGCACGGACGCCATAATGATCGGCGGATCCACCGGCATCAGCAACGAGAACCTGGACGAGACCGCCGAGAGGATCAAGGCCAGGACAGGACTCCCCGTGATCTACTTCCCCGCCGGACCCCACGCACTGGCGTCCAAGGCGGATGCCATGTTCTACATGAGCCTGGTGAACAGCACCGACCTCAAGTGGGTCATACGCGCCCAGGCGATGGCCAGCCTGGCGGTCAAGAAGATCGGCATCGAGACCATATCCATGGGCTACATCATCGTGGAGCCCGGGATGAAGGTCGGGGAGGTCGGACAGGCTGAGCCCGTGAAGAGGGACGACCTGAAGGGCGCCATGTCCTGGGCCCTGGGCTGCGAGCTCATGGGGATGAGCCTCGTCTACCTCGAGGCCGGAAGCGGCGCCGACAGGCCCGTTCCGCCGGAGATGATCTCCGCAGTCAAAGGAGTGCTCTCCGTGCCTCTGATAGTCGGCGGCGGGATAAAGACCCCGGAGGCGGCCAAGGCCGCCAGGGATGCCGGCGCGGACGTCGTCGTCACCGGCACCTTCGTGGAGCGCTGCCACGACCCCGGCAAGCTCAAGGCCGTCATAGACGCCGTGAAGGGTTAATCGAAGCTCCCTCTCAGGTCCCGGATCTTCTTCGCCTTGACGGCGTACTCCATGCTGCCGGGCTCGACGAACTCCACTTTCGGAGTCGATACCAGGTCCTCGGATATGCCGTCGGCCACCTCCATCACCTTCGACACGGAGTCCACCAGCTTCGAAACCAGCTCCTCCGATGGCTCGGAGGCCTCCACCCTGAAGGTCAGCAAGTCGCGGTACCCGTCCTTGGAGATCTCCACCTGGTAGTCCAGGACCCGGGGGTCCACGAAGACCGCCTCGTCGAACAGCAGGGGGTACACCTTGTGTCCCATGCCGATCTTGAACTGGAGGTCCATCCTCCCGCCGGGCTTCAGGATCTTTCTGTTGAACATGGCGCCGCAGTCGCACGGCGGATCGATGAACGCGGTTATGTCGCGGGTGCGGTAGCGTATGAGCACCGTGCCCTGGGCGTTCAGCGAGGTGATCACGAGCTCTCCCTTCTCCCCCGGCGGCAGGTGCCTGCCGGTCTCAGGGTCGATGATCTCCATGATCATGTTGGCCTCGTCGGTGTGCAGGCCGTTCTGGCAGTCGCACTCTATGGCGCAGGCGAGACCGAACTCGGTCATCCCCCAGACGTCGATGACCTTGCATCCCCAGGCATCCTCCAGCAGCGCCCTCATGCTCTCGGACAGCGGCTCGGAGGTGGAGATGATCTTCCTGATGCCCATGGACCTCAGGTCCTTGTCCTTCATCAGCGCGGTGACGCGGTAGATGAAGGAGGGCAGGCCGATGATGAAGGTGGCGTGGGAGTCCCTCATCACCTGCAGCTGCTTCTCGGTGTCCGTCTCCGCGCAGACGGAGGATCCGTACCCAAGGATGCCGCAGGCCCCCACCATCAGCAGGCTGGGGTCCCATGCGGTGACCAGGGGGAACATGATGTGGAGGCTGTCCCCCTTGGACATCCCGACGCCCTTCAGCGCCGAGGAGATGATGTCGATCTTGGATATCAGATCGGATGCTGTGAACCCGATGGACTTGCGATGGCCGGTGGTGCCGGTGGTGGTGAACTCCCTGGCCATCTTGGTGGCTGATACCCCGTAGAACAGCATGGAGTTCTCCGCCAGGTCCCCGGGCTCGGTGAGCGGTATCTTCAGCAGGTCGTCGTAGGTGCGGATGTCCTCCGGCCTGATGCCGAGGGCCTTGAAGCGGTCGCGGTAGAAGGGAACGTTCTCCATGGCGTACCGCATCTGCTCCCTGACGCGGAAGAGCTGGTACTTCTCGAAGTCCGCCCTTGTGAGCGTGCCGAGGTCGGATCTGCCGATGTCCTCCCTCAGCTCGCGGTTCTTCATGAAGGTCTTCCTGGCCTTCAGCTCGATCCATCCCTCCAGCGGAGCCGGGTGGTCCGCCGGGACCTTGTTGGACAGCAGCCTCCGCCTGACTATGAGGGACATCATGTATTCCTTGGCGCCCATGGACAGGCAATGGCCAGGCACGTAGATAAAGCAGGGGGTGGTATGTAAATACCCGGTCACCCATACCGGTCCGAGGCGTAAAGAATGGTGCTAACACCCGAGATGGCAAGAGCAGGCGTGACACCCCAGCTCCTCTCTTCGACGCACAGGTTCAAGTGCCCCAGATGCGGAAAGGAGTTCAGCCTCTTCCAGTCCAGGGCCATCGCCTGCAGGGCATGCCCCCAGGCCAACAAGAACTGCAAGTACGTGAGGTGCGTCCACTGCGATGCGGAGTTCCCCCTCAACGGCTTCGTCGTCAACACGAAGGAGAAGGAGAAGTTCCTGTCCAACTACATGAACGGGGTCGTCTCCAACTACCACAACCAGTTCGGCTACTACAGAAGGTAGACACGAAAGTAAACCGCTTATCCGCTATTCGGAATGTGTTTTCTGCGGGGGTCATCCCCCCGCAAGATCACCTGCAGAAGGTCTGACGCCTGTACAGCGTCGTGCCGTCGCGGGCGGTGGTGTTGAACAGGCAGAAGGGGATCAGCTTGCCGTCCAGTGTCACCACATGGATGCAGCAGCGCTCCCAGCGCTCCACCTCCCCCGTCCACACATCCTGGAACGCCATGGCGGACACCGTCAGGTAGTGGGTCTTCGCCCTGTTGACGAAAGTCCTCCAGGAGTTGTCGTCGCTCTCCGCAGGACCGTCCATGGTGTCCTCTATGTACTTCCACAGGCTGGACACCTCGGAGCGGGTCTTGTCCGCCACGTTCTCCGTGCTGCAGGGCGGCCCCAGGGCCATGGTGGTCAGGGGGAACAGGGAGCCGTCCGGAAGCACTATGGACAGGGATTTCAGGTCGCAGTGGACGTTGGAACAGGATGTGGGGACGAAGTTGTCCGCCTTCAGCATGCCCTTGGTCTGCTCCTCGATCGCCTTCGCCAGATCCGGCAGGAGCACCCTGTTCTCGTCCTCGGGCTCGATTGGATACCTGCCGAAGTACGATATCGGCTGGAAGTGAACGCCCTTTACCGTGGGGACCTTCGTCGCCGCGTAGCGGATGATCTCCCCCACATGATGGAGGTTGATGTCCGGGGACACCGTCACCACCAGTGTGATCCCGATGCCCACCTCGGCGCAGTTGGCGATGGCCTGCTCCTTGATCGCGAACAGGGGCCTTCCGCGGGTCTTCATGTAGATCTCGTCGTCGGTGCCGTCGAACTGCAAGTAGAAGTCGTCCACGCCGGCATCCTTGAGCGCCCTCAGATAGTCTACGTCCTTGGCGATGCGGAGGGCGTTGGTGTTGATCTCTATGTGCTCGATGCCCATGTCCTTGGCCATGCGGACGATCTCCGGCAGGTCGTCCCTGACGGTGGGCTCCCCGCCGGACAGCTGCACGCAGCGGGGGCTCTTCACATAGTCCACCACCGTCTGGAACATGCCGCGGATGGTCTCCATGTCGGGATGGTAGTCGTAGCCGCATCCGTTGGCCGTGGCGAAGCAGATGGGGCAGTTGAGGTTGCAGCGGTTGGTGACCTCCACCACGTTCAGGCAGGTGTGCTGCAGGTGGCGGTCGCAGAGTCCGCAGTCATGAGGGCAATCCACAACCTTCTCCACCGCGAACCTCGCCGGGGTCTTGGGGACCGCGGCGAAGTCATAGAGACGGCGGTAGTCGTCCGCGCCGGACCAGATCTTAACCTTCCATGTGCCGTGCTCCGGGCAGGTCTTGACGATGTAGACATCGCCACCCTCGGCGATCTTCTCAGCGTGTATTGTCTTGAGGCACTCCGGGCAGAGCGCGTCCGTCTCACCGATCTTCTCGGACATCGGAAGGGGGAATCGGGAAGGCCAGATATAACCCGTGCGATAGAATGGGAAGGGGTTTAAGGGGTTTGGGGAAGCGCCGAAGCGCTTATGCCCTCTTCTGCTGGAACAGTCCCTCGGCAGTGGTGAGTGCACCGGCTGCCAGGTACTCCTCGATCCAGGACTGGCCGGACTTGGGCTCGACGAGCGAGGGTCCGGACCTGGTTGCGCCCAGGTACGTGAGGTTGGTGTGGCCGGTCTTGACGACCTCGCCGTTCTTGCAGTACTTCCACTCGGAGTCCTCGCCCACCAGGACGATGTCGAGGATCTTCATCTTGTGGCAGTAGCCAGCCTCAACGGTGACCTTGTCGCCGTCCACAGCGTAGCGGGCGTAGACGGTCAAGTCTCCGATCTCCTTCTTGGCGATGAAAACGGATCCGTTGTAGATCCTGTCGTCTCCAGCGCCCTCGATGACGGATTTGACGTCGTCGACCTTCAGGCCCCTCTTCTCGATGTTGGCCAGGACCTCATCAGCGATAATGTACTCCATTTTTCTCACCTCACCATGTTCCGTAGGTACCGAAGTCCCTTGCAGCCCTGGTCAATGCGAGCAGGTTGCCGGGCAGGGTGTACGGAGGCGTCTCACAGCAGGTACCGAGGATGAATCCCTTCTTGGCGTCACGTCCGGCCAGGAGGACCTCCTTGGCGCGCTCGTAGACCTTCTTGGGGTTCGCGTTGATCATCAGCTTGGTGTCGACACCGGGCATGATGGTCGTGACATCCTGGAAGTTCTCCTTCAGCTTGTCAGCGGGGAACTCGTGCTGTCCCTCGTATCCGATCTGGAACACGTTGAACGGGGACCAGATGAGGTTGTTCTTGAACACCTTCCAGTCGGTCTCGTGGTTACCGCACAGGTGGTAGAACACCTGGGGTCCGGCACCTCTCCTGAAGCACTGGTCGGTGTAGTGGCGCATCTTCTTGGCGGAGTACTCCTCCACCTGCTCGTCGCTGAAGATATCGTTGTTGGCCAGAACGGAACCGACGATCAGCATGGCGGAGCCGTACTTGTCAGCCAGGCACTCCGCTCCGTTGATGGAGGTCTCGACGTAGGTGTCGACCAGCTTGTGGGCGACCTCGGGCTCGGTGAAGGTCCACATGATGAAGTTCTCGACACCGACCAGCTCTGCGCCTGCACCGCACAGGTCGAATCCGTAGGAGATGGGGACCAGGGTGTGGGGCAGGTTCTTCTGTACATAGTCGTACAGGTTGTAGTACAGGGGGACGGTGGAACCCTTCAGGAGCTCCTCCTTGCCGATGGGCTCGAGCTTGAGGACGTCCTCGGGCTCGGAGATGATGGGTCCGGTGGAGACCGGGGGCAGGGTGTCCTTGTACTCCAGCGTGACGCCCAGCTCTCTGACCCAGGGGAGGGAGAAGAACCAGTGGGTAACGGGCAGGAGGTCGAACAGCTCTGCGACGTATCCGACGCAGTGGATTCCGAGCTCGGGCTTCTCGTAGAAGTCCCTGATCGTGAACCCGCAGTGCACGGCCGCGTTCGACAGCATGATGGGATCGACGTCGATACGGTCGTGGTAGTTGTCCACGAAGGGACTCGCGAACCTCTTGGCGGCGTTGGGGTGCCACTCCTTGAGGTCATTCGGGGGGAACAATTCTTCGTAACCCATAGTAATCCCGGTAACTGCATGAGAGGGGACTGTATATAACCCTTCTTCCAGAGATATTGCAACGTTGTTTCAATTCCTACCTTTATGAAGGAGTTTTTGAAACAATATTGCACTAAAATGAATGAACGTGCAACAATCACTGCACTTAACGACGTTCAAACCGTGCCGGAAGCGGCACGGTGTGAGAGACACATCCTGAATCAGCGGTACTTGCTGTACTTGTCCAGCAGCCTGCAGATGCGGTCGTGCTCGTCCTTCGTGATCTCCTCGGCCTCGAGGTAGGTCTTCACGAAGTCCTTGGCCTCCCTGGTGGACTGGCGGGACGCCTTCGCGATGACGGATGCGAGGAACGACGATGCCTTGGCGGGATCCATCTGCGTGGAGGAGAGGATCTCGTTCATGTCGTATTTGAAGGGCGCGAGCTTGTGGGTGTTGAGCATCGACTGACGCTTGGTGGCCTCACGGGTCTTGGGGCGGGGCTTCCTGCTGTTCTGCTGGCCGCCCTTATGCTGTCCGCCGCCGCGGTTGCCGCCGCTGCCGGACCCTCCCGTGCCGCCGTTGTTGTCTCTCTGGAATGCCAAGATCATTACTCCGGATGACTGCGGAACCTGCTCTCGGTACTTAAAGATAATCGCACCTCCGTTCTGCCTGGTTCGTCAAGTGTTTTATCCCGCCCAGCGGATACTCTGGGCATGCAGGACACCGTCACGCCGACCAGACGGAAGGCGATGGACCCCCGTACCATGAGGCTCTACTGGATCCTCCTGGCCCTGAGCCTCCTGATGAGCATCGCCGGATTCGCCCTCCTGGACTTCTGGGACGGGATGCTCTCCCTGGTGGTGGTCCTGCTGGTGGCCGGCACCATGATGTTCGACCGCCAGGTGATCCACATACCGCCGATGATGCTGGTGTTCTCGGTGGCGGGGCTGACCCTCTCCACCCTGGGTCAGACCGTCAGCGGCCACGGAATCTTCCAGGCGGCCAGCTACGTGTTCCTCGGGATAATCCTCAGCCTCATAGGATACATACTGGCATATGTCATCGTCGGCAAGATGCCGGGATCCGCCGACGAGAAGGGCGGGCTCATAAGCCTGGAGGCGTTCTGCTTCGGGGTCGCCATGTACTCCATAGCCACCATGGCGGCGTACTACCTCAGCAGCGTCGACGGCATGCCCTACTACCAGGAGATGTTCGACAACCTCCTGTACGTCACCGTCGGGTGCGTCCTGATATGCCTGTTCTTCATGCTGGACCGCACCACCGTGTTCAGGCACACCGTCTTCAACTTCCTCTACGTGAACTCGGAGGCCCTGGGGATGGATGCCGACAGCGACAGGAGGAAGGTGCTAGAGGTCATCTCCGGAGGCGAGACCGACCACACCGAGTTCAAGTCCACCCTGCGCACCAACCTGGAGACCGGGGAGAAGGACAAGAGGATGGAGAAAGCGGTCCTGAAGACGCTGGTGGCGTTCCTGAACACCGACGGCGGGACGCTGCTCATAGGCGTGGACGACTCCGGCAACATCACCGGGATCGACGAGGCCAGCTTCGACAGCAGGGACCGCATGAACCTGCACATGACGCACCTGATATCCAACCAGATCGGGGACGAGTTCAACCCCTACATCTCCTTCAGGGTGGTCCCCTTCGACGAGAGGGCGGTAATGATGGTGACGTGCAAGAAGAGCCCCATCCCGGTGTTCCTCAGAGACGGGAAGACAGAAGCGTACTATGTGAGGTCCGGCCCGTCCAGCGTCGAGCTGTCCGGGTCGAACATGGTTAAGTATATTGCCGCCAACCGGCAGAAGCTCGGGAGGCGCAAGCCCCCTCTGCCCCGGCCTGTGTTGGCGGATGAGGATTGATCACTCGTCGTCCTCGAGACCGGCCTTCAGCTTCGCGACCTGGGCGTTCATGGCCAGGATGACGATGACAGCCAGTATGGTGACGATGATTGCGTAGATGACCATTCCGATCCAGTCATCGCCAGCGGACAGGAACTGTCCGATGAGAGACTTGATGGCCTCGTTCCATGCCAGTGCCGCCACGAGGGAGAACGCGGACAGGATCAGGGTCGAGAAGGTGTCGATCGACTGCAGTTTGAATTTCTTGGTTTTCTCAGACATATTGATCGCGGTTCGCATACAAGGGGTAGTATTTAAAAGAAGCATACCATACCGTTAACCTTCGTTTTTCGCCCGGAAACGCCTGGATTCGAGGATGCGGGGATACGAACCCGTTTACGGGAATATCTCGGAAAACATAGAGCCAGACATTGATGATGGTGCGGAAGTTCGGCTTCGAACCCTCTCAGCTCCTCCCCGGAGGGGAGGAACCTGCCCGTCAGACCGAGGAGGCCTCCGCATGAACGGCTGGGGCTGCTACGCCTGCGAGAACCTGGATGCGGATCTCCGCGGCTATGTCTGCATGGTCACCGACAGGTACATCGATTCCATGAAGGACTGCCCGTGCATCGGCGACGGGGGCCGCTTCCTCTGCGATCCGGAGGACGAGGACGTCATCCTCGAGGGGGTCT
>CALULN010000001.1 GCA_944321505.1 Candidatus Methanomethylophilaceae archaeon | reverse complement strand
CCCCGCATACGCGAGGATGATCCTTGGGGTTTTGCTCTATGGTGAACGTTGCAACAGTGCTCCCCGCATACGCGGGGGTGATCCGAAGTGAGGCATCACAACCTCCGACGGGCGCCCGTGCTCCCCGCATACGCGGGGGTGATCCCTCCGAAGGCATCGAAACAGGCACCCACGCCTGGTGCTCCCCGCATACGCGGGGGTGATCCCTACTACTCGGACTCGGCGACCTACTACACGGAGTGCTCCCCGCATACGCGGGGGTGATCCCAAACCCATAAGCACAGCGGTACAGGGAGCGTTGTGCTCCCCGCATCCGCGAGGGCAATCCTCCGTTGAGCGCCACGATAATCAGCCCCAGGATATGCTCCTTGCGTGTGCGGGGATGATTCCACAAGTTCAAAACAGGCACTGCCTGAACCCCCATATTCCCCGCATACGCGGGGTTAACATGTCAAGATTATCTATTTCAACCAATTAACGATGCTCTCCATGGCTTGAAGGCCTCTCATACAATATTGAGGCAACATGTAATTACAAACGAATTCAGATTACACTCACAGAGCCTCTCCCGCAAACCTGAACACCGACAACTCCTCCGGCACATCCGCGAATACATCGTTGTCAAATGAGCACCCGTAACGGGTGGACCTCTGCACCGTCATGTTCTTCTCCGGATCCTCTGTGAGTATCGGCGTGATGTCCATCCTGCCCTCCCCCACCGAGACCCCCTGCGGTGGAAGGTCACATGCATCCCCTTGCTGCTGACGGCGGAAGCTCTCGCAGGTATCTATGCACATGGCAGATACGCTAGTTCTGTCGTCATTGCAAGACCCAGTCTCTCCGACGACACGAACCTCCCCTGTCTGAGAACCGTTCTCGGATGGCACATACGCCGAAGCGGAACCCTCCTTCCCTGCTGTTTTTGTCATCGTGACGTCCTTCCACTCGACGGAATGGTTCACCTGTACGCCGACAGGCCCCAGAACCTCATAATCTCCCAGAGCCCGTCCGCACAGCCCAGGGACATATACTCGTCGAGGGCTATCACCTGTATGACCATGCCGGCGGCCTCGTAGTCGGTAATATCGGTACGGCCGTTGTGACTCTGGAAGTTCCTCACGCGGCGGACCGCCTGGAGAGGATTATTGGCGCTCCTGACACTGCTGTCGTTGACCAGCCTATATTGCGAGATGATGTTCATACAGAGGGTGATGTCCATGTATGAACGGATGGCAGCTTCTGACGCGTCTCCGGTCGGTAGATAATTGCTGGCGTTCAGGACTAAATTACGAGCGACCACACAATCGGCCCACCACCTGCTGCCGAAGGTATCCTCCATGCTACGAATCACGAAGTCCTGAAGCCGGGGCTTTATGATTTCCAATGCATGATTGACCTAGTAGATGTTACTGGCAGGAGGTCTGGCGTTGGGAGCGGCCATGGATACGGGTTAGCCGATGTAACAGATTGATTGTTTCCATATGGGGACACGTCCTCAATATGACCGTCATAAGCGAATTATTATTATCTGGCACATCACCGGTATCTTGCCGACGGATGGTCTCAGATCACAAAAGGTGTTGGAATTGTGAGGGTCTCCCCTCACAGCTCTATGGCGATCAACAGGTCGTTGACCTGCAGCGTCTCCACCGCTCTGCCGTCAAGCATGAGCTCCGTATCGACACTCACCAGATACGCCTGCAGCTCAACGCTCTCGCCCTCCACATCCAGGACGATCTTGCCCTTGGACTCCAGCTGAGCCGCGGCATCCGCCACATCCATTGCCGCCAGCGCGGCAACCACAGCCTTCGCCTTGGCCTTGAACAGAGGACCCAGCTTGGCATGAACCGGCTTGATGCCCACCACGTTGCGGGTGAGCTCCGCATCCGCCAGCATCTTCAATTCCTCTACCTTCAACGTTCCGATGATATCGGAACCGGCGGGCTCCAGTCTTGATGCGGTAGGACCGATGATCTCCATCAGCTTGATGGATGCGTTCAGCGGAATCTTCTTCTCCGCCTTCCACGAACGCACGGAAGCGATGACCTCCTTGAGGACCTCGCCCTCGGACACCGCCTCCTCGTCATCCAGCACCGCCTCCGGCCATGCCGTCACGTGGATGGAGTCCACACTCTCGAACTGGGCGAAGACCCCTTGGTATACCTCCTCGGTGACATGAGGCATGAAAGGTGCCAGCATCTTGATGGCGCCCAGCAGGACGGTGTACAAAGTGTACTTCACAGCGGGGTCGTCGCGGCCCTTGACCATCTCCACGTAGTGGTCCGCCAGCTCGTGCCAGATGAATCCCTCCACCACACGCATCGCCTTATCAAAAAGGTATGCGTCTAGGTAATGCTCCGCGTATTTCACCGCACGACTGAACTGAGTAAGGATCCACCTGTCGGAGACATGCAGCTCCTCAGGCATCTCCCCGGGCTTCTCGGTGATGTACCTCTTGGCGAACTGACCCAGGTTGTACACCTTGGTCAGCAGCTTGCGACCGCGGATGACGTCCTTCTCGCGGAAGGCGTGATCGATTCCCAAGGAACACGTGGCGGCGTAGTACCTCAGAGCATCCGCACCGTACTCCTCCAGAATCGGTATGGGGTCGATGACATTTCCGATGGACGAGTGCATGGGGGTCCCGTCCGGAGCCATGATGAATCCGTGGATCATGATGTCGTGCCAGGGGATCTTTTGTTCGATCTGTTCAGCCCTGAGTATCGAATAGAAAGCCCAGGTACGGATGATATCGTGGGACTGGGGCCTCAGGGACATGGGGAAGAGCTTCTTGTGCAGTTCCTCGTCGCGTCCGTAGAAGGTGTTGTACAGAGATGAGATAGACGAGTCGACCCAAGTGTCGCACACATCGGTGCAACCGACCATCTTGCCGCCGCACTTGGGGCAGCAGTCCACCGGCGCTTTGTCATACACGGGGTCGCAATAGCACATGTCCTCCGTGGCACAAACGGCATGGCCGCAGTCCTCGCACTCCCAGATGGGTATGGGGGTAGCGAAGATCCTCTGCCTGGAGATGACCCAGTCCCACTCGAGAGAGTTGGTCCAGTCCACCAAGCGAGTCTTCATAAATTCCGGGTGCCACTCGATCTCATTGGCTCTCTCCAGAATCTTATCCTTAAAATCGATGGAGCGAAGGAACCACTGGGGCACCTGCAGGTACTCCACGGGGTTGTGGCATCTCCAGCATATGGACAGCTGCTGGGGGTTGTCCTCCTGGTTGATCAGCAGACCGGCGTCCTTCAGATCCTGTATGATCGCTTCCCTGGCCTCCAGGACCTTCATGCCCTCGTACTTGCCGGTGATGGCGGTCATCTTGCCCATCTCGTCGATGGCCTTGAGCAGGGGATACTTGTACTGCATACACCACTGCAAATCGTCTTTGTCCCCGATGGTGCAGATCATCACGTTTCCGGTGCCGTAGTCCAGCTTGACCTTGGGGTCGGCGATGACCGGGACCTCCTTGTTGTAGAGAGGCGTGATAAGGGTCTTTCCGACCAGGTGTGTCTTGGACTTGTCATCAGGGTGGACGGCCACGCTCTGGCAGGTGCTCAGTAGCTCCGGACGGGAGGTGGCGATGATCATCTGCTCATCGCTGCCCTTCACCTTGAAGACGATGTAGTTGAGCTTGTTGACGTTGTCGCGGTACTCTACCTCGGCGTCCGCCAGGGCGGTCATGCACGAGGGGCACCAGTTCACGGGGAAGTTGGCCTTGTATAGCAATCCCCTCTTGAACAGATCCACCAGCGTCATCTGCGTGACCCTGCGGTAGTAGGGTGCGTTGGTCTGATAATATATCGAGGGGTCCATGGACTCTCCCAGGATCTCGAAGTGGTGGGTCATCTGGGCGATGAAGGATTCCGCATATTCCTCGCAGTACTTGCGGTACTCCGCCCTGGGGGTATCCAGCTTGTTGATGCCGTGCTTCTTCTCCACCTTCACCTCGATGGGTGTCCCGTTCACATCGAAGCACAGGGGGAAGAACACGTTGTACCCCTGCATCCTCTTGTAGCGGGCGGCGAAGTCGATCAGCGAATAGCCGGTGGCGTGTCCAAGGTGCAGCGACCCGGACGTGTAGCGGGGAGGGTTGTCGATGCTGAATACGGGCTTGTCGGACTTCGGATCGAAACGGTAGATCTCCTTATCCTTCCACATCTGCTCCCAGCGCTTCTCGGCGGCTGCGACATCGTACTGCGACATGGGTATTGCGTATTATAATAGTATAAAAAAAGGTTGTGAAGGCGTCTCCTGGGAGGAGACGCATGATGTTTTATTACTCCCTCTTGCGGCTTCAATCCACAGGCCCGTTCGGACAGGATTACTTCTTCCTCTTGCGGAAGGTGTCTTTGGCGTCCTTGCGGTCCATGACGGCGGAGGTGATCTTCTTCATCAGGTCGTTGGACACCTTCACGAGATCCCATCCGACCTCCTTGGCGGTGAAGACCTCGCTGTCCAGTGCCAGCCTCGCGGTGACGCTGTACTTCTGCCGTCCGCCGTTGTCGTTGTACTTGCCGTAGTGGAGGGTGAGCGAGCTGGGCCTGCCGACCTTGGAGATCTTGGTGACTTCGGACTGTATGTCCGCATAGATCTGGTCGGTGAGCTCCTTGTCGCTCTCCGACAGGCCGGAGAGCTGCACGAAGAGCATCTCCCTCTCCCTGCATGCGGCCACCACCTCCAGTATGTCGTACTGGGTGACCACTCCCTTCAGCTCCCCGTTCTCCAGCACGGGCAGCGTGGAGATCCTGTTGTCGGTCATGATCTCCGCCACGGACTCTATGTCCGCGTCCCAGGGGACGGTGACGGCGTGGTTGGTGCACACCGACCCCACCTGGATCTTCACCTGGTCGCCGATGTCCGACAGGGACCTGTATCCGGCGGTCCAGTTGTTGTCGATGACCTCGTGCATGCCCACCATGCCCTTCACCTCGCCGTCGGTGCCCAGCACCGGGACGGTCCTGATGTCCAGGCTCCTCATGAGCTCTATGGCGTCGGCCATGGTGTCGGTCTCCTTCACGCTCTCCGCCGGGGCGGTCATGATCTCCCAGACGGCGATCTCGTTGATCGTCCTCAGCTTGGAGACCACCGAGACGATGTCTCCTCTGGATATTATGCCGGCCAGCTTCTTCTTCCCGGATCCGGTGATGACGGCCATCTGCCTGCTGTTGGAGACGACCATCTTCTCCGCGGCGTCCATCAGGGTGTCGTCGGGGGAGACTGTGGAGCTCCCCGCCATCAGGTTCCTGATCTTGGAGTCGCCGGTGACGCCTTTCTTCTTCAGAAGGGTGCCGTAGCTGACCATCCCGACGAATTCGCCGTTCTCCATTATCGGGATGTCCTGATATCCAGTCGCCTTCATCTCGGACAGGATATCTCTCACCCTGTCATCGGGGGACAGGGTGGGGTATTCGGTGTTCATTACGTCTGCGACCTTGTAGCCATCGATCTGAGAACGTAGGATCTCAAGCTTCTTGTGATCCTGTAGGTCGATTATTCCCACTTTTACACCTCGTAACCATATCGCCGTGCACAGCATAAAAACCCTGCGAGAAAGACGATATCCGTTGCGATACTGCGGATTTCGAAGCGGGTAGCACAGATAGAGTGGAAAGTAGCAACGGCTCCGGGGATGCCCCGGAGCCTGTGTAGGCGTTTGTCGGCGTCACGCGGAGGCGAAGTCCGCACCGGCGATGAGGGCTCTCAGCACCCTCTCCGCATCCTCGGCGGGTATGCGGCGCTGGGCCTTGGTGTCCCTGTCGCGGATGGTGACGGTGCCGTCCTCCTTGGTCTGGTAGTCCACGGTGATGCAGAACGGCGTGCCTGCCTCATCCATGCGGGCGTACCTCTTGCCGATGGTCCCGGATCCGTCGTAGTAGGACTCCACACCGGATGCGTGCAGCTTGGAGTATATGGATCTGGCTATGTCGTCCATGCCGTCCTTCTCCATCAGCGGGAACACGCCGGCTTTGATGGGGGCCACCTCGGGCCTCAGGCGCAGGACGGTGTATCCCTCCTCGCTGTCGCGGTCGTAGGCGTGCTCCAGGACGGAGTAGAATATCCTGTCCAGGCCGTGGGACGGCTCGATCACATGGGGTATGACCCTCTTGCCGGCCACCTTCTCCTTGGCCCTGACGATCTCGAAGTACTCCTCCGTCAGCTCCACCGTTTCGCCGTCGATCTGCAGGACCAGCTTCCCGTCCCTCACGTCCGACGCCTCCTTGGACTCCATGGCGGCGGCGATGTCCTTGGCCCTGCCCTTGAACCTGGGTCCCAGGGCCTTGTGCTTGGCGCGGATCCTCTCCACCTCCATCTCCACGGGCTCGTCGAAGCGGATGAAGTGGGTCAGGTCCTGGCCGGAGAACTCGGCATGGCGGGACAGGTCCCAGCATCCGCGGTCGGCGATGCCGGTGATCTCGATCCAGCCGTAGGACAGCAGCACCTCCGCGTCCCAGCAGTCCGCCGCGTAGTGTGCCATCTCGTCCGCCAGGTGCTGCCTGAACCTGAGCCTCTGCGGGTCGATGCCCAGCCTCTCCAGCAGCTGCTTGGTGGTGTACACGAAGTACGCCAGCACCCTGTTGGCGATGATGCCCTTGGACACCGCCTCGCCCACGGTCATGGTGACCGGCTCGCAGGTGGTGTTGGGCACCAGCGTGATCTCGCATCCCTCGATCTCGGGGAACCTGGGCCAGTCCTTGTCCTCCGGGCTGACGAACAGCTCCACCTCCATCATGTTGAACTCGCGCATGCGGATCATGCCCTGACGTGGGGCGATCTCGTTCCTGTACCCCCTGCCTGTCTGGATCACTCCCAGGGGGAGCTTCTCCCTGTTGTAGCGGTAGAGGTTGGAGTAGTTCACGAAGATCCCCTGAGCGGTCTCCGGCCTGAGGTAGCCGACCCTGGATGAGCCAGGGCCGATGGTGGTCTTGAACATGAGGTTGAACTCCTCCACCTTGCCCAGGTCGCCTCCGCACTCGGGGCACTTTATGCCGTGCTCGGCGAAGGCCTCCTCCAGCTCCTCCGGGGACAGCACGTCGGGGTTGTCGTAGAACCCCTTCACCAGATGGTCCGCCCTGAACGGGGCGCCGCAGGCCTTGCAGTAGGTGATCAGATCGGAGAACTCGTCCACGTGGCCGGAGGCCTTGAACACCTCCCTGGGGTTGACGGTCTCGGAGTCGATCTCCACGAAGCCCTCCCTGCCCTTGTAGATGGCTCTCCACACGTCCACGATGTTGTTCCTCAGGGCGCAGCCCAGAGGTCCGTAGTCGAACATGCCGGCCACTCCGCCGTAGATCTCGAAGGAGGGCCATATGAAGCCCCTGCGCTTGCACAGAGCCAGGAGCTCTGAGGGATCCACATCGCTCATTCGGCATCACCGATGAGTGCGATGAGCACGTCCACGTCGTAGATCATGCCCACCAGCTCGTCCCTGTCGCCGTGGACGGGGATCTGACCGAAATCGTTGACGTCCATCACCTTGGCCACCTCGTTGAGGGTGGTCTTCTCGAAGACGGTGGTGGGGCCCTTGACCATGTATGTCTTGACGATGGCGTCCTCCGGCAGGTCGTCCCCGTGGGTCGCCATGTAGAACAGCGGGAGCACATTCCTGTATCCGGCCAGGTCGCTGCAGGTGTCGTCCAGGCCCATCTCCCTCATGACGGAGAGGTCCTTGGTCTGGTCCACGAACAGGTCCCTGTCCGTGATGATGCCGGACAGCTTGCCGCGGGAATCCAGAACGGGCATGGCGGGGACGTCGCTGATCCTCATGGCGGGCACCACGTACGAGAGCGGGTCGCCCTCGTAGCAGGTGACGCACTTCAGGAGGATCGCGTCCTGGGCGGTCTTGCTGGTCTTCATGTGCCTGATCTCGCGGATCAGGTCGGTGGGCGTGATGATGCCCACCAGCTTCCCGTCCTCCACCACGGGCAGCCTGTGGATCCTCTTCTCGTGGAAGATCCTGGCCGCCTCCGCCAGAGTGGCGGTGGGGGCGATGGTGAGAGGGTTCTTCTTCATGATGAGGGACAGCTGGTCCTCGCTGACGTTCCTGAAAACGTCCCTTCTGGAGATGACCCCCATGAGCTGTCCGTCGGACTCCCTGACCACGGGGAGCCCGGTGAGCTTGTTCCTGACCATCAGGTTGATCGCGTCGTTCCTGTTGCCGGGAACCCTGACCACGATCGGCATGCTGGTCATCACGTCTGCTACTGTCTTCATTTGCCATCAGTCTCCGGCGACCTCACCACCAGGACCGGGCAGTGGGCGTATCTGACGACGCGCTCGGCCACGCTGCCCATCATGAGCTTGGCGAGGCCGGTCCTGCCGAGGGTCCCCATCACGATGATGTCGTAGTTCGGGGATGCGTCCACGATGGCCTTCACGGGCGACCCGTCCACCACCTTCTCGGTCACGGGTATGCCCGCCTCCTGGCAGCGCTGCCTGACGTACTCGGTGGCCTTGTGCCCCTCCGAGCTCATCATGTCGTAAATCGCTGTGACCGAGGAGTCCATGGGCACGTTGCCGAACACGGTCTGATCGATGACATAGAGCGCCGTGACGCTCCCGCCCACATCCTTCGCCAGCTCCACCGCCGTCTCGATGGCGGGCTTCGTGAACTCGCTCCCGTCGGTGGGCACCAGTATGTTCTTGAAAGCCATTCCTGTCACTCCTGTCAGCTTGTTTTGCCTATGACGGTGACCGTCTCACCGGGCACCGCTGCGGCAGCATCTCCGACGCTCACCCCGAGTGGCATGCTCTCCCTTAATAGTTTGCGAGCGCGCACGGATGCGCGCGCAACCATGTCACCGGAGCATCCCTGCCGGCCGCAGAGCTCCGCGAATGCATCGATCTCGGGCATGATATCCGGGGGGAACAGCATGGCGTTGTCGGTGCCGACCATCGTCTCCACCCCGGCGGCCTCCATACGTGCCAGAGGCGGCACCCTGCCGAAGTACAGGTTGGAGCGGACGCAGACGGAGACGGGGATGCCCGCATCCGCCACCTTCCTCAGGTCGGGGTCTGTGGCTTCGCACATGTGGACTATGAAATCAGGCTGCAGCGACAGCACCGCGTCGATGTCCTCCCTGACCCTCTCGCTGACATGCAATGCCAGCATGCCGCCCTCCCTGTGCACGGCATCCGCGACCGACTCGATGTACGCCATGGGCATGTCGCTTATGCTGGAGATGCCGATGCCGTCCGCCTCGCGGAGGATGGCCTCGATCTCGCAGGGATCGAACTCCGGTGATACGGGACGTCCCAGGATCACCGCGTCGGGGCAGGCCTCCCTGAGCATGCGCACGCCGTCGATACCGCCTTCTCTGAAGTCCATCGCCCTGCAGGATCCGGATGCCTTCAGGGCGGTGCAGTAGCCCCTCATGTCCTCCACCAGCTTCTCCCGCGGGGCGGACCTCAGGTACCTGTGCTTGAGGCCGTCCGGCGGAGCCACCAGCTCCTCCAGCGTGTATCTCGCGCCTCCTAGGTCCAGGCCGGCGTCGCCGACATGGGTGTGGGAGTCGACCACGGGCGGGACGATGAAACGCGACTTATGGGCGCCCGGCGGAGGGTCCCCGTGTCCGATGCGGACCACCCTCCCGTCCTCGATGCAGACGTATCCGCGGAAGGGGTCCTCCGTCCACAGGACGCCGGCGTAGCACTCCATGGATGCGCATGCCCGAGCACGGTAAAAACAGACTCGGTCCGACTCCCCGGCGGGTGTTTCATCGCCGTTTAAATATGACCTGCGCAAGAGAATATTTAGGCTTACCTACGTATAAATACGTAGGATTCCCGAAAAGACCCAGCAGGAGAACCCATTAAATAGCACAAGCAGAATCTTCCAACCGAGGTACATCAAATGCCTACAGTGAAAGCTGATGACTGTGTTGGCTGCGGAGCCTGCGCGGACGTCTGCCCCCAGGACGCAATCACCGTCGATGACATCGCCGTCATCGACGCTGGCAAGTGCGTCGACTGCGGAGCCTGCGTCGACGAGTGCCCCTCCAACGCTATCGAGGAGTAAACGTACGCGCCCCGCACCGGGTACGTACAAACCTCTTCCCTTACAGATTTCTCAACGATTCCGGTATCACGCAGCGATTTGTCTGACGTGATGGATATGGAGGAAGAAGAAGAGCGCGGAGCGCTCAGGCCCAATAGGGCTTCTTGACGAACTTGTAGGCGCTGTTCACCGCGGTGGCCGCCTCTCCGCAGGCGGTGATGATCTGCTTGTACTTGCCCGCGTAGTCAACCACGTCGCCGCAGGCGAATATGCCCGGACGGTTGGTCCTCATGTCGAAGTCCGTCTTGATGAGGCCGGAATCCGTGAGCTCGATGCCCCAGACCTTCAGGTCCTCCAGGTCCGACGAGATGCCGATGTTGATGACCACCAGGTCCGCCGGGACGTCGAAGACCTCGTCGCCCTGCTTCAGCGTCACCGACTCCACCTTGCCGTCGCCGTTGACGGAGACAAGGTTGGCGCTCATGATGGTCTTGACCCTGCTCTTGGAGAGCTGCACGACGGTGGCCTCGTCCGCCCTGAAGGTGTCCTTCCTGTGCACGAGGGTGGTGTGGGTGACCGTCGACGACACCAGCGCCATGTCGATGGCGCTGTTGCCTCCGCCGAACATGACCACCTTCTTCGCCACCAGCTCCTCCTTCACCGGGAGGATGTAGGTTAGGCCTTTGCCCTCCAGCTCGGCCTCGCCGGGGACGCCCATCCTCTTGGGCTTGAACATGCCCATGCCGATGGCGACGATGACGGACTTGGTTGTGTACTCCCCCTTGTCCGTCTTGATGATGTACTCCTCGTCCCCGCTGACGATGTCCTGGACCTTCTCGCCCTCGTGGATGTCGCACTCCATCGACTCGGCCTGGGCGTAGAGCTTGTCGGAGAGCTTCCTGGCCTGGATGGTCTCGTATCCCGGGTAGTTGTGGATACCCTTCTCCGGATACAGGCTGACCAGCTGGCCTCCGACTTTGTGGGCATCGATGATGAGGGTCTTCATCATCTTGGATCTGGCGTAGATTCCTGCGGTGAGCCCTCCGGGTCCTGCCCCGACGATAACCAGGTCGTACGATGTCATGCTTTCGCGGAGTATGCCTTCACGGTATAAAACCATGACCTGGTGCCGTTCCGTATAGCGAACCGTATGCATCGAATAACGGAGGTTTTCAGTCCTATTACTGCGGAATCCGCAACGGTCCGGCCGATAACCACCGCAGCCGGGGACGGTTCCGCAGGGATGCCGCCGGACTGGAACAGAATCGGATATATACTAACCCGCCATTCGCCCAATCATGCAGTTCGAGATTATGGACTTCGTGATCGTCGTTGCCCTGGGTGCCATCTACCTCGCCGCGACCCTGATCTACAACCGCTTCGCCAAGATCGAAGAGGAGTGATACCTCTCCCTTCCTCGGATTCCGGAGTCCGCCGGACCGCCTGGGTTACATCGGTGTATCTGAGATGTTGAAATACTCAGGATACGATTCTCCGCCCAGGTGATATAAATGTCATTGCCTGCAAACGTCAAGGATCTGTTCAGCCGCCCCGACACCGTCAAGGTGCTGACCACCGCCTCCAAGGACGGTCAGCCCCACGCCATCGTCTGCGGCAGCATCTTCGTGATCGACGACAACACCCTCGCCGTGGGCGAGGTCCTCATGAACACCGCCAAGGCCTTCATGGAGGAGAACAAGAAGGTTGCCCTCAGCGTCATCGCCGGCAAGGACGCCTTCGAGGCCCGCTGCGAGGTCATCGGACGCCAGGACTCCGGTCCCGTCCTCGACGGCCTCAACCAGAACCTGGCCAAGGTCAACCTGAAGGCCAGGGCCGTCTGGACCTTCGCCGTCAAAGAGGTCTACAACGAGTCCGCCGGACCCGGTGCAGGCCAGAAGATCGCATGAACACGGGGCGGGGCAGGTCCCCGCCTCACAAACCACTTCCCAGCCCGTTCCGGTTTTCAAGGAATCAAGCATTGGCGGTGGCGATGTGGGACTCCAAGGGGACCATGAGGTCCTTGTTCTTCCTCGGCGCGGCCATGGCCCTCGTCGGCCTGGGACTGGTGATGATGGAGCACACGCTACCCGGCGCCCTGCTCCTCTGCCTGGGCGTGGCCGCCGCGGTGATAGGCTTCATGGGCCTGAGGCTCAACACTATGGTTGAATGGGAGAAAATGAAGAGGGAGCGCCGGAGCGGCGGCTCCCGTTGATGCTCCGTCAGAGGTCCACGTCGACGGTGGACTCGGAGCTGGTGGTCTTCACCAGCGCCTCGGACTCCTTGCGGTCCCGGTCCATCTCCATGTCGAGCTCGTCCATCTGGCTCTTTATCTCCTCCGGCGTGGGGATCTTCCCCAGGACGTCGTCGGCTGCTCCGATGGCGGCCTCTATGGACCCAATGTCGGACACCTCCCTCTCGGGGACTGCGGACCCGGAACCCATGTATCCGGAGATGCCCTCCACCAGCTTGGTGAGCTCCAGCGGGAAGTAGACCTTGGACGACTGGCCGTCGCTGACCGCCTTGAGGGTCTCCATGGACAGCACGGAGAGCGCCTTGGAATCCAGAGCGGCGGCCCCCAGGGAGGTGATCCTCAGCTTCTGGGCCTCACCCTGGCTCTCCAGTATGGTAGCCAGACGCTTGCCTTCGGCCTCCAGGATCATGGACTGCTTCTTACCCTCCGCCTGGAGGATCATGGACTTCTTCTGCCCCTCCGCCTCCAGGATGGCGGCCCTCTTCATGCCGTCAGCCTGCAGGATGGCGGCGCGCCTCCTCCTCTCGGCGGAGGTCTGCTCCTCCATGGACTCCTTGACCTTGACGGCAGGGTCCACCTCGCGGATCTCCACCGCCTCCACCTTGACGCCCCACTTGTCGGTGGACTCGTCCAGGGTGTCCCTCAGCTGGATGTTGATCTTCTCCCTGCTGGAGAGGATCTCGTCCAGCTCCATCTCCCCGATGATGGACCTGAGGGTGGTCTGTGCCAGGTATATGGTGGCTGTGCGGTACTCGGTGACCTCGAAGAAGGCGTTCTTCGGGTCGGTGACCTTGATGTAGATGATGGCATCCACGTTGACCGGCGAGTTGTCCTTGGTGATGACCTCCTGGCTGGGGACATCCAGGACCTGCGTGCGCAGGTCCAGCTTGACAACCACGTTGATCAGCGGGCACACGACGTTCAGGCCCTGGTTGAGCACCCTGACGAATTTGCCCAGCCTCATGTAGATGGCCTGCTCGTACGGCTGGACGATCTTCACGCCGCTCAGCAGCATCACTATGACGGCGATGATGAAGACCACCAGGAGAACTTGGAATATCACGTTCACGGCAATCGCTCCCCGGACCTCTCCACCTTCACGTGCACGCCCTCGGCATGCACCACGACCACCTCGGCACCGGCCTCTATGGGCTCGTCCGACCTGGCGCTCCAGATGTCCGAGCCTATGCGGACCTTCCCCTTCAGGCTGTCCGGGCCGGTGGCGGAGACCACTGTGCCGGCTCTTCCGACAAGGGAATCGGCGACGGTGGTGGAGGGGGGCTCCGGCCGCCCCAGCCTCCTGTAGAGGACGATGGTCCCGGCGGTGACCGGCACCGCTATGACCACGCCCACCACCGGGGCCATGGAGCTTATGAGGAAATCGGGCCATATCCAGCCGGCCACTCCGAGGATGAGGAGCACGGCTCCGGGTATCACCAGGAACACGCCGGGGCTCAGCGCCTCCGCGATGAGGAGGACCGCGCCTATGACGAGGATGATCAATGCGATCGTGGAGGGATCCATGCTCCCTTGATGCGCATACCGATTAAAAAATATGGAGCGCAGGCCTCAGAAGAGGCTGCGCCGGCTCTCCCGTCTCGGCGGGGCGTGCTTCTTGTAGCAGTCCCTGCAGTAGACGGGCTTGCCCTGTGTGGGCTTGAAGGGGACCTCACACTCCGCACCGCAGTCTGCGCACACCGCCTTGGTGTACTCCCTGGGGGGCGATGGGCGGCGGTCTCCGCGCCCTTCTCTCGGATATGCCATGAGCCAACGGAGCACGTTAATCGCTATAAACGGTTGTCGGTCTGTGACAGAGAGGGCGTCACAGGCCGTCTATCCCCGCCAGCCGGCCCACCTTCCGCTCGTCCATGACCACCTCCTTCCCGGCCAGGTCCTCGGCGGCCCAGACCACCAGGTCCTCCAGGTAGGAGAAGCGGTCGGATGCCTCGCGGGAGTAGTAGCGCAGGTTCTCGCGCTCGTTGTAGAGCCTCACCTGCATCGTCCGGATGGACGAGGCGACGTTGTTGTAGGTGCGCTCGGTGACCCTCCTGCGGGGCTCTATGCTCTCATGGTACCTGACGCCTAGGTAGTCTATGGCGCGGTCCGCGAAGGCTGTGAACGCGGCCTCATCGGGGAACACCGGGACGGACATGATGTACCTGCGCTTCGGCTCCAGGGAGGGATGGCGGGTGACGATCCTGGACAGCGCGGAGGCGATCTGCTCCCGCATCTCCCCGTCGACCCTGCCGTACTCCTTCCTTATGGCGGGGATGTCCTCCGGCCGGGCTATGGACCCCAGGCGCCTGGCGGCCACCGCGAACTCGGAGCCGCGGCTGTGCCTCAGTATGTCGATGAGGTCCGGGACGGCGGTGTCCGCCTGCTCCATGGATGAAAGATAACCCAGGCAGGCAAGGGAGACGAACTCGGTATCCTCCACCCTCATGCGGCGAACCGCATCCATCGCCGCGCGCTCTCCCAATGCCGTCAGAAGCTCCACCGCCTCCCTCCTCACCAGGGGGCTGAGGTTCGACAGCTGGCTCTCCAGCGTGCCGTAGAATTCCGGGCGGTAGTTAGCCGTGAGGAAGCGGTCCTCGGACAGCGCCCCCCTCTTGCCGGCGGCGGCCAGGGAGACGCATTCGGTCAGGCGCGTCAGGTACTCCACGCGCGTGACGCCTTCTCCGAAAGGGGGCATGTCCCGAAGGGGGTTCAGATGTCCTCTCTGCCGTTGAGGGCTTCCTTGAGGTAGGCGACCTCTTCCTTGGAGAGGGTCACGCCCTTGCCCATCTTGGTGCCGTCGGGGGACCACTCCCTGATGTCGAACTTGGGCTCCCTGTGGTTCCAGCTGATGAGGTTGAGCTCTTTGGTCCATCCCTTGGAGGAGGTGGAGAGGACCGCAATCTTCTCAACAATGTCGTAATCGAAAGGCTCTGCCATTACATTCACCTGGATTACGCATGCGTATAATATTATTTATAAGAGCTAGTGGACGCTAGCTTCGCTCGGACCGCGGATCCGGCGGCCACGCTGTGAACCGTTATATACGGAAGCGCCGTCCGAGAGGCATGGCCCGTCTGATGGACGACACCGCGAACTTCGGCATCCTCGCCGCCGCCGTGGGGGTGCTCACGGTATGCGCCCAGGCAGCCATACTCTCATACCAGTTCTTCCCGCCAGCCGTGGCAAGGCTGGTCGCCGGCGTCCTGTACATCCTGTTCGGCATCGCCGTCGCCAGGAGGATCCTGCCGCAGCCCCCTCGCGCCTGTTCCCCGAGGGGATGGAGTCCGGGTTCGGGTGCGTCATCGCCTTCTGCTTCCTGGCGGGGCTGTGCTCCGTGCTGATCGGCATCACCGCATCGGCCACCGACGGAGCCGACTCGGGAGCCGTGTACATCCTGACGGGTGTGCTGACCATGGCCCTGGGGCACGTCGCGTCCATGCCCAGGAAGACCCCCATAGACAGGCTGATCCTCCCGGCCCTCATAGTGCTCTTCCTCATCCTGACGCTGGAGGCGGTCATGTCCTTCTTCCAGACGTGGGTGTCGGGCCTGGATGGATCGGTGATGTGGATGCTGGTCGCCGCCGCAGTGGCGGAGACCTGCATGTTCCTGATCCCCTTCCTCTACCTGATGGAGCCGAAGGTGGCCTCCAAGTTCTGAGGGGCCCAACGGTTTGAACACAATCAACCGCGATAGTGCCTCTCTGACGCATCAATCGAACATGTTCGGCATATCGGAACACTTCGGTCAGACCGTACGATGAAGGGTTCTCGTCAGCCAGACATCCCTACGACGTCCCCTTCGCACCGCCCCCGTATCGCCCCCGTCATCGTGAAGAATGCCCGGCATCCCCAATCGAAGATCCTACCTCTTTTGAACACATTCAAAAATACTTAAATACGGATACTCTTGTCTGTGATTCATGGCATCATTCCTGGATAACACCAAGAACTTCGGACTGATGATTGCCATCATCGGACTCGTGGACCTCATCGTCAACGTCATCGCGCTGGTCGATGGGATCGACAACATCAACCTCGACTGGATCGGAGGCATCATCATCGGCCTCGTCTACCTGGCGGCCGGATGGATGGTCTACTCCCAGAAGCCGGGCGCATTGGCTTCGCTGTTCCCCGAGGGGATCTCCTCCAAGTTCGGCGTCCTGACCGGATACGTCTTCCTTGTCGGTGTCACCGCCATCATCGGAGGCATATTCTTCATCATCGCCAACACCGACAACATCGGCGGCGGTGTCGGAGACATCATCCTCGGTCTGATCATCCTGATCATCGGCTGGATCATCACCAACGACAAGAAGACCGCCGTGGACAAGATCGTCTGGATCCTCCTGGTCATCATCTTCCTGCTGCTGCTGATCCTCGCCATCCTCAGCATCTTCGAAGTCGGCAACATGTTCAGCGGACTCACCATGGCCCTGATGTACGTCGACGTGGTCGCTACCATCGTCATGTACCTCATGGCGTTCCTGTACCTGCTGAACCCCGAGGTCAAGTCCAAGTTCTGAGTCCCGCAAGGGGCCGGAACCCAAACCCCTTCCACTTTTCTCTCACATCTTCGATGCAACGGGGATCCGTCCACCGTCCCGCTTTAATACCGATACCAGGATTCCGACGGGCATAGATCAGGTGGATAGTCAGATGTCCCGATCGATGATTCACGGAACGGCAGGGATGCATTAGATGGCAGTCGACCCCGTCATCATAGGATCCGTTGCCGCACTGGCTGTGCTGGTGCTGTTCTCGGCCATGTTCTCGGCCACCGAGACCGCGTTCACCAGCCTCAACCGCATAAAGCTCAGGAAGCTGGCCGAGGAGGGCGACAGACGCGCCGCGAAGGCGAACAGGCTACTGGACAACTACGAGAAGCTGCTGACCACCATCCTGGTCGGCAACAACCTGGTCAACATCACCGCCTCGTCGCTGAGCACGGTGCTGTTCACCAGGCTCGTAGGCGCGGAGGTAGGCGCGATATACGCCACGGTGATCATGCTCATAGTGATCCTGGCCTGCGGGGAGATCACCCCCAAATGCATGGCCAAGGCCCGTCCGGAGGGCTTCGCCCTGAGGATAACCCCTGTCATCTCCGCCATCAGCACGGTGCTGACGCCGCTGACCTGGATCTTCGAGAAGATATCCCAGACGGTCACGGACCGCGTCGTCAGGAAGAACGGAGAGGTCCCCACCCTCACCGAAGACGAGCTTGTCCTCATGGTGGACGAGATCAGGGAGGAGGGCACCCTCGAGGAAGAGGAGAGCCAGCTCATCAAGAGTGCCATCCGCTTCGACGACAAGACCGTGGACAGCATACTCACCCCCAGGGTGGATGTGACGGCCATCGAGAAGGGCTCCACCATGGAGGAGACCAGGAACGTCTTCCTCCAGTCCGGGTTCTCCAGGCTGCCGGTCTACGACGGCACCATCGACAAGATCATCGGAGTGGTCTACTCCAAGGACTTCTTCGCCAGGTACTTCCTGGTGGGCAGGGACGAGTCCATACGCCCCATAGTCCGCAGGGTCAGGTTCATACCCGAATCCACCACCCTGGCCAAGGCCCTGGACGAGATCCAGAGGTCCACAGTCCAGATGCTGGTGGTGGTGGACGACTACGGCGGCACCGTGGGAATAGTGGCGCTGGAGGACATCCTGGAGGAGCTGGTGGGCGAGATCTGGGACGAGAGCGACGAGATACAGCACGACATCGTCTCCGACGCCGACGGCGGGTTCACCGTCATCGGCGACGCAGACATCTCCGACCTGATGGAGGAGATCGGCCTCCGCATCCCGCTGGGGGACTACGACGGCACCACCGTCGGAGGTTTCATACAGTACAGGCTGCAGAAGCCCCCCATCGCCGGCGACACTGTCAGAGAGGGCAGGCTGGAGCTCACCGTGACATCGGTGCGCAACAGGAGGGTCAGGCTGGTGAAGGCGACGGTGGACCCTGAAGAAGCCCAAGGAGATAGCACCTGACCGTCTCCACAGCCACCTCCTTCCTGGCGGGGTGGGCCATGACCTTCCCGGTCACGGCCACAACATCCCCGCCGTGGGAGATCTCCAACACGCCGCCCACCGCCTTCTGCTTGTCGAACCTGACGTAGAGGATGCAGTCGTCGTCGATCCTGTCCTCCAAGCCGTCGATGATGGCCTCCAGGACCCCCGGGCCCATGCCGCGGAACAGGGCGGCGTACTGCTGGTTCTTCTTCAGGGTGGCGTCTATGACCGTTATCGGGTTCCCATGGAGCCCCTCGGACACGTCCACATCCAGCTCGTCGGTCCCCGCGATGCCCGCGGTCATGCGGCACAGCAGGTCCTCATCCTCGGTGGCGTAGCAGATGGTCTTGACCTTCACCCAATGGAACACGGAGGGCATGCACCCCGTTACGCCCACGCAGTATAACTATGCTTCACCGTCTGCCAGCCGATTGCAAATTGCAGATTGGCAATTGCAAACCTTTATATGAGACATAGATATCCCGTGTCTTACCAAACCTGGGCCCGTAGCTTAGCTTGGTTGGAGCGTCCGGCTGATAACCGGAAGGTCTCGAGTTCAAATCTCGTCGGGCCCACTAGGTTTCTCTTGTCTGCTTCTCGGTGTTGACGGTTTCGCCATCGCCATGACGTCCCGAATCAAGCAAACGGAGCCGATGGCGAGGACGGCATTTGGCTACGGCCGCACCGATGGAATGCCACAGCAGTAACCGGACCGGCGCTTCGTGTGGCCGGCTCGGTCGGGACCGCATCCCCTCGAGCGGGAGAGGAGATCAAGGTGTCGCATCCGTTCCGAACAGAACCGCAAGTGGTTTCCAAAGGGTTTGCGACGGGGCTTGGCCCCGCCGCGGATCACTGCTTCTCCTCTTCGGAGGCTTCCTCGCCGCACTGACACTCGCCTTCGCAGTCGCATCCGTCCCCGCACTGGCACTCATCGCCGCAGCAGCACTCGTCATCGCAGCAGAGGGCCTCCTCGTACTGCATCATCAGGTCCTGGACGAAGAGCCAGTCGCTGAGGCAGACGTACACAGACAGCAGGCCCGCCAGCAGGAACAGCACGGCCGCTGCCATGTGCATGTCGCTGAAGGCGAAGGACAGCAGGAATGCGATGCCCAGCACCACATCGACGATGGCCAGGTCGATGACGCCGCCGGAGTAGGACATGAACGCCACGAACAGGAAGGCAAGCACCAGGCACACGGCGGTGAGTGTGCTGTTGCCCATGCTGAGGCCGCCGACGGTGGTGGTCAGCAGCAGCGCCACGGAGAACAGGGCGAAGGAGAATCCCTCCACCAGATACGCCTTCTTCACCGCCACGGCGGCTGTCAGGATGCCCAGGATGCCGGCGATGACCACCAGGGTGCTCCAGGCTCCGTCGACGACGACGAAGTTGTAGTCGTAATTCAGCAGGACGAGGCCCGCCAGTATGCTGGCGAAACCGATTATGAAGAATCCGGCTATCGGCACACCGAAGTCGGACCTGTCTTCCTCGAACATGCCCAGCCCATTGCGGTGTAACCTATTTATCATAGAGCCACCGGGCGCCGGATACCGTATAAAAGTGTTTTTAACCGCACTCCCCGGTTTCACGGGCATGAAAATCACGTTGGTCCAGTCCAGGGGAATCATTGGCGATCCGAAGAACAACTTCTTCAAAGCGAGGATGAGGATAAACAACGTGGACTCCGACGTCTTCGTGTTCCCGGAGATGTTCTGCAGCGGGTACACCCGCGACCGGGACCTGATGAAAGCGGAGAAGCTCATGGACACCATCGTGAAGGACGTGGCCAAACTGTCCCAGGCCAAGGGCAGCACCGTTATCTGCGGATGCCCCCTGATCAGGGAGGACGGCCTGAGGGACTCCGCCATCGTCATCGACGGGTACGAGCTGGCGGAGTACGACAAGATGGTCATGGACTCCGGCGGGCTCTTCGACGACTCCGAGGTCTTCGTCCCCGGGAACAGGCCCATGATCGTGGAGCGCCAGGGGCTGAGGATGGCCCTCGCCGTGGGGAGGGACATCGCCGACGACGGCCTCATGAGGGGGTACGCCTGCGACGGCGCCGACCTGCTCATATGCATATCGGCCCTCACCGCGCCGCAGATGGACAGGTTCCTGATCACCGCCAGGGCGGTCGCCGCCAAGTACTCCATGCCTGTCATGGTCTGCAACATGACCGGCCCCGACCCCGGGACGGAGATGGGCGGCAGGAGCGCGTTCATCGGCGCCGATGGGGAGTTCCTGGAGACCTGCACCACCGGAAGCGACGTGAGGGAGATCAGGATCGACGTGGACGCCCTGAAGGAGGCGACCGCCGCCAGGAAGGTGCCTGCGGTCGCGGACATCGGCGAAGGCTCCGTGTACGCGGTGAAAGCGGTGGAACCAGACCCCTCCGCTGTCGAGAAGTGCCCCTTCTTCGGGTGAGCGATAAATAGGAGCAATCCGACTCACTCGGCATGTTCGAGCCGGGGGAGGGGCAGCGCCTCTACGAGGAGGCGCAGGCCGTGTCGGAGACCGAGGGGCCGGAGAAGGCCGCACCCATCTACCGCAGGGCGGCGGACGCCGGGTTCGTACCTGCGATCAACCGCCTGGCGGACATGTACATGTGCGGCGAGGGCGTGGAGCGCGACCCCGTCGAGGGCAGGGCGCTGTACCGCAGGTCCGCCGACCTGGGGGATCCGGAGGGCACCTGTTGTCTGGGCATCGCCTACCGCCATGGCCTGGGCGGCGAGAAGGACACCGACCTGGCTCTGAGGATGTTCGCCCACTCCGCCGAGAGGGGATGCGTCGAGGCAATGAACGAGATCGCCTCCATGCACCTCTACGGCGACGGTGTCGAGCAGGACCTCACCGCGGCGTTCAGATGGTACGCCATGGCGGCGGAGCGCGGGGACCCCCTCAGCCAGTTCAAGGTGGGCTTCCTCTGCGAGGAGGGGGCAGGCACCGAGAGGGACCTGCACAGGGCCTTCGGATGGTATCTGAAATCTGCCAAGCAGGGCCTCCCGGAGGCGCAGTTCAAGACCGCTCTCTTCTACTACGAGGGTACCGCCGTGGAGAAGGATGATTTCGAGGCCATGAGCTGGTACGGCATGGCCGCCGAGGCCGGCTTCCCGCCGGCGATCTACAACCTGGCCACCATGTACTATCTGGGGGAGGGCACGGACGTGGACAGGGAGACGGCATTCTCCCTGTACCTGAAGGCGGCGGAGCTGGAGGACCCGGATGCCCAGTTCAGGGTGGGCAAGATGCTCTTCCAGGGCGACGGCACCCAGGAGGATGCCGTCAGGGGCCTGGAATGGTTCCGCAAGGCGGCGGCCAACGGCAGCGAGGACGCCCGCAAGGTTCTGGACAAGGTGGACTTCGGCCGGAAGTAACTGTTTTCCCACGTCGGTATACGATACGGACCGTATAACAATTATAACAAAAATAACGTTTATAACAATTATAACTTTAGTGATTTGAAATATCCGTTAGACGTAGCCTTGACGCGGGATTAGCATGGATTCGAGATTCAGGATCTTCAACAGGTACCTGGTGTGCTACGGACCGGACGAAGGCAAGACGGGAGTCAAAGGCATAAGGTCGGATGCACCGCCGGAGGCCATCGAAGCATACATCGACTGGTTCAGGGACACCCACAGATACCCCAACGGCAGGAAGTACAACAAGGACTCCCGCTTCGTCAGGGACCAGATCATCGACGTCGGCGAAGGCTCCCGTCAGACGGACGGACCGACTCAGCGGAAGCCCTCCGGGGACGGACCGTTCGCCGACGGGTGCATCCCGTTCAAGAGCGTCCGCAGCGGCTGCCGCAAACTGGCAACTTATTAAGGCCAGATTCCGTTACGAGCCTCCGGTGTAGTCCCTTGAAAACGGATATCGAGATTGCAATGGAGGCGAAGGTCAGACCGATAACGGAGATCGCCGCCGAGATAGGCATCGACGCCGACGACCTGTACCCCTACGGGAAGCATGTTGCCAAGGTGCCGCTGTCCGCACTTGAGAAGTACAAGGACCGCAAGGACGGCAAGCTGGTCCTGGTCACCGCCATCACCGCCACCCCGGCGGGAGAGGGCAAGACGGTCACCACCATCGGCCTCATCCAGGGCCTCAAGAAGATCGGGAAGAACGTGGTGGGCGCACTCAGAGAGCCCTCCCTCGGACCCACATTCGGAGTCAAAGGAGGCGCGACAGGCGGAGGATACTCTCAGGTATATCCTATGTGGGACATCGATCTCCATTTCACAGGCGACATCCACGCCGTCACCAGCGCCCACAACCTGCTGTCCACCATGGTGGACAACCACATCGCCAAGGGCAACGAGCTGCGCATCGACCCCACCAGGATCCTCTTCAAGAAGGCCATGGACATGAACGCCAGGGAGCTACGCAACGTCATCGTCGGACTCGGCGGCAAGACCATGGGCGGGGTCCCCAGGGAGGCGGGGTTCCTCATCACATCCGCATCCGAGATATCCGCCATCCTCGCGCTGGCCTCCGACAGGGAGGACCTGAGGCGCAGGCTGGAGAACATCGTCATAGGGTACGACTACGACGGCAACCTGGTCACCGCCAAGCAGCTGGGCTGCGTCGGGTCCATGATGGTGCTGCTCAAGGACGCCATCAACCCCAACCTGGTCCAGACCCTGGAGGGCGTCCCCGTCTTCATCCACGGGTTCCCCTTCGCCAACATCGCCCACGGCGCCAACAGCATCATCGCCACCAGAGCCGCCCTGAAGTTCGGGGACATCGCCGTCACCGAGGCGGGATTCGCGGCAGACCTGGGAGCGGAGAAGTTCATGGACATCGTCTGCAGGCAGGCGGGATACTCCCCCGACGCGGTCGTCCTGGTGGCATCCGTCCGCGCCCTCATGATGCACGGAGGGGCCAACATCAAGGACGAGTCCACCATGACCACCGAGGCCATGGTCAAAGGTTTCAGCAACCTGGACAAGCACATCTCCAACCTGAAGCTGTACGGATGCCCGGTCATCGTGGCTATCAACAGGTTCGCGTCCGACACCGACGAGCAGCTGGAGCTCATCAGGGCCCACTGCAGAGAGGTGGGCGCCAGGGCGGCCATGTCCGACGTCTTCGCCAAGGGCGGAGAGGGAGGCATCGAGCTGGCCGAGGCGGTCACCGACGTGCTTGAGCACGAGAAGGCGGACTACAGACCGCTGTACGACCTGGACATCCCCATCACCGAGAAGATCGAGGCGGTTGCGACGAAGATCTACGGCGCAGACGGCGTGGTGTACTCGTCCAAGGCCAAGAAGGCCATCGCCGCCATAGAGGCCAACGGCATGGGGTCCTTCCCGGTCTGCATCGCCAAGACCCAGGCGTCCATCACCGACGACCCGTCCAAGAAGGGGGCGCCCACCGGATGGGAGCTCAACGTCAGGGAGGTCAACATCTCCGGCGGCGCCGGATTCGTCGTCCCCGTGTGCGGCGAGATGAACCTCATGCCCGGGCTGCCCAAGGAGCCTGCCGCCCTCAGGATCGACATGCTCCCCGACGGAACCATCGTCGGACTGAAGTGAAGGGGGCCTCCCCTCACAACCTTTTTTATACGACCTCCCTGAGTTACGCGCAACGGGGATGCGTGCGCGCATAAGGAAGGATGGCTGACGACGGGTACTTCATAGGGATCGATCTGGGGATGACCAATTCGGTCCTCGCCTACGCGAGGGAGGGCGAGGCCCCGGAGATTCAGCACTGGGAGGAGGGCTACTCCAAGTTCCCGTCCGTCGTCATGGTCACTCCTTCGGCGAGATACGCGGGCTACGCCGCCCTTGGGCGCATGGCGACAGAGCCGAAGTACCACCTGCAGTCCAGCTTCAAGAGGATGATCGGCACCGACCACCGCCAGACCATCTACGGCACCGAGTACTCGGTCACCGAGTTCTTCGCCATGATCCTCCGCAAGATGGTCAAGACATTCGAGGACGAGCACGGCTTCAGAGCGGAGAGGGCGGTCATAGCCGTCCCCGCGGATTTCGGGGATGCGGAGCGCGAGGCCGTGTTCAGGGTGGCCGCCCTGGCGGGCATCCGCAGCGTGGAGATCATCAACGAGTCGGATGCCGCCGCCATATCATACTGCTACGACACAAAGGGGTTCTCGGGCAACATCGCCATATACGACATCGGCGGAGGCACATTCGACATCACCGTCATATCCGTGGACGAGAAGGGGTTCACCGTCCTCTGCAACGAGGGGACCAAGTACCTGGGGGGCAGGGACTGGGACCTGCATCTCGCATCGATCATCCAGAAGAAGGTGGTGGCCATGTCCGGCATCTCCCCGGCGGAGATGGACAGGGACAGCCACCTCCGCAGGCAGATCATCAACGAGGCGGAGAGGCTGAAGATCGTCCTGGACAGGGTGGAGAAGGCCTACGGCAACGTCACCGTCATGGGCACCGACATCAGGTTCGCCGTCAACAGGGCGGAGCTGGACAACGCCACCCGCCCCCTGGTGGACAGGACGGTGGAGATGACCAAGACCGCCGTCAAGGGAGCCGGGCTGGGGATGTCCTCCCTGGACAGGATCGTCATGGTCGGAGGCCCCTCCATCACGCCGCTGATCAGGTCGACGCTGGAGAGGGAGTTCCCGGACGTGGAGATCATCAGGTACGATCCGGCGCACGCGGTCGCCAGAGGCGCCGCCATATACGCCAGGTCCGTCTTCAGGGACAAGGACCTGAACCTGGAGCCCATACTGAACAAGACCTACGGCATCGTCATGGGCGTGGACGGGAAGGAGAAGGTGCTGAACATAATCTACCGCAACACCCGCCTCCCCCTCAGGAGGAAGGTCACCTGCCGCCCCAAGTCCGACGACCAGAAGGAGCTGGAGATCAAGGTCTGCGACACCAGGGCGGACCCCTCCGTCCGCATATCGGAGATCAACACCTCCAGACTGCTGAGCACCTTCATCGTGCCGCTGGAGGGGAAGATCTCCCGCGGCAAGACCAGGATCGAGATATCCATGGATGCGGAGGCCGACGGCACCGTGTCGCTGATGGTGGAGTGCAACGGCCACGCCCACAAGTGCGACCTGGGCAAGGACGTGCAGATGAACGAGGAGGAGATGCTGGCCTCCATGAGGAAGGTGATGAGCGTACAATGACCTATCTCGACCCCGGATACGAGAAGGCTCTGGAGCTGCTGTCCGATCCCGCCACGGCGCAGGACGGCATCGTCATGATGAAGGCGGCCGCCGAATCCGGCGACACCAGGGCCATGTGCGACTACGGCCTGCTCTTCGTCACCCCCGGAGGACCGGTCACCCAGAACAGCGCCGAGGCGCTGAAGTGGTTCACCCAGGCCGCCGGCCACACCGACGACCGCGGGCAGTTCCTGCTTGGGAAGATGTACTACGACGGCGACGGGGTGCAGAAGGACTACGTCCAGGCATCGAAATGGTTCACCCTGTCGGCGGAGAAGGGGTACGCGATAGCGCAGTACTACCTGGGCCACATGTACCTCCACGGCAACGGCGTCCCCATGGATGTGGGCGAGGCAGTCCGCTGGTTCGCCTTGTCTGTGGACAGGCAGTGCAACGAGGCACGCATCGCCATGGGCGACGTGCTGATGACCAAAGCCCTGGGCACCGAGGACCCCCTGAGGGCCTACGACCTCTACAACGACGCCATGAACGACGGCTACCCTCCCGCCTTCTACAAGGTGGGCATGATGTACTACAACGGCACCGGCACCCCCCAGAACATGATCCAGGCATCCAAGGTCTTCCGCAAGGGGATCGACATGGAGGAGTACGGGTGCTACTTCATGCTGGGCAAGATGTACTACCTGGGACAGGGCGTCCAGAAGGACACCATCTACGGCAAGAGGTACATGCAGATGGCCGAGGAGCACGGCTTCGAGGAGGCCACCGCGTATCTCGATTCCATCGACCGCAGCCGCAAGGAGAAGCGGAAATGGAGCGGAGGAGGCTCCCACCTCATCGAGGTGGAGGTGCTGAAGACACCCGACCTGCTGTCCGCGGAGAGGGAGCCGGACCTGCCGGTGTCCGCTCCGCAGCCGGTGAAGAAGAAGAGGTTCGGGATCTTCAGGAAGTGATCATCTCCGGCCCATCATCACCAGATAGGCCAGCAGCGCCTCCAGCTGTATGCGCTCGTTGCTGCCCTCGACTATCCTGAACTCGATCTCGCCGGTCTTGTCCATCAGACGGACCTTGGAGCTGTCGTCGATGCTCAGGTCGAAGAAGCAGCCGTGGATCTGCCTTATGATGTCCTGGCCGGAGAGGCCGTAGGTGACCATGATGTCGTCCAGCCTGTCCCTGGCACCCACGAAGTTGCCGTCCAGGGCCATCTCCAGCATGCCCCTGACCTCGTCGGGGTCGGCCATGCCGGTGACCTGGTAGACCGTGTCCATATCCACTCTGCGCCCGGTGGAGGCCGCCACCTGCAGGGAGTTCACCGCCCTGCGGAGGTCGCCGCGGGCCACATGCACCAGGCCGTCGATGGCCTCGGGCTCTATGTCCACGCCCTCAGAGGAGATGATGCGCTCCAGGAACCCGCGGACGTCGTCCTTGGACAGGGGCTTGAACCTGAACACGGCGCATCTGGACTGTATGGGGTCGATGATCTTGGACGAGTAGTTGCAGGAGAGGATGAAGCGGCAGATGCGGGAGTAGCGCTCCATGGTCCTCCTCAGCGCCGCCTGGGCGTCCGAGGTGAGGGCGTCCGCCTCATCCATGAAGATGATCTTGAACTCCGCTCCGCCCAGCGGCGCGGTGCGGGCGAACTCCTTGATCTTGCCCCTGACCACATCGATCCCCCTCTCGTCGGAGGCGTTGAGCTCGATGAAGTTCCCCTTCCACTCAGAGCCGAACATCTCCCTGGCCAGTGCCAGCGAGCAGGTGGTCTTGCCGGTTCCCGCGGGACCGGTGAAGAGCAGGTGCGGCATGTTGCCGGTGGCGACGTACGCTCTGAGCCGCTCGGTGACGTGCCTCTGGCCCACCACCTCGTCGAGGTTCTTCGGCCTGTACTTCTCGGTCCAGATCTCCTTCATGGGAATCGACCGGTCATGCCCGTGCTCACGGTTAAAGGATTGCATCGCCCCCGTTGTCATTGCGGGACGGGCATCGGATGTGCCAGCATCCGCATGCGACCGTCGATGGCCGCTGCATGCGGCTGGAAGGGTTAATGAACGCGCACGGGATACACCGCGGCATGAGACTGTCAGAGGCCTACAGGCTGGCTGTCGACACCGGCATCGGATGCGACCCCCGGGGACGCGGCGAGGTCGAGAGGATGCTGAAGGAAGCCGAGGAGTCCTACTCCAAGCTGGAAGGGTTCGCGAAGGAGGCGTTCGACGCCGAGCGCCTGTGGAATCCCTATGCCGACACCAGGATCTCCTGGGGCGACGGGGACACCGAGGTGGAGCGCGTCATGTGGGGCATCGACGTCGGCACCGGCGAGGTCCTGCTGGCGGACAGGCTGAGGGAGAAGGGGGAGAGGATCGACGCCGTGGTGGCCCATCACCCCCTGGGACTGGCCAGGACGCCTTTCCCGGAGGTCATGTGGCTGCAGACCGACATGTACGCGTCCGCAGGCGTGCCGATCACCGTGTCGGAGGGCCTCATGAAGGGCAGGATGGAGGAGGTCCTGCGCGGAGTCCTCCCCGCAAACTACAATCAGGCGGTGGACGCCGCAAGGCTGCTGGGTCTGCCCATACTCAACATACACACCCCGGCGGACAACTGCGTCCAGGCCTTCCTGACCCGCGAGATGGAGGAAAGGAGCCCCAGGACCGTGGGCGACATAATCGACATACTCATGAAGCAGCCGGAGTTCCGCATGGCCGCGAAGCACAACTCCCCGCCGAAGATCGTGGTGGGGTCCGCATCCGCCAGATGCGGGAAGGTCATATGCAAGATGAACGGCGGGACCTCCGGACCCAAGGAGATCTACGCCGAGCTCTCCAAGGCAGGCGTTGGGACGGTGGTGGGGATGCACTTCCCCGAGTCCCACATCGAGGAGGCCAGGAAGAACCATGTCAACCTGGTGGTGTCCGGCCACATGTCGTCGGACTCCCTGGGCATAAACCTCATAGCGGACGAGTGGCAGAGGCACGGCATCGAGGTGCTCCCCTGCTCCGGCCTGCTGAGGCACAGCAGGGTCTGAAGATGTTCGAGAGGTCCTCGGTCATAATCAGGGACAGGGCGAAGCTGTCCTTCGACTACGTTCCGGAGAAGCTGGTGGGGAGGGAGAGCCAGATGGACTCCCTGGCCATGCTGTTCGCCCCTGTGGTCAGCGACGGGCTGTCGGAGACGGCCTTCATAACCGGCCCCGTGGGGACCGGCAAGACAGCCACCGCCAAGCGCTTCTGCATGGATATGGCGGACCACTGCGCCGGCAAGGGCATCCGCATGGACTACGTCTTCGTCAACTGCCGCCAGAAGAGCACCGAGGCGGGCGTGCTCCTGCAGCTGCTGAGGCACTACGACCCGGGATTCCCCGACAGGGGGTTCTCGCCGGCGGAGATGTACAGGTCCCTGCTGGGTCTCATCAGGAAGTCCGCATCCAGATTGGTCATAGTGCTGGACGAGGCGGACGTGCTCATCAGGAAGGGGTCCGGGGACCTGGTGTACCAGCTGTCCAGATCCAACGAGGAGATGGGGGCGGTCAGGACATCCGTCTCCCTGATCATGATCTCCCAGGAGTACATACTGGACCGCCTGGACGACGCCTCCAGGTCCTCATTCAAGAGGGCCAACGTCATCCGCTTCCCGCGCTACGACAGGGACGGGCTGCTGGCCATCGTCAGGGCGAGGGCGGAGGAGGCCATCGTCCACGAGGGAGCGGACGATGATGCCCTTTCGCTCATCGCGGACATCGCATCTGAGATCGGCGACGCACGCCTGGCGGTGGAGCTGCTGGACAAATCCGCCAGGATCGCCGAGTCCAAGGCACTGGGGGTCATCACCGCCGAGGATGTGCGGGAATCCAACGACATGTCCGTGTCCGAGTTCACCAAGGCGAAGCTGGAGTCCCTGGACCGCAACCGGCTGCTGGCCATGCTGGCGGTCAGCAGGTCCATCAAGACGAGGTCGTCCGTCACCCTGGCGGCCGCCGAGAAGACCTACCACATCGCCTGCGAGGAGTTCGAGACGCCCGCCAGGAAGCACACCCAGTTCTGGACGTACATCTGTGACCTGGAGAAGCTGGGGTTCGTGGTCACGACCATGGTGTCCGACGAATCCGGCGGGCGCACCAAGGCCATCAGCATCCGCGACATCCCCACCAAGACCCTCTCGTCCATGATCGAGGAGCTGCTGGGATGAAGTGCGACCTCTGCGGGAAGGACGCGGTCACGCTCATCCGCTACAACGGCACACATCTCTGCGGCGAGCATTTCATCAGGTACACGGAGAGGAGGGTCAAGAAGGAGATCCGCCGCCAGGCGGACCTCCGCACCGGGGGCGTCATCGGTGTGGCCGTCTCCGGCGGCAAGGACAGCATGGTCACCCTCCATCTCATAAACAAGGTCTTCTCGGACCGCAGGGACGTGGAGATCCACTGCATCACCGTTGACGAGGGAATCGGAGGATACCGCCCGCCCAGCGTGGGAATTGCCCGCAGGTACTGCGAGGAGAACTCCATCCCCTTCCACCTCATCAGGTTCGAGGACGTGTTCGGCCTAACCATGGACGTCGCCGCCCCCCTGTCCGGGGAAAGCAGCCCCTGCACCTACTGCGGGGTGTTCCGCAGGAAGTGCATGAACTCCGTGGCCGAATCCATCGGCGCGAAGTACCTGGCCACCGGCCACAACCTGGACGACATGGCCCAATCCATCCTCATGGACTTCGCCAGGGGCGACGTGGAGAGGCTGGCCAGACTAGGACCTCACAAGAGGGTCATACCCGGGCTCATACCCAGGATCGCCCCCCTGCGCATGATACCCGAGAAGGAGTCGCTGCTCTACGCCATCGTCGCCGGGATCCCCTTCCACGACGGCACCTGCCCCTACTGGGAGGAGGCTCTGAGGAACCAGTACCGGGACGTGGTGGACTCCCTGGAGGACCGCTCCCCGGGGACGAGGTTCAGCATCGTCTCGTCCTATGACACCCTGTATCCGGCGCTGTCGGGCATGTTCCCGCCGGCGGAGATGGGCAGATGCGCCTGCGGCGAGCCCACTCTGGGAAGGGAATGCAAAGCCTGCCAGCTCTCCCGCGTCATCAGGGAGAGGGCCTCAGGGGGATCAGGTCGCAGCATCCGCAGCTGAAGCACATGGTCCTCGAATCCGACGGATCGAGACCGTGCCTGGCGAAGGCCTCCCTCTGCATATCCGAGAGGGCCAACGCGCGCTCCGGAGAGATCCTCTCGGGGACCACCCCCGCCGCGGCCAGGTTGCCCAGGTTCACGGAGCTGCACTTGAGGGGGCGGAGGTTCACCAGCACCCCCATGGAGGCAAGCTCCTCCACCTTCCTGCGGATGTCGTCGTCGGTCTCCCCCAGCCCATAGATCAGGTTGGAAGCGACCCTGCCCCTGCCGAAGACCCTGACCGCCTCCTCCAGCATGACGGGTATGGAATCGTAGTCCAGATCGGGGCACACCCGGGAGAATATATCGCGGGTGGCGGCCTCGGTGTTTATCTTTATCTCGTCGGCTCCGGCATCCTTCAGCATGCGTATCTGTGCGGGATCGTCCACGTAGGGCTCCACCCCGATGGGCAGGTCCGGGAACGCTTCCCTGGCGGCCCTGACGAAATCCGCGAAGAGGCCGACGGTGTGCTCCACGCTGACCACCACGCCGCTGGTGAACGCTATCGCCTTGATCGAATCCCTGACCTCGGAGCCGCGGATCATCCCCACCACCTTCTCCGGGGTGAGGCCCTTCGATGCGGAGGCGTCCAGATGCGGGGATGCACAGAAGGCGCAGCGGAACATGCACCTCTCGTCGATTGTGAAGAACGCCTGCTCGGGAGCATGGAACCCCACCGGGACTATGCGGACGCCGTCCGCAATCAGACGGCCGCCCTTCCACAGAGACAGGGAACCGCCGTCGTCGCGGAGGTCGAACTCCCCTTCCCCGTACGATACGGGCTTCTTCACCCTGTGGCCGCCGAATGCGAACACCAGGGACCCGAATCCGGCTCCCGGCCCGGCGGTGGACCTGGAGACCCGCACGGGTATGCGGAACCCCTCGGGGAGCCTCACTCCGCCCCCCAGGACCAGCTCGGCCTTCGCCTTCAGACCCTCTTCCATCTGGCACCCTCGGAGGAGTCCTCCAGCACGATGCCGGCGTCAGCCAGCCTGTCGCGGATAGAGTCCGCCAGGTCGTAGGCCTTCCTCTTCCTGAGCTCGGCGCGGATGTCGATGAGTATGGACATGACGTCATCCAGCGCCCCGTCGTCCGCCGCATCCTCGGGCAGTATGCCGAACACGTCGTCCGCATCCTTCAGGAACGCAACGGCGTCGGCTGCGCCCTTGGCGGAGAGGGTGCCCTCGGCCATCATGCGGTTGGTGGCCTTGGCCAGGGCGAACAGTCCCTCCAGCGCCCCGCGGGTGTTGAAGTCGTCGTCCATGCTGTCGCGGAAGGCCTTCTCGGCATCTCCGATGGGGCCGGCGGCGTCATCGGTACCCGCAGCGGACTTGGCGTAGGACTGCAGGGCGCGGTAGTTGTTGACCAACCTCCCCAGAGCGGCGGATGCCTCCTCCAGCATGTCCTCGCCGTAAACCAGGGGGCTGCGGTAGTGGGTGTTCAGGAAGTAGAAGCGGATCACGCGGGAGTCGAACTTCGCGGCGACGTCCCTGACCCTGAAGAAGTTGCCCAGGGACTTGGACATCTTCTCCTCCTTGGACATGCCCACCCCCTTGACCTGCAGCATGCCGTTGTGCATCCAGTAGTTGGCCAGAGGCTGTCCGGTGGCGGCCTCGGTCTGCAGGATCTCGTTCTCGTGATGGGGGAAGATCAGGTCGTTGCCCCCGCCGTGTATGTCTATGGGTCCGCCCAGGTACCTCCTGATCATGGCGGAGCACTCTATGTGCCACCCCGGCCTGCCCTTCCCCCAGGGGGAGTCCCAGGCGATCTCGCCGGGCTTGGCTGCCTTCCAGACGGCGAAGTCCATGGGGTTGCGCTTGCCGCTGTCCTCCAGCACCTGGCGGCCCTGGTTGGCCATGTCCTCCAGCCTCTGGTTGGTGAGCCTGCCGTAGTCCTCCACCTTCTCCACGGAGAAGTAGACGCTGCCGTCGTCGGTGACGTACCCGTACCCGCTGTCGATGATCTCCGAGACCATGGCGATTATGTCGCCGATGCACTCGGACGCCTTGGGGTAGATGTCGGCCCTCCTTATCCCCAGGCTCTCCGCGTCCTTGAAGAACGCGTCTATGTACGACGCCGACAGCTCCAGCGGCTCCACGCCCTTCTCCGCCGCGCGGACCATGATCTTGTCGTCCACATCGGTGAAGTTGGTCACGTGGGTGACGTCGTAGCCGATGTGGCGCAGGTATCTGGCGACCATGTCGAAGACAATCATGCTCCTGGCGTGACCCATGTGTATGTCGTCATAGACGGTCACGCCGCACACGTACATCCTGACCTTCCCCTCCTCAACGGGGACGAAGTCCTCCTTCCTGCCGGTCAGCGTGTTGTGTATCCTGAGGGCCATGGGACGTCGCAGGCGCGGACGTGCTATAAACCTTCCGTGCGCGCGTTATTTCTACGGGATGGGTCATCCCCCGGAGGATGGATGCCCGGCTGGTCGTCGCGGGAGCGGTCTTCGTCCTCACCTACGCCCTGATCTCCGTGCGGAGGGTCAGAGGGGTGAACATCAGGATGCCCTATGCCACCGCCATAGGCGCTGTGCTGATGGTCCTCCTGGGGATCGTGTCGCCGGGAGAGGCGGCGGGAGCGGTGGACACCGGCACCATACTGCTGCTTCTCGGCATGATGCTGCTGACGGCTTCTCTGGAGACCTCCGGGTTCTTCGGGATACTGGTGTCGATGCTGATGCACGGCGCCAGGGACGGCAGGAGGCTGCTGGCGGTGATGATGTGCGCCTCCGCCCTCATGTCGGCGCTGATGCTGAACGATGCCGTCGTCCTGCTCATGACGCCGGCGGCCATCGGCTGCTGCAGGAGGCTGAAGGCCGATCCTGTGCCTTTCCTGGTGGGGCTGTTCGTCAGTGCCAACATCGGAAGCGCCGCCACGGCGGTGGGCAACCCGCAGAACGCCTACATAGCCTCCGTCGCCGGGATCGGGTTCGCTGAGTTCTCCATGTACATGACCCCGCTGGCTCTGATGTGTCTGATCGTATCGTACCTCATCCTCGCCAGGCTGTTCCGCGGCCGCCTGTGGCTGATGCCGGCGGCGGTGGAGAGGCCGGAGACGGACCCTGCGAGGCTGAAGGCCATGTGCACGCTGCTGGCTGCGACGGTCGCGGCGTTCGCCCTCTCCGATGCCATCGGTGTCGAGCTGTGGGCCATAGGGTTATGCGCCGGGATCGCCGCGTTCCTGATAGCCGCCACCGGCGGAGCACACAATGCCGGAAGGGCCGCGCTCCGGGTGGACTGGGGGGTGCTGGTGTTCTTCATCGGCCTGTTCGTGGTGATGGAGGGGGCCGTGTCCTCCGGGCTGGTGGACATCATAGCCGGCCAGTTCCCGGGGTTCTCCGAAGGGGACCCGTCCATCGGAGAGCTGACGGTGTTCACTGCCGTGCTGTCCAACCTGATAAGCAACGTCCCCGCGGTGGTGCTCATCGGCGAGATGATCCCCGCCGGCAGCACCGCGCTGTGGATGACCCTGGCGGCATCCTCCACGCTGGCGGGCAACATGACCCTGATAGGCGCCGCCGCCAACGTGATAGTGGAGGAGGAGGCGGAGAAAGAGGGGGTCTCCATCAGGTTCTTCGGGTACCTGAAGGCGGGCATCCCCGTATGCCTGGCCACCCTGGTGCTGACCTGGGCCTGGTGCTCACTGGTCTTCTGAGGGCTTGGTGCCGCAGTAGATGTTCACGGCTCCGAAGGTCCGGCTGTAGAAGCGTGCGTCCGAGAACCCGGCCTTCCTGAAGACCTTCACCATGTCGTTCCCGTGGGGGAACCCCTCCCTGGAGGACATGAGCCATTCGTAGGCGGACTCCCGTCCGTCGATCTTCTTGCCCTTGTCGTACCGTCTGCCGAAAATCGGCACGATCCTGAAGACGTAGATGTTGTGGGCCCAGCGGACCACGCGGTTCTCCGGCATGGACAGCTCCGCCACCACCACCTTCCCGCCGGGGCGGAGGATGCGGAACATCTCGTCCACGGCCTTCTGGATGTCCGTGACGTTGCGGAGCATGTATCCCGAGGTCACGAGATCGAAGGTGCCGTCCGGGAACTCCATGTCCAGGGCGTCGCCCACCCTGAAGTCCACCTCGGGGAGGCCCTTCTCCTCCATCTTCCTCTTGGCCATGGCGATCATGCCGGGGGTGAGGTCCACGCCGCACACCCATCCGTCGGGTCCGACCCGCTCGGCGGCCATGAAGGATATCTCGCCGGTGCCGCACCCCACGTCGCACACCTTGGCGCCGCGGATGTCCCCGGCCTTCTTGAACATGAACCTGTGCCAGCCGCGGACCATACCCATGGACATTATGCCGTTCATGCGGTCGTAGTACCCGGCTATCTCCTCGAATACGTCCTTGACGTACTCCTCCTTGCCCTCGAACTGGTTGCCGATGAGCTCGTCTGCCATATCCTTCACCCGTCATGCCGTAAGCGCACCTGCTAGATAACCTATCACCAGCAGCACGCCGAAAACCCAGTTCTGCTTGAAGGCCAGGGGGACCAGCATGAAGGACCTCCGACCGTCCCCGCGGGCGCCCCGGGCGTTGTCGTACGAGAGATGCCACTGCCACAGGGACAGCATGGCGATGAGACAGTGCACCGGCAGGACGCCGAAGGCGATCAGCACCATCAGCAGGAAGTAGGGAGCCGTCAGCATCCCCAGATGCAGGGACATGGCCCGCCCGTAGCCGAGGCGGTAGGACTGGGTCCTCACCCCTGCGGCTGAGTCGCTGTCGAAGTCCCTCAGCTCGTTGCCGCCCAGCACCGCGGTGATCATCAGGGCGTTGGGGAGGCTGGCGAGGAGCACGTCCCACGACAGGGCGCCGGTCATCAGGTAGTAGGTGCCCATGGGCATCAGCAGGCCCATCATCACGAACACCGAGGCCTGTCCCAGACCCATGTACTTGTACGACACCCCCACGGTGTACAGCCCAGCACCGGCGATCCCGGCGATGCCGAAGACGGCGATGCCCCATCCGGTGGCCCATACCATGTACAGGCCGATTAGGGCGGTCACCGCCAGGCAGGCGAGGCCGGCGATCTTCACATCCTTCGGCCTGAGGGTCCCGCTCACCAGCTCGGGAGCGCGGGAATGGTTCTCCACGGTGTCCAGTCCGGCGCGGTAGTCGCCGTAGGTGTTCAGCAGGTTGGCGGCGGACTGCAGCAGCACCCCGCCTGCCAGGGCGAGGATGAACAAGATCCACTCCTCTGACCCTGCTCCGTAGGCCATGGCCCCGCCCAGCAGCACGGGCACTATGGCCCCGTGCAGCGTCCAGGGGCGGAACGCGTTGTACCATCCGGCCTTGACCTGCCTCACGCCTGCCATATCACATCATCCCGGAGACATCCTCGCCCTCGGACGCCAGCTCACGCACCATCCTCTTCTTGGAGAACAGCACGCCGTCCATGAACGCCACCCAGCAGACCTCCACGATGATGGATGCCGCTATGGCGACCATGGCGTCGGGCACCATGTACCCGGGCAGCGCGGCCGCGCACATAGCCAGGGCGATGCCCTTGTTCTTGTACGAGGTCATCAGGATGTCGGTGACCCTCTGCTTCCAGTGGATGCCCATCCTCTTCTCCGCGGCCTCCACGACGTTGCCGAGGACGAAGGTCCTCAGGAACGCCACCATCAGGAAGGCGAACAGGATCAGCGCGCCGATGCTGAAGTTGGCGGAGCTGACGGAGAGCCAGACCAGGAAGAATATAATGACGTTGAGGATCACGGCCATGGTGTCCTTGTCGATCTCCACCTTGGTCAGCAGGCGGGACACGACCAGGGGCACGCCGATGATCTCGACGACGGTGAGCACCACGCTGCCCATGTCCACCAGGTTGCCGATGCAGAACCAGATGATGAACGGGATCCACAGCAGGGACAGGATGTACACCACGATCGTGGAGCGGAGGGCGTGCTCCATGTCCCCCCTGAGGATGTAGGACAGGGCGGGAACCGACGCCGCGAAGGGGGTGGCCGCGATGAAGACCAGTCCGGCCACGTAGGAGCAGTACTCGGTGTTCTCCATAAGGAAGAACCCGACCAGTGGGATGGCGGAGGCAACCACCAGGCCGAGGATCACGGCCCTGCAGACGGACCTGGGGTTCTTCAGCGGATTCAGGTCCTTGTAGGAGTATCTCGAGAAGGAGATGGTCATCATCACCGCCAGGAAGAACACGGTGAGGTTGGACCTCGTGTCGGAGTTCAGCACCTCCCCCGCACCGCCCGGGAACAGGCCGGATGCGTTGGTGATGAGCGACACCACCACTGCCAGGCTCATCATGAAGGCGCTGCTGCACAGCAGTCCTTTAGCATTCATAAGACGGACGGATAGGGTGTCCGTATAAATGATTGACTAGGAGCCTAGAAGTCGGTTATCCTGCGCACCCTGTCGGATGCGTCGCGGACCTCGTCCCCTTCCCGCAGATGTCCGCTGAGCATCTCCGCCTCCGGGTCGAAGCGCCTCGACGCCCTGCGCATCCTGTCGGCGGAGTTGGCGTAGCAGTAGATGCAGTCGTGGAGGCAGGTGTCGTACATGCCGACATCGGCCACGGCCACGCACCCGCACCCCGGGCGCACCGGCGAACGCGGCATACGGTATGGGATCCCCCAGCGGCGAATGCTGTCCGGGTCGATGCATCCGCAGGGCTCCGCTCCGGCGCATATCCCCTCGGAGCCGGAGCAGCAGGTAAGCCTCATTCCGTTCTCATGTGCGATGGACGATGCGGTGCGGACGAATGCCTCCCGCTCCACCACCGACGGCTTCCCGAGCCTCCCGGACGCCATGTGCTCCGCCAGCTTGCCGTAGCCGGACAGGAAGCTGAAGCTGCACCGGAGGACACTGCCCCTCAGCTCTGATGCGATGGCGGAGAAAGCCTCCCTGTGGAAACCGGCGTCGTACCTCTCGGTGGACACCACCGGGTCGTACCTCCACACCACCCTGTCCGGACCCACGAGACGGGAGAGGGCCCTCACATCCTCGGCGACCTCCTCCCACGGCGGCACCCGCGGCTCCAGGTCCCTGCCGTAGGGGTTCACGGTGATCTGGAAGGACATGGCGTAGCCCGTGTCCCTCAGCTCCGCGAATGAATCCATCATCGGCCCCGGGTCCTTGGAGCTGAAGACGATCATGTCCACGCTGCCGGCGTCCAGCGGCACCCTGTCGACGATGTTGGGCCTCCCCGGGCTGCGCACAAGGGCGTACCCGGACCTGACGCGGTTCATGAACCACTCCCCGTGGAAGGCCGGGATGTCCGTCCGCCTGCTGGCGCTGACTATCATCGCCGATACGATGCATGACGGGGTTAAGTACTTCCCCCGGCATCCCCGCACATGGACCTCAGAGCCGTCCTGGAGGCGGAGAGCGACCCGGCGTACAGGGAGTTCCAGAGGAAGCTCATACCCGGGTGCGATGCGGTCATCGGAGTGCGCGCGCCCGTTGTGAGGAGGATCGTCAGGAGCATAGTCAGAAGCGATTGGCGCGGGTTCCTGGACTCTGCGGGCGACCTGCCCTCCGTCGAGGAGAGGTACGTCGTGGGAGGCGTGATAATGAACGCGCCGATGCCCCTGGATGAGAGGATGGAGCGCATCCGCGCCTTCGTGCCCCTCATCGACAACTGGGCGGTCTGCGACGCCTTCGTGTACAAGCCGAAGGCGGACGAGCGCGACGCGTACTGGCGCGTCCTCGAGGAATACATCGGCTGCGGCACCGAGTACGGCATGAGGTTCGCCGCCGTGGGGATGATGCAGTATCTTGACGACGGTCACATCGACTCCGTCCTCCGCCTGCTCGGAGAGGCGAGGCACGACGGCTACTACCTAAAGATGGGCGTCGCCTGGGCCATCTCGTACTGCTACGTCGCCTACCCCGAGAAGACGATGGCGTTCCTGAGGGACTGCCCCCTGGACGACGCCACATACAAGATGGCCCTGAGGAAGATCGTGGAGTCGTACCGCGTCAGCGATGACGACAAGGCGGTCATCAGGGGCATGAGGAAGAGGTCAGAGTGATCTGACGATCCCTTCGATCCTGTCCGCGTTGGCGCTGCCCACCCTGGCCCCGCTGCGGGGCAGGAACGTCCATCCCCTTCCGACGCAGTAATCCTCGAACTCCGGGCTGGTGACCGCTATCACCCTCCCGTCCGGCAGGCTGTCGCGGATGATGGCGAACATGTCCTTGGGGACGCACACCACGATCCTGTCGAAGAACCCGCGGGTGAGGAAGGCTATCTTCCCGGCGTAGTCGGTGCGGTCCTGGGCCTCCTGGTACTCCTCCCTGCAGGAGGGGACGTTGGGGTACCTCATCACCACGTAGTTGGCGGGGACGAAGCCGTACTGCCCGGAGATTATCCCGAAGGACACCTGCGCATGCTCGGACAGACGCTCCACCAGGTTCTTCACCTCGGTGACCCTGCCGCCGAACATCTCGTAGGCGCTGACCCACCTGTCCGTCAGGAACACGGTGGAATCGTTGGTTATCACCAGCACCTGCTTCCTCTGGGGGACGTACTCCACCGGCTCCGGGCCGCGGACGCCGTTGAGGACCGGTATGTCGGACAAATCATCTCCTCCCGGAGAAGCGGAAGGCGATGTTGCATCCGCCCTCGGCGGAGACCATGCAGGGGCCCTTGGGGGACGTTGGCCTGCAGGCGGTGCCGAACATGGGGCACTCCTCCGACGAGATGAGTCCTCTGAGAACGTCTCCGCACCTGCACCCCTTGGCCTCCTCCTCCACATCCGGCGTCTTCGACAGGATGTCCTCGTGGACCTTGGTGGCATCGTGGGCCTCGAACTCCGGCTTCAGTGCCAGCGCGCTCTTGGGTATCACGGGGAACCCGCGCCAGGCCCTGTCCACCGGTATGAACGTATCATCCATCAGCCTCCTCGCCCTGGGGTTGCCGTCGGGCTTCACCAGGCGGGTGTACTCGTTCTCCACCTCCGCCCTGCCCTCCTTCAGCTGCCTGCAGAGCATGTAGACCGCCATCAGCATGTCCAAAGGCTCGAACCCGGCCACCACCTGGGGCAGGTGGTACTTCTCGGCCAGCGGCTCGAAGATATGGGTGCCGGTGATCACCGCCACATGGCCCGGCTCTATGAACCCCTGCACCCTGCTCTCACCCAGATCCAGGAGGGTCTGCAGTATGGGCGGGCAGATGCGGTGGCAGCTGTAGACGCTGAAGTTGTCCGGCACGCCCTTTGAGAGGGGCACGCAGGTCGACGGGGCGGTGGTCTCGAACCCCACCGCCACGAACGTCAGGGGCTTCTCCTGCTCTCCGGCCATCCTGACGGCGTCCTCGATGGAGTAGACGATCCTCACGTCGGCCCCGTCGGCCTTGGCGTCGTTCAGGGAGCCGATGGTGGTGGGGACCTTCATCATGTCGCCGAAGGCGCAGACGGTGACGCCGTTCCTGGCGAGGGTTATGGCATCCGCCACCTCCCTGCTGGTGGTGACGCAGACCGGGCATCCCGGCCCCTGCTTGATCTCCACGCCCACGTCCCTGAGCATCGCATCCAGGCCGAAGCGGACCATGGTGTCCTGATGGGTCCCGCAGACGTGCATGAACTTGACATCCTCCATGCCCATGTCCCTGATCCTCGACAGGATCCTGCTCGCAGTGGCCTCATCCCTCAGCTTGTACATCATTCAGCCTCCCGTATCTCTATGTCCCTGACGCCGCAGGCCTGGCCCGCAGTCACGTCCACATCCCCTCCGCACTCCGGACAGGCGAGGATGGGCACCGTGTGATCAAGATAATCCTCTCCGAAGGACCCCGCGGGGCCCTCGTATCCGCACGAACGGCATCTGACGCGGACCTCCTCCCTCTCGATGGTCACCTTCGTGCCCTCGAGACGGGTCCCCCTGGTGACGATGCCGTAGGCGAACTCCAGCTGCTCGAACCCGAGGCTGGTCAGGTCGCCGATGATAAGGTTGACGGACTCGACCTCCGCATCGGGGTACTCGTCCAGCTTCCTCAGGACGGCATCCACTATGTTGGAAACCACCGCCACTTCGTGCATGACGGCGCATTGCGTATCGCCGTTAAAAAAGCATCAGCGCTGGCCGGCGGCGTGGTCGCACATGTCGGCCACCATGCAGCGGTCGCAGCGCATGTGGTTCGGGATGCAGACGACCTGCCCGTGGCGGACGAAGTAGCGGTTTATGTCGCTCCACCTCTCCCTGGGCGTGATGTCCATCAGGGCGTACTCGGTCTCCTCCGGATCCCGGGTGCTCACCAGCCCCATGAGGTTGGCGATCCTGTGGACGTGGGTGTCCACGCAGACCGACGGTATCCCCATGGCGTATGACCTGACGCAGGCGGCGGTCTTGCGGCCCACCATGGGCAGCGTGAGCAGCTCCTCGGTCTCCTCCGGGACCCTGCCGCCGTACCTGTCGCGAATCTCCCTGCAGCAGCCGATTATCCCTTTCGCCTTCTGCTTCGGGAACCCTGCGGGGCGTATCAGCTCCGCCACCTCGTCCTCGGGGGCGTCCGCCACCGCGTCGATGGAATCGTATCTGCGGAACAGGTTGTCGGAGGCCTTCCTGGTGTTGTCGTCCTTGGTGCGCTGGGACAGTATCGTCGCTATCAGAACGTGGAACGGATCCGGCTCCCACTCGGGGTTCAGGCCCTCGGAGTTCCTGCCGGGATAGCATCCGCGGTTGTACTCCTCGGACATGCGGTCCAGCATCACGCAGATGTCCTTCTCAGCCATCTGACTGCCGCCTCCGCCATCCTGAACGAACCTGTCACCAGGACCATGCGGTCCCCTCTGACCGCCATGGCCATGTCTATGGCCTCCTCCACGGAGGCTGCGGGGGTGACGTCGTCGCAGATTATCCCGGTGCCCCTGAGCAGCTCCGCCGGGTCCAGCGCCCTCTCGGTGGCGGGCGCCGCCACGAACACCTTGTCGGACATCTCGCTCACAGATGCGGCCATGCCGCAGAGGTCCTTGTCGTCCAGGATGCCGAAGACGGTGACCACCCTCCCATAGAGAGCCAGTATGTCATGCTTGAGTACCTTCATGCCCGCGGAGGTGTGGGTGACGTCGATGATCAGCGGCATCCCGCCCACCTTCTCCATCCTGGCCGGCCAGCGGACCTTCTCCAGTCCGGCGGCGATGGCGCTCTCGGGGATGTCCGCGTCCGGTATCAGCCTCAGGGCCTCGATCGCCATGGCGGCGTTGGATATCTGATACGACCCGGGGATGCCTATGCGGTACCTGGTGCCCATGTACGTGCCGAAGGAGCCGTCCTCGTCCATGGAGACCATCTCGGCCTCGCCGATCCTCACCAGAGGCGCTCCGCGCTCCGCCGCCACCTCGGATATGACCTCCAGGGCGTCGCCGGTGTTGCAGGTGACGCAGGGGGTGCCGGGCTTGATGATGCCGGCCTTCTCGAAGGCGATCTCGCGGATGGTGTTGCCCAGGTACTTGGTGTGCTCCCTGCTGATATTGGTGATTACCGTCACATCGGGTGCGAGGACGTTGGTGGCGTCGAAGCGCCCTCCCATTCCCACCTCGATGACGGCGAAGTCCACCCCCCTCTTGCGGAAGTACAGGAACGCTAGGGCGGTGACCGCCTCGAAGAACGTGCAGTCGAACCCCTCCATGTTCATGCACTCGACGACGATCATGACCTCGTGTGCCAGAATGAGTAGCTCATAGTCGGAGATGTTCTCCCCGTCGACGTTGATGCGCTCGTTGAGGTCGATGATGTGCGGAGATGTGTACAATCCGGTGCGGTATCCCGACTCCCGCAGCGCGGAGGCGATCATCGCACTGGTGGACCCCTTCCCGTCGGAGCCCGCCACATGGACGGTCCTGAAGGAGAGCTGCGGATTGCCGATGCGGTCCAGCAGCTCGGTGATGTTCTTCAGCTCCAGCCTGACGCCGTGCGTCGCCAGGTTCCTCAGCCATGCGACGACATCCTCCTTGACGAAGTCGGTCACGTCGTGCGCCATCCCCGAGGTCCGTAATAAGCTCTCCTACGGAAAGGCCGCGCGAGCCGGCGACCCTCCGCAGGGACGCCATCGCCCCGGACCCGTACTGGGCCGCCTTCTTCGGCCTGGCGGCCGCCACGGAGCACACCTGACGGGCCGCCTCCCTCAGAGCGTGCTTCCGCTCACCGTCGCGGGGCATCAGGCCCTCTGGCCCCAGGGATTCGGCATAACCGATGACATCCGGATCCATGAACGGGCGCAGGACGGTGCATCCGAAGAGCTCCGCCATCCTGTCCTCCGCCTCCGCCGTGGAGCGGAGCCTGCGGAGATCCTCCGCCCTGGCGGCGATGAACGTCTCCAGATCCATGCCCTCGTAGCGGGCGTACCCGGCGAAGGCTTCGTCCGCCCCCTGCCCGGTGACGATGTATCCTCCGCCGCAGGCCTCCATAACATGAGCCAGCGGCAGCTCGAAGGACACAGTGACCGGATCGTCGATCCCGAGTTCCCGCACCATCGTCCCGGCGAGCCTCAGCACGGAGCCGTCGTCCATGGGCACGATGCCGAGGTCCCATCCCATCGCCTCCGCGGCGGATGCGGCGGATCCGATGTCATGGCAGCCTTCGAAACCCGAGACGCGAAGACTCGCATCCGAAGCATGCCCGAACGACAGGGCGGCGACCAGGCAGCTGTCGATGCCGCCAGAGAACGCCACAACCACATCCTTCCCGGACACCAGCCTGCGGACCGCGGAATCCAGAGCCTGTAGGGCGTCTGCTGCCATGCCCGGAGGCACGCCCTGCGCCTATTTACCACCTCCTGCCTATACTAATTATTAATAGAGGGCAGGAGGATGGCGGGACGATGAGGAAGCTTGTTATCACGGAGAAGGCCAACGCCGCCAGGAGGATTGCCACCATCCTGTCGGAGGGCGCACCCGCATCCAAAACGGTCAACGGGGTCAGGGTCCTCTCCTTCACCCACAGCGGCGACGAGTACGACGTGGTGAGCCTGAGGGGCCACATCATCGAGCTGGACTACCCCTCCGAGTACAACGACTGGAGCGCCAGCTCCCCGGTGGACCTGGTCTACGCGCCCCAGGTGAAGACCGTGAAGGTCAAGAGCATCCTCAACGCCATCCGCCAGCTGATGAAGGAGGCGGACGAGATCGTCATCGCCACCGACTTCGACAGGGAAGGGGAGCTCATCGGCATGGAGACCGTGCGCTCCGCCGAGGCGGACATGTCCAAGGTCAAGAGGGCCAGGTTCAGCGCCCTCACCAAGGCGGAGGTCGAAGGGGCATTCGAAGCCCTCACCCTCCCCGACGCCAGGCTGGCGGACGCCGCCGAGGCCAGGCAGATCATCGACCTCTCCTGGGGAGCCGTGCTCACCCGCCTCATCTCCCTGTCCTCCGGCCAGGTGGGCAAGAACTTCATGTCCGTCGGCAGGGTCCAGAGCCCGACCCTGAAGCTGCTGGTGGACCGCCATGAGGAGATCGAGAGGTTCGTCCCCGTCCCTTATTGGAAGGTCATCGGGAGGTTCGGCATGCTGGCCTTCGAAGGGAACCATGCATCCAACCCCTTCTGGAAGAAGGAGGAGGCCGACGCGGTCTACGCCAGATGCGAGTGCGCCGGGAAGGGCACGGTGACCAAGTACGAGGTCTCCGAGAAGGAGGAGTTCCGCCCGCCGCCGTTCGACACGACGCAGATGCAGGTGGAGGCCAACAAGATCGGCATCCCGCCGGCGACGGCCATGAAGCTGGCGGAGGACCTCTACACCGGAGGGTACATATCCTACCCCCGTACCGAGAACACCGAGTACCCCAAGAGCCTCAACCTCAGGAGCGTCCTGGAGAAGCTGAAGGAGTCCGACCTGAGGAAGGAGGCGGAGGAGGTCCTGGCCCAGAAGACCATCTTCCCGTCCCGCGGGAAGAGGAGGACCACCGACCATCCGCCCATATACCCCACGTCGGGAGCCACCTCCGAGAAGCTCAAAGGGGACAAGTGGAAGCTCTACGAGCTCATCGCCAGGAGGTTCCTGGCCACCGTCGCCCCCACCGCCAAGGCCGAGGTCTCCGAGGTGGAGGTGGATGTCGCCGGGGAGGTCTTCAAGGCGACCGGCCACAAGACCGTGGAGGAGGGCTGGAAGAGGTACTGGAAGAAGTACATGCCCTCCCGCGACGTGCACATACCGAAGCTGGAAGTGGGCTCCCCCATAGACATCAGGTCCATGACCATGGCGGCGGAGGAGACCAAGCCCCCGTACCGCTACAACCAGGGCTCCCTGGTCCAGGAGATGGACCGCCTCAGTCTGGGTACCAAGTCCACCAGGCACGACATCATCAGCAAGCTGTACTCCAGGAACTACGTCCAGGGCAACCACATGATCCCCACCGCCAGCGGCATAGCGCTGACCAGATCCCTGGAGAAGCACGGCGGCGGCATCGCCGAGCCCGCCATGACCGCCAGGCTCGAAGAGGACATGCTCAAGATCAGCAGCGGGGAGCGCACCCTGGAGGGCGTCGTCTCCGAATCGCAGAAGATGCTTCATGACGCGGCCGAGCAGATCTCCGAGCAGAGCGATGCCATAGGCAAGGAGATCCGTGAGGCGCTGCATGCGCAGCAGCACATCGGCATCTGCCCCAAGTGCGGCAGCAACATGTCCATAAAGAAGTCCAAGAACGGCAACTTCATCGGCTGCGACGGGTACCCCGAGTGCACCTGCGCCTATCCGATGCCGAGGGGCGCCATGGTGCAGACCGTGGACACCAAGTGCGAGGTCTGCGGGCTGCCGCAGCTCAGGATCATCAGGAAGGGGAACCCTCCGCAGGTCCAGTGCATAGACCCGAAGTGCCCCAGCAACACCGCCAGGACCGACCTGGGCCTCTGCCCCACCTGCAAGGAGGGCAGGATACGCATCCTCTACTCCAAGGCGGGCAAGCGCTTCGCCGGATGCTCCAACTGGCCCAACTGCAACCAGACCTACCCGCTCAGGCCCAAAGGGACCGTGACCCCCACGGGGGAGGCATGCGAGGTCTGCGGCGCTCCCGTGATCGCCATGGGCAGCCACCGCGAATGCATCAACATGTCCTGCGACAGCAGGAAGCGCAAGGCCCCGGAGTGATCAGAGGTACCTGACCACGTCGGAAGGGGCCTTGGACGCATAATGCATGGGAGAGGGCTCAGCCTTCTCCGACGGATGGCCCAGGGTCATCAGGTGGACCACCTTCTCGTCATCAGGCACGCCGAAGGCCTCCGCGAAGGCCGCTGCGTCGAAACACCCAATCCAGCAGGTGCCCAGCCCCAGCTCCGCAGCCTTGAGCATCATGTGGGTGGATACGATGGCCACATCCGTCTCGCCGATGCAGTGACCGTCAAAGGGGCAGACCCATGCCTCGTCCTTCTTGTAGGAGACCATCAGCACGACGGGGGCGTTGAAGGCCATCCTCGTCAGGCTGCGGGCCTTGGCTATGCCCTCCGGGCTCCTTATGACGTACACCCTCTGGGGCTGGATGTTCTTCCCGGTGGGGGCCAGCATCCCCACCCCTATGACGGCGTCCAGATCGCCGTCGGAGACCGGTTCGCCGCTGTAGTCCCTGACCGAGTACCTCTTCCTTGCAAGCTCTGTGAAATCCATGCGCGTCACCTCTCGTGATGATGCCCGCAGCAGTGCGGGTCGTGGCAATCAGGATCGTGGCAGCCGGACCGCTCCGCGAACTCCGCGTGCAGCCCCGATGCCGTCGCCTCCTCCTCCACTATGCGCCTCAGCTCGTCGTATCCTGCCGAGTATACGATGACATCGACGACCCCGTCGACGTCTCCGACGTCCTTCCCGAAGCGGACCTTCGAACGGACGTTGCCGTCCTCGGTGGTGCAGCTTATGGACAGGAGGTCGCCGCCGCAGCGGAAGTTGGCCTTGTTGTGCCCGATCACCCCTATCATCCCGCACCTCACCGAGATGCGCGACAGCATATCGGAGAGGAGACTGCAGGCATCGTCAGCCGGAAGGCCCACGTGCCCGCGGACAGCAGCCGCCACAACCGTGGGGATCGGATCGGCATCGGAGGTCACAGGATGACCTCCCCGAGGCGTTCCATCCCGTCCCCTGTGTCGGCACGGATGCGCAGCACCGGACCGGCATAGCCCATGCCCCTGACTCCGTCTTCCACGGAATCGATGTCCTCGGCGGGGATGGTGTCCGTCTTGTTCAGCAGCACCGCGGCGGCCACCGAGAGCTGGTTTCTCAGAGGGCGCTCGAACATCCTGCGGACCTTCAGGAACCTCTCGCAGTCGATCAGCACCAGGACATCTGCGCGATCGACATGGACGCCGTCCACGTCCTGCACGGACCTCAGGACCACTGACGGATCCGCGATGCCCGTGGGCTCCACCACCACGATGTCGGGGGAATACGATGCCGACAGGTTGCGCAGTGTTTCCGCCAGGCCGCCGGCCAGTGTGCAGCAGATGCATCCGCCCCTCAGGTCCCTGACGGGCATGCCGCTGCGCTCCAGGACCTCGGTGTCCACGCCCAGCTCGCCGAACTCGTTCTCGATGACGGCGACCTTCATCCCCTGCGGGAAGAATCCGTCCAGAAGCCTGAGGATCAGAGAGGTCTTGCCGGAACCAAGCATCCCGGACACCACGAGAAGGCGCATGCGGGGTAATCGGATAGGACGTTATAAACGGTATACGCTCAGCAGAGCCAATCGTCAGCCTCTTCCGGAGAGTAGAGGGCATTCAGCTCGTCTATCTCCCTGGAGATGCGGGCGTTGCGGCACACGGGGCACTCAAGGTCCTTGTTGAGGGACAGGCGCCTGCTCATGTAACCGCAGTCCAGATCGAGGATGCGACCGCATCCGCAGTAGACCTTGCGCATGAGCCCCTCGCAATCCGGATCGATGCGTGCGATGCGGGACATGGACATGTCTGCGTTGCTGTCGAACTCCATCTCTCTCCCCTTTGCAGTTCGTGCGGCGCAGACCCCTCTAGACGAGGTTTCAGCCCTCCGCCGCCGGCCTCCCTCACCATGTGAAGATAGCATATAAAGATACGTATCAACGCCGTTTTAACGCTGGAAATGTGATGAAAAACCCCTATAAATAGGGATTTTTCCATCGGAAATCGTACATCAATGCATATTTTAATGCATTGGATAGCACATAGGTCTATTTCTATATATGCTGGATTCCGGACGTATAAATAGGCTTCCGGAGCACCCCCGAGAAAGGGTTTCCACAGGAAACGGAGGGGTATCGGTAAACCCCTCGGGCTACAGTTTAACAGATGTTGAAAACCAGGGTCCGGGAACCGTCACCGGGCCGCACCTGTAGCTGCGGAACCGCCCGCTCGCATCGGATAAATGAAGAGGGAAAATGGTTGAAGCCGGCCGCAGCCGGCCGGTTTATCTCCTGAAGGCCTTTACTCCGGGGAAGACCGCGTCTGACCCCAGGGCCTCCTCGATCCTGAGGAGCCTGTTGTACTTGGCGGTGCGCTCGCCCCTGGCCGGCGCTCCGGTCTTGATCTGCCCGGAGCCCCATCCCACGGAGAGGTCGGCGATGGACACGTCCTCTGACTCCCCGGAGCGGTGGGACACCACCACGTTGTAGCCGTTGGCGAAACTCATCTCCGCCGCGTTGCCGGCCTCGGTGACCGTCCCGATCTGGTTGACCTTCAGCAGCAGTGCGTTGGCCGCGCCGCAGGATATGCCCTTCTCCAGCCTGGAGGTGTTGGTGACGAAAAGGTCGTCCCCCACGATCTGCACCCCGCTGACCTTCTTCGTCAGCTGCGCGGTGGACTCGAAGTCGTCCTCGAAGAACGGGTCCTCGATGCTGATCAGCGGGAACTGCTTCGTCAGCGAGACGTAATGGTCCGCCAGCTCCCCGGCGGACAGCCTCATGCCGTCCACCTCGTAGACGCCGTCGGAGTAGAACTCGCTGGAGGCGGCGTCCAGAGCGAGGAACACGTCCTTCCCCGGGGTGTACCCGGCATCGGACACGGCGGACACGATGGTCTCCATGGCCTCGGCGGCGGTGTCCAGAGGAGGCGCGAAGCCGCCCTCGTCCCCGAGGTTGATGGCGCCCACGCCGTACTTCTTCTTCAGCATGGACTTGAGGGACATGTACACCTCGGAGGACATCCTCAGGCACTCGGAGAAGCTGGGGGCTCCCGCGGGTATAATCATGAACTCCTGGATCTTCAGGTTGCCACCGGCGTGCTTGCCTCCGTTGATGATGTTGAGCATGGGCACCGGCAGGGTGACGCCGTCGGAGCCTATGTGCTTGTACAGGGGCACATGCTCGCAGAACGCGCCGGCCTTGGCGACCGCCAGGGATGTGGCGATGATGGCGTTGGCGCCGAGGTTGCTCTTGTTGGGCGTGCCGTCGGCCTCGATCATCGCGGCGTCCACCGCCTTCTGGTCGGCGGGGTCCATGCCGGTGATCGCATCCGCGATGGCGGTCCTGACGTTCTCCACAGCCTTCAGGACGCCTTTGCCGCCGTAGCGCCGGCCGCCGTCCCTGAGCTCGTGGGCCTCCCACGACCCGGTGGATGCGCCGGAGGGCGCTATGGCGGTTATCCTGTGTCCGGAGACGGTGATCTCCGCCTCCACGGTGGGGTTGCCTCTGGAATCGAGGACCTCCCTTGCCCAAACCTTCTCGATGCGACTCATGTCATCACTCCGTGTTCGTCCCCTCTGCGGGCGCATCGGGGGCGGCCTCGGCAGGCCGGTAGAGCTCCAGGCGCTTCATCAGCAGGCCCTTGTCCTTCTCGGTGAGCAGCGACTCCCTCACGGAGACCACCAGCGAGAAGCGGCTGTCGACGCTGGTGACTATCTGATGCACCATGGTCAGCGCCAGGTTGATGTTGTTGGATTCGATGATGCGGCTGAGGTCGTCGATCACAACCACCGGGCGCACCTTGCTGCCCGCGTACTCCAGGGCCTTCGCCATCATCGTGCCCAGGTGCGTGATCTCCACGTATTCGTCCCTGGGCCTAGGGGAGATCCCGATGACGTCCATCTCCTTGTAGTCGATACGGTCCCTGACGGCCTTGGGGCGGTCGGTGGTCAGGAACAGGATGTCGCAGCTCTGGGTGGTGAACTGCTGGGCCACGGCGTAGACCTCGGACGGGGAGTCCTCCAGGACCAGGTACGAGTGGCCGAAGCGGATGGCGTTGTCCTCGGAATCCTCCGGCTCGTCCTGCTCCTTCTGCCTCCCGAAGGAGAAGAACCTGAACCTGGAGCGCTCCTTCTTCGATGAGGGCTGCTCCTCCTGCGCCATGTCGTCCCGCTGCCCGCGGACCGCCTCCAGGATCTCGGAGCTCCTGAAGGGCTTCCTGATGGCGCCTATTATGAGCGGGTTGTCCCTGGGAATGGAATCCTTCCCGCTGACGATGAGTATGATCTTGGTGCCGCAGTCGCGGTCGAGGCCGTTGGCGAAATCCAGGGTGCTCCTGCCGCCGATGGTGGAGTCCAGGATGGTGACGTCGGGTCTGAATCCCTCGATCTCCTTCTCCGCCGCGGCGGTGTCCGCGGCGTGCCTTATCTCGCAGCCGTCGACGGTGAGAATCTCCGCTATGATCTCCCTGATGGCTGAATTGTCGTCGACGATGAGGACCTTCATTGGAACCCTGCCGGAAACGTTGGGTGCTGGGTAGATGGCCCACCTATAATAATTAGATGACGTCGGCCGGGGGAAACCGGTGGGTGACGCCCAGCGGGACGTGCGCCGCTGCGGCGCCGCGCCGGCCGGGTCGGTTTATCCACAGGCTCCGCTCGACGGGGGAGGACGCTTACTGCTTCCTGCTCTCCTTCGCCTTGGGCCTGAGGTTGCTGTACCCGCACTTGCGGCACTTGGTCGCGTTCTTCGGGTTGGTGGCGGAGCAGTTCATGCAGACGGTCTTGTCCAGAAGCCTGCTCTCTGCCTCTTTGAAGCGTGCCATGGTGTTTACCTCTTGGAGGCCCCGATGTTGAATCCCTATTTAATATCTGTCCCGCCCGCACAGCCGGGATGGCTCGAAGCCCCGAAATAGGCGCAACGCATCCCGATGCCCATGGACAGGGAGGAGATCGCTGGGCTGTTCGACAGAGGGTTCGACTGCACCCAGTGCGTCGTGGGGGCATTCAGGGACGAGCTGGGGGACGATTTCGAAGCGGTCATGAGGAGCGCCTCCTGCCTCGGCATGGGCATGTTCAGAGGCGCCGTCTGCGGGGCCATCGTCGGCGGCCTGGCCGTCATCGGCTGGAGATACGGCACCGTCGAGCCCGACTACTCCGCGAAAGGGCTCTGCGTCATCAAGAGGGAGCAGTTCATCTCCGAGTTCTGCAGACGCAACGGAGGATTCACCTGCCCGGAGCTTATGGGCCTGGACATCCGCGAGAACGAGGGCAATACGAAAGCGTACGCCGACGGGCTGTTCGAGAACCTGTGCCCGCGGCTGTGCATGGATGCGATAGAGATCGCAAGGGGTTTGATCTAGGCCTTCTTCTTGGCGTACACCGCGGCGGCGATCAGCCCGCCGGCGATGACGATGGCCACTGCGTCGATGACCAGGGCACCGTTGCCAACATGGTCGACGGCGAATCCGAAGATCAGGCTGAGGACCAGCACCGCCACCAGGACGGCCACCAGGCCGAGGACGACCAGGACGACCAGCATGAGCGCGTCGGCGAGATTTCCTTTCTCCATGAGTTCCCTCCCGTTGGGTTATCGAAACGCGATTAATAAAAGTTCCCAGGAAGACCGAAAAGTGAGCGCTGGCATATGTGGTCCCTTATGTGGTCGGCGATATCGACGGCGCCCATCTCGTGGACCACGCAGTCCGGGGACATCCTGGACACGAGATCGGCTGCCCCCTTGGTGGCGAAGGGCCTGTGGGGATCTATGAGGCCCAGATAGCGGTACGCTCTGGCTATCCTCTCCTGGATCGGGATGGAGCCGCACTCATCCCGGGACAGGGCGCCGCTCTTCCTGGCCCCGGCGGTGGCGCCGGTGTGGAGATGGACCGACACTATGCGGTCGAGCATGTCCTGCGGATAGCTGTCCACGCATGCGTTCAGGATTTCCAGCGACTCCTCCTCCGACGGAGCGCCCCCTGCGGACACCAGCATGTGGCCGGTGTCTATGCACAGAGCCCAGTCGTCGAACTCCAGCCTGTCCGCCATCAGCCTGAACCCCTCGCCGTCCAAGGCGCGGAACCCGGGCCACCAGGTGTTCTCGAAGGCGAGGGTGAAGGGGGGCTCGCCTCCGGGATATGCGGAGACGGCCTCGTTCATCAAATCGCAGAACGCCTCCAGCACCTCGCGGCATCCGTAGCTGTAGTCTGTACACAGGAGCTCGTCCAGGCTGCCGCAGCCGGCGTGCATGACGCCGAACACGGGATCCATCCTGCGGGCGCAGTCCATGGATAGCCTGACCGCCTCCGCTATGCCGTCCCTGTCGGCGCCGTAGCTCCTGAACCTGAGGTCGTCGCCCATCAGGCCCTCATCGACCGGGCGCCTCCCGGACCACGGTCCGAACCAGTCCACCGCATAGGGGAGATGCACCGATGTCGTCAAAGGCTCCAAGTGACTCGGAGGGTCGGTGAAGCCGGTCTGCAGCTCCAGCCCGTCGGCCCCCATGGCCGCCAGGCCCCCTCTGAACCCCATCACCGAACGGAGGTCCTCGGGACTGTGGAAGACGGATATGTTGAACAGATGGTCCATCTAGAACAGCTCGAAGGCCGCCGTGAGGGCGGCGTTGACCGCCGCCTCCCGGTCATTGGCGCTGCCGACGATGATGATGTCGTCCTCGGTGATGCCGGATTTCTCCCTGATGTCCTGCGCCAAGGCGGGGTTGTGCTGATCGATGTTCCAGTCAGGCGGCATCATCAGCGCCCCGTCCCGTATCAGCAGGGTGGTGCAGCCCAGGGCGCCGGCGCGGACGCCGGCGTCCCTCTGCTGCATGCCGTTCTGGACCTTGTCCGCCACGCCCTTGACGAGGATCGCCTGGACGCAGTCGCCCAGGGCCATGTCCCCCAGGTCCACGTCGATCACCTTAACCGGGACCTCCGCCAGGAAGGCGAGGCCGGCGCGGGTGATGGTGATGCCGGTCTGCTTGATCTGCACCATCTCCCACTCCTCCAGGGTCTTGAGGATGCGGCGCATACTGCCCTCGCCGACCCCCACGGACTCGGCGAGGCGCTTCCTGCCCACCCTCCTGCCGTCGGAGAGGATGTGGAGCGTCCAGTAGACGTTCGCATCGGTGAACCTGAACATCGGCCCGTACTGGGGCACGTCGATGATCCTCATGGCTCAGAAGGTCCTGACCTTCCCGTCGATGATGAGCTTGGTGATCTTGTCGACGTTGTCCAGCCAGTCGTAGGCGATGGACTCGGCCTCGGACTTCCACCTCTTGAGGGCGGACTCCCTCTCGGTCATGCTGACCAGCTGCACGCTGCAGTTCAGAGGCTCGGACACGGGCTTCCCGATCTGGGAGAGGATCCTGACCTTGACCTCCACGTCGGCGGAGATCTTGTCGGCGATGTCCTGGGCGATGAGCCTGGACATGACATTGTAGATCTTCCCGATGTGGGTGATGGGGTTCTTACCGGAGGTGGCCTCCATGGACATGGGGCGGTAGGGGGTGATCAGGCCGTTGCACCTGTTCCCGCGTCCCACGGACCCGTCGTCGCCCATCTCCTGGGACAGGCCGGTGACGGTGAGGTAGTAGACTCCCCTGGCGTAGTCGTCGCCGGTGTTGAGCTCCAGCTTGAAGTTGATGTCCTCTCCGGACTTGTCGATGATGTTCAGGGCGTTCTCGTTGACCTTCTCGTAGAGCTGCTCCATGGCGGAGGCGTAGTGCCCGGCGTCGTCGATGTACCTGTCCACCATGGCGCAGGCGATGGTCATGGTCAGGTCCTTGCCCACACGGGAGCCCATGACCTTGACGTCCTGACCGGTCTCCGGCAGGATCTTCTTGAACTTGGGGCTGTTGATCATCTCCTCGGTCTTCAGGACCAGCCTGTCGGTGATGGAGTAGGGCGCGTACCCGACTCCGAAGGAGGTGTCGTTGGCCAGCACCTTGGAGGTCTGATACACTCCTCTCAGATCGTCGGACCCCATGCCGAGCCTGGCATCCAGGATGATGTCGGAGTCGGGGTCCACGTTGGGGAACGTCTTCTTGATGTACTCGTGGGCGGCCTTCAGGGCGACGGGTTTGCAGGGCAGCTCCTTGAGGACGTTGTCCTGGGTGACCTCGGTGGTGGCGCGTCCGACGAGGAGTATGTAGGTGGGGTCGACGATGGTGCCCCCGCCGAACCTGGGAGCGGACCTGCCGGCGGCAATCTGCGTCTCGTCGGTGTTGTGGTGGAGGACGGTGCCGAACTCCTTCAGGTACATCTTGCAGAGGGCCCTGGAGACGGACTCGGCGAGGGCGTCGGCGACGGAATCGGGATGCCCGATACCCTTCCTCTCCACAAGCTCGATCTTTCCGCGGGGCGTAGGTAGGTCGTGGATGTTCTCCACGTAGATGTTCTTGGGTGCTGCCATAGTGCTGACTCCCTTCTAATTAACCTGTACGGGTTGGATGGGAGTGTAACAACTTCTTCATGTAAATAAAGGGCGTTGAGTAAATTATTCATATATGAATATCAGATGCAGAGCCGATGAGGTTCCCTCCCGCCACCGAGATCCGGAAGAGAAGGCTGATGCTGGGCATCACCCAGTCGGAGCTCGCCGCCGCATCCGGAGTGAGCCAGAGCACCATCACCAAGATCGAGACCGGCCGGATCTCCGCCGGATACGACACCGTGGTCAGGCTGTTCGAGACCCTGGAGGCCATGTCAGAGAAGGACCGGGGGATCAGCATAATGGAGATAGCCACCACCGACATCATCTCGGTGCAGGAGGACGCGCCCGTCCACGAGGTGGCCGACCTCCTCAAGCGCACCGGCGTGTCCCAGATCCCCGTTCTCAGAGGCGATTCTCCGGTGGGCAGCATATCCGAGAGGACCATCTTCGAGCACATCCGCAGCGGCAGGACCATGGACCAGATAGGCAGGGTCAGGGTGTCCGAGATAATGGACGAGTCCTTCCCGACGGTGTCGGAGAGCGCGTCCATGGGGGCGCTGTCGTCCATGCTCGCAACGGCGGATGCCGTCCTGGTGACCAGGAAGGGGAAGATCGTGGGCCTGGTCACCAGCGCGGACATGCTCAAACTTGTGTGAGCCCTTTCTCAGAGATCTCGTAGGAATCCAGGTCGTTGGCGGCCCGGGTCTCCGGGAACACCTCTCTTGCAGCCGCCTCCAGCACCGAGACGTCGTCGTAGCGGTTGCTGAAATGGGTCAGGAAGAGATATCTGACGCCGCACTCCGCGGCGGTGCGGGCGGCGTCCATGCAGGTTGAATGGAAGTACTTGGGTGCGAGCTCCGCCTCGTCGGGACCGTAGGTTGACTCGTGGATCAGGACGTCCGCACCGACGGACATCTCCGCCACCCTCCCGCCGGGGAGGGTGTCGCCGGTGTAGACGATGCTCATGCCTTTCCTCGGGGGCCCGATGACCATAGAAGGTTCCACGCCGTTGACGGCCTCCCCGTTCTGCAGCCTGGTGAAATCCGGGCCCGGCCTTATGCCCAGCTCCACCGCCCTGGCTCTGTCGAACCTGCCCGGGCCGTCGTCCTCCCTGTACACGTACCCCAGTGACGGCACGCCGTGGTCGGTGGCGAAGGCGGTCACCGTCGCCGACGGCAGACGTACGGAATCCCCGTCCCCCAGCTCGGTCACCGTGCAGTCGTACTCCAGGGTGCCGTCGCAGGCCCTCATCATGGAATCCAGCGCCGAGACGAGGCCCTCCGGGCCGCACACGATCAGCGGATCCTTTCTCCCGCTCATGCCCATGGTCTGCAGCAGGCCGGGGAGACCCAGCATATGGTCCCCGTGCAGATGGGAGATGAATATGGCCCCCACTTTCATGAACGACAGCCTGGACACCATCAGCTGCCGCTGGGTGCCCTCGGCGCAGTCGAAGAGGGTCACCGCCTTCCCCTGCTTCACCGCCACGCAGGACATGGTGCGGTCGCGGGACGGTACACCTGCGGATGTGCCCAGGAAGGTGAGCCCGAGCATGTCAGTTCCCGAGGTAGTCGGGGATGGCGTCCTTGGCCATCTTCTTCCAGGAGCGATAGTGCTCCTTGCAGAGATGGACCTGTCTGGCATCCGGATCCTTCAGCTCCATGCCGGTGGGCGCCACCTTCTTGATGTTCAGCGATCTCTCCGCAGGCGCCTGGCATCCTGCGGCGTCGCACACGTGGTCTGTCATGACGGCGGGATTGCGCAGCGCCCCTTTATAGCTCACGCATCGCGTGGAGAAAGGATATGCCGGGCCGGCGCCCGGCAGTAACCGGTTTCACATGCGCCCTCTGATGAACAGCGCGGCTCCCAGCAGGGCGATGACGACGACGGCTATGCCGACGTACAGCAGGAGGTCGGAACCGCCTCCCGACGGCTCGCCGCCGGGCTTGACGTCGCTCTGTTTGTCTGCAAAGACTGCGGTCAGGACCGTATCTTCGCTTGCGGTAAACGTATAAGCCGCTTCTGCGCTGATTATTGTTTCGCCGCCGTCAATGCTCCAGCCTTTGAACTCTTTGCCTTCGGGTGCTTCGCTTGCCACGACAGTCACGGAGCCGTTTTCTTCAACAATAACCGTTG